>CAZKMB010000005.1:0-94961 GCA_964553965.1 uncultured Bacteroides sp. | reverse complement strand
CTATACGTAAAATCAAAAGGCATAATTTTTACTCTGTTGTTTTCTTCGCAATGATGGTTCCATTCCATACACCCATTGTACTTATACTTTGTCCGGTCATATTGGTTATCTTTTCTGGTGTTTACGCGGAATGGTCTGAGAGTTATGCCTTCAAATAGCCGAATATTAAAAAACGCCGAGGTACAAGTAAACTTGTTCTCGGCATTTTTCATATTCGACTGTTCTCAGTCCATTTCCTTACATCTTCTGGATTGACTCGTGGAATGTACGTGAGATAACGTCGTTCTGCTGCTCCTCAGTTAACTTGATGAAGTTTACAGCGTATCCCGAAACACGGATAGTTAACTGTGGATAGTTCTCCGGATGCTTCTGAGCATCAAGAAGAGTCTCTCTGTTATATACGTTTACGTTAAGATGGTGTCCGCCTTTTTCTACATAACCATCTAACATACTTACTAAGTTATCGATCTGCTGTGTACTTGCCATTTTAATATCCTCCTATAATAATCAATTACCTGCATACAGGTTATGGAAATGATTATTGTTCCATATACTCATCGATGCCTTCGTGAAGAGTAGGTATACTGCAGGCAAGGTCTCCCTTTGCACAATCTGTACAACCCATAGTATCCACTTTCTTGCCAACTATATCAGGGTCTACGGACACATTTACGTGTCCGTGACCTTTTGACATCATATCGTCAAGCATGGAAACAATATCATCAATGTTGTTTAAACCATTATCCATACAATCAGTCCTTATTATTTGTTAAGGTCGATTTCAATATCGCCTGCGAATACCTGATCTTCCTTACCAAGAGCTCCAGGGATGATAGAGAATGTATTTGAAATACCATCCTGTGAATCCATGAACGGAAGCTTAGCAACTGATGAAAGTGATGCAAGAGCACCGCTCTTATCTCTACCATGAAGTGGGTTTGCACCAGGTGCAAGTGGCTGTCCATGCTTTCTACCACATGGAGTATCACCTGTGTTCTTACCATAAGTTACGTTTGAAGTAATTGTAAGAACTGACATAGTAGGGAATCCGTTTCTGTATACGTGATGCTTTCTAATCTTGTTCATGAATGTTGAAACAAGGTTTGCTGCAATCTTATCAACTCTATCATCATTGTTACCATACTTAGGGAAATCACCCTCTGTCTCGTAGCTTACTACAATACCCTGCTCATTTCTGATTGGCTTAACCTTTGCATACTTGATAGCTGAAAGTGAGTCAGCTACAACTGAAAGGCCTGCAATACCTGTTGCGAAGTATCTTCTTACATCTCTGTCATGAAGAGCCATCTGGATTCTCTCGTAAGCATATTTATCATGCATATAATGGATAATGTTAAGGGCACTTACATATACTCCTGCTAACCATTCCATCATATCGTCATACTTCTCCATAACCTCATCATAATCAAGGTACTCTGAAGTAATTGGTCTGTACTTAGGACCTACCTGTACACCTGTACACTCATCAACACCACCGTTGATAGCATAGAGGAGACACTTAGCAAGGTTTGCTCTTGCTCCGAAGAACTGCATTTCCTTACCAACTCTCATAGAAGATACACAACAAGCAATTGCGTAATCATCACCATGAGTTACTCTCATCATATCATCATTCTCATACTGAATTGATGATGACTTGATTGACATCTTTGCACAGTACTGCTTCCAGTTGATAGGAAGTCTTGTTGACCAGAGAACTGTTAAGTTTGGCTCCGGTGCTGAACCTAAGTTGTCAAGTGTGTGAAGATATCTGAATGACATCTTAGTAACAAGTGGTCTGCCATCTACACCAACACCACCGAGTGACTCTGTTACCCATACAGGGTCGCCTGAGAACAACTGGTTGTACTCCGGTGTACGAGCAAACTTAACAATACGAAGCTTCATGATAAAGTGGTCGATGAACTCCTGAATCTGCTCCTCTGTAAATGTACCGTTAGCTAAATCTCTTTCTGCGTAGCAATCAAGGAATGTTGATGTACGTCCGAGTGACATAGCTGCACCGTTCTGCTCTTTAACTGCTCCAAGATATCCAAAGTATACTGCCTGAATAGCTTCCTGTACATTTGTAGCAGGCTTTGAAATATCAATTCCGTATGATGCTGCCATCTGCTTTAATTCGCCAAGAGCTCTGATCTGCTCTGAAATTTCCTCTCTTGCTCTGATTACATCATCAGTATAAACCTTACCAAATGAATTCTTCTGCTTCTTCTTATCCTCTACAAGGAAGTCAATACCGTAAAGTGCTACTCTTCTGTAGTCACCGATAATACGTCCACGACCGTAAGCATCAGGAAGACCGGTAATGATGTGATTTGTACGACACTTTCTGATTTCCTCATCATATACATCGAATACACCTGCGTTATGAGTCTTTCTATGTGTTGTAAAGAACTCAACAACCTCAGGGTCAACCTTATATCCGTTATCCTCACATGCCTTCATAGCCATACGGATACCACCGTAAACGTTCATACCTCTCTTGAATGGTGCATCTGTCTGAACACCAACGATCTTTTCCTTGCTCTTGTCAAGATATCCAGGACCGTGTGAAGTAAGAGTTGAAACAACCTTAGTATCCATATCAAGAACACCGCCTGCTTCTCTTTCCTTCTTGCTGAGGTCAAGTACCATCTGCCATAAATCCTTAGTGTCCTGTGTAGGGTCAGCTAAGAAAGAGTCATCTCCTTCATATAAAGTGTAGTTCTTCTGGATGAAGTCTCTTAAGTTAACCTCTTCCTGCCACTTGCCGCCTACGAAACCATTCCATGCTGCTGATTCCATTATTTTAATTCCTCCTTTTTACATTAGCTTTCCGAATGAAAATAGCTTCACCGGATGCTTAATAAAATACTTGTATTATAATTCAGAAACTGACGTTAAGCTTACCGAACCCCCGCCACATCTCTGACTGATAAGTCTATTATAATTTTTTATTGTATACAAGTCAACGAATAATCATCATTCTTTTGTACTTTTTTTGATACAAAGATTGTATACAGTATACACATATTATTTCATAGACTTTTTTATTATATTTTGGTATACTTATTGTGATTTTGAATTTTTATTTTCTAATCAGGCATATTATAGATATGATGTGCTGTACAATTTATTAAGGAGGTCATGTATTATGGCAAAACAGGTTAACAAATCCATGCTTATCCATGAGATAATAGAGATTGATCCGGGCAATGCAGCCATTCTTATGGCATCAGGTATGCACTGTGTAGGATGTCCTTCAGCAGCTATGGAGTCCCTTGAAGAGGCATGTATGGTTCACGGAATGAATGTTGATGAGGTTATCACATCAATCAATGAATATCTCGCAAAAAAAGAAAGCAACTAATTAAGGAGGGTATCATTATGTCAAGCAGACAGGAAAGATATGCCCAAAGACAATATCTTCGTCCGGGCGAAAATGAAATTGATTCATCTACTTACAACCTTATAATAGGAGGAACCTTGGCTTACGGCTTTATAATTAACTGTATTATGGTTGCAACCTGTGCAGATTTTGCGTTTAGCCTTTTCCAAAATCCGGTGGTATTTTTTGTTTTATACGCTGTTATGGTTATTGCAGGTTCCATCATGATTAACAGTTCTTCAAATCCGGTAGTAAGCTTTGCGGGATACAACCTTATCGTTGTCCCTCTGGGACTTTGTCTCACCGTTATCCTAAATACATTTTCAATGGCGGGATATGACAAAGTTATCGCCACTGCCTTTGGTATAACAACCATAGTTACTGTTGGTATGATGATGCTCTCAGCAGCATTTCCGCGTTTTTTCCTCAGTCTCGAAAAAACTCTTTTTATAACTTTGCTGCTCACATTTGTAGTTGAATTAGTTATGTATTTTGCAGGTGCTTCCCTTGCTGTTATTGACTATATAGTTGTTCTTATATTCTGCGGCTATATCGGATTTGACTGGGCAAGAGCAAACAATTGTGCAAAAACAGTCGATAACGCTATCGATTCCGCAGCAGAACTTTATGTGGATATCATAAATCTTTTTATCAGAATTTTAAGAATTCTTGCAAGAAGCAACGATTAATAAGTCATGCATTAAAAAAAACAGGGCACAGATAACTGATCTGTGCCCTGTTTTTTTATATGTCCGCTAAAGTCTGCAACGCATTCCCGTCTATTATGACTTTAAAGTGCTCTTCCATATGACTTGGCGTAGCATAAGTAGTACGAACCTTGTTACCATATTCACTGATAAGATTGCAGGTTCTTATAAATTCACTGTCAGTGTTATTTCCCTTTGTCAGATAAAGGTAAAATGCACTGTCCTTAGGATTTTTGTATAGTGTATTTTCACTGTTATAAATATTCTTTACGTTCCCTGCTGATATAATGACCTGATTAAGGTTTTTAAAGGCATAAACACGGAATACCTCTCTCTCTGTATCGGTCTTTTCCTGTGCTGTTCTCACTTTTTTTGCCATACGGCTGTTGTTGAGTGCCAGTCCCTCTGCAAGGTTTCCAAGTGCTTCTATAAGACCTTCTGCTGCAGTATGTGGCTGACTTTCCTCGTCGTCATCTTCCTCAGCAAACTCTATATCATCTTCATCCTCGTCGTCTTCCATGGCTCTGCCCGCCTCAACAGGTCTGGTAAATCGTGAGAAACGACTGTCTAACTCTTCAGGATCTTCCACCTTTGTAATTATAAGCACCAGACAATCCTTTGATACAGGTATAGCCTCTATCATAAGAGGTATATTGTCTACCTCGAATCCCAACTCGTTAGATGCCTGTTGCATAAGCTCTCTAAATAACTCTTTTGCCTTATCTGTACCATATGCTAACTCTGTTAAAAGAAGTTCCTTGTCTGCCAAGTCTGCCTTGTAAAGTGTACATCTTATCTGATTTTCACTTATTCTTTCAATTTTCATATAAGTCACTCCTTCCAAAAAACTATTAATAGTTTATCACAAAAAAAATTTCTGTAAAGAATTTTCTATAGATTTTCACCATATTTTCATATTTGGACAATTGCGTAATTTGCAAAAATGTAGTATGCTTATTCCATACAAATATGAGTTTTCTATATGGTTCTAAACATTCTCAATGTCGGTTTTTTTATGGATTTCCCATACTTTACCCACTTTTTAGATACTGATGATATTATTTTATGCCTGTATAGACTCTTTTATTTGTAAATACAGCATATCATTTTTAGGAATATAAAACAATATTTTCAAAAAATATATCACACTTCTTATGTCTATAAATTATGATATGCACTAAAAAAAAGGATGGTGATGCCACTGATTAAGTAGTTTTTTTGTATTGGCAAAACACAAACAAAGGGTATGTCATATAAAACGACATACCCTTTATATGTTCCGGAAATCCTTTACAGATTACTCCTCTGAAATAACGCCGGTTGGGCAAGTACCTGCACATGCTCCACATGAAATACAAGTATCTGCATCAATTTCAAACTTACCATCGCCTTCGCTGATTGCTCCTACAGGACAAGCACCTGCACATGCTCCACAGCTAACGCAACCATCACCTATAACGTATGCCATATCGGTTTCCTCCTTGAAATGTCTTTTTGATAAAAATTATCATCTGTGCATATTGTAATCTATTTCTCCCAATATATCAAGTTAATTTTTATTTTTCCTTATACGCAGATACAGTTTGTATATCTTTTTCCATGTATGTCCTGTCACAGCGGAAAATTTATGGTTATTACGGTTCCTTTGCCTGTTTCGCTTTCAATATCTATACCGGCATTGTGCAATCGGGCTCCATGTTTTACAATGGAAAGTCCAAGTCCTGTACCGCCTATTTCTTTTGAGTGACTTTTGTCAACTCTGTAGAATCTCTCAAATATTCTTTCCTGTTGGTCTTTAGGTACTCCGATTCCGTTATCTTCTACAGTGACAAATATTCCTTTATGATTTTTTCCTACCGTTATGTTTACATTTCCAAAACTGTTATTATACTTAACTGCATTGTCACATAAATTGTAAATCATTTCTGTTACCACAGGGCGCACGCCTTCTATGACGGCTGTTTCTCCATCAACATTTATGGTTATGTGTTTCTTACCGGCAAGTTCACTCAACTGTTTTGCAACATCCACAGATACGCTGTATAAATCTATTTTTTCCTTTGCAATATCGCTTTTTCCCTCATCAAGCTGGGATAACTTTATTATATCCTCAACCAGACTTATAAGCCGCTGCGCTTCAAAGTAAATATTTCCTGCAAATTTGGATATATCCTCGGTGGCAACTATCCCGTTCTTGATTATCTCTGCCGTACCGGATATGGATGTTAGCGGTGTTTTCAGCTCATGGGATACGTTTGCGGCAAACTCCCGTCTGAGTTTTTCTCTTTCCTCCGTCTCCGTAACATCTGTGACAATTATCACGGCTCCCGCAACTTTTCCTTCCGAAAATGCCGGATTGATGTATATGTTGTAGTACCTTTCCCCCACAGGAAGTATGTCCTCATGATGCTCTCCTTTTAGTCCTCTTACCACACCCCGTGAAAATTCCTCGGTTCTGTTGAGGAGCAGCACATTTTTACCGCTTACGTCCATGTCTATGCGGAACAGTCTCAAAACACTGGAATTATACGAAAGTATTCTGGCTTCCTTGTCTATAACGATAAAGCCTTCCTGCATGTTTTCCGTTATAAGTCTGAATTCCTTTTGCTGGCTTTTTTGTTCCTCTATAGTCTTGTTAATCTGTATGTTCTGTTTTTTTATTTTCCTTATAAACGGTGATAGCTCATCATACACTTTCGTTTTTTCAGGATAATCCAAATCTATATTTTCCAGCGGTTCTACAAATTGTTTTGTAAGTCTCATGGTAAGAAATGCCGACAAAATCAGTGCTAACACAATTATGGCAGCTATAGGACTTAGTATCCCCAGCATTATGCGGAATACCGAACTCTGAGTATGTGCAAGTCTGATAACTGTTCCGTCTTCCAGTCTTTTTGCGTGATACATGGTTTTTGCCGAAATCGTATTGGAATATCTTGAACTGCTTCCGGCGGAGGATGTCAGAGCCTCTTTTATCTCTTCCCTTTCCTTGTGATTATCCATTTCATCCTTATCAGCCTTATTGTCAAAGAGCACTATACCGTTTTCATCCACCCAGGTTATTCTTGTTTCAGTTTTCTCCAATGTATTCAGGTAATCTAATCCGTTGGACTCCACTCCATTTGAAATGTATTCCGTCTCATATATCATTCTGTCTGATAATTCTTTGTTGTAATAGTTATATAGTATCCCTAATACAGATACACCGCACAGCAACACAACAAGCAATACTATCAGCATAGTATTTTTAAATATTTTCTTCTTCATTATCTGTCTCCAATTCGGTAACCTACACCTCTCACGGTTTCAACCCGGTCTCCTTCGTCTCCCAGTTTCATCCTGAGTGTTCGTATATGAACATCAACTGTTCTGCTTTCACCATCAAATTCGTATCCCCATATTTTGTTCAGCAGTTGGTCTCTTGTAAATACCATACCCTTGTTCGTCATAAGCGTGTATAAAAGTTCGTATTCTTTGAGGGTGAGCATTATCTCTTTTTCAGCTATCATAACTTTATGTTTTTTAGAAAAGAGAATTATATTTCCCGCTTTTATAACATCTTCTGTTTGTTTTTTTGCACTTCTTCTAAGCAGTGCTTTTATTCTTGCAACCAGCTCCATCATCCCAAAAGGTTTAGCCACATAGTCATCAGCTCCGGAATCCAGTCCGAGAACCTTATCATATTCGCTGTCCTTTGCCGTAAGCAAGATTACAGGAATATTTTCGGTGCTTTCGTTACCCCTGAGCTTGCCAAGCACAGATAAGCCGTCTTCCTCCGGAAGCATTATATCAAGCAATATAAGATCCGGTTTTTTTTCTTCTACAGCCTCCCAAAACAATGACGGTTTTTCAAATCCTCTTGCTTCGAGTTCCATATGGCACAGGGTATATACCACAAATTCTCTTATGCTGTTGTCATCTTCTAATACATAAATCATTTTACCTGTGTTCTCCTGTTATTGAATATTCAACCCATTCGGCTATGTTGACTGCATGATCTGCAATTCTCTCATAATATTTTGCTATCATAATTACATCTATCCAGAATTCTCCGTTGTCAGGTTCTGCAGCAATGAGCTTTATAAGGCTTTTTTTAACCTCGTCAAACTGACCGTCTACAATATCATCCATGTCAATTACATTTTTTGCCAGATCCAAATCCCGTCTGACATAGGAATCCACTGCATAATTAACCATCTTTATTGCGGTTTCCGACATAATCTCCAAGTGATGATATTCTCTCATATCTCTGCCACTTGTATATTTTATCATACCTGATATATCTGCACACTGATCTCCTATGCGCTCCATATCTGATATAAGTTTTAACGCTGCAGTTATATTTCTAAAGTCTGATGCAACGGGCTGCTGCCTTAAAATCAGCCCCATACAGATATTTTCTATGTCATCCTCACACTTGTCGATTTCTTCCTCCAGAATCCGACATTTTTCTATATAGCCACCGTCACCGTTAAACAGGGATTTTGTGGTTCCCTCAATGGCTTTTTCGCAGAGAGCTCCCATTTTGATTATTTCAACATTTAATATGTCAAGCTGTTCAATAAGTCCTTTTCTCATACTATCCAAACCTTCCTGTTATATAATCTTCTGTTCTCTTATCCACCGGATTGGTAAAGAGTTTTGACGTTGTATCAAATTCCACCACCTGACCAAGCAAAAAGAAAGCTGTCATATCGGATATTCTAACCGCCTGTTGCATATTATGTGTTACCATAATTATAGTATACTTTTTCTTTAAATCAACTGCCAGGTCTTCAATTTTTGAAGTGGATATCGGGTCAAGGGCACTTGTGGGTTCATCCATAAGAAGTACCTCCGGCTCCACTGCGAGGGCTCTTGCTATGCAAAGTCTCTGCTGTTGTCCACCTGACAGACCAAGGGCATTTTTTTTAAGTCTGTCCTTTACCTCATCCCATATGGCCGCTGCCCGCAAAGATTTTTCCACTATATCATCCAGTTGCATCCTGTTTTTGATACCATGGGTTCTTGGTCCGTAAGCAATATTGTCATAAATACTCATCGGAAACGGATTAGGTTTCTGAAAAACCATACCGACCCTCTTTCTGAGGTAGTTGACATCCATTCCTCCGTATATATTTTCACCGTCCAGAGTTATCTCCCCTGTTATCCTGCAGCCAGCCACCAGATCATTCATCCTGTTCAGACTTTTTAGCAACGTGGATTTTCCGCACCCTGACGGACCTATAAATGCTGTTATCTTTCCCTGGGGAATATCTAAATTTATATCTTTCAGTGCATGAAAATCCCCATAATACAAATCCATATTTTTTATATTGAAATTACCCATCTTTTCTCCTATTCTTTTGAAGTCTGCCCGCCACATATCCTGACAGGGCATTTATACATATAACCATCAGCAGAAGCACAACTGCCGTTGCATATGCCTCTTCCGTATATAATCCCTCTGACATAAGCTTATACATATGAACCGACAGGGTGCATCCTGAATCAAATACACTGTCTATGACTTTTGCCTGAGTTCCGGTTGTATATAAGAGTGCTGCCGTCTCACCAACAATTCTTCCGACAGACAATATAATTCCCGATAATATTCCCGGAATGGCGGAGGGTAATACTATCTTAAATATGGTTCTGAGTTTTCCGGCACCTAATCCGAAACTCCCCTCGCGAAATGATGCAGGTACGGCTTTCAGGGCTTCCTCCGTGGTTCTCATGACAGTTGGCAATACCATAATTGCCAGAGTTATTGCTCCGCCTATAAATGTAAGTCCCCATCCCAGCGTTAAAACAAACAGCAGATAACCAAACAGCCCGTAAATTATTGACGGTATTCCTGATAAAGTTTCTGTTGTAAGGCTTATCAGCTTTACCATTTTATTTCCGCTTTTTGCATATTCAACCATGTAAATTGCCGAAAAAACACCGGTCGGAACTGCCATCAGCAATGATAACACTGTCATCAGCAATGTATTTATTATCGCCGGCATCATAGAAGCATTTTCTGTGGTATACTCCCAGGCAAACAAATCCGTTGTTATGTTTGGGATGCCCTTTACCAGTATATATATTACAATTGCCCCCAGAATACCTGCCGTGATAACAGCTGACATGACAACGGCGCAATGACAAATCTTTGACATTCTCTTTCTTTTATTCATGCTCTTTCGTCCCCCTTTCTGATAAGGGAAAACAAGAGATTGATTATCAGAATAAATACAAAAAGAACTACCCCTGTTCCAATCAGTGCTTCACGGTGTAAATCCGTCGCATAACCCATTTCAAGAACAATATTTGCTGTCATTGTCCTTACACCATCGGTTATGCCCTCAGGAATAACCGGCTGATTTCCGGCTATCATTATCACAGCCATTGTCTCGCCTACAGCTCTTCCTATTCCCAGTATTATTCCTGCCAGTATTCCCGATTTTGCAGCCGGAACAACAGTTCCGAACACCGCGCCCTCTTTGGTGTCACCCAAGGCGAGCGCACCTTCATAGTAGCTGTCCGGTACAGCTCTGATATTAGTTTCAGACACATTTATTATGGTGGGCAGTATCATTATTCCAAGCAGTATGGATGCCGTAAGTATG
Source organism: uncultured Bacteroides sp. (assembly GCA_964553965.1). Classification (GTDB taxonomy): domain Bacteria; phylum Bacillota; class Clostridia; order Lachnospirales; family Lachnospiraceae; genus Coprococcus_C. The sequence continues at coordinate 84,273 of CAZKMB010000005.1, read as the reverse complement.
CCCTTTCCGCTGCCTCCGAATATATTCTGCATTACTGGTACGATGACCATAAGTCCAAAAAAGCCGTATACTATCGAAGGTATTCCAGCCAAAAGTTCAATAGCCGGTTTTAATATCCTGTATACTTTATCAGAGCAAAAATGCGCCATATAAACGGCGCATAACAGTCCCAGCGGCACTCCCACGATAATCGCTCCCGCAGTTACATAAATGCTTCCGATTATCATAGGAAAGATACCATATATATTCTGGTTTGGTGCCCACTGCATACCCAGTAAAAAATTCTTCAGGCCTATTTTTTCCATGGCAGGGACACCATTCACAAACATAAAGAGACATATCATTATTACCGCCAGTACGGATACCAATGCTGCAAGAGTAAAAATTATGTGCATTATCTTTTCTCTGCCTTTGTATGCCATACTACTTTACCTCTGACCAGAGAGTAATATCTCCCACGTATATTTGCTTTATTTCTTCAGTTGTAAGATTATCAATTTCATTATCATTATTTACGATTATGGCAATACCGTCCAAAGCTATTTCCATGGAAGTCAGACCGGCTTCTAATTCACTGTCCTTTAAATTTCTTGATGCCATTCCTATATCACATGCGCCCTCAATGGCTGATGTCATACCTGTTGACGAATCACTTTGCTGAACCTCTATTTCCACATCAGGATTAATCTCCACATATGCCTCTTTTAATTTTTCCATAACCGGTGTTACAGATGATGAGCCTGCAACTCTAATTTTCCCCGACAAACCTGATGATACATATTTGCCGTTATTTCCCTGACTTATGTATCCGGCTTCCTCAACTACTGCCTGACCATCCTCGCTCATAATAAAATTAATGAAGTCCTGTGTTAACTCATCAGGTTCTCCTTTTGTTGCGATGTTAAATGGTCTTGAAACCTTGTATGTTCCATTTTTTACATTGTCGGCTGTCGCATCTACTCCGTCAACTTTTACCGCTTTTACAGTATCATCTAATGCACCCAGTGAAATATATCCTATTGATGATTTATTTCCTGCAACCGTTGTCATCATGACAGCTGTCGAGTTAGTAATCTCGGCTGTCTGAAGTGTCCTGTCGATTTTTTCACCGGCATCATTTTTTTCTTCTACTCCCACAAGCTCCACAAATGCACCTCGTGTTCCGGAGCCATCCTCCCTGGAGATAACCGTAATTTCATCATTTTCCTTTTTTCCGCATGCCGAAAGGGATGCTGTCATCATCACTCCGGTACACAACATTACAAAAAACTTCTTAACATTCTTTTTCATATTTGTTCTCCTTTTCTCTTTATTCTTCCTTTTTACAATTGTCAGTATAAAGGGAAAAAGTTAAATATGTTACCTCTGTTTTGTTAAGTTTCCGTAAAAATCCACCGCTCTTGCTAAAATTCCCTGGGTAAGTGCTATTACTATTCCGTAGTTTGTAAACGGTACCCCCTGTTCGGTGGCACACTTCATACGATAAGTGAGTTCCCTCTCCGTAAGTGTACATCCTCCGCAGTGAATAACCACCTTATACGGTGTCAGGTCTTCCGGAAATGTTCCGCCGGAAGTAAACTCATACACCGGTTTTTTTCCTGTGTATGTCTCAATCCACTTGGGCAGCTTTACGGTTCCGATATCCTCACATTGTCTGTGATGGGTACAACCCTCACACACCAGTACTCTGTCTCCGTCAGAAAGAGTTTCAATAGCCATTGCACCATTTACGGCAGTATCAAGAAACCCCTTATATCTTGCCATGAGAACAGAAAAAGATGTAAGGGGTATATCCTTTGGTGTACATGCTGCCACAGTCTTGAAAACCTGACTGTCGGTTATAACCATACGAGGCTTTTTCCCAACCGTATCAAGCGCAGCTGCCAACTCATTTTCTTTTACAATCAGAGTTATGGCATCTGCCTCAAGCAAATCTCTTATCACCTGCTGTTGCGGCAGTATCAGCCTTCCCTTCGGAGCAGAACCGTCAATGGGTGTTACAAGAATAACTACATCCCCCGGATTAACCATGTCTCTTACCAAAAATCTTTCCTCTCCGGTAAGCGGCATAAGACTAATCTTTTCTTTGAGCTGATCTATATTCTTTCTGTCCGTAGCACTGACCAGCAGCGCATTTTCTTCCGACGATAGCCGTATCATGGTTTTCACGTCAATAAGATCACATTTGTTGTACACTATTATATAATTAAGTTTTTTTTGTTTAAAAATGTTCAGAAGTTCTTCGTCGGCATCCGATATACCTTCCGTCGCATCAACAACCAGAATCGCCACATCTGTCTTGTTAAGTATCTGCCTTGTTTTTTTTACTCTCAACTCACCAAGACTTCCCTCATCATCGTAACCCGGAGTATCTATAATCAGCACAGGTCCAATAGGCAGAAGCTCCATGGCCTTGGTAACAGGGTCCGTGGTTGTTCCCTTCACCTCTGACACTACAGAAAGTTCCTGACCTGTCACTGCATTTACCACGCTGGATTTACCTGCATTTCTTCTTCCAAAAAAGCCTATGTGTATTCTGTTAGATGATGGTGTAGTATTCATATGCAGCCTCCTGTTTAAAACCTGAAATCCCGTATGCCGTTTTCTATATTCTTGAGGTTTTCCCTACATATCTCTTTGACTTTTTCTTTAGGGATATTATTGAGTTCCGCTTCTATAAGAGCCTCACCTATGGCTCTTGTGTCCTCCGATGCGTAATCCATAAGATATTCCTTCAATGTCATAAGAGCATTAGGGTGACAGCAGTTTTGTATCTGACCCGACTTGCACAGACTCATAAATCTGTCGCCGGTTCTTCCCTCTCTGTAGCAGGCTGTACAAAAACTTGGTATATAGCCCAACTCCATAAGCCATCTGACCACCTCATCCAGAGTACGTTTATCACTAACATCAAATTGCTCTGATTTGTCTTCGTCCGGTTCCGGACATGAATAACCGCCCACACTTGTCCTTGATGCACCACTAATCTGGGAAACACCTAACTTGATTACTTTTTCTCTGACAGCCTGACTTTCTCTGGTGGAAATAATCATTCCGGTATAAGGAACACTTATCCTGATCAAAGCACATATCTTTGCAAAAGTATCATCATCTATTCCGTTGTCAAATGTATCAGGGTCAATATCATCTGCTCGTTTAAGTCGTGGTACGCTAATGGTATGAGGTCCAACTCCGTGCACGGCCTCCAGATGTTCAGCATGCATAAGCAGGCCTGCAAATTCGTATCTGTACAACTCCAATCCGAAAAGTACGCCCAGACCAACATCATCTATGCCAGCTTCCATGGCTCTGTCCATAGCTTCCGTATGGTAAGCATAATTACTCTTTGGTCCGTATGGGTGGAGTGTCTCATAGCTTTTTTTATTGTATGTCTCCTGAAAGAGTACATATGTGCCTATGCCGGCTTCTTTTAACATTCTGTATTCCTCTACAGAAGTTGCCGCTATATTCACATTTACTCTTCTTATGGCTCCGTTTTTATGCTTTATACTATATATGGTCTTTATACAATCTAAAATATATTCTATAGGATTGTTCTTTGGGTCTTCACCGGCCTCAAGGGCAAGACGCTTGTGCCCCATATCCTGAAGGGCAACTACCTCCCTGACAATCTCATCCTGAGTAAGTTTTTTTCTGGCGATATGTTTGTTTCTTATGTGATACGGACAATAAACGCAACCATTTACACAGTAATTAGACAGATAAAGCGGTGCAAACATAACTATACGGTTTCCGTAAAAATCTTTCTTTATCTGTTCTGCCAACTCGTACATTTTCTCTATTTTTTCAGGATTTTCACAGGCAAGCAGTACAGATGCCTCCCTGTGATTTAAGCCTTTTCGCTTTTCAGCCTTTTTTAGTATCTCATCAACAAGACTCAAATTATCCTTGTTTGCATCAGCATAAGACAGAGTGTCTAAAATTTCTTCATCACTTATAAACTCTTCAGCCTTTAATGATTTAGGATTGTACATTTTCCGTCCCCTTTTCTCTTACTCTACAACCTGAACCTTTATCATATTTGTATTTCCCGATACTCCGAGCGGCACTCCTGCTGTTACAACCACTGTCTCACCGTCTTTCAAAAGTGCCTGTTCTTTCGATACTTCCACTGCGTGGTCAAAAAGCTCAAAAATTTCATTTTTCTCATCAAGATGAACAGGTACAACTCCCCATGACATATTGAGCTGTCTGCAGACCTTGTCACTGGTGGTTCCCGCGATAATAGGACACTCAGGTCTGTATTTGGAAATATTTCTTGCAGAGGTACCTGATTTTGTTACAGTAACTATGGCACTTGCATTTAAATCCATGGCAGTAGTACATGTAGCATGACATACTGCATCTGTTACATTATGATTTGCTCTTCTCTCGTAGTTGAAAAATCTCATGCGATAATTGATATCATCCTCTGTTCTCTCTGCAATTCTGACCATAGTCTGTACAGACTCCAAAGGATAAAGTCCCGCTGCTGTCTCGCCGGAAAGCATAATTGCACTTGTTCCATCATAGATTGCATTTGCAACATCAGTTGTCTCCGCTCTTGTAGGACGTGGATTTTTCATCATTGAATCAAGCATCTGTGTCGCTGTTATAACCTGTTTTCCCGCATTATAGACTTTTCGTATAATCATCTTCTGGATAACAGGAACCTCTTCTCCCGGTATCTCTACTCCCATGTCGCCTCTGGCAACCATTATACCGTCTGATACATATATAATATCGTCAATATGCTTAACGCCTTCTGCATTTTCAATCTTGGATATAATGTTTATGTTCTCTCCTCCATTCTCATCCAGGAGCTGTCTTATTTCGAGAACATCCTTTGCGCTTCTTACAAATGATGCGGCAATAAAATCCACATCCTGCTCAATGCCGAAGAGTATATCGTCTATATCTTTTTTACTCATGTATGGCATATTGAGGTGAACACTCGGAACATTTATACCCTTATGATTTGAAATGTAACCACCGTTTATTACCTCACATATAAGGTCCTCATCATTGATTCCCTTCACAACCATCTCTATAAGTCCGTCGTCTACAAGTATCTTTGTACCTATCTCTACATCTTTATATAAATCTTTGTATGTTATGGATGATATAGTGTTGTCTCCCAATATATCTCTTGTTGTAAGAGTAAAAGTCTGTCCTGCCACTATCTCAACTCTGCCTCCCTCAAAGTTTCCTGTTCTTATCTCAGGACCCTTTGTATCCAGCAATATGGCAATATGCTTTCCACATTCTTTTCTGAGTTTCTTTATCATATCCATTCTTTTTAACTGTTCCTCATGAGTTCCGTGTGAAAAGTTGAGTCGCGCAACATCCATTCCCGCTTCTATTAAGCTTTTTAATACTCCTTCTTTCTCAGTTGCAGGTCCCATTGTACATACAATTTTTGTTTTCCTCATAGCTACTCCTCATCTTTCTATAAATTAATTTTCATATATAAAACAACATAAAACCACGTCATAAGTATATCATTTATACTTTAAAATGCAAATGTATATTTACACAAAATAATCATATATTTCTCACAAATTTTATGTATTTTTCACTTCCTCTATGCAGACAAAAATGTTATTATATTTTATATATATTTTTGATTGGATGGTGTTTTTATGAATGATGGTTTTTTCTATCGCGCAAAGCAAACGGTTTACAAATGGTGGTGTATCATTTACAAACCTGTATACAAGCTTATCCATCACGGATACTGGCCGGAGGAAAAGGAGCCTTACTATGTCCCTGAGCCGAAGCCTGAAATACCATCTGTTACTCCAGAGTCTCCGTCTGCACAACCGGATACGGCTGATGTCGCGGACAGCGATAACTCAGCCTTAAGAGCACAGGAAATTTTAGACAGGCTTAACAGGGAAGCTGCTGAGGAAGAAGCAAAAAAGCAGGCTGAAATTGATGCCGCAAGAAAAAAAGCTGAGGAAGATGCAAGACTTGCCTCAATTCTCAAATCAACCAGGCGGGATATCTCCCAATATATAAATGAAGGTATGGCAAATCGTGAGCACATTGCAAATGCTGAGCCAAAGCCTGAGGTTGACGATGATGTTTTAAAACGCGCTCAGGAAATTATGGACAGACTTAACAAAGAAGCTGCTGAGGATGAAGCAAAAAAGCAGGCTGAAATTGAAGCTGCTAAGGATTTTGCAAGAAAGAATAATCTGTAAAACGGAGGTTTTTATGTTGAACACTAAGCTTAATAAAAAAGGGATTCTCACCCTTTTGTTGTCAATGTTTCTTTTATTACTTACAGGTTGCGGAGCTAATCCAAAGAATTTCACCTGCAGGGAACTTACAATTACATTATCCGATGATTTTGCGGAAACAAATATGTCCGGTTTTGATGCCTACTACAAGAGTGAGCAGGTTCTCTTTTCCGCCGTTGAAGAAACAGAGGAGGAATTGCAATATGCCGGCTACGAAATTGCCAACCTGAACGGATACTGTCTGGAGCTGCTGCACCAGAACAATGTGGACGAAGACGATCTTATACAGCGAGGCAACTACTATTACTTCACTCATAATGCAATTAAATCAGGTGCAAAATACACCTATGTACACTGTATACTCGAAGGTCACAATTCCTACTGGAATTGCGAGTTTGTATGCAAGGCAAAAGACTACGACGACCTCAAAAAACAAATATTCAAATGGGCTGACTCCATCACAATCAAGTAGTCCTTCTCCGGGAATGAGGGGGGGAGAGGCCCACTTCTTACTCTGTTGGAGTGAGATTTTTTAAGCTTATGTCCATGATTGGTGCGGAATGTGTGAGTGCACCTGAGGAGACATAGTCTACTCCTATATCTGCAATTTCTGCAAGACGTTCCTTCGTTACATTTCCGGAACACTCTGTCTCGGCTCTGCCGGCTACCCTTTTTACCGCTTCTTTCATGGTTTCGTTATCCATATTGTCAAGCATAATAATATCTGCACCTGCTGCAAGAGCCTCATCCAACTGTTCAAGAGTTTCTACTTCAACTTCTATTTTTCTGACGAAAGGTGCATACTCCTTTGCCATGGCAACCGCGCCGGTAATGCTTCCTGCTGCCCCTATGTGATTATCTTTGATAAGAATACCATCGGACAGATTATATCTGTGATTTGTTCCGCCACCGATTTTAACGGCATACTTTTCAAAAGGACGCATGTTAGGAGTAGTCTTTCTTGTATCGAGAAGTTTAGTCTTACAATCCTTTAACTCGTTGACAAGCTCCCTTGTAAATGTAGCTATACCACTCATGCGCTGCAGATAGTTCAAAGCCGTTCTCTCACCGGAGAGCAAGGCTCTAATATCTCCCCTTATGATACCCATAATCTGACCTTTTTTTACATAATCTCCATCCTTGAGGTTTGTCTCAAAACAGGCTGTGTCATCCAACAATTCAAATGTTCTCTCAAACACTTTAAGGCCGCATATTACACCGTCTTCCTTACAGATAAGCTCTGCCATACCCCGGCGTGGATTCGGCATAATTGCATTGGTTGTCACATCCTCACTTGTTATGTCCTCCCTCAATGCATTTAGTATGTATGTATCAATATTAACTCTGTTTGTTACACCATTTATCATAGAACTCTTCATCCCTTCTTTTAATTTCATCTAATATTAAACTACGGTTTTTTTCATCCCAGGATAAGGCATCTGCATACAGAGACATATCAACCTGAGGTTCCTTAAACTCAACTGTATCTATCTCCTCTGTTATTATCCAGCCTGCCCTCTCGGAAAAAACAAGACTCTCAAGGAGAGAGTTGCTTGCCAGTCTGTTTGCACCGTGAACCCCGTTGCAGGCAGTCTCACCAACAGCAAATAAATTCTTCATGGAGGTTCTTCCGTATGTATCTGTTTTTATACCGCCCATGAGATAATGCTGTGCCGGTGTCACCGGAATATCCTCTTTGCACAGGTCATATCCAACCTCGAGACAATGTCTGTATATATTAGGGAATCGGCGCATTATCTCCTCCTTAGGCATATGCTTAATTGACAGCATAACATAAGGTCTTTGGTCTTTCTCCATCTGCTTTCTGATAACCTCCGTCACCACATCCCTCGGCAAAAGCTCGTCCACAAATCGCTCTCCATTTTTATTTAGAAGTATACCGCCTTCGCCTCTCACGGATTCCGATATAAGAAATTTTCTCTTCGCATCCTTTTCATAAAGGGATGTAGGATGAATCTGTATATAATTGATATTTTCCAACTCTATATCGTGTCTTAAAGCAAGGGCAAAGCTGTCACCGGTTATATGTCTGAAATTAGTCGAGTGTGCAAATAATCCGCCTATTCCTCCTGTGGCAAGTATGACTTCTCCGGCATATACAGCTACGGATTTATCATTTTGGCACAGAACAATTCCGTGGCAGGTGTTGTTCTCCACTATGAGGTCAAGCATCCTTGTGTACTCACAGAGAGTTATATTATCCCTTTCCCGGACATTATTAAGGAGTTTATTTGTTATCTCTTTACCGGTCACATCCTTGTGATGAAGGATTCTGTACGTTGAATGGGCACCCTCTCTTGTGTACTCAAAACTTCCGTCTGCATTGTGATCAAAACTTACGCCATATTCAATAAGCCTTTCCATGATCATCGGGGAATTTTCTATCATAACCCTGACTGTTTCTTCCCTGTTTTCATATCGTCCGGCTTTCAGGGTATCCTCAAAAAAACTGTCAAAGTCCGAAGGCTCTTTGAGGGTACATATACCCCCCTGTGCAAGATAGGAATCGCTGTTCTTTATTTTATCCTTTGATATCATAAGTATCTTATACTCAGGTGATATGGATAACGCTGCGAACAATCCTGCAACTCCCGTTCCGACTATAATGACATCATAGGATGTTGAAATGTGTATATTATCGTCCATAATTTCCTCTTCTTTTTTTGAATTTTTTCGTGATTTTCTTTGAAATATTCTATATAATAATGGCATAAAGTAGTTGTAATGTCAATGAATTGTGCTATACTACTTTACATATAATTTTGAAAGGTGATTGCTATGTATAAAGTAGATTTTTCTAAACCCTGCAGGGTTTATTTTATGGGTATAGGCGGCATCAGTATGAGCGGTCTTGCAGAAATTCTTCTGCAGGAAAATTTTACGGTTTCAGGCTCTGATGTTAAGACCTCAGACATAACCGACACCCTTTCCGCTCTCGGTGCAAAAGTAAATATAGGTCAAACTGCTGCAAACATTACTGATGATATAGACTTGGTGGTTTACACTGCTGCCATAAGCGAAGACAACGAAGAGTTTGTCGAGGTAAAGAGAAGGAACATCCCTATGCTGACAAGGGCACAGCTCCTCGGTCAGATTATGAATAACTACAAATACGGGATTGCCATAAGCGGAACTCACGGAAAGACAACCACAACATCCATGATGTCCCACGTTCTCCTCGCAGCAGACACCGACCCTACCATATCCATAGGAGGTATGCTGGATGCAATAGGCGGAAATATCCGTGTCGGCCATTCCGACTATTTCATAACCGAAGCCTGCGAATACACCAACAGCTACCACTCATTTAACCCTTACATAAGCATTATTTTAAATGTTGACGAGGATCATCTGGACTTTTTCAGCGGCATAGATGAGATTGTGGAATCCTTTAAAACTTTTGCCGAGCTCCTTCCTGCTGACGGGCTTTTGGTCATAAACGGAGATATGCCACACAAGGCACGGATTACCTCCGACTTAAATTGCAACATAATTACTTTTGGACTTAATCCGGACAACAAATACAGTGCGACGGATATTACATTTGACAGCGAGGGACACCCTACTTACACACTGCTTGTGGACAAGGTGCCATCCGGCACCATAACACTTCACTCAACCGGAATCCACAACGTAATGAACTCTCTTTCAGTCATTGCAGTTTGCGATTTTCTTGAAATCGACCGTGAGGCAGTAAAGAAAGGACTTTTTTCATGTACCAGTGCAAAGAGACGTTTTGAGCATAAGGGTGTAACCGGGAACGGAGTTATCGTACTTGATGACTACGCTCACCATCCAACAGAAATTGAGGCGACATTAAAAGCAGCTCTCAACACCCCACACAATGAACTCTGGTGTGTTTTTCAACCCCATACATACACAAGAACTTACGCTCTGCTTGACAAATTTGCCCGTGCTCTTTCAGTGTGCGACCATGTAGTACTGGCTGATATATATGCTGCCAGAGAAAAAGATACAGGCCTTGTATCCTCAAAAGACTTGGAGAAAAAGATTAATGAGCTTGGGGGAAATGCAAAGCACATTGACAGCTTTTTGTCAATAGAAAATTTTATAGAAAAAAATTGCAAAAAAAATGATTTGTTGATAACTATGGGAGCCGGAAACGTTGATATTATTGGCGATTCTCTCCTAAAAAAATAATTATCCACATTATCCACAAGCCTATTTACCAAAAAAACGGTAGATAGGCTTTGTTTATTAAGTTTACATAATCTTAAATCAAATATCCGTTTTTCGCCAGATAATAAGTTGCAAATAAATTATGGTAACAGACTATCAACATTATCAACATTTTCCACAATTTTTCTATTTCATATGACAGAAAAGATGTTCGATTGAATTATATTTTTTGTGTGTTATAATTCATTTTGCATTAGCAAAAAAGGGGACGAGTTACTATGAAAACAATCACAATCTCAACAGAAAACAGTGAAACATATTCCTCCATTTCCAACTTCTTCATAGACTACTATATGACAGATGCAAATGGTGAATTTGTTAAAGTATATTTATATCTGATCAGACTTCTCAACAGCAATAAGGCTGTTAGCGTTGCTGCAATTGCTGACCATTTTAATCTTACCGAAAATGATATATGCAGAGCAATTAAATACTGGATTTCAAAGGATGTGGTACGTCTTAACTACGATGGAAACGGCAGTTTAAGCGGTATTGTTCTACTGCCTCTTCATGCCCCTTCCATAGGACTGAAAACAGACAGTGATGCCGTTTCAATCCTTAAAGTCGTGTCCGATAACACACCAAAATCATCAGGTAAAGGAAGAAGAAAGAATGAACCTCCCGAAAAACCTGACTATACAAAAACACAGTTGGCAAGTGCCTTTGAAGATACCGAACTTGCAGATATACAATATCTTATTGAAACTCTTTTCGGCAAGCCGCTTACACCATCTAACTGTGCTACTGTTTTGTACATATATGATTCTCTGGAATTCAGTGCAGACCTTTTTGAATACCTTGTGGAATATTGCGTCGAAATGAAAAAGACTAATTTCAGATATATGGAAGCGGTTGCGATAGCCTGGTACAACGAAGGAATAAAGAGCAGAAAAGATGCAAAGTACCAGTCAAGTACATCAAAAAGCCTTTGTTCAATGGTTTTCAGGGCACTTGGAATAAGACAGCGCATACCTACCGATACCGAAAGTGCTTTCATTAATACATGGAGTAAAGACTATGGTTTTACGGACGAACTTATAAAAACCGCCTGCGATAAAGCCATCCTCGCTCATCCTGATTCGGCTAATTTTTCATATGTAAATGCCATTATGGAAAACTGGCACAGAAACAACGTCAAAACTCTTGATGATGTTGCCAAATTAGATCAGGAACACATAGCAAAAACCATTAACGCAAAATCTGCAAAAGATACAGGAAACATAAGCAGTTTTAACAATTTTAAGCAAACCAAACTGGACAATCAGTTAGCTGAGATGGAAGAGCTTTTCCTAAGAGAGGTTAATAATTAATGACATTTACTACTTTAAGTTTTGAAGATATATTACACTCATACGAGAAAAAAAGGCTTAAAAACAAACGTCTTTTACAGGAGCGAAAGGCTGAGATTTACAGAAATATACCCGAAATCGAGGCCATCGAAAAAAAATCAGCCTTATCTTACCTTAATTATGCACGAAAAAAGGTAATGAAAACAGAAGGGCTGTCCTACGACAGCACATCATCCGAAAACAGAAAACTGGAAGAAAAAAAGAGGCTTCTATTGACGGGTGCAGGTTATCCGGAAAACTACCTTGAACCTATATATGATTGTCCCGTTTGTCAGGATACAGGTTATGTGGGCACAGAAAAATGCAAATGTTTCATTGAACAGATGATTAACTCTCTGTATATGCAATCCAACCTGAAAAATATCCTGTCAAAAGAGAATTTTGATACATTTTCCATGGAATACTATAGCAGGGAGCTTGTAGCCGGTCGCCAGTTTTCTCCCTATGATAATATGAGCAAGATTATCCAGAAATCTCACCAGTTTATTGACCGTTTTGAGCTCATGAAAAACCAGCGCGGAAATATTTTAATTTACGGTGAAACAGGTCTTGGTAAAACCTTTTTAACAAACTGTATAGCAAAGGAGTTGCTGGACAAAAATCATTCCGTTCTCTACCTCTCTTCAAATGAGTTGTTTGAAAATATTTTAGCCGGATATTTTATGCAACAAAAATTTGAGCTTGAAGATTTATACAAATACATTTATAATTGCGAATTGTTGATAATTGACGATTTGGGAACGGAGCTGACCAACAGTTTTGTCCAATCCCAGTTGTTTGAAATTATCAATAAGAGGGAACTCAGCGGATTGTCAACACTCATATCCACTAACCTCGCCATGAAACAGTTGAGGGACAAGTATTCGGAGAGAATCATGTCCAGAATAGTTGCTAATTACACTGTATTTAATATATACGGTGATAATATAAGGTACCAAAAAAGAAAAAACGCTATTAATTCAATTACTTAAGCTATGGAGGAAAAATCATGCCGGATTCAAGTAAACTTATCGATGTACCTGTTGGTAAATTAGGGATTATCCCTTTGGAAAGCAGCAGAAAATTAGGGGAGAAAGTTGATAGCTACATTGCCCGTTGGAGAGCCGAACGACACAACGAACACAAGGACAGCATAACTTTTAAAGGCTACGAAAAGGAGTCTTATATTCTCAAGTCTGATTGTCCGCGTTTTGGTTCCGGAGAGGCAAAGGGTACTCTCTCTGAATCAGTACGAGGTACTGATTTATACCTTCTTGTAGATGTTGTCAACCATAGCATCACTTACAAGATTTGCGGTCAGACAAATATGATGTCACCTGATGACCATTACTCTGATTTAAAGAGAATGATTGCAGCAATCGGCGGAAAATGCAATCATCTTACTGTTATCATGCCGTTCCTTTATGAGAGCAGACAGCATAAACGTTCAGGAAGAGAATCTCTTGACTGTGCCATGGCTCTTCAGGAGCTGGTTGCCATGGGCGTTGATAATATCATTACCTTTGATGCTCACGATCCTCGTGTCCAAAATGCAATTCCAAGCAGCGGTTTTGAAAACATTATGCCAACTTACCAGTTTATAAAGACTCTTCTTCGCTCTACTCCTGACTTAGAGTTGGACAGTCAGCATATGATGGTTATAAGCCCAGACGAAGGCGCTATGAACAGAGCCATATATTTTGCTAACCACTTGGGCGTTGACGTTGGTATGTTCTACAAGAGAAGAGATTATACCACTATTGTAAACGGCAAAAATCCTATTGTTGCCCACGAATTTTTAGGTGATGATGTTGAGGGCAAGGATGTTATCATCGTGGATGATATGATTGCTTCCGGCGAAAGTATGCTTGATGTTGCAAAGCAGCTTAAGGCTCGAAAGGCAAGACGAGTTTATGCCCTTGCAACTTTTGGTCTTTTCACTGCCGGCCTTGATATCTTTGATAAGGCTCATGAGGAAGGTATAATTGAGAAGGTTATTACAACAAACCTTACTTACCAGTTGCCTGACCTCTTCACACGACCTTGGTATGAAAGTGCAGATCTTTCAAAGTATATTGCCACTCTCATTGACCACCTGAATCACAACGCTTCAATAAGTTCTCTCATTGACCAGACAGAGCGTATTCAGGCACGTATCCAGGAATACAAAGAAAAAGGTACAATATCAGATAATTATAAAGCACCAAACCTTAACTAATAAAAAATACGTCCTATATACCGGTTGTCTATCAGGTATATAGGGCGTATTTTTTGTTATTTTAATTCTACATAGTTGTAATCCATATCCAGATCATCAAGCATATCACCAATATGAGAATTTGATGTCATGAGTATTATCTGTTCTGTATCAATGGTTTTAAGGCAATCCAAAGTGTTAATCAACCGATGCTCATCATAGTTTGCAAATATGTCATCTATGATAAGCGGCATCTTATCACGGCACAGAAGTCTTGCCACACTCAGTCTGACAGCAAGATATATCTGTTCCATGGTTCCTGCACTTAAATATTCTATACCAACGTAGCTGTCTCCATCTCTTACCATAACGTGAAGATTTTCATCAAGCCGTACATCTTCGTATTTTCCGTCAGTTATCTTTGAGACAATATCGGAGATATTATCGTTTATAAGAAATCCTAAGTCACCATGAATCTGTGCTGACATATTATTTATGGTTTCTATAGCTAAGTCTATAGCCTGACGTTCGCGCTCTATAGCATCCTTTTCTTTTGAGAAAGTATTAAATTCTTCCTCAAGTTCCAGACGTCTGCTGCGACGATCCAACAATTCCTTCTCTACAACTTTAAGCTCCGCCTTCCTGTCCGCGAATTCTTTTGCAAAAGTCATATCTATCTCTATGTCATCTTCTTCCCGCTCTATAGCAGGAGAAATTTCACCACCAAGTTCTTTGATGATTTTTTTGAACTCTTCCTCCGACGGCGTTGTTATCTCATCCATGAATACACCTTTTGCATACAGTCCTTCGACTATGGTTACAATTACGAATAAAACTGTACATACCACAAAAAGCTGTCTTACACCTTCACTGAACGGAAGTATATATACCATGGCAGCAATTACACCAACTACAAATAATCCTGTGAGTATGATAAACCATATCTTATCGGTAAGCTTGTCCTCAGGCTCACCGTCATCGTTTTCCTCCTCAGGTTCAATACCCTGTTCAACAAGACTGTCTAACTTTGCATTTATCTCCTCGTTATCTTCATAGGATATATTACCATCTTCGCCCTCTACAAGCTTTCTTGCCTCACGCTTCCTCTTTGTTGTCTCTAAGACAAATTCCTCATCTAACTTGGATATGTCTGCACGCACTGACTTTAATTCATCTTCAACGTCAGCATAATTATCAAGCTCCGCTGATATATCATCAAGTTTCTTTTGAACAGGTCTTAAATCATGATTACTCCGTTCTTTTTTAAGTCTCTCTACAGCATCCTTTTTATCGATGTCCGCAGACCCGGTAGTAGACAGATTGGCAAGATAGTTGCTCATTTCATCCGCAAGTTCTTTCCCCGGTGCCGCACCATGTTCACCTATACATAAAGTGTTGACGTAGGTGTTCTTGTCCAAATCAAACAGAGTATTGTTGAGACTGTTTTTATTTGTAAGACGAAGTTCTCTGCCCGACTGGATATCCATGGCAGTAACATTGCGGTTATGTCGCAGAAAGCTTCTCTCTATAAGATAATTCTTTCCGTTGTGTTTGATATACGCCTTACCTGAAAAACCTCTCCCGTTTAACGGTTTTCTAAGTTCGTAGTTGTCTAAACGGGCTCCAAGTCCTCTTGATTTTTCTATGCCGTAAAGCATCCCTACTATAAATTCCTTTACCGTAGTTTTACCTGCCTCATTCTCGCCATATATAAGATTAAGCCCCGACTTAAGCTCAATTTCTTTATTATTAAATTTTCCAAAATCTTTTAGCAGTAATTTATTAAGATACATTATTTATCTCCGGCTCCCAATAAAGCTTCAATGCCGTATCGCATGGCTTTAGTTCGTATTTCTTGGTCTTTTACACTGTTTTCATCTGAAAGTGCTTTTATAAATCGTCCGAGAAGATTGTTCTCGTTACCTTCAAGAAGTTCGTTGATATCATAATCACTCTCTGTTTTATTAATCACTTCGTTGATATTGTATCTTCTGACCAGTCCGCTCAGGTTAATCTCAAGGTTACTGTCAACCCTGCCCTTGAGCATTATTCTGTATATATTTTCCGTACCTAATTCCTTTATGCTGTCCTCGACCACATTTATTATCTCAGCATTTGTGTAGTCCGGCTCAAGCTCCAATGCTATGTTTATGTAGCTTCTCCTGTTGCATGGAATCCATTTTATGCGTGCTACTCCCTCGTCATTAACCTCACCGTATATGTATCCTCTTCGCCCGGTATCCGTATAGTCAATCGGCTCAAGGGAGCCTGAAAATGCCATCTTATTTTTTAATATGTGAGCCGGCTTATGAATGTGACCTAAGGCAACATAATCAAATCCCATTCTGGCAAGCTTTTCTTTTGAGAAAGGCATATGAGTCTTGTCGCCACCGTGTCCCAGAAGAATATTGTATGCTCCTTCCTTGCCCGGTTTGAGCTTTTCTAAAATCCTCTCCTTATACTCCTGTCTGCCATAACTATAACCTGTCACACATACATTTATATCTTCATAATACAGTTTGGCAGCCCTGTCTCTTGGAAATACCACCGTATCCGAGATAAATTCATAAGTTTCCCATGGTGAGTTTTCTTCTATATAATCATGGTTACCTGCTATGATAACTGTTTTTGTGCTGTCCAGCCTTTTAAGCTTGTAATCCAACTCTTTCAGATCTTTTTCAGTAGGAGGTGTATGATACAAATCTCCTGCAATAAGAAGCATATCTATATTCTGTTCCTGACATATGACAAGTATATCGTCAAAACTTTCCTCTATCTCCCTTGCCCTGTCATTACTCCATCTCTTTCCTCTATCCGGTTTTACTCCCAGATGTACATCTGCTATATGTATAAATTTCATCCTTACACCTCAATCATCATAATATGAGTATCATTTAGCCATATCCATTCTATTATAATACGATTTTCTTATATATGCAATGTTTCATATTTTTTCTTGGTGGCAAGTCCTCCCCTGATATGTCTCTCAGATTTGTTTATATCCAATATTTTCCTTGCCTTTACAGCAAGCTCATGGTCAATCTCCTCAAGTCTCTCTGTTATGTCCTTATGTACCGTAGACTTACTCACACCGAATTTTTTAGCAGCCTGTCTGACCGTGGCATTATTTTCCACGATATAGCCCGCTATGTCTATAGCTCTTTCTTCAATATATTTTCTCATAAAAAGCATACCCTGTATTGTCTTTTTACAAGGTATGCTTTTATCTTAGATAATATGCAACATACTGTGTCGATTGATTTTAAAGCTGTTATTCCCCGATAAACTCTACCCAACATATTCGCTGGCGCGCAGACCAGCAACCGCGCCGTCAGCTGCTGCAGTGGTAAGCTGTCTTACAGACTTTGTCCTGCAGTCTCCTGCCGTAAAAATGCCCTCTGTCTTAGTTGTGCAATCTTCTGTGGCACACACATATCCCAAATCATCAAGGTCTATTATCTCACCGAAAGCTTCATTTGACGGCATCTGTCCAATGGCAACAAACAGACCGTCAACTTTAAGATTATGTTTTTCACCTGTTTTTACGCTTTCAATTGTAATACTTTGGAGATGTCCCTCACCCTCAAGAGCCACAACCTTACTATCCATAACAAGTTCTACGTTATCTTTTTCCTCTATTCTTGCAACAAGCTTTTTTTCTCCCCTGAATTCATTTCGTCTGTGGATGAGATATACCCTGTTACAATAATTTGACAAAAACAGTGCATCCTCCAACGCAGTGTTTCCGCCACCTGCAACCGCCACATTTCTTCCCCTGAAAAAGGCTCCGTCACATGTTGCACAATAGGAAACTCCGGCACCGATAAGTTCTTTTTCTCGCGGAAGACCCAGAGGGCGATTTTTAGCACCTGTTGCAATAATAACACTTCCACCTTCGTACTCCCCGGTCGGAGTCAGAACTTTCTTTAAATTTTTTGAATTAACAATACCTTCTGCTCTCTCGTATACAATCTTTGCGCCAAGATTCACTGCCTGTTCATAGAGATTTGTAGCAAACTCATACCCCGATATATTTTTTATTCCCGGATAATTGCAAACCTCCGGTGTATTTACTATCTGACCACCGTAACTTTTTTCCTCCAGTATAAGCACAGTCTTTCCTGCCCTAAGCCCGTATATAGCCGCAGAAAGTCCCGCTGTGCCGGCTCCAATTATAATAATATCATACATGTTATGATGCCTCGCTTCCCGGCAATGCCACAATTTTATCATTTACATTTTTATAAACTATATCTTTCAGGGAATCCTTTGTAAGATATACAGCTCTTCCGATGGTTATTCTCACCTCGTTGTAGGATATACCTGTGATATGTATTTTAGCTTCACTCTTCGCCTTCTTTATATCCTCATCCAACGTGTTATACTGTTCCTGTATCTCCTTTAATTCCGTTGCAAGAACCACCTTAGCCCTGATTATCTTCATTCTCATATTTTCTATTTCCTTAGTCAGTTTTGAACCATCCAGAGAATCGATATTCTTCAAATGGCGTTCCAATAGACCCATATCCGATTTAATCTTGGTAATTTTCTCTGATAATTCAGACAACCGGACTACATCCTCAGCAAAAACACCTGCTGTAATTGATGTGAGTATGCAGGATTCATTTCCGGCAGTCTTTGCAATAACCCCCTGAAGCCCCGTAACATCGGCACCGACTATAAGACCTTTTTTGGAGCTTACCACAACCATCTGCCTTGCAAACACATCGGAATCCATGATGGAGTCGGCATATATGCTTCCTTCAGCCTGTATGTTGCACCTTTCTATAAAGCTGCAGGCAACATTCCCCCCTGCTTTTATGAAACATTTATCCCGTCCCTGTATACCCCTTTGAATGGTAATATTTCCTCCGGCGACAAGAGTACATCCGCCCACATGTCCATGGACAAATATATCCCCTTCGGTTTCTATGGTAAGACCACTTCTCACGTCTCCCTTTATCTCCACGTCACCGTTAAATTTTATATTTCCCTGCTCAACATCAAGGTCACCTTTAACTACATATATCTTCTCTATAATTATACGTTCAGCCTCTCTGAAAATTCTTCCTGAGTACCCGGCTGTGTATGTCCTTTTATCCTCGCTTATCTTAAATCCCCTTCCCCGAAGAGGTCTTTGCTCTCTTCCTTTTACAGGTGGCAGCATCTCTGAAAATATGGTATATCCGTATTCGCCTGAGGTTGCCGGTTCGTAGCGTGCAAAAATATCCCCCTCTTCCACCATGGCAAGTTTAAGAGAGTTATAATAATCAACCGATCCATCCTGATTTATAGTCGGCTTGTTTTTTGCATCCTCTAAAGCAACCATAAAGGAGTACACACCATCTCTGCCCTTGACAGGTTCTTTTCCTCTGGCAACTATCATTTCCTGTCCATAGGCTACACAATTCGATAAGGCTACTATATTATCTCTCATTATGCCCGCAGTTATACCATTTTCCTTTAAATATCCCTCAATAAAATCCGGTGAAAAATAAAAATTTTCTTCACCTTCCGGAATTTTTATGGATAAGCTTGCCCACATGCGGTTATCATCTATTTTGAGTACTACCCAATCCTTTTCCATGGCACATCCCCCCCTTCATCACAAGAAAGGTTTACAGTAACATATACCTTTATTATACACTAAATATTTAAACAAAAAAAGGGATTGCTACTATGAACAATCCCTTTTTTACATATAAAATTAATCTACATACACAATAATCTCTATAATCTGATCATCTGTTGTATTTGAAATCTCTATTCTTGTAACACCTGCATTTAAACCTTCTACATAGAGAGTTGCTGTTGTTTCATCATTTTCCCAGCCCTCACCAAACTCACAGGTTGCAACAGATGAGTTCTCAAGATAATACTGAATAGTACCGTCTAAATCAGCATAGTATATCTTAATCTCAGCAGTATCTCCCTCTGAAACACGAACTATGTTGTTGCTTGCAAAGAATGATGTTGAACCCTGTGGAACGCTTGTTGATATAGCATTAAGAATTTCCTCATATGCTGTATATCCATCAACATCAGCCTGAAGTTGTGATATTTTTTCTTCGTTAAGAGCTATCTGGGACTCATAATCCGCAACGCTGAGCTCAAGTTCATCATTAGAAGCCTGAAGATCCTCAATTTCCTTTTCATACTGTACTGTAAGTTCTGCTGTTGCATTAGCTTTTTCCTCTTTCAGGTCATCTATCTCGCCTGTAAAATAGAAATATCCCCAAACACCTACACCTGCTAAACCAAGTATAAGAATTATTGATATAACTATGTAAGCAACTGTTCCCTTTGACTTTTTAGGTTTTGCAGCCTTTGCAGGTTTTGCAGCCTTTGCAGGTTTTCCCGGCTTTGCAGGTTTTGCAGGCATACCATTATTAACAGGTGCTGAACCACCCATCGGAGACACACCGCCCATTGGAGGTACATTGCCCATCGGAGGCACAGTACCCATCGGAGGCATACCACCCATCGGAGCATTGCTTGTGAGAACTGTTGTATCACCCTCACTGTCATCTCCCTGCTTTTCTTCTGTTTCAATAATTGTAGTTTTTTCTTCATCTGAAGATGCAGGCTTTACATCATTTTCGCTATCTGCAACAATTGGCTTTCCGCAGTTAGCACAAAACGCAGCACCTTCTTTGTTTTCAAATTTACATTCTTTGCAAATCATCACAATACCTCCATATTAATGTATTTATAATACTATTTATTACTATACTTGAATTTTAATTTATGTCAAGTGAAAAACTTAGAAAAAACTCACATAAGTGAGCTTAGATTACATATTTCTTATAACATTAAATGTCTCATATATATCAATCACTCCCCATCCCCAGGAACTGCTTGGATATTCTACATCCGCCACCTGCCGACTGCCCCGGATAAGCATCTGCCGTATTACCTCTGTTGTAATACCGTAGTTATTTCCCTTTACCAGTGCCCATTCCATTATCAGCCCTGCCACACCTGCCAGAAGAGCCGCTCCTCCGCTGCTTCCGCTTCGCCTTATAAACAGGCTTTGACCTGTCAGGACATTTCCGGCAAATGCACCGTACAGATTGACAGCCGGTGCAGTAATATCCGGTTTAATTCTACCCTTACGGGTAAATCCTCTTCCTGAATTTATGTAAAGAGAGTTATTTGTGTGATTGTATCCTGCCGCAGTAATAATCCCTACGGCATTACCGGGAGAGCATATGGTCACATCGGGGTCCGGTCTTACGAACTTTATATCCCCGTTTAAAAATTCGCTTATGGGCAGCCATGCATCGAATCCCATTCCCGGAAGCAGATTCTGTTCACTGACATTTATAGTCCATATCCCTCTGGTGGGATTCAGAAATCTCAATACATATAGCTGATCACCGGAATAGGTATCCACAACAAAATTATCTACATATACTCTGCTTCCTTCATATGTAAATGTAATCTCACTTCTGCCATTTCTTACAGGCGATATGTCTCCAAGTCTCTCTCCTGTCGGTGACAACACATCTACCTTTAACAGCCCCGGTGCGTTTCCCCAAATTTCCATAACAAAGCCCTTGTTGTTTTCTCCTATTGAAATTTCCATGTTTTCAGCAGATGTAATCCGGTTTATCCTGTTGTTCCCCGCAAAATGCCCGTTGAAACCGAGTTCATTTCCGACGGGTGCAACAACGCATACACCTCGTAAGTTGGACAGTGAATTTATGTATAATTCAATATTTGTATTGCCTTCATGGTCTCCCTGACTGCTGCCCAGTCCAAGACATACCACCAAAGGTCTTCCAAGCTCTATAGCTTTATTTATCAGGTATTTAATACCTAATATTATATCATCCTCGCTATAACACACGGCATCCCCGTTTATGAGCATATAATCTCTCAAATTCGCTTTCGCCTGTTTTAGTTTTACAACAACTAATCCCGACTCCGGTGCCACACCCGTAAATGAATCAGACTCATCCACACCTCCGCTTGCCAGCGACGCAAGAAATGTCCCGTGTCCATTTTCATCAGTACAGGGTACCACAGAATAAGGATTATCCGTTGCCAAGGCTCTTTCAATATCTGTCCTTGTATATTCCCTGCCATAGTTAAACACCGTACTTTGTCCGTCAAAATCCGACTGATTCTGATCCCAGATATACTCTATTCTTGTACTTCCGTCCTCACGGCGAAAAATAGGATTCGTATAATCTATTCCCGTGTCCACAAAACCTATAAGCACATCCCGTCCCGTAAGGGCAAGTCCCGGCAGGTTTCTGACTCGCTCAACTCCCATGGATTCAACTGCAGTAGTGTCCATAAGTCCAAAACATTTCGGAAGAGACTGATAGCCGTATTCATATATATTTCTTTCCTCTTCTATCTGTTTGTACGCCACTAAAAACTGGTTATTTATTATGGTGACACAATCCGGTCTGACTATGTCATATACTCCATCCAAATCATTATCATATTTTATGAGGTAACTTCTGTAGTTTTCCGAATATATAATTTCACTGCAACCTGCGTCAGGCATATTTTCACCCCCCTGCCACTATTATATTCATAACAGGGAGATTTGTTATTATTTTATTAACTCATCAGAAGGTATGCAAAATATCCTGCATATCCTATCAACATGATAATACCCGCCGGACGTGTAAGCATTTTTTTCTTAAATGTAGCAATCCACAATATAACGCCGGCACTAATGGCAACAGCGGTATCAATCAGAAAATTCGGTGCAAAGTATATAGGTGTAATAACCGATGATAAACCGACAATGAGCAATATGTTAAATATATTACTTCCTACAATATTACCAATTGCAATATCAGATTTTCCCTTCAATGCGGCCGCAACGGATGTGAAAAGTTCCGGGAGAGATGTACCGAGCGCAACTATGGTAAGGCCTATAAATCTTGTTCCCATTCCCAGCTCTGTAGCTATCTTAGTAGCCGCGTCAACAGTAAAATCACTTCCTAAAACGATAAGCACAAGACCAATCAGCGCAATAAGGATTAACTTCCACACAGGCTTTTCTTCCTCATTTGTATCCTCCTCAGGGCTGTCGGTATTTTTTGCATTTTTAAACAGATAAAACAAATATCCTGCAAAGAATAAAAGTAATATTAATCCCTCAATTCTGGTGATATCTTCTCCAAAATATCCAAGTACAAGCAACAGCAATGTGATACCAACCATAAAAGGAAGGTCTATTTTTATTATAGACTTCGCTACAGGTGTAGCTATAATGACTGACACAATTCCAAGAATAATCAAGACATTTAGTATGTTACTTCCAACTACATTGCCAATTGTAATATCCGCATTTCCCTTGAGTGCTGCCGTAATACTTACCGCTGCCTCCGGCGCGCTTGTTCCCATGGCCACAATGGTAAGACCGATAACGAGCTGTGAAACGCCCAGCTTGTCAGCCACGCCTGCCGCACCGTCAACAAACCAGTCTGCTCCCTTCACCAACATAGCAAATCCAAGTACAAGTAATAAACATTGTATAAGCATATCCATAAAAATTTTCTCCTTATTTTATCATTCTTTAGATCCTTTTTAATTTGTTAAGCAGCTGTTCGTCGCTCAATCGAAATACATCATCGATTATCCATATGTGCATATCTTTTGCCCGCTGTTTGAAAAACTGGGTTCCTGTTGTATCATCACAGGCTTTTGCAAGAATCAGAGCCTTTCTGGCATACTTACCCCCAAACTTTCTCGACACGGTTTCAAGTTCATGCAGGGCGTGACCTCCCGCCTTTCCGCTCTTGCATGATATAAATATAGGGCATACGTCCTTCATAAGTATAACATCTATCTCATTTAAGGTGTCATATCCCGGATTTGTTGCATCGTGTATCTCGCCATCCCAGTCTATGTGCGCTCCGATAATGGCATCGGAAAATATATATCCGTCCCTTGTTGCCACCTCATACACATGCAGCTCCAGGATATTTCCCGCCTTACCGATGACTTTTCTGACCATATTATTCTTGAAACGGAAGCTTATTCTTTTTCCCGATTCATTATAATCTTTTATAAGACCCTCACGGTGTAAATCTTTTATAAGGTTTATCGCCTCACCTAAAGGATTCTTATATATTTCAACCCAGCCCTCACGCTGATTCTGTGTATTTTTTCTGAGCTCGTCTATAGTTGCACAATATTTGTTCCAGTTTCCTCTGTACCTTTTACATATATCCCACATAATTCTTATATCTTCTCTGAACTCAGGTGTAAATTTCCATTCACAAAAGCTTCCGGTATGAGGTGTCAGCACACCGCCGTGAAGGATTATGTCCTCCTCGATTGATATACTGAAATGATAGTCTGATGTTACGACCTTATCTCCTCTTATATCAATCTCCTTACCTGTAAACGGGTCTATTCTGAGTTTGCTTATATTCATACGTGCCGCTATACATCCAAGGGCAATAAGTATGAGCTCGCTCCCTCCGGTAAGTTCAAACCTGACCTCCGGATTCTCTCTGATAATACCGGACAAGAGCTCTATCGCTCCGTCAAGGTCATCCTTGGGAACTTCTATAAATTCCAGTTCCACATCAGGGCACCTGTGGTCTCTGAACTGTTTAATGTCATTTATTCTTTTTGTTATCATATTATATTTGTGCCCTAAAAATATAATCTTTTCCGGTCTGTATTTTATCATAGCCATTATATTTTCCAGCGGCTCTTCTGAATAAAATTCGACCAATACCTTTGCTCGTGCCATATAACCCCAGCTTTCGTTTTCATGCATATCAGTAAGTCACAGGAAACATTCTGACATATTGCATTTTATTTTTACTATATTATACGTTTTTATCCGTCTGTTGGCAATATTTTTACTGGTATTATAATTAATAGTATGCTAAAATTATATTGATATTTTATATTTTGGGGGTAACCTATGAATAGCTTATATAAACGTTTTGTCACAATGTGTATGATAAGTATTTCCGCGTTTCTGGCATGGATATATTGTGTTTTTGAATACAGGGATAAGGTTCTTTATATTGCAATTATTTCCCTTGTCCTTATCGTATCATTCTATGCTCTTTTTTCTTCCGCCTATAAGATTAAGGTTGCAAAGGACACACAGCTTGAACAATATATAACTACTACCGTGACTAACCTTCTCTCAAATTCCGGCAGTACCGAAAACGAAGATCTTACCCGACTTTCCAAGGCTTTATATGTTCAGCTTCGCAAATCCAACACTTTACTTGCCCAAATGGCAGAGGATTACAAAACTACTGTTGAGGGTACCCGTGATGTTATCTCCGATTCCATTGATAAAGCGGCAAAACTCTCCATAAAATATAACCAGTTAAACAATAATAAACTTTTAGAAGCCGGCACTGACCTTTCAAATGAGCTGACTGACACCTGTAAAAATTTACTTGATGCCTTAAACAGGCTCAACACAGAATTAATCGTCGATCGGAACACAACTATGTCAACTGTTCCTTTTGACAATGAAAGCATACCGGGTCCGGCTGATTCTCTTGATATATTTGATGATACGGAGAATGCGGATGTTATTCCCTTCCCTGTAAATGATTCTCAATCTGATCGGATTGAAGACGATGACCCTAATCGTCCTATGTCTCCGGAAGAGATAGCTGCCTTGTTTGCATCTGCAGCAGCAGATTCTCCTTATCCGGAGCCTGATCCGGAACCGGAAGAACCCGCACCGGAAGCTGACCCGAATAAGCCTCTTTCACCTGAGGAAATTGCAGCACTCTTTGCATCCACGCAATAAAAAATCAGCAGGAAGGATCATTTTCAAATCTTTCCTGCTGATTTTTTATTTTCGTTTAGCACCTTTTAGTCAGATTATTCCGGCTGCTGGTAATATTTTTCCGGATCAGCGAACTTAGTATATTTTCCTATCCAGCGAAGGTCAACGCTTCCGGTTTCACCACTACGCTGCTTTGCTATAATAATCTCTGCTGTCTGCGGCTTTGTTGTGGTCTCCGGATTGTAATATTCATCACGATAAATAAACATAACCACATCCGCATCCTGCTCTATGGAACCGGACTCTCGCAAGTCAGAAAGAACCGGCTTGTGGTCAGGTCTGCTGTCTACGGCACGGGAAAGCTGAGATAAGGCAATAACAGGAACATTTAATTCTCTGGCAATATTCTTTAAGGCTCTGGAGACCTCGGCTATAAACTGTTGTCTGGATTCCACATTTCTTGAGGAACTCATCAACTGAAGATAATCTAATATTATAAGCTGAATGTTATGATTTTGTTTGAGCTTACGGCACTTTGATCTGAGCTCGGATATTGTTATGGATGAATTATCATCTATGTATATCGGTGAACCGGCAATCGCCTCGATACTCTCTGTTACCTTATCCCAATCATCATTGGACAAATCGCCAAGCTTCATCTTCTTGGAATCTACCATGGCATCTATGGCTATCATACGGGAAACCAACTGTTCCTTACTCATTTCCAAAGAAAAAATTGCACATGGTATATGATGCATAACAGCTATATCATGGGCTATATTAAGCACAAATGCGGTTTTTCCCATGGCAGGTCTTGCAGCAACAAGCAAAAGTTCACCCCCATGCATACCTGTAAGCATGTTGTCAAGGTCTATAAATCCTGTAGAAAGACCTGTAACTTTTCCTTTATTACGTGCTGCTTCTTCTATCTCATTGATTACATTTATGACTATTCTGTCAATTGTTGTTATATCCTGTGAACCTGTACTTGTCTGTACCAGTTTAAATATCTTTTGCTCTGCATCCTCAAGTATGTTCTCGGTTTTATCCTGAGCAAGATAACAGTCTTTGGCGGTATCCTCACTGAGTTTAATGAGCTGTCTAAGCAAAGATTTGTCCTTAACCATTTTTGCGTGCTGTGGTGCCATAACTGATGTGGGTACGGAACTTATTATATCTGCTAAAAAAGCCGGTTTACAAATCTCCTCCGGCAGATTTTTCATCCGCAATCTGTCACTCACGGTAATTACGTCCACCTGATGCCCCTCGTTATACAGCTCAACCATACTCTCAAACAGCGCCGCATACTGAGGATTGTAAAAATCTTCTTTTGTAAGCATATAGGCTACATCGGATATTACGTCACGGTCCATAAACATAGCACCAATAACTGATTTTTCGGCTTCCTTATTGTTTGGTTGTATTCTCTTGATGCTATTTTCGTCCATTGTATCCTCCAGATTAATGTATCTTTATTTGGCTTCCACTACTTTTACATTAAATTTAGCGGTAACCTTGGTATGTAACTTTATATCTATTATTGTGGTTCCTATAGTTTTTATCGGATCCTTGATAACTATCTTTTTCTTGTCAATATCGTATCCAAGCTGTTTTTTCATGGCTTCGGCAATTTCTTTTGATGAAATAGAACCAAAAGTTCTTCCTCCTTCGCCAACCTTCATACTGAGAGTTACGCTCTCGTCTTTAAGTTTTTCTGCAAGTTCCTGTGCATCTGCAAGTTTTTGTGCGGCAATCTTATCCTCATTGGCTTTCTTAAGTTTTAAATCATTTAAGTTCTTTGATGTCGCCTCAACTCCAAGTTTCTTTGGCAACACAAAATTTCTTGCGTATCCGTCAGATACCTCTACTATATCATCCTTTTTTCCAAGGCTCTTTACATCCTGTAATAATATAACCTTCATAATCTTACCTCCATAAATAGATTATATATCTCCTTCTTCATACATTGTACGAAGAATAGTCTTTATCTCTGAAATTGCAGCCTTACTTGTGGAATTTTTGAGCTGTGCCCCTGCTATGTTGGCATGTCCGCCACCGCCGAGCTTCTCCATAATAACCTGCACATTTAAGTCATCTACGGAACGGGCACTTATATACACTGTACCATCTTTTTCCGTTACAACAAAAGATGCCCTTATTCCTTCCACATTTAATAAATCATTTGCAACCTTAGCCGCCACAACAGTCGGAGCTTCCGATGATTTTTCAGCAGGTACACTGGATATGGCAAAGGAATTGAGAAATGTCTCTGAATTAATTACACCCTCTGCCAACTGTTTATAGGAACCCATATCGCTTCTGAACATCTTTCTGACTCTGACAACGTCCGCACCGCTTCTTCTCAAATATGAAGCTGCATCAAAGGTTCTGACACCGGTTTTTGTGACAAAATTATCCGTATCTATAACTATACCGGCATACATGGCATCCGCCTCCAAAGGACGAAGTTTAACTTTTTCGTCGATATACTGGAGTATTTCAGCAATCATTTCACATGCGGATGATGCGTATGGCTCTATATAGGACAATGTGGCATTGTCAATAATCTCGTTTGTCTGTCTGTGGTGGTCGAACACAACCACAGACTTTGCAAGAGCAAGAAGCTCCTCACATTCTGTCATACTCGGTCTGTTTACATCTACAACTACCACAAGAGTATTAGGGTTTACACTGTTTATAGCTTCCTCACTGGTAAATATCATATCATCGCCGTACACACTGTTGCCCTTAAATCCGTTAACAACAGGTTTTATGGCTGATGTAACCTCATTTATAACTATATGTGCATTTTTTCCAAGAGTTTTAACAAGTCTGTAAACACCCACTGCAGCTCCGAAAGAATCCGCATCAGGCCTTTTGTGTCCCATAATGAGAACTGTATCTTTATTGTTGAGAAGTTCATTAAACGCCTGAGCTTTTACTCTTGCTTTTACTCTTGTAGACTTTTCTGTACCGCTGCTCTTACCTCCAAAATAGGAAATATTTTCTCCGTATTTTACGACGGCCTGATCACCACCTCGTCCAAGAGCAAGTCCTATTGCTATTCTTGAATACTCGTAGGCTTCGGCAAAACTGTTGGTATCCGCACCCACACCTATACTCAGGGTAATAGGTATCTCGTTTCCTACATTTATGCTCTTAACCTCATCAAGTATGGCAAATTTTGTATCCTTCATCTGGGATAAAAACTTCTGCTGACAAACGAAAAGATACTTATCCTTTTCAAGCTTTTTACATATAGCATCTATGGTAGCCAGATACATGTTTATTCGACGGTCAACTAAGGCTTCAACCAGAGAATGACGTACTTCCTCTGTATTTTCCATAACCTCATCATAATTATCAATATAGAGAAGTCCTGCAACTAATTTTTGTTCTTCATTCTCTCTCTTATATTTTTTTAACTCTGTAATATCAAAAAGATACATAGCGATAAGTTTCTCACCCTTAGGCTCCACAATATCTTCCTCATCTGCAAAAACCTCATCAAGGGTAATTTTCTTAACAAGAGCGTTATAGCACACTTCATTATACTCAAGCTCCATGTTGACCTGTCCGTCAGCGTTAAGTACGTCTGAGCCTATCTCCGGGAAGAAAACAGATATGTTCTTTCTGATTCTCTTTTTGGAACCCTCGCCTATCTGATTTACAAATTCATTGTTGCCCCACAATATTTTTCCGTCGGTATCGAGAAGGGCGTAGGGGATAAGCAAATCCTTTAAAAGCTCTCTCTGTATCTGACTCTGCTCCTGCGCAAATCTGAAAAGGGACGGTGTAATGCCTGACTTGGTAATAAAATACACTATAAGCTCTACCACTAAAACTACGGCAACTACAAAACTTGCAAGACAAGCCGACTTTTTATCCACAAAGAAAAGCCCTATACACATAAATATCAGCAAAAAAGAGACCAATATAGGCATCAGCAAGTAATTTTCAATTTTTCTTTTTATTATCTTTTCCTTATTCATAGAAATCACCAACCCGATATCCCAAATATTATACTACTACAGCCCCGGTTTCCGGTAATTACGCCTGAAGCTGTGACAATCTCTCTGTTACCTGTTCCAAAGTCTCTGTATATTTCCGGAGCTTTGCTTTTTCTTCCTCAACCTTGGCAGCCGGAGCCTTATCCACAAACTTAGGGTTTGCGAGCATACCTGATGCACGTTTTATTTCACCCTCAAGTCTCACTTTTTCCTTGGTAAGTCTCTCTATTTCCTTCTCAATATCCACAAGCTCTGCAAACGGCATATAAACTGTTGCATCGTGTATAACAACGGAAACGGCATCATCGGCAATTCCGGTCTTATCTTCCTGAACAAATACTTCTCCTGCATAAGCCAGTGTTCCGAAAAAGCTTGCTGATGCTTCAAATATGTCTCTTATTTCCTGCTTAGGTGAAACAACATATACTGTAGCTTTTTTGCTTGGTGCAACATTCATCTCACTTCGGATATTTCTTATATTACGGACTGCTTCCTTAATCTTATCAACCGCTGCCTCATCGGCTTTGAAATCGTATTTCTTTTCATATACCGGCCAGCTTGATATCATTATTGATTCCTCATCTGAGAGTGAGCAGAATATCTCTTCTGTGACAAACGGCATATATGGATGAAGAAGTTTAAGTCCGTTGATTAAAACGGTTTTCAGTGTCCAGAGCGCTGCTCCCTTTGTCTCATCTTCATCATTCCAAAGTCTTGGCTTAACCATCTCAATGTACCAGTCGCAGAATTCTTCCCAGAGGAAATCATAAAGCTTAGATACAGCTATACCCAGCTCGTATTTTTCCATATTGTCAGTAACCTCTGCTATAAGGTCATTCATTTTAGAAAGAATCCATCTGTCAGCTATTGTGAGCTTACTCAAATCTACATTTGATGAGTCAGCTTTCTCAATGTTCATAAGTATGAATCTTGAAGCGTTCCATATCTTGTTTGCAAAATTTCGGCTCGCCTCAACTCTCTCCCAGTAAAAACGCATATCATTACCCGGAGCATTTCCTGTGATAAGGGTAAATCTGAGCGCATCTGCACCATATTTTTCAATTACCTCAAGAGGGTCTATACCGTTTCCAAGAGATTTACTCATCTTTCTTCCCTGGTCATCCCTTACAAGTCCATGGAAAAGAACTGTGTGGAACGGAAGCTTTCCGGTCTGCTCGATGGATGAAAATACCATTCTGATAACCCAGAAGAAAATAATGTCGTATCCTGTAACAAGCACATCAGTAGGGAAGAAATAATCATAATCCTCACTCTTTTCAGGCCAACCCAGAGTTGAAAATGGCCAGAGTGCCGAAGAAAACCACGTATCAAGAGTATCCTCATCCTGTTTAAGATTAGATGATTGACACTTAGGACAGGTACAAGGTGTTTCCTTTGCAACAATAATCTCACCACAATCCTGACAATACCATGCCGGTATTCTGTGTCCCCACCAGAGCTGTCTTGAAATACACCAGTCTCTTATATTATCAAGCCAGTTATAGTATGTTTTGTTCATACGCTCAGGTATGAGTTTAAGTTCTCCCTTTTCAACAGCCTCCTTGGCAGGCTTTGCCATCTCTGACATTTTAACATACCACTGTGGTTTTACCAAAGGTTCTACAGTGGTCTTACATCTGTCATGTGTACCAACCATATGCTTATGAGGTACAATCTTGACAAGGAGACCAAGAGCATCCAAATCTTCTACCATGGCTTTTCTTGCTTCATATCTGTCCATACCTGCATATTTTCCGCCAAGAGAATTTATGGTTGCATCGTCATTCATAATATTTATTTCTTCAAGGTTATGTCTCTTGCCAACCTCAAAATCGTTAGGGTCATGAGCAGGTGTAATCTTAACCACACCTGTACCGAATTCCATGTCAACGTAGTGATCCGCTATAACCGGAATTTCCTTATTTACCAGAGGAAGGATAACCTTTTTGCCCACAATATCTTTATATCTTTCATCGTCGGGATTAACGGCTACCGCACTGTCACCTAAAAGTGTTTCCGGTCTTGTTGTAGCTATCTCAACAAATCTGCCTTCCTCTCCGGCAACAGGATAATTAATGTGCCAGAAAAATCCGTCCTGCTCCTCATGGATAACCTCTGCATCAGATATGGATGTCTTACATACAGGACACCAGTTACCTATACGTGAGCCTTTGTAAATGTATCCTTTATCATATAACTTTGTGAATACCTCAGTGACAGCAGCGTTATTTCCCTCATCCATTGTAAAACGCTCTCTGTCCCAGTCTGCTGATGAGCCGAGTTTCTTTAGCTGATTTACAATCCGTCCGCCGTACTCGTCCTTCCACTCCCAGGCTCTCTTCAGGAATCCCTCTCTTCCAAGGTCGTTCTTTTCAATTCCCTGACTTCTCAAATGTTCTATAATCTTTACCTCTGTTGCTATTGCCGCATGGTCTGTGCCGGGCTGCCAAAGAGCATTGTAGCCCTGCATTCTCTTAAATCTGATAAGAATATCCTGCATCGTATTGTCGAGAGCGTGTCCCATGTGAAGCTGTCCTGTAATATTTGGAGGCGGCATAACTATAGTAAAAGGTTTTTTACTCCTGTCCACCTCAGCATGAAAATACCTGTTGGCAACCCACTTATCATAAAGTCTTCCTTCTATTTCGGAAGGGTTGTAGTTTTTTTCTAATTCCTTAGACATATTTTAAATCCTCCAATGTATAATGAAAATTATTTTAAGTCGATGGTAATATTGTAAGGGGATAACATATCTGTTATATAGCCCTCCATACCGGGATTATCCGAGACGGCAGCCCTCAGCGCAACCTGCGCGTTTTCCCTGATTTTTTCACAGGTTGCCAGCCTCTCCCGCAGTTTCTGTCTTCTTACGTTAAGGCTGTGCTTTATCTCAACCATTTCCCGTCTGTCTATAATGGCATTGGTCTGTTTTGGCCATACAAAAGGATCCTCAACACCGATTTTTTTCATAATATTTACAAGTTCATCGCACCTGTCCTTAAACTCGGCATTGGTTTTGGTATACTTTTTAGCATCCTTGACCATTGTATTGTACTGCTCCCACTGATAGGAAAGCTCCTGACTGGAATTAACGCCATATTTTTCGTATATATAATCCAATGTATTGGTATTGTTAATGTACTTTACCTTAACTTTGTTCAAAAGGGATACTGCTCTTTTCAGCTTGGCATCATAATCCCTTATATCTCTTTTCAGGTTCATGTACTTTGCATATGCCACGGCGAAACCAAGCAATGCAGCAGCCGCTACACCTAATGCAAAAACGGTAATATTGTTTTTGGTTATGGTGGCATAAATCATCAATCCTGCACAGGTCACAAGAGCAACGGACATAAAGGTAATCATAACCACCCTTATCCTGGAAATCATACCGTTGTACTCATCACGCATATATCTCAAGTCTTCTTTTTCGCCCTCAAGATAACTCATATCACTTCTCAGTGCAGTATCTCTGCTCTCCATTTCGTTGAGATTTTTTATGGTTTCCACCACATCATCCTCATAGTTACTCAGTGTGTTATACTGTTCCATAGACAGGAGATTCTCTGATTGTAAATATGTTTCCCTGTCTTTGTCAAGCATTTCGATTCTTTCAGATATCCTTATGATGTGATTTGCCATATCCACCGGCAGCTCCTCTATACGCTGAATGTCAGTGAGATACCCCGTAACCAATCTGTATTCATTTTTTATTTCTTCAGTATGGAAAGACACATCAACCAACTGCTCACAAAAATCCTGAACAGTCTTTCTCTCGATTTCCATACGTTTTTTTACCTTAACCTGAGAGTCCCCTCTGTCTGTATTATCTTCATCCGCAGTTTTTCTTCTGCGTCTTTTAAACAGGCTTTCCCTCTTAACTGTGGTTACCTCTTCTTCCTCATTAAGGTAATCTTTGATTTTGCTGATAAAACCCATTAAATCGCCTGCTCCCTAAATTCGTCCTTTAGTTGTCCCAGGATAATATCCATCCTCTTATCGTAATCAATCATATCCTTATTCATTCGATTGTATACCGCTCTCTGCAGCATGGAAAATATAGTCATTTCCCTGACATCTTCGTTTGAATCTCCAATCTCCAGCATAAGATTCTCAAAATTGTCATCGTCCAAATCGTATTTTCGCATTTCCTGCCTAATGGTTGCGGAATCATTTCCTGCAGCAAACACAATGAGATACCCTCTAAGTGATTCCTCGTTGTTGTTCAGCTCAAATGCCTTAAGAAAATACGCCTTTGCATCCTCTGTATCAAGATTATTTGCCGCGGCAACAGCTCTGTTGTGATATACATTTCCAAGAAACGCCTTATCGGTTATGTCCTCCTGATTTGCTATTATATCATCATATATGGATGCAGCCTTGATATATCTTCTGTAACCGAGATACCCATCAGCTTTAAGTTTCTTTCTCTGGCTTGCAGTAAGTCTCCTGTACTTCTGCCATGCCTCCACATAAGTCTTTATCTCCTCCGGTTCATAATAATCACCGGCATTGAGAATTTCCACCAACAAATCCTGGGCAAAGGATGTTTTGTTAGACATGGTTACAAGCTTAGCCGCAAGCTCCGGCATATCAAGCTCGTCCCTTATCCAGTCAAACAGTTTCTCCGAAAGTGCAGACTTACTTATAAGAACTGTATTATTGTATATATAAAAACAAAGTTCCTCATAGTTATTTATCTCCACCTTGGTATTTAAGAAAATAAACGGATGGGATGCTTCTTTACTTGTACATAAAATTATCTTTGACATTATACCTCAAACTCCTTGCGATATATCTTGTTGGTGGTAGGAAAAAGTTTTCCAAACCCAACATCCCTTATGATAACTGCTCCTCTGTGAGGGTCCTCGAATTCCACCTCCACTGAAAATTTAGAGGTTTTATTCGGACGTTTCGGAATACCATGCAGTTTCACAACTTCTCTAATTTCGTTATCTGAGATCCTGCTCCGGTAAACAATCGTGATTTTGTCTGTGTCATCAAGAATTACATGTATCTTACCCTTAATGTTGTACCACTGCTTTCCGCCAAGGGCAATAGGAATAAATTTATCCTCCTCGTCACCGCTTGATATGCCTACATCAAACACAACATTTTCCTTAGTCTCCACAAAAAATCTTCTGTAAAACTCTTCATACTCACCGCCTACTGCCTTGTAGCAGGCTCCTTTTGTATATATATTTTGTCCGGCAAAAACCCTTCTTCCCTGACACAACATATTTCGTGATTTGTTCATCCATTTTTCGGAAAAGCCTAACCCTGTAAGGAACACGGAAGAAATATAAGTTTTTTTCATCTCATACTCAACAATCTTGGCGAAAGTGACATCCATCAAGATGTTATCCCCCGCAAAAAGAGCCATGTTAAACTGGGTAGAATAATCCTCATGGGTCACGCTGATAACCTCCGGTGTCTTACCTCTGCTTATATCAATGCGGTAATAGTGAAGACCCTCGATATTATAATCGAACAAAGCCACGCTGTTCACCCATAAATCACTGCTCTGATTAAATATATAATACAAACCGCTGTCCAGATGGCTGGTTATCCTTATACATTCCTCAGGTACGTCAAGCTCCCTGTAAAGCTCGGACAACACCTTGAATAAATCCTTGTTGTATTCAGGTATGGTTATAACCAGTCGCTTTACGGTAGCCCCCTCATACCTGTACAAAAATGAATTTATGTGCATCTTAAGCATGAGCAAAAACAACTGCTTATAGCTGTACTTCACACCGTCAACATCAACCAAATCTTCATTTCTGGCATTTTTGTAGAGCTCGTCAAGAATTACTCCTTCTTCCTTAAATCTTGCCTCCGATGCCTCCGAACCCACATACCAGTCTCCGGTAGCCATACTGTAAAATAAAATGTTAGGCATCATATATGTTTCTTTATTATTGAGTTGGTTTACAGTTTCCGGCTCTCTTTTGATATCGTTATAAAAACTTATCTGTGTGGAGTCGGAACACAGGTCCATGCCTATGTAATATGCTTCTGCCATAACTTCCTCCTAACACTATAGAATCGAAAGATTCTCTTCAAATAAGTGAACTGTATTTAAATAAACATCCAGTGTTTCTAACAGCTCATTATCCTCCCGCATTTCCTGATTAACAAGCATGCTGTTTATAATCTCAAATCTGTTCTTATCCTTCTTGTTAAATGCCTTTGTCTTAAGTGACTCACTTTCAACAACATAGGATATACCATCGTTGTCCTCTTCCACAGTATATACAATTCTCTCACCGTGGAAAATAACAAATTCCTTGACGTACATCCCCGGTATCATCTCATCTATACGGGCTGTCTTATAAGTGAGACTCTGTCTTGAGCCGGTATCAAAGGCGTATCTTACCATTATCTGTTTTGACGGCTCACCCTTGTAGATAAGATATGTCTTAAGAAATACATCCTGTGGGAGCTTTATAAATGACTTGAAGCTCTTATAAAACGGCAGGATTTTTCCGGCATCCATAAATCTTCCTACGTTGAGACAAATCCACTCTTTCTGATCCTCTGTATATCTGTCCATCTTACTGAAATGTAAAAGCAATGCCATACGCGATATCTCATCATCAATATTACCTTTCATGGTTTCGAGGTAGAGACAGTCAAACAGGCTTCCCGGTGTCTGTACATCCATAATAAGATAATTTCTTGCTGCAAATCTGAGAAATGCTTTCACAACCAATCCACGACTTCTTCCGCTGTAGTAAGCAGAGAATATGTCATATATATACTCAACATTTCCCATGGAGAACATCATCTGTGCCAATGTATTTTCCGCCAGGAGAGATATATCTTTTATTCGGTTGCGGACAGTCTTAAAGAGTCCCGCAAGCTCATCTAAATCTCCCTTAAAGTTATTCATTATATAGACTAAAATACGCTCATTAACCTTACCCATCTTATACAGATGAATACAAATTGCCATAAGGTCCTCATTCAGGAAACCATTGGAATCCTCCACACCATAATTTGCCAGTCTGTAAAGTTCTTCCGAATCAATCTCATCAAAGCCATAGAGCTTAACCGACTGAAATGCCTTGTCAAACATATTCATATCAACCATGTATGCAATTATGGTTCTGGCGTTGGCATGATTGAGATACTCTATATCCAGTTTCCCCAAATACTTGGTAAGTACATCTGCATCAAGGTTTTCATGGTAATATTCAATGATATTCAAATATGCCTGCTGCTTGTAATCATATGATATTTCTTCACAATTAACTATGTCTCTGGCGGCATTTACCTCAATTGCGCGTTTATATGTAAAATCACCCAGTTTTTCATAATTGTGAAGAAGCACTCTGTAATCTCTCGGACTGTACTGGCAGCAGATTTTCATGTACGCTTTTTCATCCACAATCCTCTCAAGTCTGTAAGGAATTGAACCAGCATACCTGTTTCCGGCGCCATCCTCAAATATAATGGACGCTGAATTAGAAAGAATCTCCACATACGCCTCGCCATTTACAATAGGTACTCTCTGGACTTCCTGCAGCTCCTGATGTGTGACAATAACTGCCCGTACACCCTTGTTAAAGCACACAAGCTTACGTCTGAAAATTAT
This sequence comes from uncultured Bacteroides sp., assembly GCA_964553965.1. GTDB lineage: Bacteria > Bacillota > Clostridia > Lachnospirales > Lachnospiraceae > Coprococcus_C. Next base: position 46,929 of record CAZKMB010000005.1, on the reverse strand, counting down.
ATTAATAAGCTTTGATGCATACAAAGGATTAACCGTGTCAGGATCAAGAAATTCATCATACAGAACGGTAAGGTCATCACTTACCTTTCCCTTTATAATCATATTTTCCATAAAGTCCTGCATAGTTGTTACATATTCATGATAAACCTTCATATGCTGGGACTTGTTATATATAACATTGGCATAGAGATACGCCAGTTCTTTCTCTGTAAGAGTATTCTTATAGTTCAGGTACATGAGTACGGACTGCGGAATAAGGTCATACCTTGAAAAATTCATACTCTTTACAAAACATTCATTGAGACCAATAAATTTCAGGGATGCATCCACAGCATCGCGATAAAATCTGTGATACCTGTATTCCAGTTTATTTGCACCAATGAGCATGGAACAGATACTCTTTAACACTTCCACACTCTTATTTTTGTCATAAATAGCCTCCATGATACCGAATATCTTTGTGTCAAATTCCTTAAAAGAACCTGCCAGTCTTATAAATTCGTCAATCACCTCATCGGAAACATACTTATGTCTGAGACCCCATCTTATGGCTATAATCTCCACGTCTGTTATACGTTTCAGCAAGAGCGGGTTGTTATTGAGGATTTCGCACAGCTCAAGATACATAATAGGGCTGTTAAATCCCTGCTCATAGAGATTTTTTATCTCTCTGTAAAGACAGTTGTTGTCTTCCTGATACATCTCATCAATAAAGAGCAGCAGCCAGAAATAAAATATTTTATCTTCCTCAGTTCTGAAGTAACGTTTTATCATATTCTTGGCTTTTTCAATAGTTTCCGCATCTTTGTCCATCATAGCCTTCAGATAGGCGTGATAACACATCTGTTTCGGACCCATAAGTGAGTTGTCCACATCCGCTTCTATACGCATAAACTCCTGCTCAACCTTTTCCACTTCCCCCTGCATAATATTCATATGCATGGTTCCCAGCCTGTAAAGGTCTTCCTCAGGCACATAGCGGCACAGATTATTGAATGCAAAAAGTGTTCTCGACACATACTCCTTAAGCGGAAGTCTGTCCATGCGATAATCAAGATAAGCTTTAACCAGTTTAGTCGTATTAAGCTTAATCATATGATTCATATTTCCTGTTTTTGGAGAAACAATACTCTTTGCGTTAGGTTTTGACAGATTGATTTCAACCTCAATAACCTGATATATATTTTCAATAATTATCTTGCCCGAGGTAACTCCCTCCGGAACATTCTCCGGGGAAATAAGTACATCGAGCAAAAAGCTGTTGCCCACAAAATCAGAGCTTGTTATATTTTTTCGTGCGGGAATAATAAAGTCTGCCATGGACTTTACAGTAGAGTTGGTATATCCCCATGTATTCTTGCTTATGTTTACGGATATCTTAGATAATTCCGTAGGCATCTCCACATTTATCTTAGCTTTGGCGACGGAAAGCGTAAGGGCACGCTTTTTATGGACATACACCAGATACTCCTCCAAAGCCTGATTAACGGAATGGCTTTCCAGAAGACTGCCGTAAATCTGTTTTGTCATGGTATCTCTGTCGATAAATGTTCTTTTAAAGTCATCCCTTACGAATATTTTTGCAGCCTCAGACCAGTTACTCTCAGCCAGAGTAGCAAATTTGAATAAGTCATCTATCTTGTTATCATTGTAATTAACATACGGCGTGGTTATATCGATATCATACATAATCTTAAACTCGCCGCCATCTGTTATGATACTTATGTGTCCTTTATAGTTTTTACCGGCTTCCAGACAGGTTGCATCAAAAGTGTAATTCACATCAAACTTTCTGCTGATAAAGGTGTGGTTTTCAAAACGAAGCATATATCTGCTATCATAAACCATAGCCTTTATTACATGATCATTGGTACTGCTTACACTGAAACTGCCCTTGTACTCTGTTCCGGATTCAATATTAAGTTTTAAAAACTTTTCTGATATTATAACCTTTGGTCTGTCAATTTGAAATTCACCTTTGGCATAATGTTCAACGATACCCTTCATCTGTTTCCTCACCGCAATTTAAACTTGATATTATTCGTTTGAATGTTATAATAAATATATGTATTTTACCACAAAGTACATTATAACACAAAGTATTATAATTTTGAAAGTAATTAGGGTTTTTTTTATAAATATTATTTAGGGGGACTTTATATGAGCAATTCACCATTACGTCTGGAACAATTTGACACTGTTTTGTACAACGCAAACTTAAATCCTATGGGTATACCCGAATCCGTAACAAAAGCACTTTCATCTAATTTAGATGCCGTTGTCCGCTATCCGGGTGATTACTATGACAGCCTGAAAAAATCCATCGGAGCATATGCCGGATGCGAGCCTGACCACATTCTCCTGTCAAACGGTTCTTCCGATTCTCTCAGGCTGATTACTTCGCTGATTGCTCCCCAAAAAGCCATGCTCCTCGTTCCGTCTTTTTCGGAATATGAAAGAGTTTTGAGCAATTACGGCTGTGAGATTACATACTACGAACTCAACGAAGATACCGATTTTCAGTTTAATCTTGCCGACTTTGTCTCCCACCTTGATTCATCCATTGATATGATTATAATCGGCAACCCTAACAATCCTACATCACAGGTTATATGCAGAGAAGATATGGAAACCCTTGCTGCAGTCTGCAAGGAGCTGGAAATTTTCCTTGTTATAGATGAGATGTACATAGAATTTACAGAAAAATATACCGAACTGACTTCTGTTCCTCTTGTTTCCGACTACGATAACATAGCGGTACTCAGAAGCGTGTCTAAATTTTTTGCCGTACCGGGGCTTCGTCTTTCTTATACCATAACAGGTAATGGCAACTGCCTGTCGCTTATCAGCACCGTTGCATCCCCGGACAACATATCATCCCTTACAGCCGTTGCCTGTACGGAAATGTTCAAAGACACAAAATATATCAAAGAATCACGTTCCCAGATATACACCGAGCGGAATCTTATCTACTCTGCCATGTCCACCAGAAAAGACATAAAACTCTTCAAGCCATATGCCAATTTCATGCTTGTGCGTCTTTTAAGAGAAGATATCACTGCCCAGGATGTAGCTGACATCTGCCGTTTAAAGGGAATCATCATAAGAAACTGTGAAAACATTCATGGTCTTTCCAACAGATACATCCGCTTTTGTTTTATGAAACCGGAGCAAAATGACCTGTTAGTAAACACTATTCTTGAAGCTATATAAAAAGGAAGATATACAATGGATATATTATTATGCAAGTGGAACAGTGTCTCTGAAATCGGTCTGTGCAATGCTCTCCGACGTTTTTTTGACAATGTTTTTATATTCAAAAAGGACTGCACAAGCATTGATTATGACACTGAATACATAAGTTCACTGTCTGATTTTATTTTAAATAATCCATCAATCGAATGTTGTATATCAATAAACTTTTTTCCAATAATCGCCAGCGTGTGTAAGATTCATAAAATACCATATTTTTCATGGACTTATGATTCCCCATCGCTCTCACTATACTCTAAAGCTCTGTCTTACAACACAAATTATGCGTTTATTATCGACAGGGCTCTTTCAGATACCATGAGTCAAAGGAATCCGGAGCATATCTTTCATCTTCCTATGTGTGCAGCCGCTGAAGATTGCACTGAATTAAACATAACCGACAAAGATCACGAAAGATTTGATTGTGATATTTCCTTTGTCGGTTCACTCTACACTGAAAAATGCAATTTCAGATATGATGCTGTAGCAAAAAATCTCCCGCCATACATAAACGGTTATATGGCTGCCCTGATTCAGGCACAATTAAATGTATATGGTTATAATCTCTTTAAAGATTCCCTCGATGACTCTCTGGCAAATGAATACTTTTCCCACACAGGCTTAGTATTACCGCCCGAATACGAGATTAACGTAAAAGATATAGTTGCTGATTTCTATTTAGGTTACAAATGCACATCCCTCGAACGGATTAATACTATCCGTGCAATAGGAAAAATACATCCTATTTCCATATATACCAACAGTGATTTTTCCGTTTTAAACAACCCTGTTTCTCTTCCGCTTATTAAAAATTGCGGAATTGTAGGTTATAAAAGTGAGATGCCAAAGGTTTTTAACTGTAGTAAAATCAACCTCAATATAACAACTAAGACAAATTACACCGGAATCCCTTCACGGGTATTTGATATTATGGCTGCCGGTGGTTTTGTCATATCAAACTATCAGTCCGAAATTCCAGAATATTTCATTCCGGAAGAAGATATCGTTTTATATGACAATATTCCTGATTTACTCGAAAAAATTGATTACTATCTCAATCACAACGAAGAAAGAGCCGAAATCGCCAAAAACGGGCATGAAAAAGTCAAAAAATACCACACCTACGACAACCGTTTAACTCAAATATTTCGCAAATAAAAGAGAAACTGAAACAAAGATAATTACAAAACACAATCTATATTATATTTACATTTTGGAACATAACCGGTTTTCCCATGTATTCACAGCTTCTTGCAAGATTATCAGCATCGCCGTAATACGCGTCACACATATTCATTGCATTTTCAGCATCTGTTGTATCATCATATATTCCCCAACCGTCTTCACAATAACCTTTCACCATATCTGCATACTCACCTGCCATTTTCGGGTTTACAGCCATTATGGCAGACTTCATAAGAGGATGCGGTCTCCATATAAGCGCTACATCGTCACTGTTATTTTTAAATATCTCAAGAGATGATTTTATCTTATTCAGAATACGCTCGCCATGCTCCATAACAGCGGAAACAGTGGTGTTGTATAATACAATTTTTCTAAAACTGCCATCTTCTCTAAGAATTACCTCAGACCATTTCTCAGGAAGTTCTCCGAGAAGTTTCTTTTTATCGAATGTATCTTTTGCTGCATTTTCTGCATCTTCCACCGGAGAACCTATTCCGATAATCTTATCTTCCCATACATATCTTGTATCTTCACCTGCAAACTTTGTAAGACATTCTATGTACTCTTTTTTCATACCCTCTGACTGGACTATAACCACATCAGAATGAGCAAGCCCCGGCATCTGACAATAAAACTCCATTATTTTTCTGGCTTTATGATTATCCGGTTCTATTTCATCTAATTTAAACCACGGTATATATACCAGTTTATCCGTATAACCTTTAAGGTTAGATGAAAAATAATCGCTTTCAAGGCAGGTAGTGTAATTACACTGATCATATGGATTTTGAATAAAAATTATATCCGGATGTCTTTTCTTCAGATTATACTCACGATAATCTACTATATTTAAATCCTCCGGATACCTGTCCGCCTCATAGTACATATCAGTTTTTGCTCCCAGGGCATCCCTGTGATAATATGGTACAGGCATTACATAAACGTCACAATCAGCATCTTCCTTCACTGCCCGATATACACTGTCAAAGCCCTTCCATGCATCAGCCTTTGCTCCTATAAAAAGTATCTCTTTCCGATGTGGAATATCCTGTGCTATGCTGTTGGCATAAATCTCGGAAACCTCACTCAGGAACTGTCTTAAATCATCTGTATCTATAAAGTTTTCTTCATTTTCCTCAACCTGATGTATCATTTTATATACTTCATAGACAACCTCACAATACTGTTCCAACACTACAGTTGTGGCAAAACCTTCACCATATCTGTCCTCCAGCAATGTTCCTATCTGTATGGCTCCGTTCTGACACGATGTAAGGAGCTCTCTCGCTTCATCATATTTCTTCTCATCTATAAGATTTATCAAAGAACCATGAGCACACACAATAAGATTCAAAAATTCCTCTGCCTGTTCCCTCGGACTTTTATAGTTTTTTCTTAGCTCATTGCTCAAATGCTCATTTGAAAATTTATACTTAAACGGATATTCTTCTAACTGTTTCATCAAAAATTCCTCCTGATTTACAAAGAAAGGATATCCGTGAACGCCACCGTTTTTGTAAATATCCATATAATTTCCATACTCGATGCGCAGAACTGCATCAAAAGCAGCCGGTGCAGGCACCTGAATATACTCAAATGGAAGCATTATGGTTTTGTCAAAAAGTTTAGCCGGATACTTGTGATTATTTTTGTGTACCCAATACGGCATAAGTGCAACATATTCACCGCCTATATCGCTGTATAGTGCAAATAATCTTTCCGCAATCTGATATAACTGGCGCTTAACATTTTGTTTATAATCAATCTTAGTTACACATAATTCCTCTATATTCGCTATACCGTCACGAAACTCATCAATGTTAGAATCATCATCATCCATGTTTTCCGCAATCGACATAACATATGCAATCAATTCTTTTCTCTGTTCTTCCTCTTCCTCATCTTCAGCGATATAATCAATAGGAAATATATCTACACCTGATGCATATGGAAAATCATGGTATGTCTCAAGAAATTCCTTGCCAAAATTTATTCTATGAGCGTTTGTAATTCTGGTAAGATGTTCAAAATACATATCTTCGCCTTCATTGTTAAGATTGAGAACAACGTATTCCTCCGGCATTTCATCCCTTATAATGTTGTTAAATCTTATATAATCCGGTCTGAGCATACATATATCCAAGTCGTCATCCCAAGGTATATATCCCTTGTGTCTTACGGCACCAAGCAATGTTCCGCAATCTGCAAACCATCTTATATTATGTTTTTTACATATCCCATCTATTATATTCAGAACTTCTATCTGTGCTGCCCAGGCACGTTTTACAATTCCCGGTATATAAAAGCCCTCTCGGACTTCATCTTCAAAATATGTATATGGTATCTCCATTTTAGTCCTCCTTACCTCACCTGTCGCGCTGCCGCACCTCGCCTGGCGGCTCGGTCATGTGCCGCACCTCGCCTGGCGGCTCGATCATGTGCCGCACCTCGCCTAACGGCTCGGTGTTTGGCGTTCGCCAAACACATATAAATGAAAAGGCATAGATTTTTGTGCAAGCACAAATCTATGCCTTTTCATTTATATGTACTTGGCTCATCGCTTATACAAAATACGGCTGACCCTTTCGAGCCAGCCTGTATCTTGTCAATAATTAGATTACTGAAGTAATGAAAGTACACCCTGAGTAGACTGATTTGCCTGTGCAAGCATTGACTGAGCAGCCTGCTGGAGAATGCTAGTCTTAGTATAAGTAGTCATCTCAGCTGCCATATCAGTATCACGAATCTGTGACTCAGCTGATGTTAAGTTCTCTGAGTAGTTCTCAAGGTTGTTGATTGTGTAGTCAAGTCTGTTCTGGATAGCTCCAAGTTTTGATCTTGCTGCTGATACAGTCTTGATAGCCTTTGTAATCTTAGTCATAGATGACTGTGCTACACTATGAGAAGATACTGTTAAGCCCCCAATTCCAAGCTTAGAAGCACTCATTGAGCTGATATCAATCTTCATATGCTCTCTTGCGCCTGTACCTGCACCAACCTGAAGATACTTGCCTGTGAATGATCCGGTAAGAAGCTTAGTTCCGTTGAACTCAGCCTTCTGAGAAATAGCATCAATCTCATCAAGGAGCTGATCAATCTCATCCTTAATAGCTACACGATCCTCAGTTGCATTAACGTCGTTGGCTGCCTTAGTAGCAAGCTCACCCATTCTCTGAAGGATACTGTGAATCTCGTTCATGTTACCTTCTGCAGTCTGGATAAGTGATACACCATCCTCTGCGTTCTTAACAGCCTGATTGATACCACGAATCTGGTTTCTCATCTTCTCAGAAATTGAAAGACCAGCTGCATCATCTGCTGCTCTGTTAACTGAATAACCTGATGATAACTTCTCTGTTGATTTAGCTACTGCCTTAACATTCTGTCCTAACATTCTGTTAGTGTTGATTGCCTGCATGTTGTGTTGTACTACCATAATAATTCCTCCTTGAATATAATCTCGCTTCCTTGCGAGATGTACTAGTGGTCAACGCCACCGTTATAATATATGTAATTCTCCGAAGAGTAACTACCGTTTTGTCCGGAACAGATTTGTTTGTTCCTTACACTATATATATCGGAGCTATTTTTATATACTTAACCCCTTTTGTTGATTTTTTTTTATTTTTTTCTGTCATACAAAACAGAGTCATTTACATTACCGTTGGACATGGCTTTATAATATTTATTAGCAGCCTTTTTTGACTGTTTAACCTGTTTTATACCCTTAAAACCCACGGAAAAAACCTGTTCAAGAGTAGCACGGTTTCTGTTTTCCTGTGCCTCTATCTCCATACCGAGATCCACACACTTTCTTATCAGTTCCTGCATACTCACAAGCTGTTCGGCATATAAGTGCTTATTTTCCATGACTTCCGATCTAACTCTGTCATATACGGCAGTGAAACCCTTATCTATCTCATTAACGTTATTTATAAGGATATCTTTTCTATCGATGATTTTGTTAAATGCTTCCTCATCGAATTTCTTCTCCTTAGCAATACATTCCTGCTCCTTTGTAAGATCCAATATCTCTTTGAGATATCGCTCTTTCCTTTCAAGGGATTCCTGCATTATGTTAACATAGGTCATCGTTTGATTCATACCACACCTCACAATCCTTATTTTGTATCAAGTATCAACTGTGGCCCTTTGGTACAACCCATAATCTGCTTCCATATATCTCTGATATCCCTTATTTCAGCCTGGGCTCTCTGTAGCAGTTCCATATCCTTTTTCATATTTGCATCTACCAAAAGAGTAAATATGTAATCATACAATCTCTCAAAATCATCTGCTACAGGATACTTGTGATTTAGCGTGGTTTTTAATTCCACTATTATATTCCTGCATTTTTGTATATTGATGTTGACTGTCTCATAATCACGTTTTTCCAGAGCTACAACTGCAATATTACAGAATTTAACAGCCCCGTCATACAGCATAAGCGTAAGTTCAGCCTGTGATGCCGTAGTTATTTTGTTATTTCCATATGCTTTGGCTGCATTATATGCCATATCTATTAGTCCTCCATATTATTTACATACCGCCCATAAGGGATGAAATATATGACTGCTGCGACTGTAACTTTGCCATGGCACTTTCCATAGCCGCAAACTGGTCATAGTACTTATCTTCCAGATTTTGCAGTTTTTCCTGCCATTTTTCTATCTCATCATCATAGTCATCAATCTCATTGTCCATGGTAAGATTATCATAAACAGTAAAGGAACTTCTTCTGTTTTCCTTATATGACATAGCATCGGAAAGTGATGTGTACATCTTAAAACCAAATCCTGCTTTATCCTTGGTTCCGGCAAACACCTGTGAGAAAATCTCAGGTTTTGACGAAAGAGCTTCTTTTAACTTGTTTGTCTCTGAAGCATAAGCTGCATCGTCCTCATCACCCAGTATATGAAGTTTTCCCTTTTCAGAATAGTCACCTGTAACTATACCTAAAGAGGACAAAGTATACTTAGATGTTGTTCCGTCAGCATTTGTAACTTCTATAGAACTGTTGAGTATGCTTCTCATATTGGACAGAAGACTGTTAATGGTTGAATCTCTTCTCAATATGCCTTTCTTGGCATTCTCCTCCCACTTTTCTATCTGAGTATCTGAAAGCTGACTTTTTTCCTCATCAGTAAGTGGCTCATATGAAGTCTTTTTCTCGTCATACAAAGTATTCATCTCGTCAATAAGTTCATTATACTTCTTGACAAAATTCTTAATTGCATTGTAGGCACCATCTGTGTCAGTACTAACATTTATATTTATAGGAGCATCATTTGTGAAGGCTCCTGTTGTTGCATCATAAGTCCCTGTAACAGCCTTGGCAGTTATGCTAAGACCGTTAATCTCAAATGTATTTTTACTGCCGGTATATTCCACACCATTATAATCAATTATTGCATCCCTTGCATCAATCTTTGTTGAGCCTGCGCCCAGTCCCAATATATCAAGAGCATCAGCAGATGTAGAAGTGATATTGAAATCATTTTCAGCTCCGGTTCCGGTTGCATTTATATAGAATCTGCCCTGTTTTGCATCAAAGTTAGCAGATACTCCGAGTTTTGATAAACCTTCCGCAAAGCTTGCCAATGTGGTGTTGTCATCGACAACAAACTCTTTACCCTTTACGCTAAAGGATGTTCCCACGGCAATTCCAAGATCCTTAAGGCGGGTTGATGAACCGATATCGCTGCTTGATAACTGACTTGGAGAATATACATTAAGACTGCCTGTAAGCCTTGCCGAGCGGCCTGTCTCCTCGTCATTCTTATAATCTAAGGTTCCTGATACACCAAGGGCATCAGCATCGATTTGGTATGTTGTTCCAACAGTTTCTCCGTTTTCATCCACATCTGCAGAACCATTTTCAAATGCTATCGCACCATCTTTTACCACAGCTCTGAGTTTAAATCCTGTCTCTGCCTCAAGCTTGGAGTTAAGTTCATCAAGGTTTGCAACACCATTTTCACCTTCTCCTCCCAATACATAAGAAAGAGTTTTTGTTCCGTCCGATATGGATATTGTCTTACCGGTAAGGTTAAGGCTGTTCCCTGATACATCTGTCATCTTGGAAAAATCCATTGCTGTATCAGCAGAATTGTAGGATGTAAATACCTTACCTGTGGTTTTTATATTGGTTCCTGTGAGATATGCTGAGGATGCAAGCTGCTTTACGGATACTGTATGAGTTCCGTCAGTCGCTCCCGATTTCGCATCAACGGATACTTTGGTTGTATCGTTTACCTCAGCTTTCTTACCCTTAAAAGTACTGTTAGTCTTCAGAGCTGTTAATTCATTTTTATAAAAGTCATATATCTTGGTATTAAGACTCTGCCATGTCTCCTTCTTCCATTCAAGGAGCTGTTTTTCTTTTTTTACATTGTCAACCTTTGTCGAGCTGGCTTTTACCAATTCCTGAACCATGCTCTCTGTGTCCATACCTGATACAAGACCTGTCATTCTAATACCGGACATACTAAAACCCCTTTCCGACTATCTTCTCTCATCCACCATAAGACCTGCAAGTTCCCATGCCTTTGCAAGCATGTCGAGAGCTTTCTCAGGTGGTATCTCTCTTATAACTTCATCTGTATCGCTATCTGTTACAGTTATGGATATACGATTTGTTTCCTCGTGATACTTAAAACTGCACTGTGTATGTCTGAGATTACTCTTCACCTGCTTATTCAAATCATCCACCGCAGACTTAACCTTATCCGGTGATATCTCTCTTTCAGACTGAACGCTGCCTCTGCCCTGATTTCTCGGATCAGTTCCGGTATTGCTGCTGTTTGATTTTGGTACAACAGGGGCAGAGTACTCCGTCTTAACCTGCGCATCTGTATAATTTACCTCAGACACCTGAATATCCTTTTCCGGTTGTCTTATCTTTGTCTGGCTGCTTACGTTTAAAGCGCCAATTCCTCCGATTTTATCGATTGCCATTTTCATACACCTCCATGTGAGAAAAAACAGTGCAAAATGCACCTATTTACAATATATCTATTCTTTTTATCGTCAAAGGTCAATAAAAAGTTTATACCTGTTTTATTATTAAAGTATTTTTTTTAAACTGTCCAGATCCAATGTGCTCACAGTTTCCCTGTTAGCATCCTTAATCTGCGCATACAATTCCTTACGGTATACAGGAACACTCTTTGGCGCAGATATGCCAAGTTTAATCTGTTCTCCCTTAATTTCAAGAACTGTGATTTCTATATCGCTTCCTATCACAATTGTTTCACCCTGTTTTCTTGATAGTGCCAACATATTACTCACCCTCCTTGCTTTTAAGTCTCTCTACGGCATCGTATACATTATACTTAACCTCATATTCATCATTTTCAACTATAACCTGCATAGCTTTTCTGTCCACTGTGTTTATGATTAGAGGTGCCTTGAGATTTGCTGTCATCTTTGTGATATCCGATGGTATCGACATAGTAACAAAGATAAGTATATCAGCATCTGCCGGGTCACCTATGTTCTTGACAAGCTCATCTTCAATTGTCGGTGCATAATTTTCAATAATATCTATCGGATTTATCACAGGAAAAACCATCATCGGGTCATCCATAGACTGAAGCCAGCTTATCTTTGATCGTTCTTCCCTCTCTGAATCATAAATCAGGGCAAAATTTTTAAGGTTTTCAAATCCAATAATCCCCATAGGAAAATAAATGATCTTCTCTTCCTCAATGTCGATTGTTCCAAAAAATTTAGTTTCTGCTATCATCTAAAGCCCTCCCATTTTTCTTACAGGTAATCCAGTAATGTTTTAGTTATTATATTACTTGTTGCCGCAAGAGCTGATTCATACACAAGCTCTGCCTGATTAAAATCTATAATTGCCTCATCAGTCTTTACGTCCTCATTTGAAGATTTGAGTTCTTTAAATGATGCATACTGTTCGCTGACTCTGGTGCTTATCATATTGAGCTTTGACATCCTACTTCCCACGTCAGACTCTACAGCAGATATCTGATACATATAATTCTGGAAATTTGATATGTTGTGTGAAAATATTTTCTGCATATTTTCCTTTTTTACGGCAATTTCCGTATCGATATCTTTTAACATCTTCTCAATCTGGGCAACCGCCGCATCATTTGATGCATACTGTGTGTCTTCCAGCATGGATTTAAGCTTATCCTGTGTTTTTTCCGCTGCCTGAAGGTCCGTCAGCGCATATACAAGGTCATTTATATTGTTGCTCATCTCCGGAGATATAAGTTTACTTCCCTCAGTATTAACCTGAAGGCTCTGGTTAAAATTCACCTCATAATATATCTTCTGGCCGCTTTCCGGCTGAGTGTAATCCACCTCTTTTACGCTTCCGTCAGGCTGAACAGTGTATTGGGTACACTCAAAGTAATGTTCCGGCCTTAGCTCACCCTTATTCACCTGGGTTTTAGCATATGTCACCTGTATATCCTCAGCATTTTTTAGTGTGTTATATACATTTTCTCCAAATATGATTTCTCCGGTTTCTTCTATGATATGAACATCATCCGCTCCCACCGCATAATAATCATGCGACCGGTTTGCAGGGATAACTGTAGTGTTAAATCCGGTTAAATCTATATCGTTGCCCGCTGCATCCTTGGCTGTAAGAGTTAAAACGTTGTCACCTTTGTTATTTGTCTGATTTATATTTTCATAAGCCAGATTAAGTCTGTACACCATCTCAGGATTAGGAAGAGTATATGTATCTGTTCCGTTTATATAATCATCCAGTTTTGTATAATCAACGCCGTCTAAAACAACATTTTTTGTTTCAAGAACATCCGGTGTAAAATGCTGGGTAATATCGTATGAGTACTTTGTTGTGTCCTCTGTCTCCGTAAAGGAAAGTGGTCTGTCAGTTTTATATCCGGAGAAAATGTATCTTCCGGCATAAGTAGAATTTCCTTCACTGTTTATCATATCTTTAAGTTCTTTTAATGCATCTATAATGGCACTTCTGTCTGTTGAGTTGAAGGAATCCGTAGAACCCTGAACACAGTAATCTTCTATATCCTCAATTCTGTCAGTTATATTTTTCAAAGATGTTGTGGATATATCCAGCCATGACTGGGCATCAAGTATATTTTTATTTTTGTACTGTTCAAGCTGATTAACAGTTGTTCTGAGCTTTAATGCCCTGATTGCAATAACAGGATCTTCCGATGCCTGAGATATCTTTTTTCCGGTTGTCATCTGTTCTGTATGCTTGTTGACCTTAGTCATACTTTTTTGCATATTACGGAGAGAATTATTTGTAATCATCTGGTTTGTAATTCTCATGAGCATTTACCTCCTGACTGTATCTATCTTCCGGTATCATTTATGAGTTTATCGTACACCTCATTCAACACCGATATAACCTGTGATGCCAAATCATACAAATGCTGGAATTTGGTAAGATTCGCCGTTTCCTCGTTTGTGTCCACGCCGGATACCGATTGTCTCTGTCCGTCTATGGTATATCTTATGTCATCATGGTTAGATGCAAATACCTTTGTTTTAGCTATATCCACCGCCATTGTGGTTGTGACAGACTGCATAAATTGAGAAACCGTACCCTGTGTAAACATGGACGGATCTGTCATACCAAAAATTATCCTGTCAACTATAGGTCTTGATTCTATATTTCCCTGGGAAATATCATCCGCATATGACACTACCACCTTGTCCGGGTCATTCTTCCAATCTGAATTAAGTTCCCAGTTAAGTCCTGTGAGCTGGTAATATGTGCTGTCTGAGGAAGTTATACTGCCTGTTCCCTGCATAGCTCCCACAAAGGAGTAATCTTTTCCGTCCGGGTCAGATGCCGTAAACATATCCAAACCCGCATCCCCGTTGGCATCAACTCCCGATGTTGTCAAATCATTCATGTATTTTGAAAATGTTCTGACCAGCTCGTTCAGTCTTGCCATGTAATAAGGAATACCCTTAACTATATTGGTCTCACCAAACTGAGCGGTATTATTAAGAGTCTGAACCGGAAATACAGCAGCAATCTCAACACCTTTTTCATTTATCATGGTCATATTCTTAAATGTAAAATTGTTAAGAAAACCATCTGCATCATACTCAGCTTCCCATCCGTCGTAAAGATATTCCTTACCTGCGAGAGTTATGGTTCCCTGATTAGGGATATTCAACGTATCTATATTTATTGACTTGCTTAATTTCACCGTTGCTGTCGGCGGATTATCTGTAAGTGCTGTTATGGTACCTTTAAAATTTTCTGCATTATTACCGTCTCTGATATCCACAAGGCCGTGGAGCTTGCCCTCTGTATCAAGGACATCAAATCGTTCTCCTGCGGTTCCGTCTGCACACTTCCACGCAATGTCCACAAGGCCTTCTACATCTGTCTGATTTACTTTCTGGGTTCTCGGAACAATCATAAGCTCATTTACCTCAAGCTCATCCACAAGAACCATACCGTTTATTCTTATACACAAGGTTTCACCATTAGACGGTACCGCCTCAACTCCGTTTCCGTACATAATGGATCTCTCTTCCACTTCAACATCAACATATTTTGACAGAGTATCGATACATACCCCTCTTTTGTCTCTTAAATCGTTGGCATTTCCACCCTTTAACTCAACATTTATTATCTGCTGTGTAAGCTCATATATCTGTTTCGCCTGGGAATTTATCTCACTTATGGCAAGCTCAATCTCATCATTTATAGATTTCTGGGTTATCTGAAAATTGGTGCCAAGTTCATTTATCACATCCGTAAATGAATCTGCCGTAAGTGTGTATGATATTCTGGTTGTGTCATCTGCCGGATTGTCTGCCAAATCCTGCAATGATTGTGATAATCGCGAAAGCCACGCTGTATACCCGGATTCTCCTGACATTTCATTCATGTAGGTCTGAAGCTGTGAAAGGTTGTCATACTGAGCTGTATACTGATAATACTTGCAATTTGCCTTCCAGTACTTATTGTCATAAAATTCATTTCTCAGTCTGTCTATGCTCTCACCCTTTACACCTGTTCCCATCATTCCGTAGGTCTGTTTGTAGCTCACCGGGTTTGCGGCCGATGCCAGAATCTCCTGACGGGAATATCCCTTTGTGTTTGCATTGGATATGTTGTGTGAAGTTGTATTTAATGCTGACTGAAAATACGAAAGACCCGAAAGCCCTGTATTAAGTCCTAAAAATTGTGATGGCATCTTTGCTCACCTCCTATGCGCCTAATGCGTTAATCAAATGTTCTATCATTTCCGCTACTGTGCTTATATATCTTGAGGATGCGTTGTACGCATGCTGGAATTTTATCAGATTTGACAGTTCTTCATCCGAGGAAACACCTACAACCTCCTGTCTCAGGTTATCCAGATCATTCACTGTCTGTTCCTGAGTTTTCGCGAGGGAATCATATGTGTATCCCCTGTCGGATAAATCCTCCATCATACCTGCGTAATAATCCACAAAGTTGCAGTTGAGCATGGAGTTAGGGCTGACTGTCGAGAACTCTTTGTTCCAAAGGTCAAGCAGCTTATCTGCTATCTCCTGTGCTTCCTCTCCTGATACTCTTGAAAGCGGCAACAGTGATGGGTTCTGCAACAGTTCTACATTAACCTGAACATTTCCGGTTGTATATAGCGAAGAAAAAATATCCGGATTCTCCTCGTTATAAACCTTAACCGTATGTACCGTACCATCGGCAAATGTAACTGTCTGTTCTGTATATCGCGGCATATCGTTCCTTACAAAAAGTTCCGTTCCGGCATATTCATTTCCATTTCCCATACCTATACCTGCCGCTTCTTCGTCAAGTATGGTTATGGTAGTTCCGTTGGCAAGTTCAACTTCCTTGTTCGGGCAGAGAACGTCGTTAATTCCCGTCATCATACCGTGGATAAGAACATCAAACTGTGCCATCAGATTTGTAACTGTATATGGTTCCACGTATTTGTTGAAATATTCCAAATCCTTTACATATACATTCATATCCGCTTCATACTGTTGCATGGCTGCATTGTATTCCGCATCTGTACTATAGTCATCCGCAACAGGTTTTACCGGTGATACAGGCACGTCAGTATAATTGCTGACAAAATATCCTCTTGCCATAAGCACGCCTTTTAATGCTCCAACATCGGTTCCTGCCTCTGTTTTCGGAATTTTTTCTATATTGAACAAAGGGGTTTTATCATGCTTCCACACAGGCATAATAAAATCTGTAGCATCCTCTGTAAAATCATAGCTGTTTATATAGCTTTCATTATCGCAGACACGCATGGTGTCAAGTTCATACACCTTTCCCTTAGTGACAAAACATCTTCCTTCTATGTATATCTCTACCGTTCCGTCTGCATTTCCTATTACTTCTGTATTTACCAAACCGCTAAGTTCATCAATAGCAGCATTTCTTGCATCTCTGTAATCATTGGCATTCTCAATTTTTGCGGCCTCTGCTCTGAGAATTTTATCATTCAATTCTAATATAGTGTTACCCAGCTCATTTATACGGGATATATGACTTTTTATCTCTATATTTTGGTTTCGCTGGTATGTTATGAGGCTGCTTCTGATTTCCTGTACCCTGTCCAAAAATGTCTGGGCAGTAGAAATAAAGGAGCTTCGAGTTACAATACTGTTTGTTTCCTTCTGCAACTCCTGTAATGCCAGCCACAGGTCATTCAAATCAGTATTAAAATCCTGTCCCTCAAGCTCTCCGAAATATCCCTCTATCTCTTCCACAGTTTCATACTGTGCCTTGTAATAATCCATTCTTCCGTTTTCTGTTCTGTATGCAACATCCGCAAAGGTGTCTCTGTTCTGCTGTACCTCTGCTATCATAACGCCTAAACCGGATTTGTTAATTACTATTCCGTCCTTACACAGAGTATTGTATGATCTGTCGGTAAGCATAACCTGTTGTCTGGTATAACCCGTTGTCTGTGTATTCATTAAGTTGTGTGATGTCGCATTAAGCGCATACTGATTGGTCTGCAGACCGGTAACGCCTATGGACAGTCGGCCCATTGTTCCACCCATTATACTCACCTACCCTTTTTTCTTAAACATATCCCTGCTGTACTCCGCTGTTTCAGGAGCACGGTTCAAATTCTGTAACAAATTAATATTATATTCAATCATCGATAAGGTTTCTGTAATTAATGTTTTATTATGTTCGTTGACATCCTTAAGTTTTCTTGCAAGTTTAGCTAATTTTTCATTTATCTCCAACAAAGGATTGTGAAACTCCGGCTGTTCTGCAAGGAAATCAACGATATTCATAATTGTAAGCTCTGAACTCTTTTTATTCAGCACGCCGGCAATACCATCCATAGTCTGACGGCGACGGCTTTCAATTCCGGCAACCGTATCAGCCAAAAGCTGTTCCTTATCTGTTGTAGCCTTCAATCTATCCAGATTATTTGATACGATAGCCGATGTCTTTTCCATAGACACCTGAAGGAGCTGTTCATATATAGCATATTCCTCATTAAGTTCTGTTATTAAATTCTCAATTAAGCTTGCCATATACCATATCTCCTTTTAATAATATTATCTCGCCCCGTAGGCCTCAAGCAGCTTGCTTGCAAAATCTTCGTTAGATACTTCATATGTTCCGCCGGCAATTCTTGTCTTTATGTCATTCACAAGATTTTCCCTTACATCCGGTGCATCGGCAAGAGCAGTCTTGGCTATCTGCATATCCTTACCCAGGCTTGAAAATGAAACTTCATCCTTGAAGTTAGCATAGCTGGTACTATTAAGGTTTCCGGTTTTTTTGGTGTTCTTGGTTCCGTATACCTGATTAATCATATTGTAAGTACCAATTCGCATAATAATCCCTCCTTGAATAATTTTATCTAATTATTTTATCGGATAGTTTTTTAATTACATAACCCTTTTTTTACTTTTTATTCAAGGAAACGCATTTTACCTGCCGCTGTATTTCTCTTTACACTCTGTCTTTCAGTTTTATACATTTGATTAAATGCATCTTTAAGACCACCTGCACATTCATTGCAAAATCTTCCGCTGTGAATCATTTTTCCGCATCTTTCACAGTCAAGTCCCACAAGGGAATCATCAGAGAATGCCAGTCTTTCTTCTCTGACCCACTGTTTTATCTGTCTTATGGATACCTCACAGTCCTCTGCAACCTGATTGATACTGTATCCCGGATTATCCTTAATAAACTGTTTTACTTCCTGAAATTTTTCCTCAAGAAGTGCCCTACATCCTCCGCATAAAGGTTCTCCTGTTATATAATTAAATAACCTTTTACAATTTCTGCAATTTTTAAGTTCCATATTTAATTCCCCTTTCCTATGCATAAACTGGTGTAATATATGTTTTTTATATCTTGTGCCCGAAGCACTCTCGTACATGCCTCGACCGTTGCGCCTGTAGTATATATGTCATCTACTATCAGCACACTTTTATATTTTATTTTTTTTCCGGTATATCCAAAAGCATTTTTTAGATTTTCTTCCCGCCGGATATTGTCAAGCTCCTTTTGGGGAAGGGTTTTTTCAGCTCTTTTTATAATGCCGGAATCCACCGGTATCCCCAGCATCTTTCCCATTTCTTCCGCAAGTATTTCAGCCTGGTTATATCCCCTCTTACGCAATCTGTCTTTGTGTATGGGCACCGGAATCAATGCTTCAATTCCAAGCTCGTAAAATCTGCTTCCATACTTTTTTACAATCTCTTTTGCGTAATAGACAGCATATTTTTTCCTGCCGCCATATTTGAATTTTGTCATACTGCTGATTATGGGTTCTTCATAGTTCATAACCGGAAATCCCCTGTCATAACTTCTTTGATGGTTTTCACAATCAGAACAATATTCTTTGTCCTCGTCACTTATCTCCTTTCCGCATTTGAGGCAACACGGTTCCCTGAGATATGATATTTTATTTTCACAGGCTCTGCATATGTATCTCCTGTCTCTTTTCAGTATTTCACCGCAACAGATACATGCCGGGGGAAACACTATATCCAACGTGTTATTTATTATGTTAAACGTTATCCATCATCTCCTGTATTCTAAGGGATAAAGACGTGTATCTCTGTTGTTCTTCGGTGTTGTCTATCATCTGGTTTATAAGCCCGATATTGCCCACTATGACCACCATTCTTTTTGCCCTTGTTATGGCTGTGTACAGCAAATTTCTGTTGAGAAGCTTTTTTGTTCCCGTCAGCAGAGGAATAATGACCGCAGGATACTCGCTTCCCTGTGATTTATGTATGGTTACGGCAAATGCATGTTCCAATTCATCCAGCTCATTATAGCCGTAAACAGCCTCTCTTCCGTCATCGAAATACACGGTGATTTCCTCGTCAAAATCGCTTATCTTTTCGACAACGCCCACATCACCGTTAAACACGCCTACGCCTTCCTCAAGAAGATATTTTCCCGGAGAGTATATCTTCCATTCCTTTTTATAGTTATTTTTTATCTGCATTACCTTGTCACCGCAGCGAAATACTACACCATTTTTTTCTTTCTCCGGTTTTTCTTTTGAAGGAGGGTTGAGCAATGCCTGCAGTTTTTGATTCATGTTCTCCACACCTGTTTCATACTTTCGCATAGGCGTGAGCACTTGTATATCCAGCGGATTAATCCCAAGATACCTCGGCAAATTATCCGATATAAGTTCCTTGACTTCCTGTATAATATTTGTTCCGCCATTCCTTGGTATAAAGAAAAAGTCCTTACTTTTATTGCTTATCTCAAGATGCTCTCCCTTGTTTATAATATGTGCATTATAAACTATATCACTGCCCTCTTCCTGCCTGTATATCTTATTTAACACCGTAACCGGAAAACAATCAGAATTAATAATATCCTTTAATACATTTCCTGCTCCTACCGACGGAAGCTGATTTACATCTCCTACAAGGATGAGTCTTGTTCCGTACGTCACCGCCTGAAGAAGAGAATAAAATATAAAGTTGTCTACCATGGACATCTCATCCACTATAATAGCATCACATTCTAACGGATTGGAGCTGTTTCTGGCAAATTTAGGACCGCTTGTCCTGTCTTCATCTATGGCACCGTTAAATTCCAACATTCTGTGTATGGTCTGTGCAGGCCATCCGGTCTGCTCCGTCATTCTTTTTGCAGCTCTTCCGGTTGGTGCGCAGAGCATGATTTCCATACCCTGTTTTGAAAAATATTTTATGATTGCATCTATTATGGTTGTTTTCCCCGTTCCCGGTCCGCCTGTAATTACAGCCACCCCGGCAGATATAGCTTCCTTTACCGCCTGCCGCTGTGTCTCATCAAGTACTATCTTGTTGTCTTTTTCTATCCCGGATATATCTGCCTCAAGCTCGTTCTCCGGCATGTCATACCTGAGCTGTAAATCCAGTAACATTCTCGCAGTGTTAAGCTCAACGTAATAATTGGTATTGCTGTATACCACCACCGAGCCACATATTTCCTTTATAATAATTTTACTTTCTATAGCCAGTTCATCAAGCTGGTTGCTCATATTTTCATATGCTATATCATATACAGACTGTGCACTTTCCGCATCCCGGTATTCCGCATATCCATAGTTAAAGTCAGGGTTCCCGTCTCCTGTCAGTTCTATTGCTTTTTTTATCAGCATGTCTTTTGGCAGGTACATATGTCCCTCTCCAGCCGACATATTAAGCACATATATTAAAGCGGAACGAAGCCTGTACACCGAATTTTCGCTTATTCCCATTTTTCTGGCTATATCGTCAGCCACTTTAAAGCCTATTCCGGATATATCCTCAGCTATCTTATAAGGATTGCCTTTCAGTATCTCATAGACACGGTCTCCGTATTCATTGTATATTTTTATTGCCATATTTACGGATATACCGTACTGGCTTAAAAATATAACGACTTCCTGAAATTCCCTTTTTTCGGAATAGGATACAGCTATAGCTCTTGCTTTTCTCTCCGAAATACCGCTTATCTCTGCCAGACGTTCCGGCTCATCTTCAATTATTCTTAGGGTTTCTGATTTGAATTTTTTTACAATTTTTTTGGCAAGAACTTCGCCGATTCCCTTGATTATACCTGATGCAAGATATCTTTCTATACCTATGATATCCTCCGGCATAGTTATCTCACAGGATGAAAATTTGAACTGTATATCATACTGAGGATGATTAACGTATTCTCCTTCTGCGATTATGTATAAGCCCTCACCGATGCCAAATAAGTTGCCCACAAATAATTCTTCTCCGTCGTCGCCGGAGACAACAAATACAGAATATCCGTTTTCCTCATTTTTGTATATTATTTTTTCTATATAGCCTTCCCTTGTCATCTTCTTAAGGCCTTTCCGTTTTTATTCTCCGTCTGCATCAGCAATAGTCTTAGGCCCCTGATTGTTAAGCATTGCTTCATACAACTGGTTAGCCAGGCCAAAACCGCCCTGTTCTACCGCTGTCTTAGCGTACTCCTGTATCTGCATATCTCCAAAATATTCCTGATACTCATTTTCCTCGTCATCAGCTTTTATAATGGTTTTCTCCATAGATTTGTATATCTGTTCTATCATATACGCCTCAAATTCTTTACAGGCTTCCATCATTTCGTCTGTTGACGTATTTTCTTTATCTGTTTTATTTATTGTTTCTTCAAGTTTTCCGGTCTGGGTCTGATTTATTATTGAGGAATAATCAGTGCCGGATATCCCATTCATAGAAATTGACATTTTCGTGCTTCCTTTCTGTGTTCTCCACTTCTTTCGCTCGCTGAGCCCTACCTCCTCTTCGAGTCGGTATCGGGCTTCGCTTCTCAGTTTCTTCTTCTTTCGCTCGCTGAGCCCTACCTCCTCTTCGAGTCGGTATCGGGCTTCGCCCTATGCCGCCACCATCATATAGCTCGTTTTGAGCAAGCTCAACTCGCTATATGATGGCAGCGGCGCACGGCTCAGCTATCGTAAGTTATTAGCCTGCTGCATCATTTCGTCTGTGGCCTGTATGGCTTTTGAGTTCATTTCGTAGGCTCTTTGTGCCACTATGAGGTTTACCATTTCATTTGCAACATCTACATTTGAGCCTTCTGTATAGTACTGGTGTGTTTTACTTTGTACAAGATTAGGGTTGCCATCCTCCGCTATAGGGTCTCCTGATGCCACAGTGACTGCAAAGTTATTGTTTCCTGCTTTGTGCAGTCCTGTAGGATTATTGAACTGTACCAATCCGAACTTTACCTCATATCCGTTTGATATAAGAGGTCTCACATTTCCATCTGCTCCCGGAAACCCTATGACTCCGTCTTGTCCCACCGACATTTCCTGTGCAGAATAATTGTTTGGCAGGATGATATTATTTCCTCTTTGATCAAGAACCGGATATCCGTCTGTTGTACACAGAAGATTACCGCCGGCAATCGGTGACACTGTAAAATTACCGTCTCTTGTATACTGTATCTCACCGCTTGTTGTTCTTACCTGATAAAATCCATCGCCCTCTATCGCTATTGAGAACGGACTTTCTGCCGATAAAAGACTTCCCTGAACAAAGGAACTTGTAATGGCAGAAACCCTGCTTCCGAGGCCCACTTCTGCAGGCACCGGTTTTTCCTCCCCTACGTTATTTGTGGAAGTGGATTGCAAATTCTGATATAAAAGGGATTTAAAACTTGCTTCCTGTGTTTTATATCCTGTTGTGTTTACATTTGCCAGATTGTTTGCTATTGTATCTACATTTGTCTGTTGCGCTCTCATTCCTGAGGCCGCAGTCCAAAGTGAACGCATCATATTAGTCTACCTCCTTACAGCTTTCCTATGTCATTAACCGCTTTACCCAGAGTATTGTCAATTGCCTGAATCATTTTCTGATTTGTTTCATATGCTCTGGTTACGGCAATCATATCTACCATTTCGGTTACCATATTAATGTTTGACATTTCAAGATACCCCTGTGTCACAGTCACATCCGCATCTGTCATAACCGCACCTTCAACAGCTTCATACATATTTTCGCCGTAGCTCGAAAGCGCATCATAGCTTTCAAAATCAACCAATCCAAACGAGGTTATATAGTCGTCTCCAACATATATCTCTCCTAATTCATTCACATTGATGTCATTTGTAGCTGCTCCCGGAATTTGTATAGGATTTCCGTCTTCACCCAGCACAGAATCCCCATCCTTGGTAACAAGATAACCATCCTTGGTAACTGTAAAATCTCCATCACGAGTATATCTGATGTGTTCAACTCCAGCCTTGTCTGTCATGCTGATGGTAAAGAATCCCCTGCCTGATAATGCAAAATTATACAGATCTCCGGTCTCCTTAAAGTTCCCCTGGCTCATGTCATAATATGTCTCGCCAATCTTTACACCTAATGTTACATTTCCGATACCTCTTACCACGTTTGGTCCAACTGTTTCATCATTGATCTTAACTGCAAGCTGGGACGCAAAAGATTGTGAAGTTACGTCCACTTTCTTAAATCCCGTGGTATCTGCATTAGCCATATTGTTAGTTACAACATCCATTCGCTTTTCCTCGTTGCGAAGTCCTGTCCAGGCTGTGTATAACCCTCTTACCATCTTTTTCAACTCCTTGAATTACTTCTTTTCACTTAAATACTCTATATATTTGCCTGTTCCGATAGCAACCGCTGTCAGCGGTTCCTCTGCGGTCATGGTAGTGATACCTGTGTTTTCCTCTATAAGATCTTCCAGACCATGCAACAATGCACCGCCACCTGTGAGAACAATACCTCTGTCAGCTATATCAGCCGCAAGTTCAGGAGGTGTTTTTTCAAGAACAGAATGTACTGCATCCACTATCTGGGCAGTGACCTCCCGCAAAGCCTCCTCTGTCTCATCGGATGTTACGGTTACCGTTTTCGGAAGCCCCGTAACAAGATTACGTCCGCGTATATCCATAGCTATATTTTCAGGTCTCTTATAACAGGTACCTATGTTAATTTTTATCTCTTCCGCTGTGCGCTCTCCTATGAGAATGTTATGTCTTTTTCTCATGAACTTTACGATGGCATCATCAAAATCATCCCCTGCCACCTTAATTGATGTGCTTACCACTGTTCCACCCAGAGATATAACTGCGATATCAGAGGTTCCTCCGCCTATGTCAACTATCATATTTCCGCAAGGTCTTGATATATCAATGCCTGCGCCTATAGCTGCCGCCACCGGTTCCTCGATAATAAACACTTCTCTCGCTCCTGCCTGATATGTGGAGTCCTCCACCGCTTTTTTCTCAACCTCGGTAACACCGGAGGGAACACACACACTTATACGTGGTCGTCTTCCAAAAAAGCTTTTTCCGACAGCTTTCTGAATGAAATATTTAAGCATTTTTTCGGTTATTTCATAACTTGAGATAACGCCCTGCCTGAGTGGTCTTACAGCTACTATATTGCCGGGAGTTCTGCCAAGCATGAGCCTCGCTTCCTCTCCTATGGCTCTTATTTTGTTGGTGTCTCTATCATAGGCAACAACGGTAGGCTCCTTCAGCACAACGCCTTTACCTTTAACATAAACTAGTATACTGGCTGTTCCTAAATCAATTCCTATATCTGAACTTGCCATGTTCTACTCCTTTCCCGCTAATAAATATATCGTCATTTTATTTTAAATCCTTAGCTTTTCTTAAAATTATAAGTGACGCTGCCTCACCCTTGAGCCATTCTATCTGAATCTCAGTGATATCCATTATATCATCCAGACTCTTAATGTAGCTTCGCCAGTTAACAATCTTTTCTTTTGTGATAAACGGTTTTCTCATACCTGTTATATTGTCAAATCTGTCGTGAAGATCGGTGAGAATAACCCGGCTGTCTCCACCTGTAAAATCATATCCAAGCATCTCATTCATTTTTGAATTTGAAAAAAGTACTTCCCCTGAATAGGTATCCCTGACAAAAACTCCTACTCGGAAATTATTATATGTTGCGATAAGATGTTTATTTACAGAACGGATATTTTCATCACCCTCTGCATTTTCAAGCATATTTTGCACCACAAGGGCAATACTCTTGGTAAACCGCAGTTCATCACTTGTCCACAACCGCTGCATCCTGGTAACAGCGAAGAAAATTGTTCCGTACAGTTTATTGTTGAGATACAACGGATATGCCAGTACGGACTTAAAGTTGAATCTCATGACATTCAGCTTGTCATCCTCAGTCATAACGGAGCTGTCCACCATATAAAAGCCCTGGCCGTTTTTGATATTTTCCTCTATGAGATACATTCTTGCCGGAAGGGTTCTGTATAAATCCTCGCTCGGTTCCTCACCGGAGGCATCCCAGTAACTTCTCAGCTTATACTCCTCAGAGTTTCCTCTTGCCATAGTGTACACAAAAACCTTATCTATATTCATATGAACACCTGCATCTTTTATGGTTTCCTCCACCACTGCATCAACATTGTCCACCAGACGACTGTTAATCTTGCTGAGTGCATCATTTATTATGTTTTGTCTTGCAAGCTCTTCCCTGAGTTTCGCCCCGGCACCCCTGGACTTTGCAATCTCCTTGTCAACCATGGTATTCTTGTATGCATAGTCGGAAAGGAGTGATGCGATTATCCAGTGATTCTCATATATCTTCTTCAGTTTTTCTGTCTCTGACTCTGTATAAGAACCTAAAATCCATATGCCCAGCAAATGTTCTCCAAGTTTTATCGGTGCGGCAGATATCTTGCCTATACCGCCTTCTTCTCTGTCCAGGAGCGTAGGTGCATCATTGTTTACAACAACCTGCCTGATATATTTAAAGTATTCCTTATATGACGGTTTTTCAAACAAATCATAAAAATCTCCCATATTTGTAGCAGGTCCCACAGGCGGAAACTGGATTTTGCAATCCAAGTTCACATAGACGGAATACAAATCGGACAATCCCGAAAATACCTTCATGATAGTTTCCATTTTGTCTTTCAGAGACATATCCTCCAACTCATCACCCATATTTTCCAGCTTACCGGAAAATTTACTTTCAAGGGATGACACGTTTGCCGGTGCATCCGCGTATTTCTTTTGCTCTCCTATATCCTTTATATAAAACTCGATAGTAAAATAATCGTCTTTTAGCTCCGACACGGATATCTCGTTTGAAACGTAGTAGAGTTTACCGTCATCCCCCACCATACGGTACTCATGGACATAATCCTTTACGTTGTTATCATTGGCAGTGATTACAGTCTGTATAACCTTTTGTCTGTCTTCCGGATATATATAATCCTCCGTAAGCTTCATACCCTTATTCAACAGTTCAACATTCATTCCTAACATAGACGCATTTGGAGAAATATATTCAAGTTTACTTTTTCGTTCTTTTGCATGGCAGCTTTTTACTATAACCACATAGCCTGCCTTTAATATAGCTTTTCTAAGGTATTTATTTTCAAGTATCATAGTATTTCCCCCTTTTCTCATGGTAAGATATTTTGAAATATACAAATATGAGTATACATATTCATAAACTCACTGTCAGTTTCCCCGCCTCCAAAAGCGACAGAGAACCAGACGTAACAGGTTTATGATACATATACTCATACTTGCATATGCTTGTACAAAACAAATGTATTATCTATTTTAATTCAGGAAATGCCTGATCTGCCACTGTTTTTGTCTCGTCACATGCCTTAACGACATTGTCCACGCAGACCATAAGCTGAGATAAAAAGTCGCTTACGCTCTCACACTCACGCTTTACTGCCATACGGATGTTGTATGACTCTATCCTCGCCTGATTGCGCATTTCCTCGCACTCCGACTCTGTAGTTTCTAACTGCTGCTCACATGCAAGCTTTGTCTCTTCTGTCTGAGTCTTACAATTGTACTCTGTATCTGCAATAAGCGCATCAGTTTCAGCTTTAGTCTGTCTCTTAAGCTCTTCACAATCTGCATAAGTAGTCTCTCTCTGCTCCTGGCAGGCACTGCTTGTCTCCGCTGTGAGTCGGTCGCAGGCAGCTACTGTCTCATCTGTAAGCTGCTGGCACTCTTCCTCTGTCCTTGTCTTTAACTCCTCACACTCTTTTGCAGTCTGTCTCTGTAATGTATCCGCATTTTCTCTTGCTTCAAGAAGTGTTCTTGAAATAGACTCATATCTGTTTGCAGATTCTTCTTCTTTATATCTATATGTCTCTAACTGCTGTTTAAGCTGAGTAACCTCTACCTGGAGCTCGTCATTGACCCTTTTAAGGTTGTCTATAGTACTGGATGATTCATTAAGATTGACTTCTCTCATAGTGTGAAGGTTCTTAACTGTCTCACTCAGCTTTAACACATTTGCCTTTAAAGTTTCCACTTCCTTTTCATGTGCCTGATTAAGCTCCTCAATATACGCCTCTACTGCTTTTTTATCGTATCCGCCAAATGATGCTGTTTTCAACTGAATATCCATTATATATATAACCCCTTTCAAAAATTACTCATTAACTGTAAACATAAATAGTATATCACACCCTTTGACATATTGCACTTATTTTTTTCCGTTAAATCGACAAATTTTGTATCGCATTTATTTTTCATATGTGTTATATTAATTCCTGTATTCATTTATTGAAAGGATTGTTATTATGAAGTTTAAGACAAAATGCCTCTTACCCTTATTTTTAAGTTTTACCATACTTTTTTCTCTTGTCGGATGCTCCGGAAAAGAGGAAAGCAGATATCAGGACTATGTTAACAGTCTTATTGCCATTAACTATCTTGGTGCCAAGGAAGATTATATAGCCGCCACAGGTGCAAATCAGTCCGATGCCGATGCACTGTATGAAAGGAACATGGAACATCTTGCTGACAATATTATTTCATATTACGGTATTACCATATCCGATGTTTCCGGTGCAAAACAGGGCTATATAGATTTGGCAAAAAATATCTACAGCAAAATAAATTACAAGGTCGATAAAGCAAAGAAAAGCAACGGCGTTTATACCGTAGATGTAACCATCTACCCTATAAATCTTTTTTCACAGACAAAAGATCAGGTTGTAACCTATGTTGAGCATTTTAATCAGGAAGTTGCAAACGGCACTTACAACGATTATACCCTTGAACAGTACGAAACCACATTTTCCGATGGTCTGTTAAGCATTTTAAATTTAGGCTGCCTCAATATGACTTACAGTGACCCCGTTGTCATAACCGTAACTATTATAGAAGATAACAATGAATATTATATCAGCGACGAAGATTTTCTCGCGCTGGATGCAGCTATGATATCATCCGTCACTCCGGTTGATACGGCAACACAGACAGATGCAGAATAGTCGGCCATTTTCGCAACTGAAAAACAGGATGAAAATTATTGATATATCAACAATCTTCATCCTGTTTTTTGTTATTCTACAGTTACTGATTTTGCCAGATTACGAGGTTTATCAACATCCAGTCCCTTAGCCTCTGATGTATAGTAAGCTATAAGCTGTAATATAACTGCTGTGGCAAAAGCCGTAAACTCTTTATCAAGCTTTGGTATTCTAATGTGTTTGTCACAAATTGCAGGATCATCCACCTTATCATCCATGCTGACAAGTACAACATATGCACCTCTCGCCTTAACTTCTCTTATATTGGATATAACCTTTTCATATACATCCTCCTGAGTGGCAAGTGCTATAACCGGAACATTTTCTGAGATAAGAGCTATGGTTCCGTGTTTTAATTCACCGGCCGCATAGGCTTCTGCATGAATATAAGAAATCTCTTTTAACTTCAGGGCAGCTTCAAGACTCATAGTATAATCGAGACCTCTTCCGATGTAAAAAGCATCCTGCGACAGCTTAATGTGGTTTGCAATCCTTTTTATATTGTTTGCATTTTTCAAAGTTTCCTCAATTATGTTAGGGGCATTAAGAAGCTTTGTCATAAACTTCTTTGCATATGCTTCATCTATCAATCCCTTTACAAGTCCCATACGGCATGCAATGAGATACATAGCTGACACCTGTACTGTATAAGCCTTTGTACTGGCTACCGCTATCTCCGGTCCTGCATGGGTATAAAGCACATAGTCACTTTCACGGGCAATGGTTGAACCCTTGACATTCACTATGGATATAACCTTTGACCCTCTTGACTTAGCCAGTTTCAATGCCTCAAGTGTATCTATGGTCTCGCCTGACTGGGAGAGTACAATTGTCAGGGCATCCGAATCGATTATAGGGTTCTTATATCTGAACTCCGATGCTATCTCCACCTGTACCGGTATTCTGAGCAAATCCTCAATTACGTGTTTTCCGACCATTCCTGCATGCATAGCCGTACCGCAGGCAACCACAACAACACGCTTGCATTTTTCAAATACAGAATCTTCTATACCATCAGCTGTAAAATCAGGAAGCCCTTCTGACACTCTCGGAGCCACGGTATTCCTGATGGAATCAGGCTGCTCATATATCTCTTTAAGCATAAAGAACGGATATCCGCCTTTTTGTGCACTCTTTATATCCCAGTTCACAGTCAGCATCTGAGGTTCTGCTTTCTCACCCTTAAGGGTTCTTATATCTATTCCGTCTTCTGACAAGGTGAGTATATGATACTCCGGCACAACAAAATAGTCCTTTGAAAATTCCACAAGGGCTGTCAGGTCAGATGCTATAATAGAGCCGTCCTGACATGAAGTTGCCACCATAGGGCTGACATTTCTTATGGCAAATATCTTCCCCGGAATATCCTGAAACATAATGCAAAGGGCAAATGCACCGGAAAGTGCCTTAACAGTTTTCTTGATAGCCGCAACAGGATCTCCCTCATAAAATGTATCAAGAAGAGCTGCAACAACCTCTGAGTCCGTCTCGGATATAATTTTCCCTGCAAGACCGTACTCAACCACAAGCTGACGGTAATTCTCGATAATTCCGTTATGTATGAGCGCAACCTGACCGCATCTGTGAGGGTGAGCATTTACATCAGTTACTCCTCCGTGGGTCGCCCATCTTGTATGTCCGATACCACAATTTGATGTGTTTTCATCGCCGGCACACAGTTTCTTTAATTCCTCAACCTTACCGGTTCTCTTCTTAACCGTAATCTTACCGTCCTCAAGCAATGCAATACCGGCACTGTCATATCCTCTATACTCAAGTCTCTCAAGACCGTTTATAATAATATCTTTAGCCGGCCTTTTTCCTGTAAATCCTATTATTCCGCACATATTTTTTTACCTCATTTCAATAAAATCATACAACACGAAAAAGGGGGTGCAAAAAATGCATCTCCCTATATAACGTTATATTAGCTGACCGACGGGGTTTTGTTTTGAGATTCCTCTCATATTTGACCCGATCGTAACGCAATCAGCTTTGCGAAAGAGCATCCGCCGAATCTTCGATAAACTCTTTTCCTCGTTAACCTGTACAATAAATGAAAGTTCGTTTTGTATATGTAAAGCCGTTTTTACATTATATCAAAAATCGCTTTCATTACCGTAAAAGGTGCATGGCGCTAAGGTTTCTTAACCTTTCAAAATCTGTGTCCTCCCCACAGACAGGTATATGATATCACAGAATGAGTATTTTGGCAAACATTCCTGATATTTTATAGATATTCACACATAATGGTAATTATGAATATAATATTGGGTAGCTTTTTACATCAATTTTGCGAATCTGTTATCCTGCCGTCCGCAATCTCAATTATCCTGTCCGCAACAAGCACTCTTGCAATGGCGGTTCTTTGTTGCTCACCACCCGAAATCTGTCCCGGATATTTTTTCCCCAACTCCCGGATACCCAACTGCTCCATAATGGCATTTACTTTTTTTCGTCTTTCCCTGCTGCTTACCTTATGTGCCAAAAGCAGTAATTCTATATTCTCGTACACCGTATAATTATCCATCAGCTCATAATTTTGAAATATAAAACTTATCTTTTCTTTTCGCACCTTATCAAGCCTGAACATTCCCAGACTGCTGATATCAACGTCATCCAAATAGTATTCTCCTTCCGTAAGCTTATCAATACAGCCTAACACATTGAGCAAAGTGGTCTTGCCCGAACCTGATTTTCCCATAACGGCAACAAACTCACCGTTTTCTATCTCCATGCTGATATCAGTAAAATCAAAGGAAAGAGGTAGTTTTCACCGGCATTATCCATAGCTTCTTTCTCATACGAAGAACAAAGAGTCTCCATGGAAACAATACCGTCTATGCTTAATCCTCTATTGTTTATAAGCTTCCAAACGTTATCTTTAACAGTTGCCTGAATTATATAATCAAACAATATAAAGACTATTATGAAACCAAAAATTGTCCATAACGATATCTTTTTATGTCTCTTTAAAACGCCCATAATCATTCCGTTATAGTTCTTATACTGTTTACATCTGTCTGTTTTCCTTTTTTTATCCCAAGTTTATACATAAGATTAGTCTAATTGTTACACCATGTATACACTATATCCTGTACAACCGCATCCCGGCTGTCATCGGATAATTCAATATTTATACAATAGTTTGATACTTTTTCTGAATCTAAAGAGTACTTATATAGTCCTGTCTTTTCTATCTCGTCACAGATAATCTGATCTTTTAGCTCAATGTCATTAATATCATGAACACTTTCTTCGCTTTTATCGAAAGTGTATACAAAAACCAAAATTGAACCGTTAAGCTCTTTAATATCAACTTCCAGTTCTATAAAATCGCCCTCACCAACCGCAAAATAACAAAACGATTCCGGGTTTCCCCTATTTAATTCAAAAACGGATGAACTCGACCAAAGCGACCCCTCATTCTTTTCTTTTGCCCAGTCAGAGTTATACACTACAATCGCAGCAACAAAAGCCACTGCTAATACGCAGGAAGCAGCTGTGTTCCGTCTATATTGCTTACTGCAACGTGAAAGGTTCTTGTTAAATATGGACTTCCCTATTATATGTAACAACTTTTACATAATGTACTTGAACAATTGATGTATCACGTTAAATAAATCCCTCCATATTCCTTCGTTATAGTATTAGCTCCTGCATACGCTACAAACGAAATCGGTATCAGTAAAAAAAACCCCAAAGCAATAGTCCCTCATGGTCATACTTTGCGGCTTCCTTAATATCTTCTTCATGCTTTTCTGTACCTTCTTGTAAATAATAATAACTATGTATTTTTTCAATTGCTATCAGAGCAATCTGATACCCCATCTATCAGCTCCTAATAACTCAGCTAAAAATCAAATTTCATCAATTTGTCATTTTCAGACAGAATAACAGCATGATTATCAATAATGTATTTTATAACTTCATCATACCCTGTAACCTGATATTTGTTCACTGCTACTATCACTTGTTTGTTAGTTTCCTCTGCAATTTTACCTAATTCTATAAGCATTCCTGCAACCTGTCTAGGGTCAATACCATTATAACATGCTGAATCCTGTAACATGACATTAACAGCTGTATTGTATCTACATATCAGATAATCCATAAGGTTCTTCTTTACTTCACTCACACCTTCTCCTGTATCACCTTTGATTGAAAATTCAAAACTCACCGGTCTTGTTGTTGAATGAAATTGTCGTACCTTAATATCAAAAAAGGAGTTGACCTCTTTATCATATATAGACTTAATTAAAGAAAAAACAAAATTTCTATATTTCAGCACCAATTCTTCATAAGTTTTTCTTATTTGAGATGCATTGTTAAAACTATCAGCCAAGCTATTTTTTTCTTCGTCTATAGCATTATCAACATTTTTAATTTGAGATAACTTGCCTTGCTTGTAAACCAATTCCTGCAAATCCGAATTATACTTACTATAAAGTTCTATCGATTCTTGATAAACTTCATTTGTTGAAATTATACGTCCTATTGTATCAACCCTTTCAGCTAATTCTTTAAGTTCAATGTCTATCCCATCCATTTCCTCTAATAATTGATTTCTTTTTTCTCCAAGAAAAGCTTCTCGTTCTTTATAAACCTTATTATGAAATGCTTCTACCTCCTTCAACTCCTTTTTTACCATTTCCGGAACTTCTTGTTTTGCCTTTTCATAAATAAGCAACAAGTGTTCGCTTGTCAAATCATTCTTTTTTGAATTTTGAATAAATTCTTCTAAGCGTTCACATTCAGTTCTTCTTTTCTCGTATTCTCGTTTTAACTCTTTTAACTTTTTGCCTTTATCAGCATACTCTTCTATAACATTTTGTTGTAAATCAGATACTTCTATTTTCTTTATCTTTACGCTGATTTTTTCTAATTCTTCTCTTAGTCGCTCTACTTCTTTGTCTACATAAAAAATCTCTTCATCTATCTTATTTACATCCCAGTTACCATAAAAAGACACTACCTCCTTTTTTTGTTCTTTAAGTGCCTTTATCCTATCCTGAGAATCATATATACTCTCAATATCATCCACTAATTTTAATAAATTCAGCAATCTTAAACATGTTGTTACATCAAGCTTATCCGGGCGCGTATTATAACTTATTTCAGTACTTTTTTTATTTACTATGAGTTGTTTACTATATAAACTTCTCTTTATCTTAAAAAAATGCTTATACTCGGTTAAATTATATACTTTACCTTCAATTAATATCTTCTGAGACTCACCAAGAATTCTTCTTACATCATACTTTTTATTTTCAAATAATACTACTGCATCAAGGATATATCCAGCAAGAACCTCACCTACGACTTTTTTATCTTCATTTGCACCATATATATAATCAATATATTTAAGTAATAATGTTTTACCCAAACTATTGATTGTTGCTTTTTTATTTGTTGGCTCTTGAATATCTCCATAAATAAAAGAAATACCAGTCTCAGAAAAATCAATATCTCTAATTATCTCTTTATGAGGGTTTTTAATTACAAGTTTTAATATTTTCATTAAACACTTCCCCCTTGCCGTTATAATTAATCATATCTGCTATGTACATAAACTGTAACACATATATATATTTCTGATACGTAGGTATATTACTAATTTTTTTGGTTGATACATATTTATCATTAAACTTATTCCAGAGTTTATCTACAGTCATATTGGTCTTTCCTAATGTATCAAGCAGCATCCCACTTAGCCCTATAAAACTTTCAGATAATGTAACATACTTATCCGGTAATATCATTTTATCACCTATTCTTTCTCAAAAATATCACACTTGTCAAAAATATAAACAACTAAAAACTCTGTTCCTGTTTTATCTATATCAGCACTACCTGCATATGAAACCAAATCATTAAGCAAATTATTATACAGTTCTACACCATGAAATTCTTCCTTCAATTTATCATATTTATCTATGACATGATTTTTTACTCGTTCAAATTTATGTTCAAACAAAACATCCTGATTAATATTTCTTATTGCATTCTCAACAACATCAAGATTACTTATGATTTTCTCTATAACATCTTTCTTATCATCTAAATCATTTATAGATATTTTTTCAACCGACGATACTCTTTCATAGCGATTATTGTCATCACATTCTTCTTTTATAAATTTCTCACTAATGTTAGAAGATATTCTATAAATTAATTGAATCATATTTGTTTCATCCACAGCATTATAGTCTAACATATTATTAACACTAAGTTTAGCTGATATCTTTTCAAGAATGGTTTTATCGTATATTTCACACAGAACATCAAAAATATAATCCAAATTAACGACTTCGTATTCAAAATCAACTGAATACTCTAATTTCAATCTCTCTACTTCTTTATCATAGTATCTCTCGCTATCTTCCGGCAATTCACCATCTATTGTATTGACAATGTAGATAAATTTGTTTAATTTCCCGTTCCATAATCCCTTATTATATATATTTTTTAGCAAACCATTTAAGTCCTCTGAAAACTTTTTTTGCATATCTCTTTTCATGGAATCATAATTTCTTGACGGTGCATATATTTGATAAAATAGTGCATCTTCAACAACCCAGCCATCATTTTTTTTATCCCCACCAAGGTAAGACGGCATCTCATATGTAACATGTTTATTTTTATAGTACTCTTTTAAGACAACGCCTATTTGCTGTTGAAAATTATTCCCCGTAGAGCCACGCAGGGTGTTTACAATTAACTTAACATAATCAAATTTATCCATAACTTTCCCTCACATTTTACTAAAGTAATAGTACTATGTGCCAAATACAAATTCACTTAAATATCAACATATTTTTACTAACCATTTTATTAAAGCCGGTATTTTGAAAAAGTAATTCTCCTAATAAAATATGAACAGTAGAAATATTATACGCAAAAGTATAAACACTTTTGCGTAATAAGTCAATGATTTTGGATGCTCCAATTTGTATACAAAAATTTCTAATTTTTATTCTTCCGAACTAACCTCATACCACAAAAGATTCTCTACCTGTTCCTTAGAATAATTAGTCAAAATACTCTCCGGAACATAATCAGTAGTTTTATATCTTTTGTTATAAAACCTTATAGCACGCTGATTTTGCTCAGATACACACCAATATATGGCGTTTAAACCTATATGTTCAAAACCATACTTAATTATCTCTGCCATACCAAATGCAGCGGCACCTGTTCCCATGGCAGATTTACGCATAGTAATAGCAAATTCAGCTGTTTTAGCAATC
Organism: uncultured Bacteroides sp.; assembly: GCA_964553965.1. Taxonomy (GTDB): domain Bacteria; phylum Bacillota; class Clostridia; order Lachnospirales; family Lachnospiraceae; genus Coprococcus_C. The sequence goes on along the minus strand of CAZKMB010000005.1, from coordinate 10,974 downwards.
CTGTCAATATGTTTTAAGCTCACAGTGCCCATATAAACATCATCTGAATCAGCAATTGCAAGATGAAAATTTTCTTTATCAGACAAACTGTTATCAATAAATCTGATGCAGTCATCTATTGTTTTGCTTGCAAAATCTGCCGCTAAATATTCAACCACCGACTCATCATGCATCCATTCAAGCATGAGAAGGGCATCAGATTTTTTTAAATTTCTTATAATCATGATTCGCTACTCTCCTATCTGGCAAATTTTAAGACCTTGTCAATATCCTTCTTATAAAACATAACAAATACAACCGAACACAGCACTGCCAATATAACATTCAAGAATACATACTCCAATGTAATAAATCTCCAAACAACAATATAAATCATCATTATCAGTGTGATAATCAAAAATCTTCTTGATACAATCATAAGTTTCATTTTACAAAGAACAATTACGCATATAATGTCAGATATTACATAACCCAACAGTGTTGCAACAGCAGCTCCCTCTATACCTATAATCGGTATCAGAAAATAATTCAATACAATATTTATAATAGCGCCACTACTTAATATCAAAGCATTTGGCCATGTCTTTTTCACAACCAGGAATTGGTTTGCAGCAATCTGAAAAAGCATCTGCACCAACGGTGCCAAAAATAAATACGGTGCTACTATATAACCACTAAGATATTCATCTGTAAACATGATGTCGTATATAGGATATGCTAAAGCAAATACAAACATACTCACAGCAAAAGATATAGTACCTAAATATTCAAAAACCATTGAATTATTTTTTACCTGTTCTTTTTCTTTCATAGTAGAAAAAGCAAAAAACTGCCATCCACCTGCAAAAGCAGTATAAATAATTTGACTTGCATGTCCTAATTTTGCTCCCACAGAATATATTCCCGATGCTCCAATACCAATCATTCTTGTTATCATAATCTTGTCACAGGAATTAAACAGCCAATAAATCAAAAAATTTGGCAACAATGGAAGGCCAATTAATAATAATGGTTTTAAAAGTTTTAAATCTATATATTTTTTCCCAAACCACCCTTTATTTAAAATAAGGAAAGTAATTTCCATTGTACAACTTGAAATAAGTGATGCTAAAGGCAATGCAATAATATAATGTCCTTTTAAAAGCATGGGAACAGACACAAGATATGAAATAATTGGGCTGACCATATTAGCAATCAAAAAGATTTTTTTCTTATTTTGCATCCTTGTTGGCGCAGAAACAATAGAATTAGTTCCTCCAACCAGTGTTGCTATGGCAACTATATATATAATATTTGCTAATTCTTTATCTTCAAGAAAAAAGCTTGCAATTGCTTGCCTGAAACATAACAGTAGCAAAAAAACAACGACTGATGTTATACCTACAAAAAATAACGTAGTTGAGCATATTGTCTTTTTATATTCATCATCTTCTTTTTCAAAAAACATCCTGTACATTGCATCATACATACCCATAACGGCAATCGCCGATGCAAATGAGATAATTACATCACACATATCACTAATTCCAAAATATGATGTATTGGGCATCAAACGGGTAACAATAGGAACCATTATAAGCGGGATTATCTTGCTAATAACCCCGCCCAAACCATATACAAACATATTCACAACAAATAACTTTAATTTATTCATTTAATAGTTCCTCTCGTTATTCATCTGTCATTTTGAAATGAATTAATTTTCTCAACCACATACCCAATTTCTTCATCAGTCATACCATAGTACATAGGCAAACTTAACTCAGTGGAGCTAATCTCCTCTGCTATAGGGAGTTCACCCTCCGCTATATTCAAATCTCTATAGCATTCCTGCATATGCATAGGAATAGGGTAGTGCTTATTAGTTCCAATTCCATTATCATTAAGGTACTTTTCTAACTTATCTCTGTCATTACAACGAATACCAAAGATATGCCATACAGGTACTACATTATCACGCACAAATGGTAAGACAACATTTGAATTTTTAATTTCATTTAAATATCTATTCGCAATACGTCTGCGTTCCTCGTTCATCTTGTCCAGATGAGGAAGCTTTGCAGATAAAAAAGCAGCCTGAAGCTCGTCCAATCTTGTATTGATACCTTTATAAATATGATGATACTTATAATCAGAGCCATAGTTACCCAACGCACGGACCTTCTTTGCGACTTCTTCGTTATTTGTTACTGTTGCTCCTGCATCACCAAGAGCGCCAAGATTTTTACCCGGATAAAAGCTGAAGCCTGCTGCATCGCCAAAACTACCAACAACCCGTCCCTTATAGGTTGCTCCGTGAGCCTGAGCACAATCCTCTATAACATAAAGGTTATGTCTTTTAGCAATCTCCATAATAGGGTCCATATCACATGGCTGTCCGTAAAGATGAACGGGCATAATAGCCTTAGTCTTATCTGTAATCTTTTCCTCTATCTTATCGGGATTAATATTAAATGTATCAATAATTGGTTCAACAAATACAGGTGTAGCCCCTACATAAGTAACAGCAAGAGCTGTTGCTATGTATGTATTTGAAGGTACAATAACTTCGTCCCCTTCTCCTATACCTAATGCCTTTAACGGAAGCACCAACGCATCAAGACCATTACCTGTTCCCACGCAATAATTCACATTACAAAACTTTGCAAAAGCATCTTCAAAAGCAGTATCTTCTTTTCCCTCAATGTACCAGCTATTCTCATATACTCTGTTAAAGGCTCCTCTTAAATCAGCATCCAGCTCTTTCTCCATGGGTTTAAAACTAACAAAAGGTATTTTCATAATTATCCTCCACATCAATACAATATGGTTTAAATATTTTATTCAATAATTTGAATAAAGGTCTGGTAACCAAATCATATATCAACCATATAAAATAACAAATAACAAATATAGAAATACATGAAATCATAATATGCAACAACATTGTTATCAAACTCATATTAACATACTTGTCAATATACAACCACCTGAAAAAGTTTGTATGTACTAAAAAAACCGTAAAAGTAGCTTTCGACAATGAATTTACAATTCTACTTTTAAAATTTAGATTTTTAAACAGTAAAAATACAACTACACTTTCTATAATAACTAACGGATTACAATACTCCCAAGACGAATTTGCATCATATAACGACCATAAGACAATAAATGCAACCACACACAACCATATTACAATAAGCTTATATATGCGTCCTCTTATCTTTTTCCCATCTGTTTCACAAATTCTAATACTTCCGCCTATAAGATACATCAGTACAAAGTGAATAATAGTATAACCATATTGACTGCCATACATTCCAATTGTACTTAACCCCATATATTCGTTTTTTGTTGTAAACTGTAAAACATCGACAAGAGTTGGCCATACAGAAAACAACAGTATGAGACATATCATCATACATTTTAATTGAGCACTACTGAGTTTTTTCAATATAATATTTAAATACGGAGAAACAAAATACAATGTACAATAAAGAATAACAAAATAATTGACAGGAAGCAAACAACCTATCAACCCTTTTACGGATAACTGATTATTCATTACATAGTTCGCCATTAGGGTTAATATCCTAAACACCACTACCTGTAGTAAAAGTCCAAAAGGCTTAACTATGTTTCTTTTTTGAGAAGTCACCATAAAGTATCCCGTAATCAAAACAAAAACATTAACAGCACATATAAACATCGCCTCTAATGCAAGTAATGCAAAATGGTTCAAACTTTTTTGTTCAACATACATCAATCCACCACCCATGGCTTGATTATTATAATGCAAAACAATGACACCCATAATCGCAAGTATTCTCAACAATTCAATACTCGAATTTCTTTCTGCAGAAATTTTAGATATGTTCTCCATCTTTGGAAACCTCCATAATAAACTCTTCATAATCTCTAATATAGTCAGACTCATCATATAATTCTGATGCAAGAACAAGCAAAACAGCATCCGGAGAAAAATCAAACATCTCCCTCCACATATTGTTCGCAACATATAAACCCTCATATGGTTTTTCCAAAGGTACTATCTTTTTTTCGTGTCCATTGTCCAATAAGATTTTACAAGATCCGTGAATACATATCAAAATCTGCTCTAAATTTTTATGTGCATGAAAACCACGTCTTACATCAGAGAGTGTATCATATATGTAATATACTCTCTTAATTTCAAATGGTATATCTTTAAATTCCTCTAAAGCCACTAATTGTCCTCTGTCATCACCATGAGGTTGGAAAACATATTTTATTACCTGCATACTTAGCCCTCTTTCCTATTGTTTGTATAATCTCCAAAAAATACACTCTTTTCTTTTACTTATCTTATTTAGTAATTTTTCTATTGTTACATCCAAGTATTTGACATAAATAAACACTTTACCATGAACAGCTCTTCTCTTATCTATCTCATATTTTACATATCTGCGACATTTTGTATTTTTTATTAAATATACAGACTTACTTATCTCATCACAATAGAACATGTTAATATCATTCATAAGCTTTGAATTTGGTTTTTTGTTGCCATTCGAATTTGACACTCCATCTTGTCCATATATTATTGTGACTCTATTTAAGAAACTTATTTCAACTTTAGATTTAACAAGTTTAAATACATACGGATAATCTTCCAACAATAAATACTTTTCATCAAACAAACCGCATTTATCAAATATTTCACGACTATAATACAATGTAGAACCACTTATAAAATTACTGACAGATAATCTATCTAACAACAAAGAAAAATCTTTTCGTATTAATATATCAACATCTCTTTTCTCAGGCATAATCATGTTTGTTTTTTCGCCTTTTCTCAAAGAAGTACAAACGTAACAACCCGTATTTTCAAAATGCATAACGATTTCGCTAACTACATTAGTATCAACAAACTTATCGTCACACGATAATGGTATGATAATCTCTCCACTGCTAATTTTTATTGCATTATTGAAATTTTTTACAGTTCCTAAATTCTGTTTGTTAACATTCACTATAATATTATTTTCTTTCTGATATTCTGCTATTGTCTCAATTATGTTTTCTCTACTCACACCAACCGAACAATCATCTGAAATAACGATTTCAATATTCCTATAATTCTGAGATGTAACAGAAGCTATTGCACCATGTAAATACTGTAAATTATTATATGTTAATATTATTACACTCACTAACTTTTCCATATCTTATATTATTTAAATGTTTGAACCACATTACCTTTCAAATTTTTATTCTGCATTTTTTGCAATTAATGTATTTATCATTAATTAATAAATTCTATACAGCATCGACTTAATTGCAACATCAAAAAATATAAAACCTCTCCTGTTTTGTATCTCCGCCAATTACTCAAAATCTAAATGTATCCTTTATACCGAGCCAATTTTGATCTTTATCACTAAGATTAAGCGGCGTTCCATCGCTCAACATATAACCCTTCGCATTTGCATTTCCGCTGTATTCGCCAAATAGCTCCGGCCATTCTATTCCAATCTCGGGATCGTTCCATGCAAGTCCACCTTCATCACATGGGTGATAAAAGTCAGTAACCTTGTAGCAAAACTCTGCTGTGTCACTTAGAACAAGAAAACCGTGTGCAAATCCCTCAGAGATATAGAACTGTTTTTTATTTTCTTCTGTCAGTTCAACGCCAAACCACTTACCATACGTTTTGCTATCTGCCCTAAGGTCTACCGCCACATCGAACACCCTACCTTTTATGACACGCACTAATTTTCCCTGTGGATATTCTTTCTGGAAGTGTAGACCTCTCAAGACACCTTTCACCGACATACTCTGATTGTCCTGAACAAAGTTCAGGTTAAGACCTGATTCCACCATATCTTTTTTGTTATATGTCTCCATAAAATAACCTCGGCTGTCTCCATGTACTGCCGGTTCAATTATATACAATCCATCTATAGAACATTTAGTTACTTTTATCTGTCCCATGCTTACCTCCTCATATTGATTATGACGTATATTCACCTGTTACTTTTTTTAAATAATGAAAATATCCTTTTATGGCCATTAAAAATTTTCTCTTTTTTTCATCTTCAAAAAAACAAATTATTAAATCATGTAACAGAAAACGCGTTAACATAATTAAACACTTAAACCTGCTATTATATTTTTCATATAAATAACCCAAATCTCTTATCATATAATAATGTCTAATTGCATTATGACACACTCTTCCCTTATAAATATAACCTAATTGTTGCGGAAAACTATATCTTTTATAACACACTATTTGATACCCTTTCTTTATGGCTTTTATACAAAAATCATCATCCACAAAATCTATAAACATATTCTCATCATATCTAATATCATCATTTTTTAGTAATTGAATATTAAGAAAACTACCGGAAGATATGGCCTTACTCATTACTTGAATATCATTTATTACGTTATTTTCCTCTTTTCCAAATGGATATGTATTACATGCCCTAATTAGAATGTTATGACTCGTTTGCTCTTTTTCTATTTCATTCATAAATTGTTGCAACTTTTTTAAATCAAAACAAGAATCCTGATCAAGAAGCAATAGATAATCTGTATCATTTTCAATACTCTTATCTATAAACCAATTAAACCCCTTAGCTAATCCTCTATTTTTTCCTTCATAATTGTATATATATGTTTTATTTATTAAATGATTATTATTATTTTTTGAATTATCATACACATATATATGATCAAAATATGCATATAACTTATTTAGGTAATTGATATCATTTTGATTTGGATTATATAATATAATTCCAACAGCAAATTTTTTTTTACAATAAGACATTAACTAACTGATCTCCTATCTTTTCAATTTCCTTAAAGAATACATTAATTTTCTTGAAAAATTATCAACAACTAATAACAAACCGAACCACTCACAACAAAACAATTTCATATATATATTCAGTTTTAATGAACCACAACTCTTATTTATCGCGGACATTTTCATGTAATTTTCGAATTCGTTATCACGAGCAATACTCTTTATAATATTCTTTTTTTCTTTATGTGTTTTCAATTTACCAAAATCATTTACCTTCTGACAAATATTTACAATTATCTGCTTTGTTATAATATATAAATATTCTTTTTCAGGAAACACCCTATTATAAAAAATATTCTTATATCTTCTATTAGATTTAGACAATAAATATAAATATGAATAAATCTTCTTCATCGATGTCTTGGAAGACGCACTCTCTCCTAATCTTGTATTATGATCATAATAGCACTTTGAATTTATAACTAAACATTTGCTTACCATGGCATACTCTTCACAAAAATCAATATCTTCATTTCCAGATACAAATTTTTCGTCAAATGTAATATCATTTTCTACAATATTCTGCCTTTTAAATAAAGAATCCCAAACAAAAGTCATCATATCTTTACATCTCATATTCAAAAGATTATTTATAATCTCATTATCATAATAAATATCATCTGAAAATTCAGCAGCTGTACATTTTAAGACCTTGTTGTCTTTAATTAAAATTTCATTTTTACCATACTTTACCCAATCAGCATTATTTTTAATTAGTAATTTATAATTATCTTCCAATGTATGCTTGTCCCATTGATCATCATTATCAATAAACCCAATATATTCACCGCGTGCCATCTTTAAACCTTTATTTCGAGCGGCACATATACCAGCATTTTCTTGATGTATTACTCTAACTCTTTTATCTGATTGACAAAACTCATCACATATTCCTGAACTACCATCTGTTGAGCCATCGTCTATAATAATCAATTCAAAATCATCAAATGTCTGATCTAATACACTCTTTATAGCATGTGATACATACTCTTTTGCATTGTATACAGGCATAATAATACTTATTGCAACGCTCATTTTGTCACCATCACTCTTCTAAATTTTATATTCTAAACTGTGGCAAAAAATATATTTTTGTCATATAACTCAATTCTATATCAAACAAACTATTTCAGTTTATCCTGCCATCATAGCTCAATGTTGCCTTCACCGATGTTTTCCATCTCATCTTTTTGTTTATGTTATTTTGACTACTATTAAAATTGCATTTAATCCAAAAATAAATATACCTAACTATAGATATCATTAATAGTAAAATCCTATATCTAAATAACGCCCATCTTCCATAATACTTATTTACAAAATACATCGCAGCATTTGTACCATATTCTACTTTTTTGCTATTTAAGACTTGTTTTTCACTATATCCCCCAAGATGAATCAACTCACATTGTCCCATATAATAATTCTTCTTTCCTAATTTATCAAGAAACATCATACAAAACTCCGTATCTTCACCATACATAAAATATCCTGCCGGATAACCACCTATTTTAACAACATCTTTATATCTACACAGATGTGCCGCCCCATATGTCCAATCTACAAAAAAATTATCAGTCCCCACGTATTTTGCCTGTGCAACATGCTTTATCCTATCCTTTGGCATACATTTATACAAAAAGCAATCAGTCCAAAGCAGTTTTTTTGCAGATGGCCAATTACAAATACTTGTTTGATACGACCTATCTTCATATACCAATCTTGGACTTACAATTCCCACATTATCATCATTCTTTAAAACCTCCAACATAGGAGTAATAATGTCTTCCACAAAAATTACATCAGGGTTAATGAAAAAGACATATTTCGATGAAGCATGCTCTAAACCAATATTATTAGCTTTACTAAATCCCAAATTTTCTCCAGTTTCAATAAGCCTTACATTCTTGTAATTATCTTTAATTACATCACATGTATCATCAGTCGATGCGTTATCCACGATAATTACCTCATTTTCGACATTTGAATGCTCAAACAATGAATCAATACATTTTTTTATTATATCTGCATTATTCCAAGTAACAATTATATAAGAAACCTTATCCTTCATAGCTACACCTTTCCTTCTTATTTTTCTTACAAGAATAACTCATATTGAAGCAACATAACAATACAAAATAACATCCTGATGTCGCCATAAACATCACATGTCCTGTCAAGAAAGAAAATCCAATAATCAACAAATAATTAAACCCTCTAATAATCGTTTCATCTTGTATTATATTCTTCTTGCTTTTTAAGAATATAATGGTCACTCCTATAATTAAGAAACTTAAGCCAATCATGCCCAGATAAAAGAATATATCAAAAAAATCCATCTCTACCAGATTTTTTGTTTCAAAGCCATTCCCAATAAATAATCTTATCAGTAAATACTTTTCACTCACAAAATCCTTAAATGCATCTACCAAAAATAGTATACGTCCACTGGTAATAGTTGCAAAAACATCATTTCCATATAATTTATACAAGCTGCTCTGTCTGTCAAAAACATCCTGAATCTTTGCCATAATAAATCCAATTCCAAACACAGCAATTAATAATGATGAAAAAACAACCAATATCTTATGGCGGTTCCCTTTTCTTCTCAAATATTCAAAGAAGAAAACTGCCAATCCCATACAACAGGCTAACATACTGGACTTCGATGACATCAACATAACACACACCGAAATGGCAAGTAACTGAGCTACGGAATATAATGTTATCTTACAAATGTTTTTATATAAACTAAATCCAAATAGAATTATCAAAATAGCATTCAACTCATTTTGAGAATAAAAAAAGCCTTTATATCCTATATTACCTGCATATATGGTATATCCAGCTCCACTTAAATAAGGAACAAGTATACATATAACCATTAAAGTGAGACTGTTGTCAAAAATTGTAAAAAAACTCTTGCCATTTATTATTCTAAGTTTTAATAATTGCAACAAAAGCGACATTATCATTATATTAAATATAAATTTTATAGAATGGTCATACGATACCTTTGCTTCTCTGAACATCACATTAAAAAAAGTAGTAAATCCCACATACACTAATGAACAAATCAACAATAAGAGGTATCGAATTGAAAACTTTTCATAAATCAAAACAATGACAAATAATATAAACAAAATTGCTATCTTGTATATTGTTCCAAGATGCGTCCATATCCCCTCGGTAATTAACATTCCGTTTAAGGAATCAATGACAGGAAGTACGGAAAACAAAAGTACAATTAAATTACCGATATCATTGCGTTTTTTTTCTTGCATTTTTTACTCCACTAATATTTTTTTCAAGTTTTCTGTAACATTGTTTTTTTCATATTGACAAGCCGTGGCAATAGCACCATCTCTTAATCTTAATTTCTCCTCAGCTGACAAATAATAAAATTTTTCTATAAAATTTGCCAATTGATGGCTGTTTCCCTTTTCAAACTTAAATCCATTATAATAATTTTTAACAAAATATGCCGGAGCAGCAAAATCCGAGGCTATAACCGGAATTCCACATGCCATAGCTTCTATTGCTACCAATCCCAGACTTTCACCTTCTCGTTCAGTCGGAAAAATAAATAAATCCAATTGTTGATATATATTAGCCAAATCACATCTTGGCAATAAATCATATTTTCTAATTTTACTGTCTAAACCATGTTCAATAATATAATTCATCATTTCTTCTTCATCTGGACCATTACCAACAATTAAGACTTCGTAATCCGGCACATTGAGTCGATTAACTGCCTCAAGTAACGTTTTCCACCCTTTTCCGAAGGATATCCTACCCGCAAAGCCTATTCTAAACCTTTCATTACTATTTTTTTCGTCTCTCACATGAAAAATTGCTCTATCTACTCCTCCAGAATGACTAATATATATTTTTTCTTTGCCAACATCGAATTTATTTGATACATAATCCCTAAAATAATCAGATGGAACTATCAGTTTATCACTTATACTTATAATTTTTTTTGTATATTTAATCATCTTTTTTTGTCTGTCATTTTCTGGCACAACATCAGAACCATGTAAATTTGTATAAACTCTAAAACTTTTTAACCTATGTGCGAGCAGAACAGACAATCCGCTATATGATGCATAATGCACGTATATTATATC
>CAZKMB010000004.1:41634-100641 GCA_964553965.1 uncultured Bacteroides sp. | reverse complement strand
GATATGCCATATAGTCTCCTTTCCCCGTAGGACTTCATAGTGAAATATATATGTATATATTTTAAAAAATAATTATCTGTTGTAATTGTTTCCTGCTTATAATATCACATCCGACTGTGAAATGCCAGATATTGTATCTTCCACGGCAACCACCTCCGGTCCTTCTGCAAATGCTTCGCTATTTTCAGCAATCTCCATAGGGTCTTCAGGCTCTTTGGGATTTTCTTCATCATCCCAGAGTGATTCGTATTCTCTTTCTTCTTTTAATTTGGTTAATGCACCGATATTTTTTGCTGCCTGATACATCTCCATACTATATTCCATCAGTTTCTTTTCATCAGCAGGAGGAACTTTTCCTCCCTTCATAATTCTCCGGGCAACTTCTATTATCTTGCCCAAATCTCGGGTGTGTTCTTCCATGGCTTTACCCTGTTGCTTACTTGCTTCCAGATTTTGTATGGCAGTTTCCTGTTCCATGAGTTTTTCCATATATGAATGATATTCCTCATACTTTTCATCAACTGCATTGATACTAAGCTCCAAAACCGCTGCCTCTTCTTCATAGAAAGACCTGCTTTTTGAATCTCTTTCCATCTTTTTCTCAAGTTCTTCTTTCTGTGCGGATAACTCAACTTTCTTCTTGTAGTACTCTCCGAGCTGAAAGTTATAAGCCTGTCTTGCTTCTCCGATTTTCATATAAATCACATCCTTTTGAAATTTAATACATCCATGTACACATAAGTATCCTTATAGTCTTTTATATCGGATTTATTCACAAAAATAATAACAAAAAAATTGTTTATTTTAAAAAAAGGGCACCGGAATTTTTACCGGTACCCTTTTTCTGTCAAATATTATAATACAGCGCCCTGTGCTTTCATAGCTTCGGCAACTTTTTCAAATCCGGCTATATTAGCTCCGGCAACAAAATTACCCTCTACGCCGTAACGCTTAGCTGCATCTGAAACCTTTGCATATATTCCCTTCATAATTCCCTGAAGTTTCTCATCTACTTCTTCAAATGACCATGAAAGTCTCATAGAGTTCTGAGTCATCTCAAGGGCTGATGTAGCAACACCGCCTGCGTTTGCAGCCTTACCCGGCATAAAGCACATACCGCTCTCAAGATAGAAATCAGTTGCTTCTCTTGTTGAAGGCATATTTGCTCCCTCAGCAACAAGGAAACAGCCATTTGCCTTAAGGGCTTTTGCATCCTCAAGGTTAAGTTCATTCTGTGTAGCACATGGGAGAGCGATATCACAAGGAATAGTCCATATACCTTTTCCCTCTGTGTATTTTGCTGTAGGAACAGCATCAGCATATTCTTTAATTCTGCCGCGGCGCACTTCCTTGATATCTTTAACTATATCAAGCTTAATTCCGTCAGCATCATATACATATCCGTTTGAATCAGATAAGGCAACAACCTTTGCTCCGAGTTGCATTGCTTTCTCAGCCGCATATATGGCAACATTACCTGAACCTGATATAACAACAGTCTGTCCTGCCATAGTCTTATCAAGATCCTTTAACATCTCATTTACTATGTATACAAGACCATATCCTGTTGCCTGTGTACGAACAAGTGAACCGCCCCATGTAAGACCCTTTCCGGTAAGAACGCCCTCATAAAGGTCTCTTATTCTCTTGTACTGTCCGTACATATATCCAATCTCACGAGCTCCTACACCGATATCTCCGGCAGGAACGTCTGTATCCGCACCTATATATTTGCAAAGCTCAGTCATAAGGCTCTGACAAAATGCCATAACCTCTCTGTCTGACTTACCCTTTGGATCGAAATCAGATCCACCCTTACCTCCGCCGATAGGAAGTCCTGTAAGGCTGTTCTTGAAAATCTGCTCAAATCCAAGGAACTTTAATATAGACTGATTAACTGACGGATGGAAACGCATACCACCCTTATATGGTCCGATTGCACTGTTAAACTGTACTCTGTATGCCTTATTAACCTGAATAACACCATTGTCATCCACCCAAGGTACCTTGAAAGAAATGATTCGCTCAGGCTCCACAAGTCTCTCAAGAAGAGAAATCTTACGATACTCAGCTTCATTTGCATCGATAACAAGCTTTAATGAATCCAAAACTTCTTTAACCGCCTGATGAAACTCTGTTTCACCCGGATTCTTTGCAACTACTCTCTCATAAATTTCATCAACATATGACATATTTAATTTCCTCCCTTAGGAATTATTTGACAGATTTTCTGCCGGTTTTTATTATATTACAGCACTTTAGCGTTGTAAAGAGAAAACGTTATAAATTTTACTGTCTAAACTATGCCAAATGCACCAAGAAGAAGTATTACCATAAATATCGGAGCAAGGAACTTTATCATGATTGTATACAAAATCTTTCGTCCCATCTTCTCTCCGTTTTTCTCAACTTCATCAATAACTGTCTTTGGCTTAGCAATCCATCCTATGAGTACACAGGTGAGGAGTGCAACCAGCGGCATGAGAACAGCATTACTTATATAGTCAAGTATATCAAGTATTTGTGCCGATGTTCCGTTTGGCAGTTTTATATTAAAGAATAATTCATTGTATCCGAGGCAGACAAATATACCGCCTACAAGTGCTATAATGCTCTCGATAACCGATGCCTTTATTCTTGAGATATGGAACTGATCCATAAGACTTGATACAACCGCTTCCATAACTGATACCGCACTTGTAAGTGCAGCGAAAAATACCAGGGCAAAGAACAGACATCCTATGACATTACCTGCAACACCCATTGACTCAAAAACCTTAGGAAGGGTTACAAACATAAGTCCTGGTCCGACATTCATCCCCTCTGTACCCATAAATGTATATACAGCAGGGATAATCATGGCTCCGGCTAACACAGCTACAAAGGTATCAAAGAATTCTATACGGTTGATAGATTTTCCGAGATTGTCCTCATCCTTAACATATGAGCCATATGTAACCATAATACCCATGGCAACAGATATACTAAAGAAAAGCTGATTCATGGCATCTATAAGTACTTCAAAGAATTTTCCGACGGTAAGCCCCTCAAGGTTCGGAATAACATAAATCTTCATACCCTCAAGACCTGTTCTTGTAACTCCTGATGCATCTGTATGCTTAAGAGTCATGGAGAATACAGCAATACCTATAACAAGAACAAAAAGTATAGGCATAATTATCTTTGATGAAGATTCAATACCCTTATTTACACCTCTGAATACGATAAATGCAGATGCTGCCAGGAATATTATAAAAAATATAATAGGTGTAATGTCCTGTGCTATGAAAGCATTAAAGAATGTATTTCCCTCTGCATCAACGCCTGCAGCATCACTGCCGTGACCTGTGAGATATACAGTAAAATATTTTACTACCCATCCGCCGATTACACAGTAATAAGGCATGATGATAAGCGGCACAAGACTTGCCAGAACCCCAAGGAACCCCCATCCTTTTTTCACCTTACCATATGCGGTTAAAGAACTCTGTTTAGTCTTTCGTCCTATTGAAATCTCAGTTGTAAGAAGTGCGTAACCGAACGTAAGCACAAGTATGAGATATATTACTAAGAACAGTCCTCCCCCGTCTTTTGCAGCCAAATACGGGAATCTCCAGATATTTCCAAGACCTACTGCACTACCTGCTGCAGCAAGGACAAATCCTATCGAACCCGTAAAAGAGTTTCTTGCTTTCTTTTCCATAAATTTCTCCTCTCTTTGTACATTGGTATCTTTATGTACACATATGCGCTTATTATACCCTATAGTCACTACCTTTTACAAGAAAAATGTGTTTGGGGTAGAAATCTTTTTAATATTTGATTATAATGTGCTACAAAGAATATATTTCAGGTGAATTTATATATTAGTGAGGACATACTGTTATGACCTATAATTATCAGTATATTACAGATAAACTTGCAGATACCCGTGATGCAGATGACGGCGAATTGAAAATGCTTATTGACATGCCGGAAGAGGGTTATCCCTCGGATTATGATTTATATCTCAGTGCCAAAGCTGACTCGGTAAGACGTTTAATATATCAGGACAAAGTATATATACGCGGACTTATAGAATTTACAAATTATTGTAAAAATAATTGCTATTATTGCGGAATCAGGTGCGGCAATGCCAAAGTCGAAAGATACCGGCTCTCCGCGGATGATATTTTATTTTGCTGCGATGAAGGCTACAGGTTGGGTTTCAGAACTTTTGTGCTACAGGGCGGTGAGGATCCGTTTTACGATGAAGCTCTGTTTTGCGATATCATTACAGCCATCAGACAGTCTTATCCCGATTGTGCCATAACGCTGTCCATTGGTGAATGGTCAAAGGAAAGTTATCAGGCTTTTTTTGATGCAGGTGCAAACAGATTTCTGCTCAGACACGAAACAGCAAAAGAAAACCATTACCGCAAGCTTCATCCTGAAGCCATGAATCCTGCCGACAGAAAAACCTGTCTGTTTAATCTGAAAAATATAGGTTATCAGGTTGGCTCAGGTTTTATGGTGGGCTCACCGTTTCAAACCACAGACCATTTGGTTGAAGATATAAGATTTTTGCAAAACTTACAGCCTGATATGATAGGCATAGGCCCTTATCTTTCCCACAGGGATACGCCATTTAGCATATATCCGGATGGCAGTATGATAAAAACCCTGCGCCTTATATCCATATTAAGACTTATGTTCCCCTACGCCTTAATTCCGTCAACCACAGCCCTATCCACCATATCACCGGCAGGGCGGGAATTAGGACTAAAAGCCGGTGCAAACGTGGTTATGCCAAACCTGTCTCCCAAAACAACCAGAAGTCTCTACAATCTATATGATAACAAAGCCTACAGCGGTACAGAGGCTGCTGAGAGCATTGCCATTCTTACCGCTCAGACAGAACAGGCAGGTTATAAAATTGTAACAGAACGGGGAGACGTCAAAAAACCTCATTGACAAACATAAACTTACAAAGGAGTACCCATAATGAACATCGAAAAATTGCAACAGGAGATTCTAAAACTAAAAAAGGAAAAGGACATATGTATTCTGGCTCACAGCTATCAAAATCCCGAAATTACGGAAATAGCAGATTTCGTAGGTGACTCATTTCAATTATCCCTGAAGGCGAAGGAAGTCTCACAGAAAAATGTAATTATGTGCGGCGTGAGATTTATGGCAGAAACCGTGAAAATCCTTTCTCCTGAAAAGAAAGTCATTCTGGCAAGTCCTGAAGCCGGTTGCCCTATGGCGGAACAAATGGATGCGGAATATATATCCGGTGTAAAGAGTGAACACCCTGGCTGTACCGTAGTTGCATATATCAATACAACTGCAGCCCTGAAAACCATCTGTGATGTCTGTGTAACCTCCGCATCAGCCGTAAAAATTGTAAAAGAGCTTCCGGGAAAAGATATTTTGTTTATCCCTGATTGCAATTTAGGTTCATATGTGGCAAAACAGGTACCGGAAAAAAACATTATACTTTTGGAGGGAGGATGTCCCGTACATGGCATAATGACAAAAAATGATGCTCTCAATGCAAAAAGACTTCATCCGGGTGCAAAACTTCTGGCACATCCCGAATGTAAGCCTGAGGTTTTAGAAGAAGCAGACTTTATAGGTTCAACCTCCGCAATTATGACTTACGCACAAAATTCTTCAGACAGAGAATTTATCATAGGAACAGAAACCAGCATTGTCCAGCACCTTTCCTACAGTTGCCCGGATAAAAACTTTTATCCGATGTCCAAAGGACTTATATGTCAGGACATGAAGCTCACCACTCTCCCGGACGTATACAAGGTTATTACCGGAACGGCAGGAGCGGAAATTTTATTAGATGAGGACACAATGAAAAAAGCAAGGATATGTATTGACAGAATGATTGAATTAGGTTAGGAGTTTCATATATGAATAAGAAAGCACTTATCGCCATGAGTGGCGGAGTAGATTCCAGCGTAGCAGCATATCTGATGAAAGCCGACGGCTACGACTGCATCGGAGCCACCATGAAACTTTTTCAAAACGACGATATAAATTTATCCAAAGAACACAGTTGTTGTTCCATAGATGACGTGGCAGATGCACGGAGTGTAGCCACTGCCCTTGGTATGCCTTACTATGTATTTAACTTTTCTGAGCGTTTCAGGGAAGAGGTTATGAACAATTTTGTATGTGCCTACGAAAAAGGCATTACTCCAAATCCATGTATCGAATGTAACAGAAAGCTTAAATTTGAATATCTTCACAATCGTGCAAAGGAACTGGGCTACGATTATGTTGTAACAGGGCATTACGCAATTATAGATTTCAACAAAAATACCGGTCGTTACGAATTGAAGAAAGCCGTGGATTCCTCAAAGGATCAAAGCTATGTATTATATTCCATGACACAGGAGCAATTAGCTCACACTCTTTTTCCGTTGGGCAAAATGTCAAAATCCGAAGCAAGAGAGCTGGCTCAAAAAAACAATTTCATAAATGCCGCAAAACATGACAGTCAGGATATTTGTTTTGTAACCGACGGAAAATACACCAACTTTATAGAAAACTACACCGGCAAAATTTATCCCGAAGGTGATTTTGTTGATATGGACGGTAACGTGTTAGGTCATCATAAGGGCATTATAAGGTACACCGTAGGTCAGAGAAAGGGACTTGGTCTTTCCCTTAAAGAGCCTATGTATGTTGTACGTGTTGACCCGGACAGCAATACCGTAGTGTTAGGAAAAAATGAGGATTTATTTTCAACTACCCTTATTGCAAAAAATGTTAATTTTATTTCCGTAAGTAATTTATATACTCCAACAAGAGTAAAGGCTAAGGTTCGCTATAAACATGTTGAGCAGTGGGCGACGGCAACCCAGCTCGACGAGGACACCATACAGGTTATCTTCGATGAGCCACAGCGAGCCATAACCAAAGGACAGGCCGTTGTCCTATATGACGGGGACAATGTGGTCGGAGGCGGAACCATAATATAAAAAATAAACCACAGGCCATGACCGAAAGCCAGAGCCTGTGGTTTTATTTTTATAAGAGATTTTTTCTCAGTTCCTCACCGCTGAGAGAGCTCATATATGCAGGTGCAATATCAAATACTGTCTTGCAACCTGTAGCTCCCTCCTGCTTCATACGGTACGCAGCTCTTGCATAAGCAACTATAACCGATGCCGTAAACTCCGGATTGGAATCTAATTTCAAGCTATACTCTATTATGTGGGTATTCTCACCATTCCATCCGGTATTGCCGCTGCGAATAACAAAACCGCCGTGAGGAATACCGCTGTGGTTAGCTTTTAACTCTTCCTCTGTAATGAAATGCACTGTGGTATCGTAATCTGCGAAATAGTTAGGCATATTTTTTATCTCAGCCTCTATCTTTGCAAGATCAGCACCTTCCTCAGCCACAACAAAACACTCTCTAACATGTTTTTCCCTTGTTGTCAATTCAGGATTGGAGCCGCTTCTCACCGCTTCAAGAGCCGCATCCACAGGTACAGTATATTGTTTTCCGTCAACTACACCCTCAACTCTTCTTATAGCATCTGAGTGACCCTGGCTCACACCCTTGCCCCAGAAAGTATAATCCTTTCCCTGAGGTAAGACTGCACTTGCATACAGTCTGTTCAGTGAGAACATTCCGGGATCCCATCCCGCTGATATAATTGCAATGTTTCCATTTTCCTTTGCTGCCTTATCCACATTGGCAAAGTGTTCCGGTATTCTTGCGTGAGTATCAAAACTGTCTATAACGTTAAAATACTTTGCGTATTCCTTCGTCTGTTCAGGGAGGTCTGTTGCACTTCCGCCACACAGGATGAGAACATCTATATCATCCTTCATGCTTGCAGCTTCGTCTGCATGATACACCTTAACACCTTCGGTTAATATGTTTACAGTTTCAGGATTTCTTCGCGTAAATACGGCTGTAAGTTCCATATCAGGATTCTGTTTTAAGGCACATTCTATACCTCTTCCAAGATTACCGTATCCCATAATTCCTACTTTTATCATCTTTATGTCCTCCATGATTTTATTTGACAAGCTCTGTACTCAAACATAAACTTAAAAGAATTACTGTTCCATTCTCTCCTTTATGTAATCTATGAGTATCCGGGCTGTTGCCTTCTCTCCAAGTCTGCTGCTATTTATACACATATCATAATATCTTGAATCGCCCCACTTAAAATCCGAGTGATAATTGTGATACTTTTTCCTGTTTTTGTCATGTCTGGAAATCTTATTGGCAGCTTCCTTTTCACTAAGAGCATATTTTTTCATAATCCTGTTAAGTTTATTGGAATAATCTCCGGTTATAAACAATGAAACAAGACCTTTATGCTCCTTAAACACTGTTTCGCCACATCTGCCCACGACAACAAAGGACTCACCTGTTTTTGCCTTCTCTTTCAGATATTCAAACTCAAGCTCAGCCATAACCTCTTCGTTTGAATTTGAATAACCTCCAACACTTCTTGAAAAGACTATATTTTTAGGCTTTTCATCATATTTTTCCAAATCTTCAAGCTTGATGTCCTTTTCCGCAGCCATACCTTCAAGAATACGTCTGTCATATAATTTAAATCCCAGTTCCTCAGCTATAATCTCTGCGATTTCATGACCTCCGCTTCCATACTCTCTTCCAACAGCGATAATAAATTGTTTGTCCATAAGCATCTCCTTTCTAACAGTATCTTACAAATATCATAATCATAGAAAGAGCTACTACCATTATAGTTGCAGGTGCCATAATTTTGCAATATTTTCCCCAACCTATCGGATGACCGTTTTTCGCTGCCACAGATGTTCCAACAACATTTGCGGAAGCACCAATAGGAGTAGCACTACCACCGATATCTGTACCCATTGACAGTGTCCATGCAAGTGTGTCAAGACTTACACCCGATGTTGCGGCAAGACTTTGTATAACCGGAATCATAGTGGCTGCAAAAGGAATATTGTCGATAAATGCACTGGCTATAGCTGATACCCAAAGTATAATTGCTACCATAATGTATACGTTGCCACCGCTTACCTTTCCAATAAATCCGGCGATAACCTCAAGAATACCGGTCTGTTCAAGACCGCCTACAACCATAAATAATCCAACGAAAAACAACAAAGTTTTATAATCAACTTTTTTCAATAAAACAAGTATATCTTTTCCTGCTGACAGGAGAGTAATAATTGCTATAAAAGTACCAATGAACGCAACAGAAAGATGTGTCATTGAATGTGTCACAAGGAGTACAACAGCAAGTGCAAATATGACACTGCTAATGATAAAATCCTTCATGTTTGTGATTGCTTCCTTTGGTTCAGGTATCTGTGTCAGGTCAATATTCTGACCGGATGCCATTTTAAGCTCTTTTCTGCATACCAGATAAAAATAGCAAACAGAGAGAAGAAGTCCAAATGCTGCAATCAAACCTGTATTAGTAAGGAAATCAGCAAAAGAATAGCCAAGTGATGTTCCTATAATGATGTTTGGGGGGTCTCCGCACATGGTTGCAGAACCTCCTAAATTTGCACAGAAAATCTCCGCAAGTATCATAGGTACAGGGTCAAACTTAAGCAATTTTGCAAGTTCAACCGTAACTGCTGCCAAAAAGAGAATAACCGTTATACTGTCTATAAACATAGAGAGTACCGCTGACATAACCATAAATGTAATAAACAATGGTATTGTTTTATAATTAACCAGTTTTGCCAGTCTCATGCAAAGCCATCTGAAAAATCCAGCCTTTGCCATTCCCTCAACCATTATCATCATTCCTGCAAGGAATATAATGGTTGCCCAGTTAATTCCGGATGTTGATTCGCTGCTCTCTCCGGCTGCATACCAAAAATCCAAGGTAAATATACCCTTGACATTAAGAGTTTCTACCACGGCATCCAAACTGTGCAAACCTACTCCAAACACAAAAATAAAAGTCAATACTCCACAAATCAATGTCACTATATGCCTTTCTATTTTGTCCATTACGACCAAAACGAACATAGCAACAAAAATAATTAACGCTAAAATCTGAGCTAATGTCATTACTTTTTCCTCCAAAACCGTCGTTAAATATTATTTAACCCCTCTAATATCATTTCACGGTTTATCTTTAATCATAAAGTGATGCACCATATCTAATCATTCTGTATATCTTCTTAGCTATGGTTCCAATGAGAGCTGCAACTATAAGTATGATTGAGCCTGCTCCCATAACTGCGATAAGTACACCAAAGATTCCAATAATAATATCCATATTTAATTATTCCTTTCTTTTTTAAATTTATAATAAAAATAAATAAAAAAGAAAGAAATTATTTTTCCCCATCCTGCCTATGGATAAAATCAAGAATGAATATATCCGTATGCATCTTTTCAGCCATATCCCAATGCAAATTGGAATACATAACAGACACATTATACAAATAATTATGAACGCACAAAACAAGAGCGGACTCTCTAAGTGCCTGCTCATTGTACCCACGCTTTGAATTTGTTGTTATATATGCAACGTTTCGGACACCCAGCATCTCAGCCGTACATAATTGTGTATTAACGTCAATACCATAACCTGCAACAAATTCCGTTGACAGAGGTTCTACAGATTCAGAAACAGCACAAGCCTTGCTTTCCATGGAAAAGAAGCACGAACAAAGCATGCAAAAAGCTAAGAAAAAACATAGCCTTTTAATAATTTTATTATTAAAAAAATCCATGTTCAAATCCGTCACCTCCTTATATATTGTATGACTTCGTTTCACCCATGATACTGTCTGATGAACAGACAATTTCATCCTCTGTCTCCACTGCTTTATATTGAACCAAAAAAGCCTCAATGTCAAGAATTTAATTGACAAGATTATATGTTTTTCATCAAATCTGCAACAGAAACACTGTCAAGATATTCATTTATAAGAGTATTAAGCTTTGTCCATACCGGTAAAGTTCTGCACTTTGATGTATAATCACAGGGTTTAGCACCTTCCTCAAGACATGATACCGGTGCAAGAGTCCCCTCTGTCAACCTCAATATGTCTCCCACCCTGTATTCAGACGGATGGCGGTTCAGTCTGTAACCGCCACCCTTTCCATGCAACGCCTCAATAAAATTATTTTTTGACAGCATCGTCATAATACCTTCCAGATACTTCTGGGATATGTTCTGACGTTTCGCAATTTCCTTTAACGGAATGTATTCAGCATTATTTTGTTCAGCTATATCTATTATAACCCTGAGAGCATACCGCCCTTTTGTTGAAATCATCATTTTTCAAACCCCTTTATCTAAATTATTCTTCAAAAAGCGGCGTAGACAGGTATCTGTCCCCAGAATCCGGGAATATAACAACTATATTTTTCCCCTTATTTTCTGCTCTCTTCGCCACCTCGATTGCAGCGTGGAGTGCGGCTCCCGATGAAATACCGACAAGGATACCCTCACTTTTACCAATCATCTTTCCTTTTTCAAACGCATCTTCATCCTCTACGGCAAATATCTCATCATATATATCAGTATTTAATGTTTCCGGTACAAATCCGGCTCCGATGCCCTGAATCTTATGGGCTCCGGCGGTTCCCTTTGAAAGAACCGGAGAACTTGCAGGTTCGACAGCGACAACCTTTATATCAGGATTCATGCTTTTTAAATATTTTCCTATACCGCTTATGGTTCCGCCGGTTCCAACTCCTGCAACCAGTATATCTACCTCACCGTCTGTATCCCTGTATATCTCAGGTCCTGTAGTCACAGAATGTATTTCCGGATTTTCCGGATTTTCAAACTGTCCCGGTATAAAGCTGCCCGGTATTTCTTTCAAAAGCTCATTTGCCTTTTCAATTGCACCTTTCATTCCTTTTTTTCCGTCTGAAAGAACCAATTCTGCTCCATATGCCTTGATAAGTTTTCGGCGTTCAACAGACATGGTCTCCGGCATTACAATTATGGTTTTATAACCTTTTGCCGTAGCAACAGATGCAAGTCCTATTCCTGTATTTCCGGAGGTCGGTTCAATAATCACTGCCCCGGGTTTAAGTTTGCCTGATTTTTCAGCATCCTCAATCATGGCTTTGGCAATTCTGTCCTTTACGGAACCTGCCGGATTAAAATACTCAAGTTTCGCTAATATTTTCGCCTCAAGCTGTAATTTTTTCTCAATGTGTGTCAGCTCCAAAATAGGTGTTCCGCCAACTAACTCTTCTGCTGTTTTATAAATTTTTGACATAATTTCACTCCTCTTTCTTATATAATTATTTTTAATGATTTACTGCTTCAAAAGCCTGTTTCAGGTCATCAATAATATCATCTATATGTTCTGTACCTATTGACAGCCTTATTGTGTTCTGTTTTATTCCCTGGTCCTCGAGTTCTTCCTCAGTGAGCTGTGAATGTGTTGTGGTGGCAGGATGAATCACAAGACTTTTCACGTCAGCTACATTTGCAAGTAATGAGAAAATCTTCAGACTGTCAATAAACTTATGTGCTTCCACTTTACCGCCTTTTATCTCAAATGTAAATATGGATGCTCCGCCATTTTCAAAATACTTTTCATAAAGCTCATGGTTTGGATGTCCGGCAAGTGAGGGATGATTTACCTTTTCCACCTGCGGGTGGTTTTCCAAAAACTCCACAACTTTTTTTGTATTCTCGATATGACGTTCCAGTCTGAGCGAAAGAGTCTCCACTCCCTGCAGAAGAAGGAATGCATTAAACGGTGAAATAGTTGCTCCGGTATCTCTTAAAAGAATCGCTCTTATATAAGTCACAAACGCTGCCTCTTTTGCGGCATCCACGAATGATACGCCGTGATAGCTTGGATTAGGATTTGCTATGGCAGGATATTTGTTGCCTGCTTTCCAGTCAAATTTGCCCGAATCTACAATTATTCCGCCAAGGGTTGTACCATGACCTCCTATAAATTTTGTAGCAGAATGGACAACTATATCTGCTCCGTACTCTATAGGCCTTATCAGATAAGGAGTTCCAAAAGTATTGTCTATTACAAGCGGTATCTTATGTTTATGGGCAATATCTGCAATTGCCTCAATATCCGGAATATCTGCATTGGGATTACCGATAGTCTCTATATATACAGCCTTTGTATTTTCACGGATTGCCCCCTCCAATTCCTCAAGATTATGAGCATCAACAAAGGTTGTTGTGATTCCGTATTGCGGAAGTGTGTGTGCCAGCAGATTATAGCTTCCTCCGTAAATGGTCTTTTGCGCAACTATATGGTCACCGTTTTGAGCAAGTGCCTGTATGGCATATGTAATAGCTGCCGCACCCGATGCCAGTGCAAGGGCTGCAACGCCGCCCTCCAGTGCAGCAATTCTTTTTTCCAAAACATCCTGAGTGGAATTTGTGAGTCTGCCATAAATATTTCCCGAATCAGCAAGACCAAATCGTGCCTCAGCATGAGCAGAATTATCAAACACATAAGATGTAGTCTGATAAATAGGTACTGCTCTTGCCCCTGTTACCGGATCTGCATTTTCCTGTCCTACGTGCAGCTGTAATGTTTCAAATCTTAATTTATTTCCCATGATTATGCCTCCTCTTTTACCTACCAACTTGGTGTGTTGTTTTAAAACATAATACTCCTATTTACCTACCGTGTCAATAGGTAAATGTAAAAAAAATAAAAAGATAAAACACATTTTACACGTTTTATCTTTTTTATTTTTATTTTATGCTTTTTTCTTTTTCACATTCAGTATATATAAAGGAACACCCACAAACAATATACCGCCTATAATATTTCCTATGGTAACAGGTATGAGATTATCTATAAAATATCCCTTAAAATTAAGACTGTCCACCTGTTCTTTTGTATAACCGTATGTCTGCATGGCAAGTTCTGAATACTGTGAATTTCCCTTTGCAATAATTCCTGCCATAATATAATACATATTTGCAACGCAGTGTTCAAATCCCGCCGTAACAAAAAGCATGATTGTAAAAAAAGCTGCAAGCAACTTACCCGCAATATCCTTAGCACTCATAGCCATCAATACAGCGGCACATACAAGGAAATTACACAAAATACCGGATACTATTCCTCTGGCAAAAGGTATATTTACTTTTCCAATTGCAACCTTTATGGTGTATGCACCCAACATACCCGCCGAATAATCCAACTGACCACTGTGGTAAATCATAACAGCAAGCAATGTTGAACCAACAAAATTTCCTACAAATACCAAAACTAAAATACGGACAACACTCATCAGTTTAATACTTTTATCCATGGTTCCCATAGCGACCAGACAATCTCCGGTAAATAACTCTGCCCCAAGCAATATAACCATCATAAGCCCTACAGGGAAAACCACACCGGCAACCAGTCTTGCCACTCCCACATCGGGAATGGTGTGTGCTGCCACACTGCTGCCCGCTGCACCCATTCCTATCATAAATCCGGCAAGTATAGCCTTTCCAAACAGGTTCATGGATGACATTTTAACTTTTGCACGGGAATTTTCAATATATTTTTCTACTGTTTCCTTTACAGATAAATATCCTTCCAACTTCTTCATCTCCTTAGTATTTTATGTATTATGCTGTCTTAGTGCACAGATACATCTGTCGCACAGCTCATTATACCATACTTTTTAAAAAAAGATATAGGTTATTTTATTTGTAGTTTCCGTTTTAACAAATTAGAAACATTTTTCGTATAATATGTTCTTGTTTCAGTGTCATATTTTCACAGGAGGTTTTATCATGAATTGGAAGAATTTGGGAATAACCGTTTTATTTCCTCATATCTCAATATTATTTCTATTGTTGCCAACAGGAACACTTTTTCTTGTATACTCCATGATAGCACTGCCTGAAAACTCCCCTGTCAGAATTTCATCATATGTTTTAGCGTTTTACACTCTTACCGTCTGGTGTGCCCGCACACCCAAAATAATTCGTTTTTTCAGGAATTTTAAAAATGAGAATAAGTACATAAATATCTGGGCAACCGATCCGCGACTGAGAATGAATATTACCCTGACCGGAAATATTTTATATAACGGTGCATATGCCGTTCTGCAGTTAGGTCTTGGGATTTACCACAAATATGCGTGGTTTTACTCCCTTGCCGCATATTATTTTTCTCTGGCAATTATGAGATTTTTTCTTGTCAGATATACTCTGCGACACAAGCCCGGTGAAAAAATCAACGATGAGTTCAGGTACTATCGTATATGCGGCTGGATATTTCTGTTCATGAATCTGGCTCTGACAGGAATGATTTTCTTTATGATACAGGACAATACAACCATGCATCATAACCGGATTACCACTATCGCAATGGCGGCATATACTTTCACCTACCTAAGTGTTGCCATCACCAACGTAATAAAATACAGAAAATACAACAGTCCGGCTATGTCAGCATCAAAAGCAATTTCTCTGGCAGCTGCCTGTGTCTCAATGCTGACTTTAGAAAACACCATGCTTACAACATTCGGGAGCACAAATATGACAGAGCAGGCAAAAAAGCTGTTTTTAAGCATAAGCGGCGGTGCCATATCAGTTTTCATTATAGTGACGGCAATATATATGATTGCCGGAAGCAAGTATAAAGTTTTCAGTTCTGACAACATATACCATGCCGGAAAGTAAATGCTCCTCCACAGCCTTACACTCATGGAGGAGCTTACAATCATTTATATATTCTTGCGTTTCTTAGCCAATACAACTACACCGGCCATACTTATTACAAATACGATAAATATAACTGCCAACGGCGTTTTATCACCTGTCGTAGGTCCTTTTGTTGTTACATTTGAACCTGTTGCAGTTTCGGTTGTAGTTTCGGTTGTGGTTTCTGTTACAGAGCTGACATCTGATTTCTTGTCCTTCATAACAATACCATTACCGCTAATCATCTCATAAGTATCTGTGGAATCATTATATACAAAAATATTTCCATCTATGTCAAACTTAAATTTCACAGGAGCTGCCACACCATAACCATTCGGTGCTGAAAGCTCTGTCAGAGTATATATCTGACCTGCCTCAAATAAAGACATTGATAACTCGTATGGTGTATCTCCTGATATCCACTCTGAAACAACTGTATTTTGGGACGCATCCTTTATGATCAACAGGGCACCCGAAACCATCGAAGCATCATCATAATCAACCTTACTGATATTTATCTTTTTATCAGCATCTCTCACAATTATAAGATTATCCAATGCCACCGTATATGTACCGTTCTCAGAATCTGATACCAATACCTCATCGTTATTATTAATCATGAAATATACCGGTTCAATTCTCTCATATCCAAACGGAGCCGTAGTCTCCTGTAACTTATAAACCCTGTTTTTTACAAATTTATTCACAGTTATTCTATGTTCTGCCGTTCCGGATATCCATTCTTCGATTACAGTATTATCCGTTACATCCGTAATGCTAAGAACTGCTCCGGCAAGCTCATCAGCTCCACTAAGAGTTCTCTTACTAATGTATATATTTTTTACACTGTAATTTCTGAGTACAGCTGATGGAGTTGCTGTAGAATCACCTGTTATATTTATATCCGATAACATACCATTATATCGGACATAAATTATCGTGCTTACAGGAGATGCTTTTACGACCTGCAATCCTATATCCGCTGCCGAAATATAATTATTCGGAGATGTCTTTTCTTTTATTAAATAATATCCCGGTTCAAGATTCTCAACAACAAAAGCCTGAATATTTGTATCGTATGTTATAGGTGCTTCATTTCCATATGCATCTGCTATTACAAACGAGGTATTATTTATAAGATTCTCATATACAGCCGAATCAGTGACAACATTACCATCAGCATCCACAAAGCTCTTATTAAGCTTAAAGCTGTTTATATATGATTTTCTTACATTTTCAACCTTTATCTCTTTATTAAAATCGTCACTTTGTGCAAGCTCATTTTCACTGAGATTATGAATTGTCTTGTCCGTATACACTGAAAATGTTATATCCCTATATGCCTCAAATGACACTCCCGCATTTTCAACTATAGTATAATCACCTTCATCAAGATTCATAAATGTATATGTACCCATTTCCTTATTAACAGCAATCTTCGCACCTGTTATCTCAGTTTGATAAGACTTTCCATAATCCTTATACAGCTTAAACTCTGCATATTCCGCATCTGTCAAATCAGACGAAATATCAAGCTTCTTTCCGGTTGCCGATACATACGACTTATTTATCGTAATCGAGTTGGTCACCTGATGATTCTTATATACAATAAATGCATTATCTGTTGTACCTGAACCTGTTATCGCAAAGTCAGATGCCGTTGTTCCGCTATATGATGCAGATATTGTACCTGCTTCAGCAACAACCACCGCTATAACTCCGCTTGGCTTATATCCTGCCGGTGCATCTTCAATCAGTGAATATGTTCCGGACGGTACATTAACTACGCTATACAATCCTGTTGTAGTATCATAAGTAAGCGGATATTCATTTCCCGAAATATCCTTAAGCTTAAACTGTGCTATATTAGCCGGATCAGTGATCTCAACGCCTGATGCATCATAGTAATACTTCTTTAGCTGAAGCTTATTAGGCACCCTGTAGTTTATAGCCTTTATATTTGCAGAATATGAAGAACCAATTGTTTCAGCCTCCCATCCCTGAAGCATTATATTTGGCAACTTAATTTTTCCATTTGACTCAACCGAAAACGTCATAGAATTTACCGCTGTATATCCTGCAGGTGCTGTCTCTGTTATCTTATATGTTCCGGGAAGCAGATTCTTAAATGTATACTTACCTGTTCTCGGGCTTACTGTAACCTCCGCATTACATGGAGAACCATCCGCCATTGTAAGCTCAAACGAAGCAAATTGATTAATCTGCGATATAGGAATCTCTGTAACTCCGTCTGCCATATAATATTTCTTTTGTATCACAAGCTGATTTTCCTTTTTTCTGTTGTATAAGGTTGCTGAAACGTTAGTTGTTCCATTTCCATACACGGAGGTAAAATCACTTCTTGTACCTAAATAAGTTGCAGTAATTTTTCCATCACTTGCTACATCAAGCTGAATCTCCAAAGCAGTAACATATCCATCTGGTGTTGTAGTCTCTTTTATATAATAGGTTCCTTCATTCAAATCACTGACAGTAATTGTTCCCAAGTATGGATCATAAGAGATCTTATTAGTTTGTGGGACACCTTCGTTATTATATAACATGAAGGCTGTACCATCTCTTAATTCATATAAAGTAGTAGTATCATCAACAAGATTTCCATTCACATCTGTAAACATTTTTGTTATAACAATCTTGTTGGTTAAAATATTATACGCAGTCACATTAACAGTATAAGTGCCATTTCCGGATGTTATCTGATATTGATTAGTAGAGACGTTATCAACCGTTATCTTATAATCCGAACCAACAGTAAACTTAATCTCGCTTGCCGATGCCGTAAAACCATCAGGTACCGACGTTTCTTTTATTACATAACTACCCGGTTCGAGGTTACTTATGGTGTAAGTTTCTCCATTAGTAGTTTCCATGTTTCCTACAACATTTGTTGTAACACCATTTTCTTTGTACACTGTAAATACAGCACTTGTTGCATGACTTGCAGGAGATGAATCGTTTGGCTGGACATATCGCTTAGTTAATGTAAGCTTATTATCCAGAGGTCTGTTTACAAGTGTTGCCACCATGGTTTCCATTCCATCTTCAACAACGGTGGATGTACGGAAATCCGCTGTATTGGTATTTGGTGTATTGCTTCCATACCAAATTTGGCTTATCTCCAGTCCGTTGCCGGATTGATTTCGCTGAATTGTAAATTTAATTGTCTCAGCAGCCTTATAACCATCTCTATGACCTGTCTCTCGCACGGTATACGTGCCTTCTGTAAGACCTGTTGCCTCCCAACGGGCTTTTGTGTCATTATATGTAAATGGCATTGATGCATTATCACTATCACGAGTCAGCGTAAAGCTTATGTCAGCAGGTGATGTATCAACAAGAGTTTCCACAGTACCTGACTGATTAGCAAGCCTCTTTTCCAGATAAAATCGACATATGGCACCATTAACCTTTCTGTTTTTTACATCGGCTGTACCATCATAGTTTCCTGTTGCTTCGTTATTTACATATATCTTGTAATTTGAATCAACATAGAAAAATACTGTCGCCATGGCTTCATAATCCGTATTATCACCTGTCTTCAATACTTCCTCTGCCATATAATATCCCGGCTCTATATTCTTCCAGACATATTTATCAGCTTCACCCGCTGCAGTTGCCTTTTCTAAATTGTAATCCGCATAATCGCTGTTTATGACAGTCGCCATATAGCTCGACTTAACGGATTTATCTCCTGTTCCATTCCACTTTAACAGATTAAATATCACCTTCTGTTGTCCTGCACCGGCAACTGTTTCAGGAATGTTACAGGCTTCTATAAGAGCTCCATTCTCATCATAATATGTCTTGTTTATAGAAAAGCTGTTATCCTTTATAACATTATCCACAGTAATCTCACGATGGATTAATGTTCCTCCTGAAACCAATTGTACCGGATTTCCTGAATTATCTGTAATGGTTATTGTACCTATTGCAGAAACCTCCACAGTAAGAGGAAGCGCCGAATCCGTATTATATATATCAGATACGTTCTCCTTTATCTCATATTTACCTGCTGAAAGCTTAGATAACGTGTAGGTAAAGCCATCTGTAGTCGTCATAAGCTCGGCTGTACCATTTACTGCTATATAGCCACCATTACCATCAGGCTCATGTGTCTTAGTGCAGGTAAATACGGCATTCTCAGGTATTACCGTAAGAGGTGACGACTTTGATACATCCGCAGCCTTAAAGTATCTCTTATTAATGGTAATACTGTTATCAAAGGTCTGTTTGTTTTTAATAGTCTTCTCAGACGGCTTATACTCAGCGGTCTCGCCCTCCCAGGATATCTTATGGTCAGTTACCTTGAAATGATAAACTGTATTTAATCTGTCATAGCCAACAGGTGCTGTTTTTTCATATACCGTATAATCTCCGTCAGGTATCTCCTTTAATTTAAGCTTGTTATTTATATTTTCGTAAGTGAAATTACCCTCTATCGTACCTGTTGGAAGCGGTGTATACATTCCGCTCTCACAATCAGCAAGTGTAAGGTCGCCCTCATATACCACAAGCACGGCATTTGTTGCAGGCATCGTATCTGCCTCAGTAACTCCATCTGCCTTATAATATTTTTTATTAATCACAAGTTCATTTTCAGGAAGATTCTGACTTGGCATATCCGAGAATATAAGCTCTGTTCCTGCTGTTATTCTATATACATCTGACGGCAGTTTACTAAGCGCATCAGAAGATATAGCAGTTACATCAACTACAATAACCTTATATACCTGTTCTGAAAGTTCATATCCGTAAGGTGCATTTTTCTCTGTTATCACATAATATTTATTCTTAGATATCGGTGCAACAGTACCCGTGCTGCTGCTATTTCTCGTATATCCGGAATCCCAGGTTCTTCCTGTGCTATCTGTAGTAACAGTATATGTATTTCCTGATGCCTTCCATACTTGGTTTGCTTCATCCCATGAATACTCCACTGCTTCAAAGGTTGCACCTGATAAATACTTAGTAGTATCTAACGCATCAACCTTACTGGTCTCAAATAATCTGCTTCCAACCATTGTCATTGACGATGAAGCAACTCTTCTGTTTTCACGATTTTCAACTAATGACTGATTTCCAACATAAGGCTCTGCAAGCAAAACAGTATTAACATAGCTGAGATTTCCCTGATTTGAATCACTCAGCATTGTTACCTTATACTCTATGGTTATAGGAACCTCATCCGGAACCGTAAATGTAAGAACATTATTTATATAACTTACATGATATATGTCATTTCCTGCACCTGCTGCCTTTACTGTGTCAGCAGAATTAACCCGTGTAAGAATTTCTCCTGTTTTACTGTTTTTAAGAACAGTCTTAGTGGCATCATTAACCCAAATCTGATTGGATGGCATTGTGTCTTCAACCGTATAAAATCCCTGCGTTGCACTTGGATTGAGCTTTAACCCGTCTGGATTAACATTTATAACATATGTAAGTACATTTGCACCATCTGTCACATTCTGTGTACATTCCTTTGTAAGAACCTTGGTTTCTATCTCCTTTGATGCAGATGAATGATCTGTAGTAGGTGAAGCAGCATCATTTATTGTAGCCGTAGCATCAACAGAATTGCTGTATGTTGTTGTATTATTATACAACAGCTTGTCTCCACAAACCTTTGTTGTATAGTATATATTAAATTCCTTATCAAGTGATTCCTTATTAAGCCATGTGGATGGATCCCCCCATGCCTCCATGTCTGTAAGTGAAAGAGAATCATCAGTGAAATCTATGGTAAACTTATATTTCGGCGTGCCACCACTGCTTATATCCTCTACCTTCATAGGATACTTAAATTTCATCCATGAGCTGTCCTGTATATAAACATATGCATCTGTAGCATTACATTCAGTTCCATTGTAGCCCCAATACTCCATACCTTCTATGGTATCCTCAAGTATAAGTTCCTTTATATTACATGTCTCTCCGGCCTTGACAGTTATCTTCCAAGTTATTGTATGTTTATCCTCATCATAATCACTTACCGACTTATCAATAAAGCTGTCAGGTGATACCGGTTCCTCCTTCGGTTTTACTACAGAGGCACTTCCAGTCTCTGTTATGGAATTATATGTCAGATTATATCTGTTGGTATATGTATTATTTCCATCATTATAAGTTCTGTCTTTATAGTTACCAATTGTCTTGTAAGTTATGGTTATGGTTTTGCCACTTACCTTGCTCAAACCATCCGGCGTAAATGTGATTGTCCTATCTAAATCACTACCGGCCACAGTATAATCAGCACCCTCCGCAAGTGAAACATTACCATCTGATGTAATTGTAAATATGGCACCTGTTTCTGTAACAAAGCCTTTTCCATTTTCACCATACCAGCCATACATAAAATCCTTATATACGAGTTCTGTAACTGTCCCCTGAGGAATTGTAATCGTTGTTGTCCATGGAATTATAAGCTCGCCCGCTGTCACGCTTCCTTCAACATTATCAACATAAGGTGTACCTGCCTGCTTATTTGCAAGAGCAGAGCCTATCTCAGGAGATGTCGCTGTGGCTGTATCTGTATGTGTTCCATCAGAAATTTTAGCAGTATTAGTATATGAAGCAAGTCCTTCATGCTCCGGAACCGTCGTTAAATAGCTTATTACGTACTCACCTGTTGAGCCCTCAGGAAATGTGTAAGAACCACCATTTTCTATAACATCTGACAATCCATCCTTAATATTCTGATTGTCACCTGTTACAGAAAAAGAATTAGGAACAACTGTAAGCCCTGTTTGCAATGTATCCGAAAAAGTATATCCGTTTAAATCAAATTCAGTAGCTCCGCGATTTATATAAATTGTCCATCTTATAACATCTTTACCATTTGTATCCTTCTCCACAGCACTGCTCTTAGCGACGACATCCTTTTTAATATCAAATCCGGTATCCTGCTTTTTTATGCTGCTGTTGTCAATATATATGTCCTTATCATTTACCTTAGCCGTAATACTGTTGTTAAGTCCTGACGAATTTCCTCCCTGTGAATTGGCATTCATAAATGCCCCATCATCAACACTGCACACATAAGTAAATGTAGTCACTCCTGCAGGAACAGTATCTATCGTAAATTTGACATTTTTAGGGTCAGTAGAATTTACTGTTATTCCACTTGTTTCTATACCGGCATAAGTAAGATATGTGCCCATTGTGTCATTAATAACAAGATTATGTATATCATCCCCACTGACATTATCAACAGTTATCGTATATCTTGCGGTCTTTGTATCTGCGTCAAATACAGCATTAGATTTTTCAACCTTAACTCCTGCCTTTATTACATCCTTTGCCGCAGTAGAAATAATGGGATTTACCACGGTTGATGCAGACGAAAACTTGAGTGTATATGTTCCTCCATCATCAGCAAATGCATCTTCCTCTAAACCACACTGAAATTCAAAGGTACCTACTCTGCTTATATCTGATCTCTTAAGATATTCCAGACCATTCTTAAAATTAATTGTCACCTTACCGTTAACTATAGTGTATGTACCTACATTTACACCATCCATGATTACAGGTAGCGGTTCAGAGGTTGAAGTCTGTGCTATAAGGGCTGCCGCTGCAGTATTATCGCTCTGATTAACTGCCTCTATGGCATTAATATCATATTCATATATATAATGCTCCTCTAAAAGCCATCCTCCAACAACATCCTCCGGAAGTTTAAATGTAAGTTCTATTTTTAACGAATCTGTCATCTTTATACCTGTTGTATTTGAAACAGTAGCAGATGTAACTATATCCGAGAATTGCTCAGGTGCCGGATCATCAGCCGCAGTAGTCTGAGTTGCCACCACACTCGTCTGTGTACTTAAATTCGCTGCAGAAATACCCATTTCTTCCACAGCATTCAGATTCTCCTCTTCTGCATACGAAAAAGATACACCACTAAAAAGTGTTGTGAAAATCATTAACGCACACAGGGTAAATGCTATTAATTTTTTGCCTGCTCTTTTCATTGTATACGCTCCTTACTTTAAACAGAAATATTATTCCCCTTTTATCATTATAGCATAATATGACCATTTATGCCAACTCCCTTTTATTATTTGTACAGACCGTTTGACTTTGTAAACATATAGCGGGTACGCAGATTTGTTTTGGATGGTTTTAATCCAGTAATCGCTACTACTATCGTTCTTCCGAAACAATCTTCTTTTCCACATTTTGAAAATATTTCTAAAGAACCACGAATACATCCGCTATGTTATTCCGAAAGGACGCAGTATGTATCGTTATACACAGGATGATATTAATCTGATAATCAGTGTCACTGTGATGGAATCCCCTATATCAAAATCTGCGTCCTTTAACCACTGTCCCTTTAAAATGATTGTCGGAGTTGCCTTGTATTTATAACCACTCTGTTCACATACCTTCATATTTCTGAATTTCTTAAATGCCATGTTTGCCTCCTTAGATTTGCCCAATTTTAGATTAGAATGAAAGACCTTGTATCGGATGCAGAATCATCCGAGAATAACAGTTCCATAGCCCAACGGCACCATCTCCCTTAAGTGCAAAAAAAAGAACTGCTAACACGATTTGCATCGTATTAACAGTTCTCTTTTAAGTTCAGTGTTTTATATTCTATTTCTCACCATTTTTAACTTTGTTGAATTCGTCCATATCAACACTAAGTTTAATGTGTGAATCAGGCTTTGTTTTTTGGTTGCCCAAGAGGACGACAGTCTCAACATGCCCGCTATGTCCAAACTGGTCAACAACCGCAACCTTTTCTGCCACGAACCCTTTTCCCGCGAGTATTTTCACGTCCCTCGCCAGGGTAGCAGGGTCGCAGCTTACATAAACCAGCCTCTCAGGTGACATTTCATCTATCGTGTCAAGAAGTACACTGTCGCAGCCTTTTCGAGGAGGATCTACCACTACAACATCGGGATGACAGGCGTCTCTCATATCAGATTTCAGGCCATCACAATTAAGCTCTCCGGCATAGAAACCCGGAACAACCTCCTCTGCCTTGCCGCAGAAAAACTCCACATTGGTGATTCCGTTTATCATTGCGTTCATTTTTGCATCCTCTATTGCCTGAGGCACAATTTCAACACCGTAAACCTTCTTTGCCTTTTTTGCCAGGCAAAGAGAAATAGTTCCAATGCCGCAGTACATATCCCATACAATTTCATTTCCGGTAAGTCCGGCAAAATCCACCGCTTTGTCATACAGAACCTTTGTCTGAATCGGATTAACCTGATAAAAAGACAGAGGAGAAATGTTAAACTTTATGTTCCCTATGAAATCCGATATATAATCCTGTCCGTAGAGAGTAACACATCTGTCTCCAAGAATACGATTGGTCTTTTCTTTATTAATGTTAATACTCAGACCGGTAAATTTAATCTTGGTGAAATAATCCTTAGAGGCATATGACTGATTCAGATTGTACATAGTCACTGCCTGCTCTATAGCATCTTTCAGTTCCTTTTCAAGCTCCGACAAACTGCCATTTTCTTTTTTCGGATTTCCCTTATCAAATATATTCAAACTATCGGAATTTACAACAATACATACCATAAGCTCACCGGTGGCAAAACCTACTCTGGTAAGTATGTGACGGACAATTCCCCGATGTTTTTCTTCATCATATATAAATTTTCCGGTCTTATCCTGCCATTTCTGCAGCCAGCTCCGCAAATATTTTATCAGAAAATTATTCACCGGGTGTCCAATATGGCAACAGTCCAAATCTATAATGTTGTGGGTTCTGCCTGCATAAAAACCAATCTGAACCGCACCATCCTTCGATATGCCAACGGGAAACTGCATCTTATTACGGTAATTATACGGATTATCCATACCACAAACAGGTTCCATAACAGAAGCCGCCTCTGTAAGACCACCTATTCTTTCAAGACAATTTCTGACCTTATTCCATTTGTAATCAAGCTGCTTTTCATATGACATATGCATGAGTGCACAGCCACCGCATCTTCTTGCATTTTCACATATCGGTTCAACTCTTACGGGGGATGGTTTAATTATTTCTTCCAGTCTGCCATAAGCATAATTCTTCTTGATTTTAACAAGCTTTATTTTAGCAACATCACCAACAACCGTATCTTTAACAAACACAGTTATGCCGCAATTAGAACCGGCATCAGCTATATGACCTATACCTTCACCGTCATTTCCTATATCTTCAATTGTAATTTCGTAAACATCATTTTTTTTCAAAATACATACATCCTTCATCTGTCATATCGGAATCCCTAAAAACGATAGGTCTACACATCCGTAATTCTAACGTTTGCTTCAAACATTTTATTATAGCCGAGCCAGCCCGACTTATCTTTGTTATCCTCCAAAACCTCTTTAAATGTCTGGAGCTTAGCATCCATATTATCAGCGTGAGCAAGGGCAACAGCCTCGATAAGAGACGGTTTCTTAGGTGAACCGTACTCTAACTCACCGTGATGGGCAAGTATACAGTGCTTTAATTCATTTTCGAGAGTCACAGGAAAATCCTCTATCTCCTTTATCTTATCACCTATCATAAATGCACCCATAACAATATGACCTATGAGCTGACCTTCATCGGTGTAATCATTTTCCGGAAAAGCTGACAATTCATCTGTCTTGCCTATGTCGTGAAAAATTGCTGCTGTTACCAGCAAATCCTTGTTGATAACAGAATAATTGTCGCCAATATATGCACATATTTTGGCAACGGACAGAGTGTGTTCCAACAGTCCGCCAATAAAACCGTGATGAATGGATTTTGCGGCAGAATGATTTTTAAATTTATTTATAAATACTTTGTCCTCAACAAAAAATTTATTGAGGAGGCGATTTAGATATGTATTGGAAACTCCGCCTATAATATCTAAAAGTTCTTCATACATTTTTTCAACATTCCTGCCTGAACATGGCATATAGTCGGAAGGGTCATACTCACCCTCATCCGCCACGCGAACCCTTTTGACATTGAGCTGCAGAGCATTGTTAAAGCTTGTAACCTGCGCCTCAACCCGTATATAATTCATAGCTTCAAAATGGGCTATTCCGTTGTTTAACTCCCAGATCTTTGCATCTATAACTCCGGTTTTATCCTGCAGTTGCATGGAATAATAAGTCTTGCCTGCCTTTGTCTTTGCAGTAATCTTATTCTTGCAAAGATATACCTCTGATATCATTTCCCCGTCTCTCAACTCATTTATATAATTCATAAGAAATTTCCTCTCTTTCTTTTTAAACCTGCTACAAGTGATTTTATCATTAACTCATTCTTTATGCAAACTATTCTATGGTTTATAAAAATGTTATTTTAAATCTTTATGACATATCTGCAAAATATATAAATTGATTTCTTGTAATAAGACAGATAATTAGATATACTAAGATTAATATTTATCATAAAAAATATGTACAAGGAATACAATCATGAACAAACGAAGTCTTAGAATTTTAGAATACAACAAAATACTTTCAATGCTTACTGAGTATGCCACATCAACCATGGCTAAAAAAAGATGTGACAGATTAAAACCTCAGAGAGACATAGGAACCATAAACATGCTTCAGGAGGAGACCAGAGATGCCCTCCTCAGATTGTACAGACAGGGAAATATCTCATTTTCCGGGCTTACAGACATAGGTCCATCCATAAAACGCCTGGAGGTTAAGGGAACTCTCACAAGCAGAGAACTTCTTGATATGGCGGCAGTTATAAATGTGGCATCCGCCGTAAAAAAATACGGTGATGGCTCAGACCTTGCAGACACAACCTCATCATCCGACGAGCCTGTAATACGTTTTGACAGCCTTACGGAACGATTCAACCAGCTTGTTCCCCTTGAATACATTTCCTCCGAGATAAAAAGGTGTATTCTTGCAGAAAATGAATACGCTGATGATGCTTCCCACGCCTTAAAATCAATAAGGCGAAACATAAAACTTACTCAGGACAAGCTGAAAGACCAGCTGTCAAAAATGATTAAAAATGACGAAAACCGTGACAAGCTTCAGGAAAATCTCATTACCATGAGAAACGGCCGTTACTGTATACCCGTTAAACAGGAATACCGTTCCCAATTTCCCGGTATGATTCATGACCAGTCACAATCCGGTTCCACACTCTTTATCGAGCCAATGGCTATAGTGAACCTTAATAACGAAATAAAAGAACTGACTAATCAGGAATACATAGAAATTGAACACATACTTGAAAATCTCAGCAATATGGCAGCAGAAGCGGTGGAAGACATCGCATACAACACGGAACTTTTGGCTGAGCTCGATTTTATATTTGCCCGGGCAAAATTTGCCCGTTCCTACAACGGAACACAACCTGTGTTTAACACCGACGGAATAATAGACATCAAAAGCGGCAGACATCCGCTTCTGGATAAACACACCGTGGTTCCGGTTGACATACGTCTTGGCAAGGACTTCACTCTGTTGATTATAACAGGACCAAATACCGGCGGAAAAACCGTTTCTCTGAAGACATTGGGACTATTCACTCTTATGGGACAGGCAGGCTTACACATTCCTGCCATGGAAGGCTCTCGTCTTGCAGTTTTCTCTGATGTTTTTGCCGATATAGGTGACGAACAAAGCATAGAACAAAATCTTTCCACCTTCTCATCCCATATGAGCAATATAGTATACATAGTGGAACATGCCGGACCCGACACCCTCTGCCTTTTTGATGAGCCGGGTGGGGGAACAGACCCGGTGGAGGGAGCTGCTCTTGCCATATCCATTCTCAATTTCTTAAAAAATATGGGTGCGAGAGTTATGGCAACAACACACTACAGCGAACTCAAAACATATGCACTTTCAACCTCAGGTGTTGAAAACGCATCCTGCGAATTTGATATATCATCTCTCAGGCCAACCTATAAGCTTATGATTGGCGTACCGGGTAAATCCAATGCTTTTGCCATTTCAAAGAAACTCGGGCTTCCTGAGCATATCATTCAGTCCGCCAGAGAAAATATAGACAGTGATGCCGTGGACATGGAATCCCTTATAGCCGACCTTGAAAAGAGCAAACTTTCCATAGAAGCTGATCAGCATGCTATCGAAGAATATAAAAAGGAAATCGAAACGCTGAAAGCCGGTTTAAAGGAAAAAGAAGAAACCTTAAATACAAAAAAAGCTGATATACTCCAAAAAGCAAGGGAGGAAGCGAGGGATATACTTGAAGAAGCAAAGGAGGTTGCTGACCGAACCATACGAGACTACAACAAATGGCGCAGCAATCCCGGTAAAGCCAGCCTCTCTGCCATGGAAGAAAAGCGCAGTAATCTCAGAAACCGGCTGAAAGACTACAACGACAAAAATGAAACTACAAAAGCCAAAAAAACATCGAATCACAAAGCTAAAGATTTCCACATAGGTGATATGGTTGAAGTTATCAGTATGGGAACCAGAGGTACCATCACTGCCCTTCCCGATTCAAAAGGACTTGCCACAGTACAGATGGGTATACTTACCTCAAGGCTTCCTATAAGTGACCTGATAATCATAAAAGAACCCGGTTTTACCACAAATGCAACTAATTACAGCAAAGGCAGAACCTCCGTAAGTAAGGCACAGTTTATCTCCCCTGAGATAAATGTTATGGGAATGACAGTAGACGAAGCTATTCCGGAGATAGACAAATATCTTGACGATGCCTGTCTCTCTCATCTTAGTAAAGTCACAATTATACACGGAAAGGGGACAGGTGCCCTCAGAAAAGGTATACATGAATTTTTGAAGAAACAAAAGCACGTAAAATCTTTCCGCTCCGGTGAATTTGGTGAGGGAGATTTTGGTGTAACCATAGTAGAATTATAACAGGAGGTTATTTATGGATAAACAGAAAATACTAATTGTGGATGATGATGAAAATATTGCGGAGCTTATTTCCCTATATCTTGTAAAGGAATGTTTTTCCACAGAGACTGCATACAGCGGAAAAGAAGCCCTTACGCTTTTCAAGACCTACAATCCGGATTTAATACTATTAGATATAATGCTTCCTGATATAGACGGATATGAGATATGCACAGAGATACGAAAGACCCACCAGACACCTATTATTATGCTTTCAGCCAAAGGCGAGGTTTTTGATAAAGTTCTCGGTCTCAAACTCGGTGCAGACGATTATATAATCAAACCCTTTGACTCCAACGAACTTGTGGCGCGGGTAAAAGCAGTTCTCCGACGCACTGTTATGATTCCAAATCAGGCAAGCCTTAAAACCGAAACAGACCATCAGGGTGAATACGTTGAATATGACGGGCTTCTGGTTAATATAACCAACTACACTGTTGTTTTTGAAGGGCAGGAAATTGATATGCCGCCAAAAGAACTTGAGCTGCTGTTTTTCCTGGCAAAAAAACCAAATCAGGTATTTACCAGAGACCAGCTTTTAGACAAGCTATGGGACTACGAATATATGGGAGATTCCAGAACAGTTGATGTCCACATAAAACGACTTCGTGAAAAGCTAAACGAAAATCACAACTGGGCCATCACTACAGTATGGGGAAAGGGATACAAATTCGAGGTACACTAAATGAAACATTCCGTTTTTGACAAAATCTTTTTAGGCTTTTTAGCGCTATTTATAGCCGTTTTCGGTCTTATCATACTCTACTCAACTTACGCCACAAGGCAGGCACTTGTAGAAGAAAAGACTGACGTTTTGAGCAATGAGACCATACTTATAGCCAATCAGACTCTTGAGGCATATGCCAATGGTATATATACCGAGGAAATGTTTCAAACTGCTCTGGATTACTACAGCAATGCCCTTTCCGTAAGTATCTGGATTACCGACGAAAAAGGAATTATATACGCATCCTCTACTACTCAGGGACACCCCGAGGCACCTAAAAATATTTTCTTTCTGAATCAGGACTTTGACATATATAAGGCACAGTCATTTACCGGAAATTTCTATGGTGCTTTTAAAGACGACGTTATATCCGTTGCCTATCCCATAACCTACTCTAACGGGGATCCGGGCGGTATGATTATAGCCCACTCAACCATCTCGAAAATCAACACCCTGCAGAAGGATTTGGTTCAGGCAATATATGTTCCCTTCCTGATTATGCTCATTATATCATTCCTGTTACTCGGTATTATATCCGGCAAGATTATGAGGCCTATCAAGAAGATTAATTCCATTGCCGAGGAGTATTCCACCGGAAATTTTGAAAACAGAATGAATATAAAATCAAAGGATGAAATAGGTCAGCTTGCTGCCACCCTTGAATATATGGCATCCGAACTGTCAAAGCTTGACGAGTACAGAAAGGATTTCATATCTAATATTTCCCACGACTTCCGCTCCCCTCTGACATCCATAAAGGGATATATCGAAGCTATCCAGGACGGAACAATTCCTCCTGAGAAGCAGGATAAATACCTCAACATAGTTATAGAGGAAACAAACCGCTTAACCAAGCTCACAACAAGTCTTCTGGAGTTAAACAATGCGGATAGCTATGGTCTGTGGCTGGTTTTTAAAGATTTTGATATAGTTGATGTGGTAAAAAAAGCCATGCGTACTTTTGAAGGTAAATGTGATGCAAAGGATATATCCCTTATACTCAACAATCACTGTTCCAATACAAATGTTTACGCAGACTCCACAAAGATTCAACAGGTTATATACAATCTCCTTGATAACGCAATTAAATTCACTCCAAACGGAAAGAACATATACATAAATCTCACCGAAAAAAATGATAAACTCTTTGTATCCGTGAAGGATGAGGGATGCGGTATCCCGGATGAGTCGTTAAAAAAGGTATGGGTAAGATTTTATAAAGCTGATACCTCCCGCGGAAAAGACAAACAGGGAACAGGTTTGGGTCTTTCCATTACAAAAGAAATAATCAAAGCACACAACGAAAACATAAATGTGGTCAGTACGGAAGACATAGGTAGCGAATTTACCTTTTCTCTGTCCAAGTCAACAAAATCAGATAAAACAAACGACTCCGGTGCCGAACAATAATAACGGCACCGGAGTCGTTTACTTTATAACTATATCAGGCTTTATCCTGCTCAGTACTTACCACGTTGAGGAAAAGTTCCTCTAACTGTTTAGGGTCTACTACATTAGGTGCCTCGCTCATAAGACAT
Source organism: uncultured Bacteroides sp. (assembly GCA_964553965.1). GTDB lineage: Bacteria > Bacillota > Clostridia > Lachnospirales > Lachnospiraceae > Coprococcus_C. The sequence continues at coordinate 68,857 of CAZKMB010000004.1, read as the reverse complement.
GAGGCATCCTTAACCTTAGGGAACGCAATAACATCACGTATGGAATCTTCTTTAGCCATAAGCATAATAAGTCTGTCAAGACCATATGCAAGACCTGCGTGAGGCGGAACACCATACTTGAAGGCATTTAATAGGAAACCAAATTGTTCGTAAGCACTTTCCTTAGTGAATCCCAGTGCCTCAAACATCTTTTCCTGAATATCATTCTGGTGAATACGCACAGAGCCACCACCAATTTCTGTACCATTCAATACAATATCATAGGCCTTTGCGCGAACCCTGCCCGGTTCTGTATCAATATACTGTAAATCCTCCTCCATAGGCATAGTGAAAGGATGATGCATAGCCTGATATCTGTTCATATCTTCGTTCCACTCAAGAAGCGGGAATTCAGTAATCCATACAAACCTGTAAACATTTTTGTCAAGAAGTCCAAGCTGATTTGCAAGTTCAACTCTGAGAGCTCCGAGTACGTCAAATACAAGTTTAGACTTATCCGCTGCAAAGAGAAGTAAATCTCCATTTTCACCATCCATGGCAGAAATAAGAGCGTTCATCTCTTCCTCCTTCATGAACTTGGCAAAAGATGACTTAACGGTTCCGTCCTCACCTATAGCGATATAGGCAAGTCCCTTCGCACCGTATCCCTTTGCAAAATCCACAAGGGCATCAATTTTTTTACGAGGCATGGAACCCTGTCCCTTGGCATTTATACCGCGAACACTTCCGCCGGCATCAATAGCTCCCTTAAATACTACAAACTCACAGTCACGGACAACGTCTGTAACATCCTTAAGTTCCATTCCGAATCTGAGATCCGGCTTATCCGAACCAAATCTCTCCATAGCTTCCTTATATGTCATACGCTGAATAGGCAGTTCAACCTCAACACCGATGATTTCCTTAAAAAGTTTGGCAAGAAGTCTTTCATTTACATCAATTACATCATCAACATCGACAAAGGAAAGCTCCATATCTATCTGAGTAAACTCAGGCTGTCTGTCTGCACGAAGGTCTTCATCACGATAACATCTTGCTATCTGGAAATACCTGTCATAACCCGAACACATGAGAAGCTGCTTATATATCTGTGGTGACTGCGGCAAAGCATAAAAACTTCCCGGATGAACACGGCTTGGTACAAGGTAATCTCTTGCTCCCTCAGGTGTAGACTTACAGAGAGTAGGAGTCTCTATCTCAACAAAACCCTCCTCTGACAGGAAAGTTCTTGTCAAAGTTGCAACCTTGCTTCTCATCATGAGATTTTTTTGCAAATCAGGTCTTCTGAGATCCAGATATCTGTATTTAAGTCTGAGTTCTTCCTTAGTTTTTGAGTTTTCCTCAATAGGAAAAGGAGGAACTTCTGACTCAGAAAGTATTCTGATATCAGATGCAATAATCTCTATATCACCTGTCTTTAAGTTTTCGTTAGATGCACCGCCTCGCTTTGCGACTTTACCGGTAACAGCAATAACGAACTCACTTCTAAGCTTTTCAGCTTTAGCATATGCCTCGGTTCCTACATTTGCCTCCTCAAAGATAATCTGGAGTATACCGCTTCTGTCTCTTAAATCCGTGAAAATAATTCCACCTTTATTTCTGCTTTTCTGAACCCAGCCCATAACAGTCACTTCACTGCCAATAAGCTCGCTACTTACCTCCGTACATCTATGACTCCTTTTAAGTCCTTTCATTGACTCTGCCATGATAAAATAATCCTCCTGATTACTAAAAGTATAATATGTTTATAACACTATCTTAATTCTTAAATTCCGTAGCATAAAACTCTTCAAATTCTTCGTAGCCATCCCTCATCATCTGTTCCTTCTGGAACTTTTTATTTTTCTTCATAATGGCTATGTTAATCTGCCTGCCATCTTCCCTTTCCTTCTTTGCCTTATCCAAAATTTCAATAAGTTTGTCTGCAGGCATATTCTTCTCAATAAGATAAGCCGTCTTGGCTCCGTTTGACGGTACCTTATATTCTCTCTCAAGCAGCAGCATAACAATACGTTCAAAGCCGATAGAAAATCCGCAGGCAGGAGTCTGCTGACCGGTAAATCTGCCAATCATTTCATCATATCTTCCGCCGCCGCCAACGGATCCGCCAAACTCATCCATTGAAATCTCAAATATAGGTCCGGTGTAGTAAGACATTCCCCTGACAAGCGTAGGATCAAAGCTCATCTTGAAATCTGCGGACTTAGTATTTTCCACGGAAGAAATAATAGTCTCTAAATCCTCAGCTACCTTCGGATCAAGAACCTCTGTTAAAGTATCCTTGAGAAATCTGACTCCCTCAATATCACCGGTAACCTTCTCAAACAAAGAGAGATACTTATTTATCGACTCCTCGGCATAACCTTCATTTATCAGATCCTCACGTACTCCCTCAAGTCCAATCTTATCCATCTTGTCAAGAATAATAAAAACAGTATCATAATCCTCCTCGGAAAAACCGCTATAGGCAGCCATCGCCTTGAGAATTTTTCTGTCATTAATTCTTATGGTAAAATTCTTGAAATCAAGCTTTCCGAGCAGGGTCGTTGTAGCCAGAATAAGCTCTATCTCAGCAAGAATTGTAGGTTCACCCAATATGTCTATATCACATTGCATAAACTGGCGGTATCTGCCTCTCTGTGGCCTGTCCGCCCTCCATACATTACCCATCTGCAAGGCTTTAAAAGGACTTGGCAGTTCTGCAGCATTGTTGGAATAATATCTCGAAAGCGGAACAGTCAGGTCATAGCGAAGACCTCCGTCAACCAAATCAATTTCTTCCTTTGCAGTCTCAAGGTTAAACTTTTCGCCCCTCTTCATAATCTTGAAGATGAGTTTTTCATTTTCACCGCCCTGTTTGCTGCTGAGATTCTCTATATGTTCAACACATGGAGTCTCCACTGATGTAAATCCAAATGTCTTATACGTCTCCTTAATAAGTCCTATCACATAATCCCTTATCTCCATCTCCTTAGGGAGAATGTCCTTCATGCCCGTAACAGGTTTCTTTTTCATTGCCATAATAAAATATATCCTTTCAAACTCTAATTATCGCTATATCGTTATAAACGCTTTGCGTTTTCTATCTAACATTTCATCAAAACGGTTTATATAATCATCAACCGACTTGCAGTTTTCCACACGTTCCACGCGGTTTTCCCCGTGATATGTGAGCTTGGTTGATGCACCGGCTCCCGTTGCTATTATATCCGTAATTTCTTCCATAATCAATATATTATAAAGACATTCCGCGCCCTTTTTTGCATATCCCACATTTTCAAGGTTGCCACCTATATTTTTCTGGCGGTAGAGATAATACGGTTCCATGTCAAGCACTTGCGCCAGCTCCGATACCATGTCAAGCATCTCATTCGTATCCCGGTTTATCGTATCGCCATATTCCTGAAGCTGCTGTCTCAGATTAGCTGCCCTCTTTATGGCAAGAGAATGGACGGTGATACTCTCCGGTGAAAGTTCCCTGATCATGGATAACGTATGTCTCATGCTGTCTATATTTTCGCCCGGAAGACCGGCGATGAGATCCATATTGATATTGTCAAAGCCACATTCTCTGGCGAGGCGAAATGCCTCCAGAGTCTGACTTACCGTATGAGCCCTGCCTATAATTTTCAATGTATCATCATTCATAGTCTGAGGATTTATGCTTATTCGGGTTACGCCATGTTTTTTAATAACCATCAGTTTTTCCTCGGTTATACTGTCAGGTCTTCCTGCCTCTACAGTATACTCCCTGAGGGATGTCATATCAAATACTTCATCAATTTTTCCAAGGAGTCTGTCCATCAGAATATGACTTACAGATGTCGGTGTACCTCCGCCAATATATATGGATACCAGATTTTTATCTCTGTATGAATCAGCGACAAATTCAAGTTCCTCACACAGCCTGTCCACATAAAGAGATGCTTTATCACCATAAACGCCTATTGGATATGAGGTAAACGAACAATAAAGACATCTGCTCGGGCAAAACGGTATGCCGACATAAAGACAATAGTCATTATCCTTGTCAATTCCGTCTATAACATTCCTTTCAAATTCTGCCACCCTGGTTGCAAGATGAGCCTTTCTGTCGGAGACATGATAGGTTTCTGTATAATTTGCCACCGCCTCAGTATAGCTGCATCCCCGGTTAAGTTGTTCCATAGCAATCTTGGTTGGTCTGACTCCTGTCAAGTCTCCCCATGGAAGGGTTTTCCCCGTATAATCACAGAGAAGCTTATATGTTACGGATTTAAGCATATTTCTGAAAACAGCCTTATCCTCATAATTCCGGTTTATCTTCCGGCAGTCCTTCCACTCACCCATCTCAATGGCAAACTCAGAACATTCATTGGCAAAATCCGCTTTGAAGGTAAATAAAACGTCCTGTCCCTCCGGCACATTTTCAACTATCCTTACACCGGGATAAAACGCCATAATCATAGCTCTCAGATCATTGTTATAAAGTTGGCTGTTTTGTATAAGATGTATCATAGAATTTCCTCAGTCATATAGTATTTATCCTGTTTAAAAATATGGGTTAAAATTCTTTTCTCTGCCCACAGAAGTTCTGTCATTATGTCCCGGATATACGGTTACATCATCCGGAAGCGTAAGCAGCTTGTTTTTGATATTGTCCAAAAGATCTCTTTCGTTACCTGTAGGGAAATCTGAACGCCCTACACTTGAGTAAAATAATGTGTCACCTGAAAAGACCATTTTGTTTTCCTCAAAATAATAGCATGTACCGCCTTTTGTATGTCCCGGCACATTGAGGCATTTGATTTTTGCCCCGATAATCTCTATCTCCTGACCATCCGACACATAAACATCAGCCTCCATAGATATGGAGTTTCCAAACATTTCAGACAAATTAAGTCCCGGATTAATCAAAACATCTTTTTCATCTGTCCCGGCATAAACCTTTAAATCCGGATATGCTTTTTTTAACTCCTCCACTGCTCCTACATGGTCAACATGTCCATGAGTGAGAAGAATTGCCACAGGTCTGAGATTCTGATTCTTATACATATTTACTAAAAAGTCACCTCTGGCTGCAGGATCAACGATAAGTGCCTCCCTGGTTTCCTGATTTGCCACGGTATAGCAATTTGTAGCAAGTGACCCCAATACATTTGTGATAGTAATTAAGTTAGCCATTAACCAGCCGTCCTTTCTATGTCAATAATTCCTTCAACATTTCTTATTTTGGAAATAATCTTTGTGAGCTGTTCCTTTGAATGTATCTCAAATTTTACAGAAATGGTTGCCTTGCCCTGTTTGCTTATCCTTACATTCATACCGGTCAGGTTTATCTTTTCCTCATTAAATATCTTGGAAAGCTCAAAGAGGAGACCCTGATTATCAAAAGCATATATATTTATCTCTGTGCTGTACATATTGGCACTTTGAACCACTCCGTCAGCCCAGTCCGCTTCAATCAGTCTTGCCCTGTCGAAATCATCCATGCAAAGAACATTTACACAATCTGTTCTGTGAATGGATACACCTCTTCCACGAGTGATATATCCCACAATCTCATCCCCCGGAACAGGGGCACAACACTTTGAAAATCTCACCGCAACATCATCCATGCCCTTTACGGTTATACCCTTGCTTGAATGGCCTACACCTCTTCCCGGCATATTGATTTTATCGACCAATTGCTGTTCTGTTATCTTCCTTGACTCTTCCTTTTTATACTCTTCAAGCAAACGGTTTACAACCTGACCTTCCTTGAGACCTCCATGACCTATAGAGGCAAGAAGCGCATCCCATGTGGCAAAATTATATTTTTTGAGAACAACCTCCATAAATTCAGGTTTTGCTATATCTGATAAAACTATGGATTTACTCTTACAGTAAGCTACAACCGCATCCTTACCCCTTTGAATATTATCCTCTTTGTTCTCAATTCTGAACCACTGGTTAATCTTATTTTTAGCCTGGGTACTCTTAACCACCTTGAGCCAATCCATACTTGGTCCCTTGGCATTTTGGGAGGTGATAATCTCCACACGGTCGCCATGTTTTAAAACGGTTTCTATAGGAACCTGACGTCCGTTTACTCTGGCACCAATCATTTTGTTACCAACAGCGGTGTGAATAGCATAAGCAAAATCTATAGGCGTGGAACCTGTAGGGAGAGCTTTGACATCACCGGCAGGGGTGAAACAATATACCTGATCCGAAAACAGGTCAAGGTCAGTCTTTACAAAGCTCATAAACTCTTTGTTATCTGCGGTATCTGTCTGCCACTCAAGAATTTGTCTGAGCCAGCTCAATTTCTGTTCTTCGTTATTCTGCTGATTTGAACCGCCCTCCTTGTATTTCCAATGGGCTGCAATACCATACTCTGCCGTACGGTGCATCTCATAGGTACGAATCTGTATCTCAAAAGGACGTCCCTCCGGTCCTATCAGAGTTGTGTGCAGAGACTGATACATATTTTGTTTTGGCATGGCAATGTAATCCTTAAATCGTCCCGGAATAGGTTTATACTTTTCATGTATAATACCCAAAGCCGCATAACAGTCCCTTACAGTCTCAACTTTGATACGGATAGCGTGAATGTCATATATCTGATCCAGAGTTTTATTCTGGGTAATCATCTTTTTGTATATGCTGAACATATGCTTGACTCTTCCGTCAACCTCAGCCTTGATGTCAGACTCTTCCATATACTTTCTGACCTCGTCCACCATCTGAACAATAAAATCCTCACTTGCCACAAGTCTTGTGGTTATCTCCTCCCGAAGGGATTTGTAAACATCAGGATAGAGATACTGCATGGACAGGTCATCCAGCTCAATCTTAATTTTGGATATACCGAGTCTGTGAGCCAGCGGAGCATAAATATCCATGGTCTCTCTGGACTTTTCTATCTGTTTTGCAGGTGTCTGGTACTGCATGGTTCTGAGATTGTGAAGTCTGTCAGCCAATTTGATGAGTATAACTCTTATATCCTTTGCCATGGCGAGAAACATCTTACGCAGATTTTCCGCCTGAATTTCTATCTTATCCTGAGACAGATCCAATTGGGTAAGTTTTGTTACACCATCCACCAAAAGGGCAATCTCACTTGAAAATTCCCTGCTTATCTCCTCTGTAGTCATAACAGTATCCTCCACTACATCATGAAGAATACCTGCCACTATGGTTTCCTTGTCAAGCTCAAGCTCGGCAAGAATTATGGCAACACAAAGAGGATGAATAATATACGGCTCACCGGATTTACGTTTCTGCTCCTTGTGCGCTTCATTTGCAATGGCATAGGCTTTCTCTATAAGAGAAATATCCGATGAGGGATGATATTTTTTTATCGTTTCAATGAGTTGCTTGTATAACTCCTCCGGAGGAGTGAAATCACTTGGCTTACTCAATGCTTTTTTCAGTTTTTCCAATGGTTTGTATACTGTATCCGCCATATCTTTTCTCCCTGAAAATCCGTAATAATATTTATTCACCCTCGTAGCAAACAACGGATGCTACATCATAATCCGAAAGGAGTTTTCTGCCTCCCAAATCTACAAGTTCTATGAGGAATATGATTTTAACTACCTCACCGCCAAGCTCTTCCACTAACTTGCAGGCTGCCTGAATGGTTCCTCCGGTAGCTATAAGGTCATCCACAAGAACCACCTTGTCCCCCGGTTTTATGGCATCTTTATGAATTTCTATGGTTGCTGAACCATATTCCAAATCGTAACTCTTTTCAACAGTTTCCCTTGGTAATTTACCTTTCTTACGAATAGGTATAAAACCCTTTTTATTCATATATGCAAGAGGCGCACCAAATATGAAACCACGGGATTCGGCACCTGCAATAAGATTATAGTTCACACCATCTAAAAGACTGTTCATCTCATCAATTGCAAGAGAAAGACCCTCAGCATCCTCAAGAACACTGGTTACATCTCTGAAAATAATTCCCTCCTTAGGGAAATCAGGAATACTTTTAATATAATCTTCTACTTTTTTCATATGGATTTACCTCTCTTTACTGTGTCTTTCTATACAAAACAGGCTGTATTTGTATAGTTTTTCTTCCGTTGTATTCATTTATGGATGGATAGTATGCCACATCCAACTTTATGGTATTGGGCATACCCCTTAACATTTTATCACATTCTTCGTCACTAAACCACATTTTTATGCAATCTGTAAAAGCTTTTCCGTTAAAATCCATAGCTTCAATTACATAGCCCTCCGAATCCTGAAAGAAAATCTTAATATACTGCTTTTCTTTTCCCAACAGAACCGCTCTTTTTATGCCAAGACCGCTCTGTCCGAATACCGGTTTCTCATTTCCCTTTCCAAAAGGTTCAAGGAGACTCAACTGATTTATAAGTCTCTCCGATATGTAATTTACCGGCATGGGTACATCAAGTCTCACAACAGGAACCAATTCTTCATCCCTGAGACCATGATTTTGGTTCAGTCTTTTCCTGAACTCATCAAGATTACTCTTTTTCAGGGAAAAGCCTGCCGCCAGTTCATGACCGCCATACTTGGTCAGCAAATCCTTAATCTTCGTCAGGGCGTCAAACATGTGATAACCTTCTATGGAACGCCCCGACCCTTTAATTATACCCTCTTCGCTGTCAGTAATAACATAGACAGGTCTGTAAAAATGTTCTCTCAATCGTCCTGCCACAATTCCGGCAATACTCTCATGAAGCTCAGGCAGGTAAACCACCACAACCACATCATTCTTATAATTATCCTCCACCTGTTTTATAGCCTCTGACACACCGTTTTCTGTCATGTTTTTCCGCTCTCTGTTAAGTTCCATTAACCTGCCTGCTATATCGCATGCCCTGCTTTTATCTTCGCATAAAAGAAGTTCAAGTCCCTCGTCAGCTTTAAAGAGCCTGCCCGCCGCATTTATACACGGACCTATGACAAATCCCAGATGAAATGCGGATAATTTTTTTCCTTTTAACTCATTGATTTCAAGCAGGGCGCTAAGTCCGGGATTGTCCGTATGCTCCAGTACCTTAAGGCCCTCCCGGACATATATGCGGTTTTCATCTTTAAGCTCCACAACATCACAGACAGTAGCTATGGCAAGCATTTCAAAATATTTCTTCTCATCTTCCCATGCAATTTCCATATACTCGTACAGATGTCTTATAAATTTATATGCCACGGTGGCACCGCATATATGCTTATATGGATAAGGACAATCACTTCGCATAATATCTATAACCGCATCTGCCGGCGGAAGCTTTTCAACCCGTTTTCCGTTATCATCTATATCGTAAGATACAGAATGATGATCCGTAACCACAACCTGCATACCCAGACTCTTTCCCAGAGCTATGGCATCACTTGCGGCAATGCCATTATCACAGGTTATAATCACCTCAAAGCCGTCTTCCTTTGCCTTCCGTATAATTCTCTCATTTATGCCGTATCCGTCTTTTATACGGTCGGGTATTATATAGCCCACATTTCCTTTAAGTCTTCTCAATCCATCATACAAAATATAATTGGACATAACACCATCCACATCATAGTCAGACACGATACATATGGCTTTTTCTTCTTTTATGCCCGCAGCAATAATCTCACATCCCTTATCAATATCCTTCATAAGGTGGGGACTGTGGGTATCTGCAACGGAGGAATGAAGGTAGGAGGAAATGGCATCATCTCCAACCACATCTCTGTTTGTCATCACACGGGCAATAACCTGGTCTATATTATATTTTTCACCAATGGCTTTAAAATCAGCTTTCTTTCCGTAAACTACCCAATTAGCTTCCATAAAAAACTCCTAAAACACATATAAGCTACCACAAATAATGAGAAGATACAGATATGCCTGCCACAAAACGCCGCTGCATATCTATATCTCCTTACTGTGTGATAGCCTAATTATTACGCTTTCTTAGCTTCTTTTTTTGTTTTTTTGTTCTTTCCGCCTAACTTAGTCTTAAACAAATGCCAGAGCGGACCTGTTATACAGATTGATGAATATGCACCACACACAACACCTGCCATGAGAGTAAATGTAAACTCTTTAAGTGATGACACTCCCATAATATACAGAACAAATACCATTACAAAGGTTGTAAGTGATGTGTATATTGTTCTTGTAAATGTCTGTGCAATACTTGTGTTAACTATTACGTCAAGTTTCTCTCTGCTCATTATCTTGAGGTTTTCTCTTATACGGTCAAAGATAATGATAGTCGCATTTATGGAATAACCGACTATGGTAAGCATACATGCAATAAATGTATTACCAACGGAAAGTTTACCTATGGAATAAATTGCAAATACCACCATTACGTCATGGATAAGGGCAATTACCGCACTGGCACCAAACTTCACATCAGAGAATCTGATTGCAATATATATAAGCATCAATACAGATGATATACCTACAGCAAGAATTGCATTGGTTTTCATTTCACCGCTTATGGTTGAACTTATACTCTGGGCACTGATTTCAGTAACACCAAACTTCTCTTTGAGGGCTGCCTCAAGGGCTTCAGCCTGTTCTTCGCTAAGTTCAGTAGTCTTAAAGATTACCTGATTTGTACCCTCTACAGTCTGAACCTGTACATCCGCTGCCGAAATATCAACAACCTCAGTAATCACAGGAACAACCTCCTCCTCAGCTCTCTCCAGGGTATATGCCTCCGTAAAAGTAACTGTGGTAGATGTACCGCCTGTAAACTCAAGACTGTAATTCAAAGACTCACCGGTAGCCGACTTGTTGATTGGAAGAAATACTATACCGGCAATAATTGCTATGGCAGACACCAGCATACATATCTTTGATGCCTTTACATAATTTCTAACCTTGGCTTCCTTTGCTTTTCCGTAATACTTTGGTTTCTTAATGCCGAGATTGATGGCAGCATCAAGAAGGAACTTGGTAACGACAAGAGCCGTAAACATGGAAAGGACAATACCAAGCATAAGTGTATTTGCAAACCCCTTTATGCTGCCTGTTCCCATTATCATAAGGACAACCGTAGCTATAAGTGTTGTTATGTTTCCATCGAGGATAGCCGAAAGCGCTTTTGAAAATCCTTCCTTAACAGCCTCCCTTACACTTTTTCCCGCTGTGATTTCTTCCTTAATACGGGTGAATATAATAACATTTGCATCAACAGCCATACCTATTGAGAGAATGATACCTGCAATGCCCGGAAGTGTCAGTGTAATTCCTCTGATACTCAGCACAAGCAGCATCAGAACTGTATATGCCGCAAGGGCAATAACTGCTATGACTCCCGGCACACGGTAAACAACTATCATGAGAAGGGCTATGACAATAAGACCCACAATACCTGCCTTAAGACTTGATGAGATGGCCTCCTGTCCAAGCTTAGCACCTACAATATTATACTGAACCTGCTCAAGTTCAAGAGGAAGAGCACCTATCTTAATAGTGCTTGCAAGCTGCTCTGCGCTCTCATAACTCTTCATACCGCTTATGGTTGCCACACCGTCTGTTATAGCTTCGTTAACCCGCGGTGCACTCTGTACCTGATTATCATATATGATGTAAATAGGCTTTCCTACATTTGCAGATGTTCCGGCAGCAAATTTAGTTGCTCCTTCATCGGTAAATGAAAGTTGTACAACATAATCGTTTGAAATGTCACCCTTAACAATACCTGACTGTGCATCCTTAACATCCGCACCATTTAAAATGTACTCGTACTCTGCACCTGATGCCCAGAGTGCATAATTAGTCTCATCAAGAAACTCAAGCTGACCGGGCTGACCTAAATCCTCCAAAATTCCATGGGCATCGTACTTGCTTGTATCAACCGGAATCTCGACAGCTATTCTGTCATTTCCCTCCTGATAAACTTCACCCTCACTGCTGTATGTGTCAACTCTTCGCTGGAGTTTATCTATTGTAGCTGCTATCTCATCGCCTTGAGGCTCAGGGGTAGTAATCTGATAAGTTACGCTGAGACCACCCTGAAGATCCAAACCGAAAGGAATATTATCAGCCTTACCGGTTTCGTTTTTACCAACACCGTAAATTGCCATCAGAACTCCCCCTGTCATCAGGGCAATAAATACAAGAAGTCCTAATATAGCTTTTGTTTTTGCTTTTCTCATTACTCTTCTCCTTCTTCTAATTCAGCCAAAGCTGCCTTTATCATAATTGCACATTCAACACGTTTCTGTTGCAATTTACAACCTATATCATAGGCATCCAGTATGCTTCCGTGGAACTGATATGAATTAGCTGCACATCCGCCGCTGCAATAGAACCTTGCGAAACAGTCCCTGCATTTGTCCTTGGCATAGACATTACAAAGTTTGAACTCATCCACTATATCGTCGCGTTTGATTCCGTCAAATACATTGCCCATGGCAAAATCATCGATACCCACAAACTGATGGCACGGATAAAGTTCACCTGTCGGTGTAACAGCCAGATACTCTGTTCCTGAACCGCATCCGGAAAGACGCTTATACACACAAGGACCACCATTCAAATCCATCATATAATGGAAAAATGTAACCGGCTTACCCATCTTATGCCTTTCAATTATATCGAGAGCAAGTTTATCATATTCCTTACATATGGTATCTATGTCTTCCTCTCTGATTGCGTATTCAAGCCCATCGGCAGCCACAACAGGTTCTATGGAAATCTCCTTGAAGCCAAGGTCAGCCATAAGCTTAAAATCTTCTGTAAAGTCAAGATTATGTCTTGTAAATGTACCTCTTACATAATAGCTCTTGTCACCGCGTTTTTCAACAAACTCCTTGAACTTCGGAACTATAATGTCATAGCTTCCCCTGCCGTTTCTGGTAGGTCTCATACTGTCATGAATACATTTTCTGCCGTCAAGGCTTAGAACAACATTTGAAATCTCCTTATTGCAGAATTCTATAACATCGTCATTGAGAAGAACGCCGTTAGTGGTAAGGGTAAAACGGAAATTCTTGTTGTAAGCTTTTTCCTTACTGCGTCCGTAAGCCACAATCTCTTTTACCACATCAAAATTCATAAGTGGCTCCCCGCCGAAAAAGTCAACTTCAAGATTAACGCGATTCCCCGAATTTTCTATCAAAAAGTCAATAGCCTTCTTGCCAACCTCAAGACTCATAAGCTCTCTTTTTTGTCCGTGATACTCTCCCTCATCCGCAAAACAATACTTGCAGGCAAGATTACAATCATGGGCAATATGAAGACACAGGGCTTTGACCACCGTCTTTCTCTTTTTAAAATCAATAATCACATCTTTGTATACATCCTCAGAAAAAAGCATGCCGGCAGACTTAAGTTCCTCTATGTCTGAATACGCATCCTCTATATCTCCGTCTGAATATGTATCACCATATGTCTCTTTTATTGCAGTTTTTATCTCATCCTTAGATTTATCCTCATACATGGCAATCATGTCATACACCAGCTCGTCTACCACGTGAACCGAACCGCTGCACACATCCAGGACTATATTATATCCGTTATTTTTGTACTGATGTACCATATGACACTCCTTTTTAAAACGCAACTAAAGAGGACTATCCTTAAATGGCCCTCTTTAATTAGTTACGCATTATGTATTAGTGAAAGTTTACCAACAATTACTTGTTCTCGCAGCTCTGATTTCCAACTGTGCAAGATGTCTTACATGCTGACTGGCATGAAGTCTGGCACTCACCACAACCGCCCTTTACTACTGTGTTTGTTAAAGTATTGTTAGTTAAAGTTTTAATTCTCTTCATGAGTTTCGCCTCCTATTATTTCATCTATCAATGGATTATAACACAAAGTCAGAGTAAATAAAAGCCTTTTTTAGCTTATCATACCGCCTAACATTCCACCGCCAAGACAAAGCAGAACGGTGCTTATGCCGTCACCTGCAATCGCAGCCACACCCTTTGACATCATAAAAGATGCAGCAAATATAATTATAACATAAATTCCTCCCAGCAAAAGTCCCCAGAGGAATTTTTTCTGTTTCATTGTTTTACCGAGCAAAAGTCCCCCTGCTGCCGTTGCAAATATATATATAAATGTAACACCGAAATCCACGGCAGATTCCGAAAGTCCAAGCTTATACATAAGGAACGCCAATAAAAAAAGAGCAATACCCGTAATTACAAATGACAGTACAAGAGCTTTAATAACAGCAAGTGTACCATAAGATTTCCCCATACAAAACCTCCATATAAATATATAACCTATAAAAATATATGTGGTTTAACGGGAAAATATAACAACTTTATGCCTTGGCCTCTATCTCTCCTGCTTTTTTAAGAGCAGCCTTGGTTATAATCGGTCCTATGAGTTCATATATGACAACGCCGCATAAAACTACAGTCTGTATCCCGGCACCATACTCCGGCAGTGAACTTGCGGCTGAAGTGGCAAGACCTATCGCCACACCTTCCTGGGGAACAAGGGTAAATCCCAGCCATTTTGAAACAATCTTAGGTGCCTTGCCGATTTTTGCACCGAGAGCAGCACCAAGAACCTTGCCGATAACACGACCGACTATATATATGGCTCCTACAACACCCACGGATGTGATAATGGTTACATCCAAAGAAGCACCTGATATGATGAAAAACATCATGTATACCGGTGGTGTAATCCTGTCCAGAGGCTCGTAAATTTTCATACGATACTTAGACAGATTGACAAATACCATACTCAGCATCATACAGGCAAGGAGGGATGAAAATCCCACCAGATTTGACACACCCACGCAAAGACATATCATCATGATTGTTATGGCGAGTCTGTTTCCCCTTCCGGTATAATACTTTACCGCTATAACCATGATTATACCAAGCAGCGCACCAAAGGCAAGACCACCACCAATTTCAATCAGCGGATCTAAAAGCAGCTCACCTATAGGAGCCTTTCCTGACGAACTTATCATACGGGCTATAGCCATGGAAAGACCAAACGCTATAAGTGCCACGGCATCATCCAGGGCAACAACAGGGAGAAGTGTATTGGTCACAGGTCCTTTTGCCTTATATTGTTTTACTATCATGAGGGTTGATGCCGCTGCGGTTGCCGAGGCAATAGCCCCCATGGCGAGTGAATACGTCACATCATAACCCGCTATAAGCATTATGGCATCCACAACCACAACTGCCCCGAAAGCTTCCAGAACACCAATGATGATAGGCGCCTTACCTATTTTCTTCAAAAAACTTATCTTAAATTCTGCACCTATGGAAAATGCTATACAACCCAGTGCAAAATCGGTGACTATGGACATACCGGAAATCATCTCGTTTGAAAGGATATTCAGACAGTGAGGTCCAATCAGAAGGCCGATTACCAGATAACCCGTAACATTTGGAAGTTTCATTTTTTTTACTACCTTGCCTGCCAAAAGGGCGGCAATCAGCATAATTGCAATATAAGTTAAAGTATTTAGTTCCATATCTTTATGCTCCCAGTCCCTCTACGAAAGATACCGGCACACCAAACATAATACCGGTATTAGGCTCATCAAGCCCTCCGATGATTTTTCTTATGGTCTTTCTTGCATGTTCAATCTCATCATCATCCATGACAAACCACATGGTTTTAACTGTCTCATGGTCATCATCATCTGCCAGGATAGATCTGAGCATACCGAATATAGGCAGGTCGTCCATCTTTTCTATCACGCTTGCCATGCCAACGGCATCAATAATAGTTCCCCCGTGAACGCCTTCCTCCGCAAGCTCCTTACAAAGTTCAGGAACCAAATCTGCTTTTTTTAAAATTACAACCAGCAACTGCATATCTTATCTCCTCTTCTCTATAAAATCTATATAATATTTTTCAGCTCTGTTATATCACTGTAAACCTCTTTTACATAATCCCTGATATCCTCCGAAGGCTGAATCAGGTCAATCACCATAACGGGATAAAGTCCTGCCGTACCTGCTGATTTGATACCGTTAATGGAGTCCTCTACGGCAACTGCCTCCTCCGGTTTAACACCGAGCTCCCGACAGGCCTTAAGATATATATCCGGAGCAGGTTTACCATTTTTTATCATATCCCCAAATATAAGTCTGTCAAAATATTTCTCTATATCATGCTGTCTCAGGTAACCTGCAGCGCGCTCCCGTCCGGTAGACGTAGCCAGGCCAACTTTTATGTTCTTTGACTTAAGATACTTAAGAATATCCACCACACCGGATTTTAAGTCGACTCCATTTTTCCGGATATAGGCATCCATTCTTGCAAGCATTTTTTCACGGTATTCAAAATACTCTATACCCCTGCCGACAATCTTTTCAAAAACAGGTTTGTTTGTGTATCTGTTTCCACCGGCAATTTTTTCTCCCGCCAGAAGCATAACTTCTTCGGGTACTCCCCGGCAAATGCCTTCCTCTATCTGAAATCTTCTATATAATTTTTCTGTGTCGGTGATTACACCATCCATATCAAAAACAACAGCCTTAAACATATAAATCTCCCTATAATTATCAGTCTATCTTAACGCATATAACGGACAGATTGTCAGTCTTTGTCATATCGGCTCTCTCAAATACAAGTGCAGTCATGGCATCCATCCACTCCTTTGCACATGAGGTTTTTCCGAGCAGCTTTATCATTTCATCTTCAAGAACATATTCCCAGAAACCATCTGTCATAAGAGCAAAAGCCTGTTTTTCGCCCCTTTCTATAACAGCACTTTTATCATAGGATTTACTTGTCCATTCAGAACCCATAACCCGAAGAAGCTTATTTCTCTCTTCGTGATTTCTCATTTCCTTTTCAGATATCTCGCCCATATCGCATAATATCTGAACCATACTATGATCTCTTGTTCTTTGATATTTTTTCCCTTTACCGTAAAAACGATACAATCTGCTGTCACCTATATGCGCCCATTTTACGATTGTATCCGTAACCACAAGAACCACAAGGGTAGTTTTCATGGCATTTATCATACCTTTTTCCTTTTGCAGTTGCATCAGATTATTCTGTGCCATGGTAAATGCATCGTCAAGGAAAGCAGAATAATCTCCTTTTTCCTCAAAGAGACGTGCTACATCTTCCGCAACCGTCATAGATGCCACTTCACCGCACTCGTGACCCCCCAGTCCGTCACAGAGAATAAAGCATCTGTCGTTACCGTGTGTGGCACTACGAATATAATCTTCATTATTTTCTCGTCCGCCGGGATTTGAAAACATAGACATATCTATCATAGAATCTACCTCCTATTACCCATGTTGTCTGTAGTTGAATTTATCCTGTACAAATTTCACTTCATATATTATAACACGATTTTTTATGCATGCAAGATATACGTTTTTCATGGTTTCTGTCAGGTAATTGTTTGCACTTAATGCTCCGGGCAGCGACTCTAAATTCGTGCTTTGCACTCATTAGATCTGTAAAACAACCGGTCTTTCATTAAAAAAGAGCTGCCACATTGCGAATAATTTTTCGTCATGGGGCAGCTCCGAATCACTTACCTGTTATTTAATTTTCTTCTTTCTGAATACAAATATGCCAATTCCCGATACCAAAAGCACGCCTGCAGTTCCGGTGAGTAAAATCCATAACTTTGATTCTTTACCATACCTGAATCCTAACTCATAAACTGCTGTATTGCCGGCATCATCAGTAGCGGTCATTACCAGTGTATAATTGCCCTTTTCGGTAACGTCAAATGTACAGGTGTTGTTGCTTATCGCCATTTCTTTTCCGTTTAAGGTTACCTTAGTAAGCTTATCCTCCTCCAACTGGAGAGAAACGGAAATTGTGTAATTCTCATTCTTAACCTCATTATCTTCAACACCGGTCACAATAAATACCGGTGCTTTGGTGTCAAGAACGAATTTAACCTCTTTTTCGGTCTCATTTCCAAGTTCATCCTTCGCTGTTATAAGAAGGGTATATGCACCATCTTCAATATCAGATTCACCGTCATATTCGCTACCGTTCAGGTACATCCGAACATCACATACGGTAAGGTCTGAAACCAGCTCATCCAAATCCTCATCCCATGAGAACGATGTGATTATCTTATCCTCAAGATATGACAAATCTCCAATAACCGGTGCAGTCTTATCTATTGTAAAGTGAACTGATTTTGAAGTCGAGTTTCCTGCCACGTCAGTAGCAGTCACCGATATATCATATATACCATCTTCTGTAAACTCACCTGCAATATTTGTAGGATTAGCAGCAGCGCTCCATGAAGCAAAATCAAGTTCATGCACCTTACCTTCTTCATCTGTTCTTGTTCCGGTAAGAGCGACTTTCTTCTGAATATAAAACTCATCAGAAATTGTAATTGCCACGGAAACAGCATCAGTGGTCTTTTCATAATTATCCGGACCCTCAAGGTCTACAACAGGAGCAACCCTGTCCACGGTAAATGTGGCATCAGTCTCTGATGTATGACCTGCTCTGTCTGATGCGGTAAATTCAATTCTGTATACACCGGTCTCACTAAAGGATTTAGTGATAACCGTTGAAGCCGATGTAGGTATAACATCTATGGTATCAAAAAGTGTCTCAGCAACACCATCCCCTGCTTTTCTGTAAATGGTTATGGTTCCCTTTGCATCCTTCCAAAATGATTCCTGCATAACGCATGAAACATTTACTACATCCGATGATGTACCGTTTCCTACACCATTTATACTAAGGCTCGGAGCAGCTTTATCAATTCTGAACTTAACACTTCTTGTAGGGCTAAGATTGTTAGCCATATCTGCCGCAAAGAGGTTGATTGTATATTCGCCTTCCTCAGTATAATTAAACCTTCTGTCGGTAGTCTTTGTGTAAAGATTTGACACAGTATCTCTGTCCGGTTTTGTAAGAATAAGCTGATAATTAAGATCTTCCCTATCTTCATTTACATCGTTTACACCAACACTGAGCGTAACATTATTTGTGAGATAGAGCATACCTGTATTATCTGTATATGCAATTCCACCGTTCAATATGGTAGAGATTGAAGGATTAGTCTTATCAAGCTTAAATACAACCTGAGAAGGAGCAGATTCATTCAATGCCCTGTCTTTTCCTGTTATCTTTATTGTATGCGCACCCTCAGAGGTAATCTTATAAGATGCTGTATAGTTACCGTTTGCATCCGGTACACCTGACCAGTTCACAGAAACAGGCTCGCCGTTATCAGTAACTTTTACTGATGCCATATCAGCATTTACATCTTTATATGTAAGATTTACTGTAACATCAGAACTGTAGTAGTACGCTGACTTATTGCTCACTGTGCCACTTCCGATAGTTGCTGAAACAATCGGTTTTGTAGCATCAAGCTTGAAACTCTTAACAACGCTTGTCGCCTCATTTCCGGCTAAGTCGAACGCCTTAACCTCCACGCTGTATATTCCGTCAGGAATATTTGCAGCAGCCTCAGAGAGTTTTGGAACAGTATAAGAAACAGTCTTGGTTCCTCCGTTCACCTCTGCATCCACACCCTCATTGTAGTCAAAGAGAGCTTCCTTAACTGTACCGTCAGGATAGGTTATGTAATATTTTATATAATCTATTGTCAGGTTGTCGGTTACCTTTGTCTCAATCAAAGGGGCAACATTCAAAGGTGAATCAGACACAAGTATACCTGCATTACCATTTACGGAAACACTGTTAATAACAGGCTTTTCAGCATCAACTTTTACAGTGTAGTATTTTGTTGTGATATTTCCGGCTTTATCCGTAGCATATACCGTAATCACTGTTCCCGCAGCAGTTGCTGATGAAAATCCTGATGACGACTGAATAATCCCCGATGCGGACACTTCATCAGCACTTATCTGCACCGGATATTCTGTGGTATCTCCTGCAACAGAATACACAACCTTTGAAAGTTTTGACTCCATGCTGTCATTACCGGAAATTACATAAATACTCTCACTTACACTCTGTCTCCACTCTGTCGGCAGAGTAAATTCTGTTGTAGTTCCCGGTTTATATAAAACAGGAACTGTCTTGTCAAAAAGAAGAGATAAAAGTGTCTCTTTCTTATACGCCGGTGTAGGAGTTGATGTATCTTTTGCCTCAACTGTAAAATCTGTAAATAATGTGTTTGTACCTGATGATATATCATACTTTTTATAGTAATGATAACGTCCCTGATTATCCTTTTCTTCAGGGTTATTCTGCATAACCGAGTTATAATCATCTCCGGAAACAGCAACTGTGGTATTATACATAAGCTTAACAGTATCGGAATCTATTTTATATGCTGAAGATGCTTCAAGCACAATGTAATATGATTGATTTGAACCGTTCTTTAACTTATCTTTCACTGCATCCGTAAGTTCAACTTCCGTGCCATCAGATTTAAACAGCTTTGCGCTCAGCAAAAGTTCTTTGTTAATTGTTTTCAAAGACCAGTCTGTTCTGAAACTTTCTGTATTTCCTGCTATATCAGTAACATCAAACTCAATATCTTTGTAAGAAGATGGCACCAATTGATTTTTCTCAATACTTATGTAGAATGTTTTTTCTGTGGTAGTTACATCAGTTGATGCCTGCACAGTTCCCGGTGTTCCTGTTTTAACCTGAACCGCATCATTTTTAAGAGACTTGTTATCTTTTACAATTACCTTATATCTGTACTGTTTTGTATCGTCTATACAATAAACTTTTCTGCTTGTACTTGTACCGGCCTCGCCCTCCATATAAAAACCGGTGTCTACGTCCGTCCAATCTGTACCATTATCTGACACCTGTAACACCGTACTTTCGCAAGTTGGTTTTACTGTATCTAATGTAAAATCTATTGTTTTAGAAGTTTTATTTCCTGCAAAATCTTCAGCCTCTACCTTTATAGTATAGTCACCATCAGGTTTATTCTGCATATAGTCAGAAAGAAGAATACTCTCTTTCAGACCGCTAATATCCTCATTAGCATATATAGTTTCTGATGTTCCGCCTGCCTGCTGCAAAGTATAAGTTATGGATTTTATACCTATATTATCACTTACATCGGCATATAAAGTATACCCTTTATTGATAACGCATCCGGATATAAGCGTATTTGTTCCACTGTCCTTAGAGAAATATAAAGGGGTGGTAGTATCAAATGTAGGACTTGTTTTATCCTTTTTGTAATACACAATCTTTGTAGTTTCATTTCCTGCTTTATCCTTTGCATATATGGTAATAGATGTTCCTGTTTGGCTTATACTTTCGGGTACTTTATTCCCATCTATTGCACCATCTGTGACCTTGCCATCTGCAATTACAAAGTCATATGTTGAACCATTAACGGTATATTTAGCTTCTTTCAAATCAGATTCAGCATCATATATTCCTGATTTAATATCAATTTTTATACTATCAGAAGCAGGGTTCCACACATCCGGAATGTCATATTCTGTTTGAGTATTCGATTTATAGAATACAGGTTTTGATGTGTCATATATCAGAGATGATGCTAAACTCTTTGTCTCAGTTACAAGTGAACCATTTACATCAAAAATCAAGTCAACCACAACATCCTCATACTTCTCATTTGTTTGAACTCCCGGCACAGAAAATGTTTCCTCGTATTTATAGTATGGGTTTGGTGTCGGTTGCTCATTTTCGAATCCCCACGAATAGATGTTAGAGCCATTTTTATCAGTTACTTTTATCCTTTGAAGAGGATTGTATGATGTAATTTCACATTTTATTTTGTATTTTGTATCTATTATAACCTCTGCCGAACTACCCGGGAGAGAACCCAGTGAACTGTCATCCAGACCCCACTTAATAGTTATATCTTGCTTACTTGTATCTGCAGAGTAAAGCACAGGGAGATTTTCTGATGTGGATTCATTATTATTTCCGTCACTTACAGTTATTTTAACATTGGTTACAGAAGAATCATATGAAGCTGCGGCTGAATATAATACCGTTTGGTTATTCTCTTTACTTTCCTGTGTAAACGTCGCAGGTGTACCATTAATCTTTATGCTATCAACTTTCAAATTCAAATCTTCTGCAATAAGATAATATCTGTACTTCGACAAATCTTCACTACGGATTTCTTTTGTACTGGTGATTTTTGTTCCGCTTGTATAGAGGTCACCCGTTCCCCATCCTTCAGCCTTGTAGTAAAGACCGGATTTAGGTTCTATCACTGGTGCTTTAGTATCAATATTTATATCTTTCAGTATCCCGTACTGTTCTGCCGGTATATTATCTGTAGCTTTAGTGAAATAACCGACGTAACCTTCTACCTGACCCTGTATACCAGCAGAGAAATTGACAATCTGAGCATCCTGCCATGTAATATCAGCACTACCCGGCAGCTTATATCCGTACTTTATTACACCAAGATAGTTTGTCTTTGTTGAATCCATATAGTCTGCCGCTGATGTTCCATCCGGAATAGAAATTTTACCGGTTTTATAGCAGTTATCCTCTGAAATATCTACATCAGTTTCATCTTTCCACTGAGCCATAAAATCTCTATCAAATGGATCTTTTTTCTCAAATTTGTATATGTTTTGAAGGTAATAATTGTCAGTATTGATTTTATTTGAACCGTTCTGTAAAACATCTTCTATCTTCATATAGACAGCCAGATAATCACCATCAGTAATTGTGATAGTGTCTAATTCATTTAGAGCAGAAGCATTTTCGACAGTTATTTCAAACGTATTTACGCTATTATATACCGCATACTTAACACTCACATTAGCATCTTTAAAATCCAAAGCATCCCCTCCAACAGTAATCCCATCACATGTTGGAGTAGTTGCTGTTATTGATCTGCCTGAAATTGAATCCACACCATAGAAATGAAATGTATCAGTAATTACTTTGGTCCTGTTAGGATTCATAGAAATTTTCTGTGGATTCCCAGAATCCCAATCAATCATAGAATCTATTATACTCAAATTCAAATTAACCTCTGGCTGAGACACTGTTTGTGTTTCTGCCTTAGGATAACTGAGAAGCCCTGAGTCGGTAAAAAGCGGCACTGCCATCATAATAAACGCAAGCCAAAGTGCCATTAATCTGGTTGCTGTATTATGTTTACAGAATATTTTTTTCATTTTAATCCCCCTTACAAAGTTTCATCTGTATGAATTGAAATAACATTATATTTAACTCTGTGTGTTTTTGCTCTGCCGTCAAATATATTTTTATCGGTAAGAACCGTCGTTGCCGACTCATCATCTCCGCGAAGCACATCTGTTGCCTCTTCTTCCATGGCGAGTACGTCTGTTGCCTCTTCTCCTTCCATGGTAAGTACGTCTGTTGCTTCTTCCCCTTCCATGGCAAGCACGTCTGTTACTTCATCACCATCCATGTTAAGTACATCTGTTGCTTCATCACCGGTCATATCTGTGCCGGATTTCTTTCCCATATCTACAGTTGCACTTTCTCGTACCTTAATCTTTCCCGTCTGCTGATTGTAGTATTTTGCCTGTTCCTTCTTGGCAACACTTTCCTTAACAGGAGTTCCCTCTTTCATTTCCTTTATGGTTTTCTTTGCAGTCCGTCCCGTTAAATCTCCCACTACCTTTGGTATCTTTAACACAATAAACAATACCACCGATGTTATTAAAAAGATTATCGCAAGGATAAGTCCGCCATAGAAACATATTTCATAAATATTTTCCATTTCCGTCACTCTCCCATCTCATCTTCAATAATCTCAGTGTTGTCTGTCTCTGTTGTCTCTTCTTCAATATAATCACCTTTTACAAGAAGTTCCAAAATATCATTTCGCTTCTTCCATGTCTTGTTGTTGCTTATGCCCTGAACATCCTGTCCTGCATTATATATATTCAACAACATTTCTAATTTTTCAGGTGCTTCCTTATACCACTGGGTAGGATCTGCATTTATCTTTGTGCATTCGCTGTACACATAATCCAAATGTTCTGCATACACCTTGTTGCTTAATACATTTTCTTTACCCAAAACCTCTTTCAGCTTCTCATATTGTGAAATTGCCAGTTCAAAATTCCCCATAGCCTCATAACACTCAGCTTTTTTCAGCATAATGTTGTAGTAGGCTGTGTTGTAGATGTTGTCGTTCTTACCGCCGATACCAACTTCGCCGTTTTTCTCTACCTTTATGGCAAGTATGTTAAGGTATTCGTCGCAGTAACTGGTTACATCCGTATAATGCTGATTGCGGAGAATTTCATCTGTTTCCTCAACGGCAAGCTGCTCATATATGGTAATTAAATTATCATAATATGAATAGAAATAATCATTGGTATCTATGTCATTTCCAGTGTACGCTTCCAGATCTTCAATTGCCTGAGTCATAATTTCCTCAGCTTTTAGCGCAACACCATCTGTCTTGATGTATGTTGCATATATTTCACCGATAATCTTGTAGTTCACAAACTTATTTACTTCCTGGTTTGTGTACTGCGACTGATTGTATGCGGCAAGACCGTTAACCTCTTCCATCAATTCATCTATATTAGGATTAGTGGAGGAGCGGATAAGGGACACGGCTCCGTAGTAATCAGCCAATTCGCCATAATTATCGTCTTTGGAATCCACCATATTGAAATATTTTGTAGCTGTTTTGTAATCCTTCAGCTCATCAAAGTATGTTATGGCAAGTTTGTAGAGAACTTCGTTGTTCTTATCCACTCCGTCATATCCGGATTTAATTCTGTTTGCCACAACATTAAGTCCTGTTCCCAAATCAAGGTCTGTTGAACCGTCTTCTTTTATCTCGTTGTAGGAATCAACATATACCTGAATATATTTGTCATATGCCTCTGCATATGTTCCGTCAAGTTCAAAGGCTTTTTTGTATTCATCTGCCGCAGAGACATAATCTCCCTCAAGTCTGTACTCATTACCTGTTTCTATGTATGAGTTGTAGTTGTTCATTTTTATTTTCTGCAGCCCAACATATCCAACTACGGAGGTTACTGCTGCCGCAACCGTAAGTACTGATGTTGCAACAAAGCCTGCTAATTTTCTTTTATTTTTCTTTCTGTGAGCATCATCCAATTCGGTGTAATGCTCAAGAGCATACATGAGCTCCTTACAGTTTTGATATCGGTCATTAGGATCCGGCTGGGTACATTTGAGCAATATCTTCTCAAGTCCCGATGAAAGCTGCGGATTCCACTCACGGATGGGTTTTATCTCGTATGGTGGCTCGCAAGGGTTCATTCCCGTTACTATATGATACAGTGTAGCACCCAGATTATAGATATCTGTTCTTGCATCCGTGTTGTATATACCTCGGCCCTGAGAATCTCCGAACTGCTCAGGTGCAGCATATCCTCTTGTTCCGAGAGCTGTTGTATCCGCATTGTTTTCTATTATGTACTCCTTGGCGGTTCCGAAATCTATAAGTTTAACTCCGCCCTCCGGCTTTATCATGACGTTGGATGGTTTCATATCCCTATATATAACAGGGGGATTCATGTTGTGAAGGTAGTCTAAGGCACTGGCAAGCTGCAATCCCCACTCTATGACAAGTTCCTGTGGCTGCGCTCCCTCTTTTCTAAGTCGGTCACTGATTGTAGTTCCCTCGATGAAATCCATCACAACGTAAATTGTTCCGTTCTGATTTATGATATCCACTATACGGGGAAGTACAGGATGGTCTACATTTTTAAGAATGTTCGCCTCTCGCTCCAAGCCCTTAAGCAGGGTTTTGGTGGATTTTGAACCATCATTCTTTATCTCTTTAACAGCCCACTGTTTATTGAGTCGGTTGTCTCTGGCGAGATAAACTATGGACATTCCTCCTCGGCCAACCTCTTTCCATATTTCATATTTTCCGTCTAATACAGTACCTTCCTTAGTCATTTCTATTCCTTTCCGGACAATGCAAATATTTCACTGTTATATTACTTTTATCAATGCTACTGTTATATTGTCTGTTTCTTTTCTGCTCTTTACCATCTCTGTAAGATATATACATCCATACTTCATGTCTTCTTCATCCTTTGTTGCGTAAGGACCTATCTTATCATACATTTCAGCATTTGTTATCTGATGTCTAAAGCCATCTGAACATAACATATATACTGTATTTTCTGAAACTTCTCCCTTGATAAATTCAGGTTCGACTACAGGTGATGCCCCTACGCATTGGAGCAATACACTTCTTCGGGGATCTGTTTTTGCCTGCTCCGGTGTCATTCTTCCCGTTGCTATTTCTCTGGCAATAAAAGTCTGATCATTTGTGAGCTGTGTCACGCCCTGTTCCATACAGTATATACGGCTGTCACCGACATGAACTATATAATAACTGTTCTTATACAGCAAAAGGGCAGATATTGTTGTACCGAGCTGTATGTTATTGGCGATGCCATACTCTCCAAGTCTTGTATTCTGAGTCTGTATAATGTCATTCCATTGTGTCATGACTTTGTTTTCATCAAAGGATGATTGGTCTATATCAGGGAGGAAAACATCATCAAACCAGTTACAGAATGCAATGACAACCTCTTTGCTGGCAAGTTCGCCCTTGGACAAACCTCCCATGCCATCGCACACTATACTAAAAGCTATTTCCCCATCTTTCGTATCAACTATTTTCATAGCAAGGGAATCCTGATTTGTCTTTTTTGTTATTCCTAC
The DNA here is from genome assembly GCA_964553965.1 of uncultured Bacteroides sp. Lineage (GTDB taxonomy): Bacteria > Bacillota > Clostridia > Lachnospirales > Lachnospiraceae > Coprococcus_C. The sequence goes on along the minus strand of CAZKMB010000004.1, from coordinate 42,345 downwards.
ATCAGTATGATATGTTGCAATGTATTTCATTCTATTCTCCCTTTCTCAAAAGGAATGTGAACTCCTCATCACCCATCTGTATCATAGTTTTATTTTTAAGGAGAACTTCTTTTCCCGGTTGCAATTCCACGCCATTTATGTATGTATGATTTGTGGAATTATTGTCCTTTATGTAGTTTACACCATCCTTTTGTACTATGATGCAGTGTACCCTACTGATTGCTGTGTTATCTGCAATTGCATAATCTGCCTTTGTCTTTGACTTTCCTATAGAAAACTCTGTTTTTGTTATGTTGATTATCTCTCCCGTTTTTTTACGGACTATATGAGGTACCGGTTTTGAGCCTAACTGTCCAACCAAACCGTTCTGAGTTTTCTGTACCGACGGAATATTGTCAACCCTTACCGGATTCGGTACAGGCTGTGGTGCCATCTGTGGCATCATCGGTTTTGGCTGCATCGGCTGTGGTGCCATCTGCTGTGGCATCATCGGTTTTGGCTGCATCGGCTGTGGTGCCATCTGCTGTGGTGCCATCTGTGGCATCATCGGTTTTGGCTGCATCGGCTGCTGTGGTGCCATCTGTGGCATCATCGGTTTTGGCTGCATCGGCTGCTGTGGTGCCATCTGTGGCATCATCGGTTTTGGCTGCATTGGTTGCTGTGGTGCCATCTGTGGCATCATCGGTTTTGGCTGCATTGGTTGCTGTGGTG
>CAZKMB010000004.1:0-41534 GCA_964553965.1 uncultured Bacteroides sp. | reverse complement strand
CCATTTGATTTGCTGTGTTTTGCATATTAGCCATAACACCTAACTTATTTACTTTTATATTTTTTTGTGGTGCCTTGTCTTCACCGACTGACATATCAGTAAGATTTCCTTCCTTACTTATGAACATGCCCTCTTTTTCAAGTTCTGCCCCAATCCATTCCTTTAATTTTCCAAAAGAGAAATCATCGGAATTTATCAATGTGAGCATAGCAGCCACATAATTATCTTTATCATTTTCACTGTATCTTATGTTGGAGATTACCTCTCTGAAAAATACCGGCATTTCTGCCATTGGCATAACATCCTGCTTAATAGGAAGAAGAAGACATTTTACGGTATAGTTGCTCTTGTCAACATACACGTAATCTGAATCCTTTACAATATAGCTTACCGGTATACCCTGAGAACCTATCTCAAATACCGTAACAAGACTGTTAATCAGCGAAAAAACTTCTTTTTTTGTTAAGGTGCTCTTGTAAAGTGTTGTGAGATTAACATTTTCATGAGCATAAAATGTTATTGTCTTTCTGCCGTCTTCATCAGAATATTTGAATGGAATAATATTGTTCAAAGATGCCACTTTTTCTGCCGCTCTGTCATCATATACATCCCCAATATTAAAATCATATCTGACTGCATCAATATTGTTTTGCTTTATTGTTGTTAATTCTATCTTTTTCATGGCAACCTCCTGTTATACATTATTATCTTATTTTGAATATAAACTCTTCATCACCTAATCTGATCAATGAATCGTGGGTTAATATTTCCTCCACACCATCATCTATTATTCTGTCATTTACATATGTGTGATTAGTTGATTTGTTATCCTTGATATAGCACACTCCGTCTTTCTGGGTAATAACCGCATGTTGTCTGCTTATCGCCCCATTACCGCTGACTGTGTAATCAACTCCTCTGGTTGCCTTTCCAATTTTAAATATCATCTTTCCAAGCATAATCCTCTCCTCTGTGTTGACACGGATGAGATATGGCATGGCTTTAGGTGCATTTACCAAGGTATTCTTTTTCTGTACTTCAGGAACTGATTTGCTCAATATGGAATTGCTCTTTGGCTTATCATCTTTATCGCCGTTTGCACCTTCCGTTGTATCTTTTGAAGCAGATGACAGATTATCATTTGATGTAAGTTCCGCTGTCTCTTCAAGCTCTGCTGCAGCACTTTGAATAAGAGCTGCCCTGTTAACTTTTACTACATTTTTCTTAATAACCGGAGGTTTACTTCCAAGCATCTGATCTAACTCTTCTAAGGTATTGATGCTCTTTGTTTCCGTCTCTTTTGTTTTTGCCGACGGAACATCGCCAACAATCTGCTTAATTCTGTTCTTTATAACTTCCACATCTGTTTCTTTGTTGTCATTCTGTGCAGCATTTATGGCTCTGTTTTCTTCCAGTATGCTTGGTTTTTCTGTTATATTTTCTGTCTTTGTTCCTGCAGGTAAGATACTGTCTAATTCTTTATCATCAACAGTTTCTTCTTCCTCTTCTTCCTCTTCTTTCTCTTCCGGCTCTTCCTCGTCATCCCCTATCTCCGGAAGTTCCTCGCTGCTGCTGTCAAGTTCATTCATAAAATCAACAACTTTTTGTTCTTCCTCAACGGTCTGCTCGGCATCCACTATCTCTACACCGTCAGCTTCTATATCGCCGACAGCCTCAAAGGATAAACCGTATTCTTCCATAAGAGCCTCTGATAATCCCACAAGACCTCTCAGATTGAAATTATCACCGTTTATATATGTAAGCAGTTTTCCAACATAGTTAAGGTCTTCTTCAACATCATATTTCATATTTGCAAGAAGCTGTCTCATAAAGCCTTTAAATTCTGTTATGACTGATGCTTCGCTTTCGATAGGAAGGCATATGAATTCAACATCCATTGTCTCTTCATTCACGTACATATAATTTTTATTGAGAAGAACATAGGATAAATGTATCGCCTGTTCTTTAAGGGATATGAGGTTATTTGCTACATTTCTCAGTATGTTAAGTACCTGTATAGCAGAAACCTCACCGCTTATAAAGTCGCACACCGACCGCTTACCCGTGATGTCATAGGTAAGATAATCGTAATCTTCATCCTCCTCGTAGATTATTTTTACGAGTTCTTTTAAATTATTCTCCTCACAATAATCTAAAACATCTTCATCCAACTCACACTCTTCTCCCATTGTGTAAGTAAGATATTTTTCTTGGCCTATGTTTCGTGCCTTGAAATTGAATGTTCTCATTATATATACCTCCTAATCCGTAGTATAGCATTATTATGTTTTACATAACACACGCAAAACGTAACCTTGCATAAAACGCTTTTATATGTTCATAGTTGTTTATTTATTCTGCAGAAACACCGTTTGGTCCACCTATAATCTGTGTATCCACGTGTTCCTGATATGTTTCCGTAAATATATGTGTTCCCTCTTCTTCGTTGTCTACATGGTAGTAGTAATATCCGTGTTCCTCCGGATAAAGCACAGCCTCTATGCAGGAAAGTCCCGGATTGCAGATTGGACCGACAGGCAGTCCTGAGTACTTGTATGTGTTATACGGGGAGTCTATCTCCAAATCCTCATACAGAACCTGACTCTGGTCATACATACCGTCCGTAATCGGATAAAGGACTGTAGGACACATCTGCAATGGCATATCGATATCGAGTCGGTTCATGATAACTCCTGCTATAATCGGACGTTCCTCTGATACCTTTGCTTCTCTTTCCACTATAGATGCCATGGTAATTACATCGTATGAGGTATATCCCAGTTCAGTAGCCCTCGACTCAATATCTCCTGCGTAATAATATTTAAATGTGTCGAGCATCCATGACACCAGGGATTCCGCTGTTGTGTAATCATAGATATCATAGGTGGCAGGGAACAGATATCCCTGAAGTTTGTACTCTACCTGAGCTCCATCCGGCACATCCGCTAAATACGGAAATTCTGTTTTTGTAACCGACTGTACCGCATTTAAAAATTCCTGTTTAGAGCATATCCCCTGTTCCTCACATCTTTTTGCAATCATCTCCACGGTATAGCCCTCCGGCACCACCAATGTATCTATAGGTGCATCATATTCAACCACAGGACTCATGGCTGCCATCATCTCCAATGTGTTCATTCCTGTGTTCAGGGTAAATGTTCCGCTCTGCAGTTTTCCCTTATACTCTGATTCTTGCAATCTCTCAACAAATGCCTTTTCGTATTTGATAAGGCCTGCATCCTTAAGTATGGATGCTATCTTTGTTACGGAAGCTCCCTCAGGTATGGTTACCTGAACAGATTCGCCCTGGTAACTGTATGTTCCCTTGTATTCTCTCATATAGTCATCATAATAAACCTTTACATAGTCCCGAACCATATTTCCAAGGGCAAAGATTGCCACAATCAGTATAATTATCTTGGTTAATTTTATTATTTTATTTGCTTTTTCCATATATACCTCATAGTCTTGTTTACATAATATTTTGTAAAATTACATACTTGCGGTAATTTTACATTAATGTTATTATAATAACATCTTTTTTTTAAAATTACAAGAAAGGACTGATATTTTTGGCAAACCCAATAGTTACTATGACTATGGACAGTGGGGATGTTATGAAGCTTGAGCTTTATCCTGATGTAGCTCCTAACACTGTCAACAATTTTATCTCACTTATTAAGAAAGGTTTTTACGATGGTTTAATTTTCCACAGAGTCATCGAAGGTTTTATGATTCAGGGCGGTTGTCCCGAGGGAACAGGCACCGGCGGTCCCGGTTATTCAATCAAAGGCGAGTTCTCCGAAAATGGTTTTACAAATAATTTAAAGCACGAACCCGGCGTTCTCTCCATGGCCCGTTCCATGATGCCTAACTCAGCAGGTTCTCAGTTTTTCATTATGCACAAGACCTCTCCTCATCTTGACGGTTCTTATGCCGCTTTCGGTAAAATTACAGAAGGCATGGATGTGGTAGACAAAATCGCAACCTGTCCAACAGGCTGGGGCGACAGACCTCTCGAGGAGCAGAAAATCAAATCCGTAACAGTTGATACAGCAGGTATAAATTACCCTGAACCTGAAAAATACTAAAAAACTTGTATGTGCCCCGCCAGACGGTCCCCCACCGGAATATATAGGGCATGCAAAAAACCACTCCCCTTCGTCTCACACGCAAGGGGGGGGCTAAGAAAAGAAATACAGGATACAGATTTCAATAAACAAAATCTGTATCCTGTATTTTTTTCTTACCCCCCGCGTGTTCAAACGGTTTTGTTTGCCCTATATATTCCGGGTGAGGGACCGCATGGCGGGACTCAAGTAAGTTCTTTAGTGTTTTTATAAAGCGGCTTTTATTTGCTTGTATATGCCTTCGGCATCCAGCTCATATTTTTTAAGGAGCTCTTTTGCAGGGCCCGACTCTCCAAATACATCTTTGACACCTATTCTTGTTACCTTTACAGGATGGTTTTCAGCAACGCACTCCGCAACTGCACTTCCAAGGCCTCCGATAACAGAATGTTCTTCAACAGTAAATATTCTTCCTGTGCTCTTTGCCGCATCAATAACCATATCCCTGTCAAGAGGCTTTATGGTGTGGATATTTATAACCTGAGCACTAATGCCGTCTGCCTCAAGAAGCTTTGAAGCTTCGAGGGATTCAGATACAGGAAGTCCTGTAGCTATGATAGTAAGATCTGTACCTTTTCTCAGTTCAACACCTTTTCCTATCTCAAACTTGTAAGTTGCTTCATCATTTATAACAGGCACGGCAAGTCTTCCAAAACGGAGATAACAAGGTCCGTTAAATTCATAGGCAGCCTTAACCGCAGCTCTTGCCTCGACGTCGTCACAAGGATTGATAACCACCATTCCCGGAATGGTTCTCATAAGTGCAATATCCTCGTTACACTGGTGGGTAGCACCATCTTCGCCAACTGATATACCGGCATGAGTAGCACCGATTTTTACGTTAAGGTGAGGGTATCCGATAGAATTTCTAACCTGCTCGTAAGCTCTTCCTGCCGCAAACATTGCAAAGGAGCTCATAAACGGAACAAATCCCGCTGTAGACATACCGGCAGCTATGCCCGCCATATTGCACTCTGCTATACCACAATCTATGTGACGCTCCGGAAATGCATTTTTAAATACTCCTGTTTTTGTAGCTGCTGCCAGGTCAGCATCCAATACTACCAGATTTTCTTTTTCTTTTCCGAGTTCAACCAGGGCATTGCCATAGCTGTCTCTTGTTGCAATCTTATCTCCTAACATAATGCGTCACCTGCCTTTTCAAGTTCTTCCAATGCAATAGCTAACTCTTCATCGTTAGGTGCTTTTCCGTGCCATCCGGCTTTATTTTCCATATAAGAAACACCCTTGCCCTTTACTGTGTGGGCAACAATGGCTGTCGGCTTGCCCTTAGTAGCCTTTGCCTCTGCAAATGCCTTGTCTATTTCATCAAAATCATTTCCGTTGATATTTATTACATGGAAACCAAAGGCTGCAAACTTTTCATCTATAGGATAAGGTGAACAAACTTCCTCAACTGTTCCATCAATCTGAAGGTTGTTGTTATCTACAATGACAAGAAGATTGTCAAGTTTTCTGTGTCCGGCAAACATGGCAGCTTCCCATATCTGTCCTTCCTGTATCTCGCCATCACCGCATAAGCAGTATGTACGGTATTCCTTTCCGCTCATTTTTGCTGCAAGTGCCATTCCAACTGCTGCAGAAAGTCCCTGTCCAAGAGATCCGGATGACATATCAACTCCCGGAATATGTTTCATATCAGGATGTCCCTGTAAAACGGAACCTATATGTCTCAATGTTTTAAGGTCATCAACCGGAAAATATCCTCTGTGTGCCAGTGCTGAATACAGTCCCGGTGCTGTGTGACCCTTTGACAGTACAAATCTGTCTCTATTTTCATCTTTTGGTCTGGCAGGGTCTATGTTCATTTCCTCAAAATAGAGGTATGTGAAAATATCTGCCGCCGAAAGAGAACCGCCCGGATGTCCTGCTTTTGCACTGTGAACAGATGTAACAATTCCTTTTCGGATGTCTATGGCTTTTTTCTGGAGCTCTAATTTGTTCATATCACTTATGTAATCTTTGAGATTACTACTCCTTTCATAAAATCATGGTTATTATACTACAAGTTTCAAAAAAAACCTATAGCTTTTTGGGGTATTTTTAAGCTTCTTCTCCAAAAACTGCGATATAATCCTTCTGGAATTTTTCTATACCCTGTGTTGTAAGAGGATGTTTTGTCATCATTTCGATTACTGAGTAAGGAACTGTGGCAATATCCGCACCGGCAAGAGCACAGTCTGTTACATGTATAGGGTTACGAACTGAAGCACAGATTATCTCTGTATCTAACTGATAGTTTTCAAATATTGTAACTATATTCTGTATCAGATCTATACCTGTTGTGCTGATATCGTCAAGTCTTCCGAGGAAAGGTGATACATAGGTTGCTCCTGCTCTTGCTGCAAGAAGCGCCTGTGCAGCAGTGAAAATAAGTGTTACATTTGTTTTGATACCTTCCTGACTTAAAACCTTAACCGCCTTAAGTCCCTCAACTGTCATAGGAATTTTTACTACCATATTAGGGTGAATTGCTGCAATTTTCCTTCCCTCTGCTATCATGCCTTCCGCATCAACGGTTGTCGCTTTAACCTCTCCGCTTATAGGTCCGTCAACGATTGTGGTTATCTCTTTGATAACCTCGTTAAAGTCTCTGCCTTCTTTTGCAATAAGTGAGGGATTTGTTGTTACTCCGCATATAACTCCCATCTCATTTGCTTTTTTGATATCTTCTACATTCGCTGTATCTATGAAAAATTTCATGTGCTTGTCCTCCTTTTTACGCCAGTGCTTCCATAACTTCTTTTCTGTATGGTATCGATGGCACTGCGCCCTGTCTTGTAACTGCTATCGATGATGCTTTTGCACTCATTTTTAATATATCCGGTATATCCATTCCGTCTATAATTCCTGCCAGAAAATATCCTGTAAATGTATCTCCTGCCGCTGTGGTATCCACAGCATCAACTTTAAAAATCGGCTGGTGATATCTAACTTCTTTATCAGCATATATTGCTCCATCGCCACCAAGTGTAAGAACTATTTTAGCGTTAGGGTATAATTCAACAACCTTTGCGATTATATCATCCGGTTCTGTAAGTCCTGTTATCTGTCCGCCTTCCACTTCATTCATAAGGAAATAGCTTATCTTGCTCATATCAACCGCATCAAGTTTCTCGTTAAACGGTGATGGATTAAGGGCAATCTGCATACCCTTCTCATATGCCTTATCCACTATGTAAGGAATCATGTTTACCTCATTCTGAAGCAAAAGGATATCGCCTTTCTCAAAATGGCTTATAACCTCATCCACATATTCTTCCGTAAGCTTCTCATTGGTTCCTCCATAGAGCAGGATACAGTTTTGAGCATTTTTATCTATCTGTATTATCGCATGGCCTGTCTTTCCTTCTACTTTCTGAATATAGTCAGAATTGACACCGTATTCTCTGCAGGCTTCTATAAATGCCTGTCCGTCTTTTCCGATTAATCCGCCATGATATACATCCGCCCCTGCCTTTGCAAGAGCAATTGACTGGTTCATTCCTTTTCCGCCAAGGAAAATATTCATTCCTGTGGTAGCCTGGGTTTCCCCAGGCTGCACAATATGATCCACATTATATACATGGTCTAAATTCATAGAACCGATATTTAATACCTTCATATATTCTTATGCCTCCTAACTGTATTTTTATTCAGCATTGTCAATTGTGATAAGTGTAACTTCTACAGGAACTGAACTTGGAATTGATTCTCCGTTTATAAGTTTAACTGCATTTTCAACCGCTGTGTATCCGATAAGATCCGGCTGCTGAGCAATAGTTGCATCCATTCTGCCATCCTTGATTGCTTCTATGGCATCGTCTGTAGCATCAAATCCTACAACCATGATGTCTTTACCTGCTCCGGAGATTGCCTCCAATGCTCCAAGTGCCATCTCATCATTTGCAGCAAATACCGCCTGTATGTCTGAGTTAGCCTGAAGTATATTCTCCATTACTGTCATCCCCTGGGCTCTGTCAAAGTTTGCCACCTGACTTGCCACCACATTAAGTTTTGCATCCGCAATGTTGTGGAATCCCTCTGATCTGTCTATGGCTGCAGATGCACCTGATGTTCCCTGAAGCTCTGCCACCTTTGTTCCCTCGCCTAATGTATCAACAATGTATTGTGTTGCAAGTTCAGCACCTGCCACATTGTCTGATGCTATCTGGCAGTCAACGGTTACACCGTTTACCGCTCTGTCTACTGATATAACTTTAACGCCCTGGTCAATAGCATTCTGAACTGCTCCTGCCACTGCATCTGAGTCTACCGGATTTACGATAAGTACACTGATATCCTTTGACAAAAGATCCTCTATATCAGCAACCTGTTTTGTCACGTCATCTCCTGCATCTACAACCGTGAGTGATACTCCCAATTCATCTGCTGCGCTCTGGGCTCCCTCTGCAAGAGTTACAAAGAATGGATTGTTCTGTGTTGAAACTGATAATCCGATACCGCCGTTGCCGACAATTTCGCCTGAACCGGTACTTGCCGATGCATATGTATCCACATTTTCTGTTGTAACAAGTGTAACCTCTACAGGTATTGAAGCCGGAATTTCTTCTTTTTCAATAAGTTTTACCGCATTTTCAACTGCTCTGTAACCGATGAGTTCAGGTTGCTGTGCGATTGTAGCCGCCATTCTGCCGTCTCTGATTGCTTCAAGTGCATCATCTGTAGCATCAAATCCTACAACCATGATGTCTTTACCTGCTCCTGAAATTGCTTCAAGTGCTCCAAGTGCCATCTCATCATTTGCAGCAAATACCGCTTTGACATCTCCGTTAGCCTGAAGAATATTTTCCATTACTGTCATTCCCTGGGCTCTGTCGAAGTTTGCCACCTGACTTGCCACCACATTAAGTTTTGTGTCTGCAATGTTGTGGAATCCTTCTGATCTGTCTATAGCCGCTGATGCTCCTGATGTTCCCTGAAGCTCTGCTATTTTTATATTTTCCCCTAATGTATCAACAATATACTGTGTTGCAAGTTCCGCACCTGCCACATTGTCTGATGCTATCTGGCAGTCAACGGTTACACCGTTTACAACTCTGTCTACCGATATAACTTTTATGCCTGCATCAACGGCGTTCTGAACTGCTCCTGCCACCGCATCTGAATCTACAGGATTTACGATAAGTACACTAATCTCTTTTGAAATAAGGTCTTCGATATCAGATACCTGCTTAGTAACATCATCTCCTGCATCTACAATTGTGAGTGATACTCCCAATTCATCTGCTGCCTTTTTTGCACCTTCTGCAAGTGATACAAAGAATGGGTTGTTTTGTGTAGACACCGATAAACCTATGGAACCGTTTGTTGTCTTTTTCTTTTTATTGTTTGTCTCGCCGTCAATTGTAATTCTGCAAGCTGTAAGAGAAAGCATCATTACAAGTGCCAAAGCTAATGCTAAAAATTTCTTTATGTTCTTCATGCTTTATACCTCCATCTAATCTGCTTATTATCTCTTACGATCTGATAATACTGCTACAAGAATAACTACTGCCTTTATAACTTCCTGATAGTATGATTTAACACCTAAGATGTTCATTCCGTTTGTAAGAACCGCGATGATGAGTACACCGGCAAATGTGCCTATGATTTTTCCGCGTCCGCCGCTCATACTTGTACCGCCCAGTGCAACTGCTGCGATAGCATCAAGCTCATAGCCTTCACCAAGTGTTGGCTGAGCCGAATCAAGTCTTGATATCATAATAAGACCTGCAAGTGCTGATAAAAATCCTGATATTGCATATACTGATATTTTTGTCTTTGATGTGTTTACACCTACAAGGTTAGCACATTTCGCATTGCTTCCTGTTGCATATATTCTTCTTCCAAATGTTGTCTTGTGAAGGATAAACCAGAAAATCACCAATGTTACCACCAGAATGATTACCGGTATAGGTATTGAGAACCATGGGTTTTCCGCAGGTCCAAACTCTAAATTTCCCTTTGCAAGCATCTTGAATAAGAATTTTCCTGATTCACTTTCAATGCTTGATGAAAGTCTTGAAATAGGTTTACCATCTGTAATTATCATGGCTAATCCACGATAAGCTGTCATTGTTATAAGTGTTGCAATGAATGGCTGTAAACGTCCCTTTGTTACTAAAATACCGCTTACCATTCCAAGTGCTGTACCAACAATAAGTGCTACGATTATCGCAAGTCCCGCAGGTACTCCGTTGATAAGCATTTCAGCACAGATTATGGCACTGAGTGCAAAAGTCGAACCTACCGAAAGGTCGATACCGTCTGATAAGATTACACATGTCATACCAAAAGCGATAAGACCGTTAAAACATGCCTGTCGCAGCAATGTCATAAAGTTGTCTGCTGTCCTGAAATCAGGACTTATGATACTGATTACTATCACCAATACTATTAATGCTAAAAACGCTCCATATTCGCCGATTATAGAGCCTATACTTTTTTTGCTCTTTTCCATTATAAACTACCTCCTGTCGCTAAAGTCATTACCTTTGCCTGATCTGCTTCTTTGCCATCTATTATTCCTCTTACTTCGCCTTCTCTGATTACCATAATTCTGTCACTCATGCCGAGTACTTCCGGTAACTCCGACGAAACCATTATGACCGCAACACCTTTGGCAGCCAGTTCATTGATGACATCATATATTTCTTTCTTTGCTCCGATATCCACGCCTCTGGTTGGCTCGTCCAAAATAAGAATCTTAGGGTCTGTATATACCCATTTTGCAAGAACAACCTTCTGCTGGTTACCACCTGATAAATTGTTACACTCATGCCATGGTCCAAAGCATTTAACCCGGAATTCTTCAATTCCCTTCTTAACTATCTCGTCCTGCTTTTCTTTTCTGAGAACTCCGCCCTTGGACACCTTACCAAGGTTAGCTATCTCTATGTTCTCAGCTATGCTCTTTTCAAGCAGGAGGCCTTCTGTCTTTCTATCCTCTGTTACAAATCCTATACCCGCTTTTATAGCCTGTCTTGGATTCTTAATGGATACTTCCTCTCCATCTATGTATATCTTTCCGCCGTCTTTTTTAAGATTTCCGAATATAGTCTGCATAATCTCTGTTCTTCCGGCTCCCATAAGACCTGCCACGCCAAGCACCTCGCCTGCCCTGACCTCAAAGTCTACATCGTGGAAAAGCATTCCGCTGGTAAGTCCCTCAACCTTTAAAACCACATCTCCTATTTCGGAGGTTCTCTTAGGGAAACGTTCTCCTATCTCACGGCCAATCATCATCTGTACCACATCGTCCATGGTAAGGTCTTTAATTTCTTTTGTATCAATGTACTGGCCGTCTCGTAAAATAGTTATTCTGTCACAGAGCGCAAATATTTCTTCCATTCGGTGGGATATATACACAATAGATACGCCCTTTTTGCGAAGCTGGTTAATAACCTTAAAGAGTCCCTCTGTCTCGCTTTCCGTAAGTGCCGCTGTAGGCTCATCCATGATGATTACCTTGGCATCTACCATAAGTGCCTTACAGATTTCTATCATCTGCTGCTGACCAACCGATAAGTCTGACATAACAGCATCTACCGGTATACTCACCCCAACCTTGTCCATAACTTCTTTCGCTTTTTCTCTCATGGTTTTCTTGTCACAAATTCCAAACTTCTTTGTGATTTCTTTACCCATAAACATATTTTCCTCAACCGTCAGGTCAAAGAGTGCATTTATCTCCTGATAGATAAATACAATACCGGCTTTTTCAGCTTCCTGAGGGGTTTTATAGGAAACCTCTTCTCCGTCAACGATAACTTTACCGCTATCTTTTGTGTAAACACCTGTCAGAATTTTCATCAAGGTTGATTTTCCTGCACCGTTTTCACCCATCAGTGCATGAACCTCACCATCCTTCAAAAGAAACCCTGCATCCTTAAGTACCTGATTGCTTCCGAAGGATTTATTGATGCCCTTCATCTCAATATTCATAATATTTATGCCTCCTTTCTTTTAAGCAAATATACAACCGGACTGTAGTATCACATTGGCATACGGAGTGGTCTCTCCCGTCCTGATTACCGCTTTGCAATTTTTTGTTTTTTCTTTTAATTCCACATGTGAAACATATTCCACATCAATGTTTGCATCCTTAAAAAGTTCCTCTATCTCACTTAACACCTTAGGATTTTGTTCTTTAATCTCATCAGCCAGGATAATCTTTTCTATCTTCATATCCTCTGCCACAACCTTCAATGTTTCCATAAATGCAGGAACTCCGAATTTGAGTGCCAAATCAATTCGCTCTACTTCATCCGGTATAGGTAAACCGCAGTCACCGATACATATCCGGTCTGTGTGTCCCATATAAGACAGCACTCTGGAAATATCACTATTTAAAACACCTTTTTTCTTCATCTATCTGTCTCCTTTCGCTTTTGTTGTCTCTCGTATAATCAGTTTTGTTTCAAATATAAATTCTTTTTCAATATCCTGTTCTTCTTTATTTATAATCAATTCTGCCGCTTTTTTTCCTATCGCCTCTATAGGCTGGGCAATTGTGGTAAGCTCCGGGGTGAGGAGTTCGGAAAGGTTTATGTTGTCAAAACCAATGATCTGTATGTCATCCGGCACCCGTATGCCTTTTTTGTGAAGCACCTTGTAAACCGATATAGCCACCAAATCGTTGCAGGCTATTATTCCGTCAACGCCGGGATATTTTTTTAAGATTTCCTCTGCTACCTCTATTCCGGCATTAAAATCGTAATCACATTCCACGGTGTATTGTTTTATGTTTTTTTCTTCACAGACTTTGCTGTAACCCTCATATCTGGCTCTGGCACTTGATATATCCTGCGGACCTTTTATACATACTATCTTTTTACATCCACATTCTATAAGATGAAGTGCCGCCTGTCTGCCTCCTTCATAATGGTTACTGTGTATGTAACAGGCTGCATCCAGTGCAAGACGTCTGTCTGTTATGATAACCGGTATCCTGCATTGTTCAACATAATCATGCAGTTGTCCGTTGCTGGTTGTAAGTATAATTCCGTCAGCATTCATGGATGCAAGCATCTGCAGTGCCGAAATCTCTTTTTCCGGCTGGTTTCCCGTATTGCACAGAACCAGTCTGTATCCATGTTCATCCGCTGTTTTTTCTATGGCACTTGCCATCTGCGTAAAAAAGGGGTTCTTTATGCTGGGAAGTATAAGTCCGATAATTTTTGCTGATTTTTTAAACAGGGATCTTGCAACTTCATTCGGCACGAAACCCGTTTCAGATATGACTCTGAGAACCCTTTCTTTTTTTTCTTCATCTACTTTTGCCGTTCCGTTGATAACTCTTGACACCGTCGCCGGAGATACCTGTGCCAGCCTTGCAACTTCTCTTATACTTGCCATATCTGCATCGCCCCCAAACTTTTTGTGTGTTTTTCTCTATGAAACCCGTTTCAAGTATATGTTTATTATAACATTTAGCACTGATATGTCAATGATTTTTGATTTATTATTTGCTATTTGTCGATTATGTCCGACATTTTTCTATTTTCTTTGTGCATTTTCGACAAAGAAAAGCTGCAAAAAACAGCGGCAGGATTTTTCTCCCTGCCGCCTGATTATTCACCCGACACTTTCGGTCATTTATAAATCATCCTTTGGAACTTCAAGAAACGGTTTGAAACATTTAAGCATAAAAAAACCATATATATATCCCATTATGCCAAAGCCGAACAACACAAACCCCACTGTTGCCAGCACAAACTGATAATAGAACATCCAGACTGCTATGGATAGTATAGCCAAAAGCAATATGGTTGTTGGGAAATACTTTATTGAAAGTAAAAACGCATTTCTAAATTGAACTTTTGTTTTGTTGTTGAATTTTGCCTGAAGAGGAAACACATACATTGTAACCATAACTGCCACAAGCAGCATTACCACGCTCAATATAAGCATTACCTGAAATACACTGCTGTCATTTGCCTTCCACTGATTGTACCAGAACCAGACATCCACACTCAAAATCGAAAGGACAACAAATGTTATAAGCCAAATTATAGTGGATTGTTTAAAGTTTTCCTTAAAGCTTTTTATATAAAACTTAAACACATATCCGTCTTCTATTTTCAGGCTTTTCATGGTTGTATAATACATGGCTGTTATAGCCGTACCAATGGTAAATATAGGGAGACACGATATTGTAAATATTATTGAAAGTATCATCACATCTCCTATTCTGTTTAAACCTCTGACAAGGATATTATCATAATTAAATCCATCTACTGACATCTCTTACTCCTGCCTTTATCTATATTTTGTATCAGCTTTATATATTTTTCTCCCGTTTCGTCTAACACAGACATATAATTCTAACATTTATCTTTACATTTTTCAAACTTTTTTTATATAACATATTGACAAACGCAAAAATCAGCAATAAATTTAAATAATCACCATGCTTAGGAGGTTTGGCAAAATGAAACAAACATTCGTAACAAAAGATCAGATTGAAGATATAGTTAAATCTTACCCTACCCCTTTTCATATTTATGACGAAAAAGGAATCAGGGATAATGCAAAAAAACTCAGGGAAGCATTTTCCTGGAATAAAGGTTATAGAGAATATTTTGCTGTCAAAGCTACTCCAAACCCAACCATTCTCAGAATTTTAAACGAGGAAGGATGCGGAACCGACTGTTCCTCCATGGCAGAGCTCCTTATGTCAGAGAAGGTCGGTATTGTAGGTTCTGATATTATGTTTTCTTCTAATGATACCCCGGCAGAAGAATTTAAGTACGCTGCCAAGTTAGGTGCCACAATTAATTTAGATGATTATACTCACATTGATTTCTTAAATGACATATGCGGTATTCCGGAGACCATTTCCTGCAGATACAATCCGGGTGGTAAATTTTCAATTTCCACAACCATTATGGATAATCCCGGGGATGCAAAATACGGTATGACAAAAGAACAGCTCTTTGATGCCTATGTTCGTTTGAAAGAATTAGGTGCCAAGCGTTTTGGCCTTCACTCTTTTCTTGCCAGCAACACCGTAACCAACGAGTATTATCCGACCCTTGCAAAAATTCTTTTTGAGCTGGCAGTTGAGCTCAAAGAAAAGACAGGTATTGAGCTTAGTTTTATCAATCTCTCCGGCGGTATAGGTATTCCTTACACACCGGACAAGGAGCCAAATGATATTATGGCTATCGGAGAAGGTGTAAGAAAATGTTTCGAGGAGGTTTTGGTTCCTGCAGGTCTCGGTGACATAAGTATATACACCGAACTTGGTCGTTTTATGCTTGGTCCGTACGGTCACCTTGTCACAAAAGCCATTCACGAAAAACACACTCACAAAGAATATATCGGTGTAGATGCGTGTGCCGTCAATCTTATGAGACCGGCTATGTACGGGGCATATCATCACATCACTGTACTCGGCAAAGAAAATGAACCGGCGACATACACTTATGATATCACCGGCTCACTCTGTGAAAATAACGATAAATTTGCCATAGACAGAAAACTCCCGAAAATCGATATGGGAGATTATCTTGTAATCCACGATACAGGTGCCCACGGTTTTGCCATGGGTTATAACTATAACGGAAAGTTAAAATCTGCCGAGTTGCTTCTCTGTGAAGATAATTCCGTGAAACTTATCCGCAGGGCTGAAACTGTCAATGATTATTTCGCCACTTTAGACGGCTATTGGGAAGTATAGGTATACATTGTATTTCCCTGCATACTCATTGCTTCAGCAAATTCTTTTCTTGTAACTTTTACTTCTTCATCCAATATCGGGTCATAGTACCTGATATGGCTGGAGTTGTAACTGATTACAAGTACATATCTTCCGTCATTTATTCTCGCCGCAAACGGCACATCTCGATCCAAAAAGTACAAAGCCACATCTAAACTTATTCCGGATATATTTATGCCTACTCCCACTGTGTACTCTGTGAATGCTTCCTCCCAACTGTCACATTGCATAATATCTTCATATTCTGTACGACTGTCAATGTATTCTATGCACATATAGGCACAGGTCATAAGAGTTTTATCTATATTCGCACATGGTGTTTCGTCTATATTTGATGCCACTGTATTATACGAAACAGCAGCTATATCACGATAAATCGTATTTCCGTTTCCATCCACAACAAGTCCTGTTCCCTCTTCCGTAACAGCCACTATGGCTCGTCCCGCACTGCTGTATTCTCCTGCATATCCGGAATTGTCAAATACATAATAGGAATTTTCATCAGCGGATGTTTTTACATTTATTTCGATATAATTATCATAACTCTTTCCACGGGTTATGTTATAGTTGTTTTTTTCACTTATATATATGTTAGACGGAAAAACCAAATCCGCCTGATACAATGTTGTTCCATTATAATTGTAGGTTGGCACAATACTTTTTTGGTTGATATCTGCCTTATAGGATATATAATCAGGTTCGATTTCCTCAAAAAATCCATTTAGTTTTATTGCCCTTGTAAGGTAAATTTTTTCTAACAATACCCTGACATCCATAATATACATTCCGTTTTCTGTATATTCTTTCAGCAACTCACCCTCCGGTGATACTATACACAAGGAATAAAAAGGAATTGTGGCTCCCCCGTCCGAGGTTTGTATGATATCTCTTTGATGCGCCACGCCATATATCAAATCATTTCCAACAAATCCAAGTGCCATAAAACGGTCGGTTTCTTCGCCTGTTATGTTGAACATTTCATTTGTATCAAAATTATATACATTTAGCATGGTAACTTCTTCTTCAACAGATGTATCCGGATAAGCTATGATTTTATTGTTGCCGGAAACCATATACTTTCCCGTAGGAAGTCCGTACATAACTGTATCCTGTGCCCCATTTGACATATCCATCTTATATATGGAACCGTCAAGAAGGTAATAAAAATATCTTTCTCCGTCAAAGTATGCAAAGTTTCCAACTTCCTCTTTCATAACATCAAACGGTTCGTCGCACTCTACAAAAAACATTTCCTGTATCTTAAATTCTTCTGTTGAAAAGTAGTACATGGAAATACCGTTTTTTCCTTCATGCTCGCCACGGCTCATATATCCGTAAACCACAAAATACATGTTTCCGTTTTCTTCCATCCTGACAATATTTATATCCGTATTATTATTTTGGGTTCTGACATCATAATAGCTTCCAAGGGCAAAACTGAAAACATTGGTTACATATGACTTATTGTAGTCGTAGTACCAGAGCTCTCCCTCTTTAACAAATGCCAGCTTGCTGTTGTCTTCAGATGTAACGTACTCCAATTCGTTTATGTCAGCAATTCCCATACTTACGCTGTTATTTATTTTACTGATATACGATGTGTCAAATATGCTTTCAACATATCTGTCAAAAGCCAATATATCTACAGTGTTATCATTTTTGTCATATTTTGCACTGTAATATTCCTCTACATTGTAAAGATGTCTCGCACCATTCTGGGTATTCTCTATAAGGTAAGAGAGTTTTACTACAGCATATTCATTGTCAATTTCGGTTATGGTTGGAACGATGGCAGTCATTATCGCAGGAGTCATGCCTCCCCAGGTCACCATGTCATAGGAAGAATTTAAAGTCACATGGGAGAGATTATTATCAACTGCCTCCGACTTTTCTTTTACGGCACTGTATACTATATCCTCCTCCGATTTATTCTTTAAAAATGTTCCTTCATGAAAATTAAGCACATACTCCACAATCTGATTTCCATACTCTTCATCAACACTGACAACTCTTGTATAATATCTCACACTCTCACCCGAGGCGTTTGTCACGATGAAAACCAGTACATATTCCTGATTTTGTCTCAAATCCATCCTAAACCGAACATAAAACTGCTTATAACCCTGATTAACGGTAAATTCATCTATCTGACCTTCCTCTATCAGAGAGTCTCCCGCTATACTTCTTAACTGATATGAATATGTTTCCCCGTAATCATTTTCATCATCGAGCAAAAGGCTGACTCCGCTTGTTTCATCTATGGGAACTATACCGTCTCTCATAAGGCTTGTTGACATAACCTGAGTATATCCCGGCATACGGTTAATCTGCTCATCCTTATACAGGCAGTATGCTATAGGGAGTTTCGCCTCCTCCATTTCTCTCGAAACCTTTTCCATATTTCCGTTACTTAGTTTATTTACAAAAAGTGCTGTTCCTGTCATAACGACAAAAAACACAATCACTTTTATTATTATCTTCCTAATCATAATTAAAAGAACTTTCTCCTTCTTTTATATCTGCTGCGTCTCACCAAAATTTCATTCAGCAACATTACTTCTATCAGGTGTTTTAAATTATCATCCGCATCGTTGTAGCTTACTTTGTTGTATATATCATCTGCCATTCCGAGAATGGTTTCCTTGTCGGGATAAGCGGCAAACATCGGACTGCCTTCATATTCCAGTTTGTCACAGGAATCCTCCACCATGACCATAATAAGTTTTGCCCTTGCCGGATACATTTCCATCAAATATTCTCTGTCTTCCTCAAGCTCTCTCTCATCAATCAGCTGAAGTTCCGGCAATACAAATCTTTTCTCAAACACGCTCATATCATACCTCACAAATTTGCTCTTTCACAAACAGACAATCAGAATTTCCCGTCTGAAATTCTAATTGTCTGCTTATGTTAATGTATGCTGTTTTCAAGAGATTTGTGAGCCCTAAAATCAACTAATCGCCAAAGGATATACCCAGTCTCTTTGCATTGATAACAACGCTGTCATCCGGAGATACATATTTGAGTTTTCCGGCAGATTCCTTAAGTGGTATAGCAGTCACCTTGTTATCCTTCATGACAACCAATTTTCCGTAATCCTCTTTTTCTATAAGCTCAGCGGCCTTCGCACCAAAGAGACTTGATATGACTCTGTCATATGGTACCGGACTTCCGCCCCTTTGTGTATGTCCCGGAACGGTAACTCTGATATCCATTCCGCATTCTGCTTTTATCTTGTCAGCCACTTCATAGGCAACTGACGGATATTTTTCCGCAGCAGCAGCTATGGCAGCTTTCTTTTCTTTCTTTGGAAGCTCCGCAACTTCTTTTGATATTGCTCCCTCAGCTACGGCAAGGATGGAAAAACCTTTACCCGCCTTAGTTCTGTTTTCAAGTGCCTTGCATACCTTCTTTATGTCATATGGTATCTCAGGGATAAGTATGATGTCAGCTCCTGATGCGATACCTGCATGAAGAGTTATCCAGCCAACCTTATGTCCCATGACTTCAACTATAAATACACGGTTATGTGATGCCGCTGTTGTATGGATACAGTCAATGGCATTTGTAGCTATATCCACTGCACTCTGAAAACCAAAAGTCATATCTGTACCCCAGATATCATTGTCTATGGTCTTCGGACAACCAATTACATTTAAACCTTCTTCACTCAAAAGATTAGCTGTTTTTTGTGAACCGTTTCCACCAAGCACCACAAGGCAGTCCAATTTAAGCTTCCTGTATGTTTCCTTCATACATTTAACCTTATCGTAGCCCTCCGGTGTAGGTTCTCCAATCTGTTTAAAAGGAGTTCTTGAGCTTCCCAGAATGGTTCCGCCTTTGGTAAGTATGCCGGAAAAATCATCTGCTGAAAGCTTTTTATAGTTACCATATATAAGACCCTTATAGCCCTCTAAAAAGCCATAAACTTCCACATCCTTAAATGTGTTATACAGACCCTTTACAACGCCTCGCATAGTTGCATTAAGTGCCTGACAGTCTCCGCCGCTTGTTAACATTCCAATTCTCTTCATGCCAACACCTCCTAAATTGTAATTCTGCCATCCAAAGCCCGAAGCAAAGTAACTTCATCTATACATTCTAAATCTCCGCCTACCGGCACACCACTGGCAATTCTGGTAGTTTTTATGCCGGATGGTTTAACAAGTTTAGATATGTACATGGCAGTAGCTTCACCTTCAACGCTTGAATTAGTTGCAACAATAAGTTCCTCTACATCAACCTGCGTCAGTCTGGTTATAAGTTCTTTAAGTCGTATATCATTTGCACCTATTCCCATGGCAGGGTTGATAACTCCGTGTAAAACGTGGTACACTCCCTGATATTGTCCGCATCTCTCATATGCTGCCAAATCCCTTGGGGATTCCACAACCATGATAAGCTTGTGGTTGCGCTTTGATGATGCGCATATAGGACATTCCTCTCTGTCAGTAATAGTATAACAGGTTTTGCAGTATTTTATGTTTTGTTTAGCATCTATAATCGAATCCGCAAGACTCTTAGCCCTCTCCTCAGGCATATTGATGATGAAAAATGCCAATCTCTGTGCTGTTTTTCCGCCTATACCGGGAAGTCTTGATAATTCTTCTATTAATTTGCTGACCTGTCCGCCATAAACATCCATTAGAACGGAAAACCTCCGCCTAAACCGCCGGTGATTTTACCCATCTGGCTGTTTTTATCTTCTTCCTGGATTCTTATAGCTTCATTTACTGCCGCCATAATGAGGTCCTCAAGCATTTCTATGTCATCTTTATCAACAACTTCCTCATCTAAATGAACCTCAGTAATTTCCTTTTTTCCGTTAATCTTAACTTTAACAACTCCGCCGCCTGCTGTTGCCTCGTATTCTTTCTCTTCAAGAGCTGCAGTAGTCTCCTCCATCTGCTTCTGCATTCTCTGAGCCTGCTTCATAAGATTATTCATGTTTCCCGGCATCATACCTCCGGGATATCCACCTCTTTTTGCCATTTTTAGACCTCCTAATATTTGTAATCTACATTAAATTGTATTTTTGATAAATCCCATTCTTTAAGCCTTGTTTCCATAGCCTCTTTCCGGGATATCTTGCGCACATTGATGTTGATGTTGCGTTCCGTCATATCCGACAACTGTTTTTTCAGATTGTCTATACTCTGCTGTTGCTCAAAATAACTTATAACGCTTTGATTTTCTTTGTCTGCTACTATTATTATGTCAATGGTTGAGGGTGTTTCTCCTGCCCTGACACTGACCTTATCCAGAAAATTCCTTGTTATCTTAACGGATTTTTCTTTTATATAATTCCATGAGTTAACTATTGATATTATCTCATCAAAATCCGCATCCTTGTAACGTTCTCTGTGATTTTTGAGAACTATATCACTTAAATTCTCATCCTGACTCTCTTCTCCGGAACTTTCGTCAGCGCCTGCCGCAGTCTGATTGTTTTGGACATATACAACCTTTTGGGTATTGGCAGCTTCCTCAAGTTTCTGTTCAAGCTCCTCTATACGTTTTTCGAGGGCATCTACTCCCTGCTGCATCTGTGGTGTACACATCTTTATAACGGCAACTTCCAATATAATACGTTTTGATGTGGCATGAACTATTTTTCCTCCGGCATCCTGCAGTATATTAATATAGTTTATAAGGGTACCCTCAGAAAAACTCTCTCCCATGTCTATTAATCTTTGTATATTCTCTGATGTAATATCAACTGTCATATCCGGGTCAAGTTTAAGCATAAGCACATTTCTTATAAAACCGGTAAATTCATTTATCAACTGGGCTAAATCCTTACCCTGCCATATTGATTCATCTATAATATCCACTGCAAGGGCAGTATCCTTGTCTCTTATAGCTGCAAGGAGTTTTATATATACTTCAATATCCACTGCACCTATGGTTTCAAGAACCCTGTCATAGGTGATTTCTTCCCCCAGATTAAATGCTATACACTGATCCAATATACTGAGGGCATCTCGCATAGAACCGTCTGCTGCCTTGGCAACATAAGTTATCGCTTCCCTGGTTGCCTTTATATTTTCTCTTTCCAAAAGTTCTCCCAGCCTGTCTGCTATGGTTTCTATGGAAATTCTTCTGAAATCATATCTCTGGCATCTGGAAAGAATTGTTATGGGGATTTTGTGGGCTTCCGTTGTAGCAAGTATAAACTTAACATATTCCGGTGGTTCTTCAAGTGTTTTAAGCAGGGCATTGAAAGCTCCCATGGACAACATATGAACCTCGTCAATAATGTATACCAGATACTTCCCCGACTGCGGAGAATACTGCACAGCGCTGTTTATCTGTCTTATGTTATCCACGCCATTATTTGATGCCGCATCTATTTCTATTACATTCATGGAACTTCCTGATGCTATTGCCTTACAACTGGCACACTGATTACAGGGGCTGCCTTCTACAGGATTTTCACAGTTGACCGCTTTCGCCATAAGCTTTGCTATGGTAGTTTTACCGGTTCCCCTTGTTCCGCAAAATAAATACGCGTGTCCTATACGATCATACTTTATTTGATTTTTTAAAGTGGTCACAATATGCTCCTGACCTTTGACCTCCTGAAAATCATCAGGACGCCACTTACGGTATAACGCCATATATGACATACAGCAAACCTCACTCTCATATAAACTACACTTACAAGCTATTTCATGTATCTGAACCTGAATATCTGGTCTAACATTCTAAGTGTCTTAAAATTACCTTTGGCAGTTATCTCTCCCGACATAAAGCCTTTCTGGAAAGTCATTTTTCCTGCCATAATATCTCTCACAAGGGAGCTTTGTGCCTTGAGTTTAACATCCCCTTCCTGATCCTCTCCGTAGGAACAGGAAAGTTCGTCCCCAACATTTATAATGAGATTTTTGCCTATATCAGATATAACTATAACATATTTTGCCGAAAAGCCTTTCTCCGGATAAAAGTTTGTAGAAAAGCCCTCAACTATATCGTCCTCATATATATTCTCTGCTTCAGGAGCATCATCTCCCAGCATCTGTTTGAATATGGTTGCAAGTTCCTCTATATCTTCCTTTTGTTTTTTCACATATCCGTCATCTGCCACAAATTTTGAAAGCTGTTCACTTTCCTGCGGTGTAAGACTTATACTTCTGGTCTTGATTATATTATTTTTAACAGCAGTACCGCTTGTCGGCAGCACAACTGCTCTCTGGTTAATATTCCTGTACAAATCCTCTGTCTTTTTCTCAATAAAAGCAAGATAGGCAGAATTTCTTTCCAGTACTTCATGATTTTCCACATAAGTAGCCAGTCCGTTAAGGGGTATTCCGCCCAGTACATCCCATGCCTTTCTGAGCGCAAGTTCACCGTCCTGTTCACCATATGATGTGGCAACAACAACGGGCATCATATAGAGTCCTGATATTTTTTCTTTATCTCCATAGAGCCAGCACATATCCAAAAATTGCTGCATATATCCGCCAATTCCAAACCACTCTATGCTTGATGCCAGAATAACTCCGTCACAATCCTTAAGAGTGTTAGGTAAAGTCGCAATACCTGACTTGTCCTCATACATATTATATCTTCTTACGGTGACCCTCAGCTCTTCAAGAACCTGCACAATTCTGTCTATAACAAACAATGTGGGATCCTCAAGCAAACCTCTTCCGCCATAGTAAATATTAACCTTCACAGTACTCACCTCAATATACATATAGAAATTGTTTACATATACGATTACTATACCAAAAAAAACGGTTAATTACAATCAATATTCACTAAAATACCGTCATCAGGAAGCAAAAAATTCCTCATTTGCAAAACTGACCACATCACCTTTTTTTAATTTATATTGGGTGAGCGCATCTATACGATTGTTATTTACAAATGTTCCGTTTGTAGAGGCTCTGTCCTCCACAAAAACTTCACCGTCCACACTGTATATACAGGCATGGATTCGGCTGATTTGTGTCGCCGGAACCCTGTAGTCTGTATCTTTTTTGTCTCTGCCGACAACTATGGTTTCCGCCTTTTCATTTATGCATATATCTCTCAATGCACCGTTTGTAAGCGGCACAAGTTTTTTTATTTTTTCCGGGTTCCTGTTATCCGGCTCTTTTATCAGAGTTACACAATCAGGTTTTAATTCATTGCTGAGTTTATAGTCCTCCATAATTTCATCAATATTTTCTTCTCTAAATAAAAAAACAGCTGCATAAACAACAGCCACAATTAAAGTTATTATTCCCGTGCATATAGCATATCCTTTTTTTCCTGACCATATAAACCTAAAAACAAAATATATTCCAATTGCCGCAACCAATATAAAGAAAATGCCTTTTAATTTATTTTTTCCTAAAATACTGTTTTCTTCGTTTTCCTCCTCGTTATCCTTATTATCTTTTTCAGCATACAGTGTCCCGCAATGAACCGTTTTTTCTTCCGTCTTATTATTTTCAAGGAATTTTTTTATGCCTTTTAAATCCAAATCCTCCCTCACAATCACATTATATATATCATACAAAAGAATCGTACCCTGTCTGTCCCTGTGGTCAAACATTTTCATAACATACTCCGTAAATTCCCTTAACTGGGTTCTTACATCTACGCCATACCCGGGTATGTAAATCAGTTTCAGCATTTTATTTTCCGGTTCATAGAACATATAGTCCGGTGACATATATAAATCCTCCGGCACCAAAAGAAAATCACTCAATTCTTCCATACATTTTATAAGCTTGAGAAATATTATTTTCAAGAGCTCTCCATCCGGTTTAAGTTTTAAAAATAATTTCCCCAGCACATAGTATGATGTCACATCACTTCTCAGGTAGACATTGCCATCCACCTCCGTAGACGATATCGGAAGAACACAGGAAATCCGGTTATCCTCCAGCATCCTTATTTTGTAGTAATTTCCTTCTGCCATCATTTCATTTACATCTCCGGCAAAAATTTCAACGTAGTTATTTACGCCTTTACTCCCATAATATATCTCCATACAACTGCCACCTCCATAATTTATCGTTTACATCTCCATATATTTTTTCTTCGCTTTCCACATATAAAGCCGTATATTTGTCACACTGGGATTTACTTTCTTCCCGCAAATCCAAAAAGGCATATATCAGTAATACAATTATTCCAAGAACAATGGGCATGATAAAACTCAGTTCAATCACTGCACTTCCTTTATTATTTAATTTACACATCTTGTACACGCCGGCACACCTCCCGTCTCACTTAGTTTCACCCTGTATATGGTTCTTTTTAAACCACTGCACGCCGCAAAAGCGTGATATTTGTCTCCGTTATCAGTCACAAGCACCTTTTTCTCCGCATTATAACCACAAAACTCGCATGGTTCATAACCCTGTTTCAGGGCATCCTCCATATCCGCAATTTTTATGGTTAAATTTAAATGACTGCAAAGTCTTGTAGAATGATACACCTCCATATTATCCGTTATGTATACATAAACATTATCACCCAAGGTTTTATCAGTATTTTCTTCTGTATTTCCCACATAAAACCGTTTCGTTATGGTGATATTTTTTGACTTATCCACGGCAGGCATGAAGGGTACACCTACCTTTAAGGTATAATTTATGTTCAGTGTAAAACAGTCGTCCTCCATGTCATACCTGCTTCCCAAAAAATTAATGCCGGATACTCCCCCTGTTACATATCTTTTCACCTTGTCTTCATCGTCAAGATACCCGGAAAAATATAATTCCGGTATGTATGTTCCGTCCTCGTTCAGGTAGCCCAGCAAAGATATGTATTCAGCAGTTTCCACCGCAGCATCATATATTATATTCTCCGTGAGTCTGCACTGTATCATGTGATAAATCATCAACATACCAAATATAAAGACAGGTAAAATCAATGTGGCTTCCACTGTAGCCATTCCACTGTTATTTTTTTCTTTTATGCTCATGTATGCCTCCTTTTATTGTTTGTTTTAACATTCTCTATTCCTGCAGATAGTATTAACTATCTATGGTCTGCACCCGGAGAGGATTTTTGTCTGTTTTTGGCTAAGAATAGAGAACATTAAAACAAACAATAATCAATATCCCGTTGTCATATTAAAATTTATATCTTCCCCGTCGTGGCAGACACTGACATCCACCGAAAATTCCACAGCACAATTTTTTAAGTTCACTTCCTCCGAATTGCTGCATGCATTAAGCTGCATCAAATCCAACATTCTCAAATATATGTCATCATTTTTTAGTGAGAGCAGAATAATAAGATATTCCTCGTAAGAAAGTCCGTTTTCAACTTCTTCACTTTCCTCTGACAGTCCGCTTTCCAAATCAAATAAATCTGTTATCCAGTTTGAACTATCCTTTGAAAAAGGTAATTTTTTACCGTCAAGAAGATTTTTTATCTCGCACAGTGATTCCACATATGCCCAACATCCTGCAACGAGATGTCGTACTATGATTTCCGGCACACAGGTAATTACGGAAAGCGGAAAAGATACTGTTTTTATCTGACTGAGTTTTGCTTCATCTGTCATAAGATATGTATAGTTTACCGGTAGTCTCAGCGCAGTTATCTTTTTCACCACACCGTCAAGATTTTTGTAGTCGCTTTCCTTCCCGCATATGAGATATTCTATTTCAAATTTAAATACCGAAGTGTCATTTACCATATTTGTGGCTGAATTAAACATATCCGTCGCATATGCTATACCACATCCGCCTGACGTAAGCTGTTTTGCCCAGCTGCTGTGAGATTTTACATCAGATTTAAATATGCTTATGTCTTCAAAATCGTAATCTACCTGAAAAGCAGATGCAAAAAAACTGTCTGAGTTGTATGACGGTGTCCGGGATATATCCACGGTTGACGTGCTTACGTCCATATCTTCCGGTACCACAAAATAAAGGATTCCCAGTTCTCCAATAGTTTTCGTATAATCTCTCGGATCATATATATATCCTTTATCTCCCGTATCTGCTTCTTCCTGTACTTCACTATCTTTATCAGACGATGTACCCGTGGCTGAACTATTTTCTCCCGAAACAGCATCATTAAGGTCATTGTCTAAATTATCAGGCAAAGTCCCGTCCTTTCCTCCGGTTGAATTAAGTATCTCTTTTCCCAAATCCTCTGCAATTCCGTACAACATATAGTCAGATATCTGTTCTTTTAATTCTTCGCAATCATTGTCTGTAATTCCTTTATAACCTGTAACAGCCACATCATTTACCTCAAAACTGCTGCCGAGATTTGTCTGCAGGTTACTTTTTATTTTCTCCTCAACCGAGCCTTCACCGCGACCGCCATCAGACATATCAAAAAGGAGAATATGATAGTTGTCAAATATATACCTGTTATATTCAGTTTTTATATTTGAAATTGCAATCCTGCCATCCATAACGGCCTTTTGCCGGGCAGAATATCTGTCTGCAATTTTTACAAAAGTAAGTCCAAGCAATAGCATCGAGCTTATCATAAGACATAAAAACACTGTAATTTGACCTTTATTATTCATATTCTCCTCCTATGTCATTTAATAGATTTTTTTTGCATCTTTATTGATGGAATCCCAGATATTCTCCACAAGTTCCTCTATCTGTTCCTGAAAGACAGCCACCATGGCAATAAGAACAACAATGATTAATATGACCTCAACTACACCCATTCCATCTTCTTCTTTAAAAAAACGTTTTAACATACTTTTCTCCTCCCTTAAAAGCTAAACAGTGCCGGTGCCATAACAATAACCATAGTAATCAGCATAAGTATAATCATGGGAAATAATAATTTTGAAGATGCCTCCTCACCTATTTTTTTTGCGTACTCTTTACGATTTATCAAAACCGTACGAACCTCTTCTTCCATACAGTTAAGCAAATCGCTGTTTCCCCTTTTCAGATTATGCGCTATCTGATTCATAAGTCTGATATATTCCGGCAGCATCAGCCTGTGACCTAACTCTTCATAAGCTGATATCTCATTTACACCGGATTTAATCTGGTTAAGCGTATATTCTATTTCCCGTGACAATATATCACCGTTTTCAACTTCATCTATATAATGAACCAAGGCGTTTTTTATGGTCATGCCGGTTCCCAAAAGCAAAAATAACCTGTTCACAAAAACCGGATATCTTCCCTGCAGATATCTGTCTCTTTTCTTTCCTGCTTCCTTAAGGCGTTCCCGTCCGGACAAAAGAATACATCCACAAAAAACAATTCCGGTAAGCATTATTTTTTCACTTACACCGTTCTTTTTTTGAGCCATATCAACGTTCACACCTTGTATATCTTCAGGCAATTCAAGAATTTTACTGTTTCTGTTTTCCTTCTCCAATTCATTTAGCAAAATTCCGGCTTTAGCCAGCATATTTTCCCCGGTGTCAGCCTCAAGACAGACAGAAAATTCCTTTTCAAAAGAATAATCAAGATAGCTTATCTCAGCAAAAATGGTAACTTTATCATTATCATTTATATTTTCTCTGACCAGCTTTCCCTCCCTTGTTACGAGCATCGGATTCTCAGAATCCCATGTTATCTCAAACAAGCCTTCTTCATCCCATACGGGAAAATATAAATCTTTTGATACGTGTTGCAAATCAGGGTTTTCTCCCTGTATAGTCTCCTGAAGCCATACATATATGTTCTCCGCTTTGGCAAGAACTTCCTCTGCCGAATACTCCACAGGCGCAACAGCCAAGGTATATTCACACAATTTTCCATCCTTTTCCAAAATGAGTTCATAGGTATTTTCTTTTCCGCCATAATCATCTCTCACAATAATGTTTTCTTTTTCTTCCTGCATAATCTGCCCTAAAAGACAATATATTCCTGATATAAGGTTGAAAACAAAGAACACCGCAAGCATAAGACCAATCTGCTTAGACACATATTTTCTGCTTATTTCTGTTAAATTCTGCCCGGATACAACCTGACATTTTCTCAAATTTTTATTCACATGATTGAGAACCCCCGTTTTACTAATGCAAAGGCTCTCTCCCATGGCATAAAACACACCTAAAAACCACCCTGTCTTTAAAGTTTTCTTATACTTACTAAAATGCTTTCTGCTCAGCATTGCCAGCATTATGTAAACAAATATAATAATTAAATTTATTAAAAACATTTTTACACCTCTATCTGTATTATTTTGTTTGTAACCATAAAAGCTACCATCAGCAAAGCGAGACACACGGTCATCACGATATTTCCAAACATTGTGTCATACAGCACCGCCATATATTCTTCATTGGTAAATCGCATGAACACTATTATCATCACGGGGGCAACAAGCATAATCCGGCTTTCAAACTTTTTTGAAGCTGTCATAGTCTGAATCTCAAGCTCTGTCATAAAATTGTCCCTGTAATTGTCCGATGTCTGTTTGACAAGTTTTATAATGTTTCCGCCATAAATTTTTGCTATCACAATCAGCGCGGCAAATTCTTTGATTTCCTTTATTTTCACCCTGTTTCCAAAATCTGTGAGCATATCTTCAAGGCGTTTATTGTAATTTAAACCCTTCTCGATTTTCTCCAGCTCATATATGATTACCGAATCATTAAAGCTGTTTTTGTACTCTTCCACAGACTGACAAAATGAATTTTCAAGAGAATATCCGGCGCCTAAATTTCCCGACAAAAGGCTGAGAAAATCTTTAAAATTTTCTTTTATCTTTCTCTTGGTGCTGTCTCTATAGTTTCTTTTTTCACACTTCCACAAAATCGGAACATAGGGCATTGCAAAGAAAAAACCAATCAGGGAATTGTAAAACAGCAATGCCATGCACAGACATATGGCGGTTATTTTTGCGGCAGAAAAAGCAACCCATCTTTTATCCGGTACCAAAATCTTAGATTCCATTCATTGCCTCCCTGTATACTCCGAGCATGCCGCCGGTGCAAAGCTTGTTTATATTTACAAGATCATTAACCTTTCTAAGTTTACCTCCAATATCACCGTCTTTTTTATCCTCCTCCACATATTGCAGCAGGGTATTTATACATACTTCTCTATCTTTCATTCCAACCACCTCACTTATATTTAACACTATTCTTTTTCCATTTTTCAGCCTGCCAAGATGTATTATTATATCCACTGCCGATGCTATCAGCTGTTTAACCGCCGTAAGGGGTATATCCATTCCCATCAAAACCATGGTTTCCAGTCTGGCGATCATATCTGTTGCCGAATTGGCGTGTCCCGTACTAAGACTTCCGTCATGTCCTGTATTCATGGCAGTCAGCATATCTATGGCAGCCTCATCTCTTACTTCTCCTACGATAATTCTGTCCGGTCTCATTCTGAGACTGTTTTTTATAAGGTCTCTTATGGTGATGCCGTTTTTTCCTTCCAAATTGGCATTTCTGGTTTCCAGCCGAACCAGATTTTCTTTATTTTGCAATTGAAGCTCTGCCGAATCTTCAATCGTGATTATACGTTCTTCCCCGGGAATTAAATCTGATAATGCATTAAGAAATGTAGTCTTACCGGAACCGGTACCACCCGAAATAAAGATATTATATCGGGATTTTACTAATGCATCTAATAAACTCACTACTTGTTTTTCTATAGAGCCCAGACTTACCAGCCTGCTCATATCAATCTTTTCTTTTGGAAATTTTCTTATGGTTACTGTGGCTCCGTCAATAGCCACCGGCGGAATGATTATATTTACACGGGAGCCATCTCTAAGTCTTGCATCCACTATAGGCTCGGTGTCATTGATTCGTCGGTTACATTCGGCTACAATCTGCTGAATAACCGTATCCAGTCGTTCTTTGTTCTCAAAGGCTACATCGGTTTTATACACCCTCCCCTTCTTTTCCACAAATATGTCATATGGGCCGTTTATCATTATCTCCGTAATATCTTCATCATCCAGCAAATCCGTCAATACATCAAAACGTCTGAAAGAATTAAAAAGTTCTTTTCTTAGATAAACTTTTTCCTTAAGAGGTATGTATGTATGCCTGCTCTCCTCCAATATGCAGTTATCAATAACCCTGCTAACCTGATAATCTTCTATGTTAGCTGTCATATCAAGTGACGACATAACTTTGTCTTTTAATCTGATCTTTAATCCGCTTTCCATCACATCTAAGCAAACTCCTCTTTTAATATGTATTCCACATCCGGCTTTTCCTTATCAGGAACATGTATATATCTAAGCCTGTGCAGTATATGCTCCATACCGTTTTTCCTCAGTATGTCAACAAATCTCTCCAATTTTTTTCGTGAAACATCATCCTCAATAACAGGTACATATATCACATCGAACAGGTTCAAAATCCCCGGGTCTGACAAAACTACCTGACCCATATCAAAAACCACGGCTCTGTCTTTACCGCTCTCCGCAATGGAATTTATCAGCCACTTTATCTGTTCTTCGCCAATGCAAACCGCATCCATACAGGAATCTGCCAGATATACATATCTGCATCCTCTTTCATCTCTATCCGCCAATTCAATCTCCTGTAAAAGTCTGTTGTCCATCCGGGTCAGATAATAGGGATATTCCTCTTTAAAAGTTCCCACATCCGAGGGTGCGTAATCTTCCAGACCGAGATATATGCTGTTTGCATAATATGCGGCAAGAGCTTTTGCAAATCTTGTTTTTCCGCATCTGCCCACCGGTGAAAACACACAGCAAATCTCCTGATTCCGGCACTCTTTATTTAACTTAATCTTTGCGTAGTCCTGTATCTGCCAGGTTATATCCCTGAGATTCTGATATTTGTAAATACAGCAGTCTTTTTTACTGAAATCCTTATCCTCACTTATATATATAACCGGCAGTTTTTTTATCTGCGTCTGTACTTTTTCACCCATAAGAATAATGTCTACAGAATTATCCAAAATATGTTCTTCCAAATTTTCCTGATTCGTAAAAGCCTTTGCTCTTATGGACAGTCCGTTCTGTCTGTTGATATACTCTGATAATCCCACTACATAGGCTCTGTCCTTATCATATATGCCCAAATTAAAACCCATAACATCCACCTGTCACCATATATAGTATGGTTCCCAATATAATAAATACCGAAAAATGAGTTACCGTATATGTCCTACGCAATTTCTTATTTGCAAGTTTAATCACCAAAAGAATAATGCCGTATATTCCGCAAAGACACATGGATATAACAATGATATATAAAACATCTGAGAAAAGTATCGAACCGATAAATGAAAATAGTTTGATATCTCCTGCTCCAAGAAAACGAAAAATGAATAATAGAAATAAAACAGCTATAGGTATCAGTATCCACACCAGACTTGACAGGAATCCGTCTATGCCGTATATCATGAGACTGTAGGAAAGCCCTACACCCCACCCGGTATAGCTTAGCCTGTTGGGTATCTTAAAAGTTTTAAAATCCCAATACACTGCTACAGATAATATAACCAATATTAAAATGTAATTGATATGGCCTCGCCCCCTTTGTTTTGTTCTGCAATGACTATACCACATCTTTTTTCCATATGTAAAGCTCCAAATTGTATACAAAATGTCGCAATTTGGAGCTTTACATCATACTTATTTATGCTTTATAATTAACAATTTCATCAATCAGTTTAGGAAGCATCTCGTCCATATTTTCATCGCTAAACTGACAGGTTCCAACCTTTTTGTGACCGCCGCCGCCATATTTCAGCATAAGACTTCCCACATCTACATTGGATGTTTTATTGATAATACTGTATCCAACTGCTGCCGAACAGCCGGCTCCACCCTTGCCGTT
The DNA here is from genome assembly GCA_964553965.1 of uncultured Bacteroides sp. Classification (GTDB taxonomy): domain Bacteria; phylum Bacillota; class Clostridia; order Lachnospirales; family Lachnospiraceae; genus Coprococcus_C. Next base: position 8,959 of record CAZKMB010000004.1, on the reverse strand, counting down.
AACTATCCATACGGAAATATTCTGTTCCGGATACAGGCTGTATATCATAAATCTGTTTCCTGTGTAAATCGGATCTACACCTCTTAAATCTGTTATGATAACATCCTTTTCTACACGGGTATACTTTTTAACCATATCCTTAAACTTTTCAGTCTGCTCATTGTATACCTCTATTCTTTCCATCACGTCAGGCAGAGCAAGTATCTCCTCTGTTGTCATGGTTCTGCAGGCATCTATAAGTTCCTCCATAAGCTTGTAATTAGGAATGGTGAAATTTCTCCATCTTCCAAGTCCTGTTCTCGGATCCATAAGGAATCCCACGAGTATCCAGCCTGTAGGATTAAGAATTTCGTCTACGGTAAGGTTTCCCGAATCTACCTTATCCACAGCTTCCATCATCTCATCAAACTGAGGAAATCTTTCCTTTCCTCCGTAATAATCATAAATAATTCTCGCACATGAAGGAGTGATTCTGCTTTCACCCTTATACTTTCCCTCCAGTTGAAGTCTTTCATGCTCACTGGAATGATGATCAAACCAAAGTCCGCAACCCTCTACAAACGGTACATTGGCAAGGCAGTCATTTTCAGTAACAGGCACAAGTCCGTCCTGTAAATCCTTTGGATGAGCAAATGTCCAACAATCAATAATTCCGGCCTCCTTAAGGAGTGCACCGCAAGCCAGGCCGTCAAAATCAGAACGCGTAACTAATCTCATATTTTTCCCCTTTACCTTTTCATATTTTTTTCAGATATATCATATGTATATACTATATTATTTTTGCTATATTTTCAAGGAAATCTTAATATGTCATTTCTACTCGTCTTTTCTGAATATGTGGTGCCGTGCATTATCGGGTATATTGTATTGTACGGACTTTTAAAAAAAGTTTCCATCTATGACGTCTTTTTGGAGGGGGTAAAGGATGGTTTTAAAATTGTTTTTGATATAGCACCCACCCTCGTGGGACTTTTGGTGGCAGTAGGCATATTCAGATGTTCGGGTGCACTGAATTTCCTGTGTGATATTTTGTCGCCGATCACCAATTTTTTTCATATTCCCGGCGAACTTTTTGCGGTTGCCGTAATCAGATTGTTTTCCTCCTCGGCGGCTACCGGCATGACCCTTGACATCTTTAAAACCTACGGTCCGGACTCCATTATGGGAAATACTGTCTCCATCATGATGAGCAGTACAGAAACCATTTTTTATACTATGTCTGTTTATTTTTTAGCCATAGGAATAAAAAAGACAAGATGGACTCTCCCCGCCACTTTGATATGTTCACTCTCCGGAATAATTATAAGCATTATTTTAGGAGGACTCATTTAAAAGCATTATGGAATAATCTCCCTGTCCGGCATTTTTCTCAGCCATTCGTTTATGCAATGTATTTAGTACACGTTTTTTATCAGCGGACCAGTCCGGTGCAATCAGTAAGGATTTTGGGCCGTCTCCGGTAAGTCTGTGAATAACAATATCGGGGTCTGTCTGCTCAAGTGCTTCTATAACAATGGAAATGTATTCTTCCATGTCCATTGTTCTGAAGTTTCCTTTTTCATATTCAAGCGCCAAATCCGTATTTTTTAAAACATGTAAAAGCTGTAGTTTGATGCCAAAAGGTTTTCTTTGAACATTTTTTTCACTGTCATATATTCCCTGTTCAACATAGAACACGGTCTGCAGCATTTCTTCCCTTGTCTCTCCCGGCAGCCCAAATATAATATGCGTTATATACGGTATCTCAAGTCTGCCCAGATTTAAAACCGCCTGCTCATATGTTTCAAGCGGATAGTGGCGGCGTATGTATGCTGCCGTTTTGTCATGTATGGTTTGCAATCCCATCTCCACCCAGATGAATTTACCCTTTGGCTCATATTTTTCTTTCAGGTTTTTTAAAAGTTCCATAACAGCGCTGCCGAGACAATCCGGTCTTGTGGCTATGGATATTCCGACTACCTGATTATACTCCAGTGCATCCGTCCAAATCTTTTTTAGGTATTCCAAATCTCCATATGTATTGGTAAATGCCTGAAAATATATAACAAATTCATCTCCGGTATGTTTATTAAATCTCTCAAGTCCCTTTTCTATCTGTGTCTTTACACTGTCTGCTTTTACGGCAAAATCCCCACTTCCCCCGGCACTGCAGAATATACATCCCCGGTTATCCAGACTGCCATCCCTGTTGGGGCAGGTAAGTCCTGCATCAACAGCTATCTTGTATATCTTTTTTCCGTAAGTATTCCTGAAATATGCGTTTAGTGAATAGTAGGGTTTTCCGAGCCAGTCTTTTCTTTCAACCATATGTCTCACCATTCATGCCGGTGGAGCTGTCCTTCTTCTTCCAATCCCGGAAAGTCCTGCTGTCTTAAAGCCTCGTACACCATAATCGCCACAGAATTGGACAGATTAAGTGAACGTTCTCCCGGTATCATAGGTATCCTCACACAATTGTCTTTATTGTCCAGAAGGAGTTCTTCCGGTATTCCCCTGCTCTCAGGGCCAAACATTATGTAGGCATCCTTCGGATATGTTATATCAGTATATTTCTTTTTAGACTTTGTGGTTGCCATATATATCTCGGCATCCGGATTTTTCAAAAGGAACTCCTCATAGTTCTCATATACTGTAACATCAAGCTTAGGCCAGTAATCCAGTCCCGCCCTTTTCAACATTTTATCGTTAATCTGAAATCCCAGAGGCTCAATCAAATGAAGACGCGCACCTGTTGCTACACAAGTGCGCCCTATATTTCCTGTATTTGCCGGCATCTCCGGTTCAAATAGTACTATATTAAGCATATCTAACCATTTATCCTCTCAATCTGCTTATAAAATTACCAAGTCTTCTCATGGCTTCCTTGAGCTCATCTATGGAATATGCATAGGAAATTCTTATAAATCCTTCACCGCAATCTCCAAAAGCAGTTCCCGGAACCACGGCAAGTTCTTCCTCCTGCAAAAGTCTTGTTGCAAACTCATCGCTTGTGAGTCCAAATTCCTTTATGCAAGGGAACATGTAAAATGCACCAAGAGGCTCGAAGCATGGAAGTCCAAGCTCTTCAAAGGTTTTCATAAGGAAATGTCTTCTTTGATCATAAGATGACTTCATCCTCTCAATGTCCTTATCACCTTCCCTTACTGCACTTATGGCAGCATACTGGCTGGTTGTAGGTGCACACATGATGGCAAACTGATGAATCTTTGTCATCTGCTCAGCAATAAGTTTAGGTGCAAGTGCGTATCCAAGTCGCCAGCCTGTCATGGCATATGCCTTTGAGAAACCATTTATAATGATTGTCCTCTCTTTCATATCCGGCAGGGAGCCTATTGTAAAATGACCTGCATCACCGTATGTAAGCTCAGAGTATATTTCATCGGAAATAACTATAATATCTTTCTCTTTGCATATTTTTGCTATCGGTTCCAAATCTTCTCTGGTCATAATTGCTCCGGTTGGATTTCCCGGAAATGCCAGAATAAGAACTTTTGTCTTTTCAGTTATGGCATCCAATAATTCCTGTGCGGTAAGCCTGAACTGATTTTCATTTTTCAGGGATATGGTTACGGGAACGCCTCCTGCCAACTGTACACAAGGAAGATATGATACATAACATGGTTCAGGGATAATAACCTCATCCCCCGGATCAAGCATGGCACGGAGAGCAAGATCAATACCTTCACTGCCTCCCACGGTTATAAGTGCCTCTGTCCTGTAATCATAGGATACTTTATATTTTCTCTTGTACCACTTACATATTTCTTCCCTAAGCTCCAACAGACCTGAGTTTGATGTATAAAAAGTTTTACCCTTTTCAAGGGAGTATATTCCCTCTTCACGTATATGCCATGGTGTGTCAAAATCAGGTTCTCCGACTCCCAAAGATATGGCATTAGGCATCTCGCTTACTATGTCAAAGAATTTTCTGATTCCTGACGGTTTTATATCTGTAATTGTTTTCGATAATGGATTTCTCATTATGGTATAATCGCCAACCTTTCATCCTGTTTTACGACATCAAATTTTATGCCGTGGTCCTTGTATTTTTTAAGAACAAAATGTGTTGATGTACTTATGACAGTTTCCATGACAGCAAGCTTTTCGGACACGAATCTTGAAACTTCCTTAAGAGTTTTTCCCTGTATGATTACGGTAAAATCAAAAGCTCCCGCCATGAGATATACTGCATTAACTTCCTCATAGTTGTATATTCTTTCCGCAATTTTATCAAAGCCCTGACCACGCTGTGGTGTCACCTTAACCTCTATAAGTGCTGTAACTTTTTCCTCTGCAACCTTATCCCAGTCTATCATAGTGTGATAACCGCATATTACCTTGTTTTCCTCCATAGCTTTGATATCAGCGGCGACTGCATCCTCCGGCAGCCCAAGCATACCGGCTATATCTTTCACAGTAAGTCTACTGTCATTTTCTAAGAGTTTCAAAATGTCATTGTTCATTGACTTATACCTCTCCTTCTTAAATATTAGTTATTCTACATTAATATGCTGAAACAACTTTGTATATTTCATCACCCTTTACAGGTGCTAAAAATCGTTTTTCTCCACTCTGTCCAAGAGTTATGTATCTGTCCTTTCCATCGGTCAATTCACCTATAACACCTGAACATATGCCCATCTCTTCCAATGATTTTACCACCTTTTCCCCATCCTTTGCAACCATAAGCAGAGAGCCTGTTCCCTCCAGCATATAGGGATTTATGTCAAATATCTCCGAAAACTCTATGGTTTCCTGTCGTATGGGAATCTTATAATGGTCTATGCACACACCCTTTGACAGCTTTAACCCCATTTGCCACAGGGCTCCGTATACGCCTCCGTAGGAAATATCGTGCATATAATATATATTATCAGGCTGTCTGAGAGCTACGGATGCTTCCTTTGCCACACTGTACATATGCTCTCCGAAATATCCCCCTGATATATATTCTTTAGAAAGTCTTTCTGCCAGAACATCATGTTTTTTTTCTATCATAATATCACTTCCGTAAATGCCGGCATACTTGGTCATAACAATCTGAAATCCCGCCCTGCATTGTCGGGGTCTTGGTGTGTATTCCCCTGCTGTTCCCAAAACACTGACAGAAAATGAAGGTCTTTTACAGGAATTACTTATCTTTGTGTTTCCTCCCATTATCTGTACGGAATCCCTGTCAGCAAGGAAATTAAATTCTCTCATGTATGCCTTTATGCTGCTTTCCTCAACATCTTCGGGCAGCATAGCCAAAATACGCACCCCGAGAGGTGTTGCACCTGATACGGAAAAGTTATTCATGGCTTTACACCATGCTAAAGAAGGGGCAGACTCACAACTGTCCGACCACACAAGTCCCGTCTTGTCTGTCTTAACCCTTGTGTAGTCGTCCCCTATTCCGGTTCCCTGCTCCAAGCCCTTATTATGTTTTCTGATATGCTTTATTACTGAGCGGCTCAAGACAAGCTCATTCAGGGTTCCCTGCTCCATAGTGCACTGCCTTTCTTGAAAAATGTTCGGCTTCGTGGTATCCTATTCTATAACAGGAGACCTAAAATCATTGCTGCAACCAGCAAATATGCAATAACCGATGCAATTATCTTCTGTGTTTTTTTGTTACTGAAATTAATCATTTTACCTACCTCCGAAAGGATATTTATTATGAAATATGTTAATGGTTTCCTGATACTGTTATTATTGTATGTCAGTTACATCACTGCTCGCAGTATAGCCCGTAACAACAAAATCGAGGCGAGCAATAAAAAAAGTTTCCGAGAGACTGAAGCTCAGGCTAACTCCGTGAGAAAAGCGGATATATCAAATCTTGACTTCATTACCATACCAACAAATTCTCTGCCCCTTGATGCTGCCTGCGAGCAGGGCTGTGAAACACAGATAACCGCTCTCAAAAACCTTTCCGGTAAGAAAATCATTGATTTGTCATCTTACACAAACACTGAGCTTAAATTTATGTATGGTCCCGCAAATCTTGATACCCTTTGTCAATACGATAATAATTACACAGAGCTGATACGGATACTGAATAAAATAGGCGGAATTCTTATGGAAAATAATAATCCCGATACAGCAAAAGTCTTTTTGGAATATGCAATCTACATAGGCTCGGATATAAGTGATACCTACAAAAATCTGGGAACCATATACATATCGGAAAATGACATGGATTCCTTTGAAAAACTTATAAAATCCGCCGAGGCTCTTTGTTCACTCTCAAAATCGGCAATCCTGACTAAGCTAAATAATATCAAATCATCGGACAAATAGCAACCTTTTGTCCGATGATTATTTTATGCTTTTCCCGCAAGATAATTAATAAACTGCTGGGCTGTTCTTCCTGATATACCGCCGTGGGACATTTCCCATTTGTTTGCCTCCATGCACAGTTCTTCCTCTGTAAGCGTTATCTCAGGATGCCTTTTAGCCAGCTCGACAACTATGTTGTTAAATTCCTTCTTGGAAGGACGTGAGTAACTTATTGTCACGCCAAAACGGTTTACAAGGGAAAGCTTTTCCTGAATGGTGTCTGACTTATGAAGCTCAACATCCATATCGTTTCTGTCATCCCAGGTTTCTTTTATAAGATGTCTTCTGTTGGATGTAGCGTATATAAGCACATTGTCCGGCTTGGTTTCAAGACCACCCTCGATAACCGCCTTTAAATACTTATATTCTATCTCAAATTCTTCAAAGGAAAGATCATCCATATATATAATAAACTTATAATTTCTGTTTTTTATATGAGATATGACCGCAGACAAATCCTTGAACTGATGCTTGTATATCTCTATCATTCTGAGTCCCTGTTCATAGTACTGATTTATTATAGCCTTGATACTGGTTGACTTTCCCGTACCACTGTCTCCGAAGAGTAAAGCGTTGTTCGCCTTTCTTCCCGTCACAAAAGCCTCCGTATTATCCACTAATTTTTTCTTCTGAAGCTCATATCCAAAAAGATCATCTAACACTACCCTGTCTGTGTTGTTAATCGGTATAAACTCTAAATCCTTACCTTCATCATGTCTGATTCTGAACGCCTTATTCAGTCCAAACATACCCACACCGTACTGTCTGTAAAATTCAGTCATGATGCTGAATATTTCCTCCACATCCGTCGCCGCAGCTATACCGTCACTTATACGTCTAACCTTTTCGCTGACATTACGGTTGTACATCTGTTCCTTTTTCGGAAGCGATTTGTAGTTGGTTATGGTGGAAAAACAATCAATATTTAAATCTTTTTCTATTGCGGTAAAATCAAAATCAAAAAGTGACTTGAAAATTCTGTAGTCATTTTTTGCAAATATGTTTACACTTCCGTCCCCTGCCCCGGTTTTTTCACAGGTAAGAGTAAAGGAATTTTCATTTGTGATAAGTATAAATGCAAGGTAATCCTGCCAAAGATTTTTGTTAAATCCATAGCTGGTTGCTACATCCAGTATTCTTTTTATCTGCTGATATATTCTGCTCACCAGCTCATCCCTGCTAACGGTTTTATTTTCCCAGGCTTTGAAAATATCAGACATATTATACAATATGCTGTCCTCTCCTAAATCTCTGTATAAAACCAATCCTGCTATATCCCTGTACATGGTTCTTCACTCCTTATCCTTAGTTTTCCTCTATACCTTCCTCATCATCGGTTTCCTCTGACTTATTCTTGTGATGAAACAGTCTTCTTCTCGAACTCATCAGCGGCATAACCTCATCAGGAACTTCCTTTTTATCCACATCTATGTTCTTTTTCTTCAGCTTACGCATAATTATACTTCTGATGTACGCATAGAGCACAGACACAAAAGGAATAAATACAATCATTCCAACAACTCCCATAAGCTCACCGCCTACGAGAACAGCCAGCAATACCCAGATTGCATTCAGACCGATACCTCCGCCTACAAGTTTAGGATATATAAGGTAGTTTTCAACAAACTGTACCACAAAGAAAAGTATAACAAATCCTATTACATACCGTGGAGAATCCACCAAAATAAGAAATGCGCCTATAAACAGTCCTATAAATCCGCCAAATATAGGTATAAGAGCGGTAAACGCCATAAGTATTCCTATGGTAAGAGGGTACGGCATACCGCATATCTTCATGGATATGGCAATCAGCGAACCGAATATGATACCCTCTCTGAATTGACAGGTGAAAAACTTTGCAAAGGTTGTGTTGGCAATTTTTCCAAATACCATAAGCTCATCCGCAGTGTTTTCCTTAAATACGGCATAACAAATCATCTTTGCCTGTTTTCCTAATTTCTCCTTCTGGACAAGTATATATATAGAAAAAACCACTCCTACAAATATATTGATTATGGCACTGATTATGGATGAGAAAATGGATACAGTGGTGGTTATGATACTCTCTCCGCCGGTCTTAAAAATAGTTCCGAGTTCTTCCCACTTTATCTCTATTTTCATTATCTCTGCAGTAATCTGAGGATATTTTTCAGTATATTTCAATACCCATGCCTTTACCTTTTCCCAGAGACCGGGAACCTTATCCCCTATTACGCCAAAGGTTGTACTGAGCTCCGGCACTACCTTAAATATAACCAGTAATATAACGAACACTACCAGCAGGTATGAAAGCAGCATACTTATCATTCTCTTATGTTTGTACAGTTTTCCGTCTTCTTTCTTAAAAAAAGACGACTCAATGCTTTTCATCGGAATGTTTATAACAAAAGCAATTCCGCATCCGAGCAGGAAAGGAAACAGCAGCGACACCAGCTTTCCAAACAGATATACTATTACACCTGCATGGTTAACCAGATATATGAGCAAAACCGTAAAGGTTATTACAAATAATACCGTCTGCAACGCCTGTTTTTTCTCTTTCATGATTTCCTCCTTTATAATTCTATATCTTATACTATATTATCCGAAATATCCCCCTGATATATATTCTTTAGAAAGTCTTTCTGCCAGAACATCA
>CAZKMB010000003.1:0-134219 GCA_964553965.1 uncultured Bacteroides sp. | reverse complement strand
ATATTATATTGATTAATAATAGATAAACCATTATATTCCTTTCCTGTAGCACATTTGTAATTATCAATATATCCCAGTATGTTTACAGAATCATTCTTTATACATCTTTCTACGTATTGCAGCCCTGCACCCAAACCAAATATATAAATTTTTTTCATCCTTGTTCCTCCTAATCACATCCAATAAATCACCTGTGTCACTGTTAGAATATCATCCATGGATACACCCCTTTTTACAAGGTCTGTAATAATTGTATTCGAATGAAAAATACTGCAAACTATTATCTTATCAAACATTTTTTCTCTATAGTCAGATACCATGGAATCTATGTTTAACATATTAAACCCTTTATATAAGCTGCCATTTTTATCTGCCTTTTTGTCGCATAGCGACCATATCATCTGAGGTGATTCATCAACCATATCATCAATTAACAAATCTGTAAATTCCGTAATTGCATATAATACAACCCTATCAACATCTATTCCTCTTAAATAATCTGTGATTTTTTTGTTAGCTATTTTATTTTTCAGATATTTCATTATTATAGGATATTGATAAACATATCTTTCTTCAGTACCTACATATCCTTCCTGTATATCTGTCGGAATTATTTCCGGACACATTTTTTCTTCCACAGAATCACCCCTTACACTTCCAAGCTGTTTTTCAAATATTCTATGGACTTATCCCGTAAATCATATATCTTTTGCCAAATACTATAAAAATCCACGTAATCATTTATATCTGAATAAAACAACTGTTTTTCTATAATCCTATCTTGCAATCCAAAATTATCTCTAACTGTATCTATCCGACTCCGCCTTTCTCCAAATACCAACGTATAAAATGGTTTTCTATATTGTAACGAGAACATGGTGCCATGATATGAATCAGTTATTACAAAAGTGGCATTCTTCATAAACCATAAAAAATCTTCTATCCCCTCATAAATCATACATCCTCCATCACGATAGAAAGTATATTTACCCGTACCCAAAATAGAATGTATAATTGTCAGATTATATTTTCTTGCAACCAAATTGGCTAACTCTATTCCTTTATGTTCATCTTCTTTGTTTAACCAGAAAAGAAAAAGGAACGGTTCCCCAAATTGTTTTTTTGCAACTATCTCATCATATTCTTTATAATCTAAAAGTAAAGTAGGATCCAATACACACGCACATTCTTTTCCGGTTATCTCACTTACAAACCTGCCATATCCTTTTTCCCTCACAGATATATTTTTAAACGTAGGAAGATATTTTTTAAAAACATCTTTGTCCAATTTTTCATCATCTAAAGAGTTTCCCATACTTGCAGCATAAGAAATTTTCTTTGCATCAGAAGAAATATGAGGCAAAAAATAACCATCACACTGAGTTATCGTGCTATTCCATACCTGATCACTACCTACACAGTAATAATCATATTCATTTCCTGTAACATCACGAAGAACTTCTCCCTCAACGCCAAGGTAATTTTTTATAAATCCCTGATACAATTTTCGTTTCTCTATCATTGCCAATCTGCCATCCAGAGAATTGACATACGGAATAAATTTCCAATGTTCCGGTATGTAATTGATAATCTCTGCCTTGCATCTCGGCAACTTATCTATGGTTTTTTTTAATGCATATGTCTGTAGCAATGCGCCATAGCTATCAGCGAAATGAAATGTCAATATACCTATTTTCTTCATCTTATACCTCGTTAAAAATTTTTTCCGCATATATTAACCAATTATCAACCAAATCAAATTTGTCAATTCCAAATTCAAGCAATTGATTGGCTACAGAAAAAGCTATTCTTGCATCTTCTATCGTAATAACAACAAATACATTTTTCATAGACTTTAGTTCTTCAGGAGAAATACATTTTATGCCAGGCATAATTTCTTTTCCCCAAAGTTTTTTATTATTATCACATACATTATGAACCTTAGTTATCTGCTCTATCTCAGGTAATTTCTTAATAAAATTATTTCCTGCACCCCAAAGCACAACTTGTATATCATCTTGAAGCTTTTTAAATCTTGTCGGTACCTGTAGTACATCAACATTTCCCTCATCGTTCCTATCATTGTTATTTAAGCAATTGATAAGTCTTAATGCCTCACTTTCATCCTCGTCTTTAGTAAATACCTCTATCAACATTGGTTTTCCCGAAATATCGGGATTGACAACCGTCGGCAACACACTCTCATATTCTTCTTTGTTTCTCACTGAAAAATATGCAAATCCTAAATCCTCAGCATAATGCTTAAGGAGTTTTAATGATTTATTTCCATAATGTCCCTTGGCAGCTATATTTACGTCCGTAGCATTTCCAAATCTTGCCGCAAGATGATTATAATTTTTAAACTCTGTTCCACATCCATTATTAATAACAAATAAGCGCACATTGTTGCCTATATGCCTATTACCAAGAGCATTCATATCGTAAAAAAAAGCCAAATCTCCCACAACACCATAATACAATTTATCCTTGTTGAATAAAGATGCTCCTATTAATGAAGATACACAACCATCAATACCGAAACCACCGGTATTACAATAAACACTCACATTATTTGGTATTTTAAAATAGTTCCAGCTTCTCAGAGAATTCAAAATGCCCAAATGCAGCACTGAATTATCCGGCAGTCTGTCTGCTGTCTTTTTTGCTATCCACAAGTTAGATAATGGCAATTCAGGTATATCTGAATATAATTTATCATATTCACGTTTCCATTCACTTATCCAATGTTCTTCATAATTATGTCTTATATCTTTTTTTTCATAGGCATTAAAGAAATCATATTCTTCCATTTGAAATACATTTGTTAACCTTCTAAAAGTATCACAAATTTTACCATCCGGATTAACTCTCCAAACATTTCTTGTTTTAACAGGTAAGTAAGCTCCGGATACGTTTCCAATATGAATAATCAAATCAAAATCATTTAACAGGCTACCACCATGTTGAGACATAATTAAATTTGCCAACACACCATAATTGCCCTTGTAATTGCTGGTATGATCACATATAACTACTGCATTATACATCGTGCAAAATCCATCTATTACTTCTGTTTCTTTTTTATCCCACCTGTCATGTGCACCACAAAATATACCAATCTTGCCCTCTGGTATATCCGGCATATCATTTTTTTTATTTAAACGTCTTATACCTCTTGCAGCTGGTAATTCTTTTACAGAATAATCAGCATTACCAACTGTAAAAAGATTAATATGCGCGGGTCCCTTAGTTTCTCCAAGCAATGACAGCAACGCTGTGTTGGCATTAACACAGCATGTCCACTCTTCTTCTTCTCCATGTACAATCGGCAATTCTACACTGACATTAACTACATCGTTCATAACGTTCCTTCTGTCTACAACCTGAGGAATGTTATGACTAATTCTTCCGTTAGGTTGAGCCGCCGTTACCGCCAAAACCGGTAATTTTCGATAATATGCCTCTGTCAATCCCGGTAAATAATTTCTTGATGCTGTTGCACCTGTGCATGTTAAAACCACAGGTTCTCCAGATTCTTCTGCCAAACCACATGCTATATATGCCGCGGATCTCTCATCCGCAGCAGAATAAACCTCAAAATAATCATCTATCTGTACACTATAAACAAATCCAACATTCATCGCACCAGGGCTTGTAACTATTCTTTTAATTCCATGAAATTTAAGTAAATATATTAAAATTTGAACATTACGTTCATTCGTGTAACCATACATATTTTTCGCTTCAAACATGCTAACTGACTTCCTTAAATGTTTTCTTATGCTTATTTTCTGTGGACATTTGCTCTCACACTTACCACACATAATACAATCACTGGCTTTACCATTGTTATATGTTAAATTTTTGTAATTAGCTATCGCTCCGCCAAGCACAGAGCCATCCCTATGTTTAAATTGATTAACAAATGCCATTATCTCTGATATTGGAATGTTTTTGGGACATTCTCTCTCGCAATACTTACATGACGTGCATTGAATCGGATTTTTTGAATTAACATCTTTTTTTAATTCATCATAAATATTATAATCTTCTATCCTCTGAAATTCATTCAAAGTTTTCCTGTTCTCAATTACATGTGATACTTCACTCATTCCACTTAATATGATATCTATACCATCCAAAGAAGCAACGAACTCCAATGATAATTTTGCTAACAGTCCCTGTGTTAATTTTTTTTGTTTATATTCGTATCCATTAGTTAAACTTCCACCCTTTATCGGCTCCATAACTATTATTTTTTTGTTGTATTTTCTTGCTATCTCATAGTTTTCTTTCGCACGTATTATAGAGTTTTCCCAATCCACAAAATTTATCTGCAGATATACAAAGTCTATCTTTGGATATTTCGCAAGTATTGTTTCCAACAGTTCCGGCTTACCATGAAAGGATATACCTGCACACCCAATTCTTCCTTTTTCTTTCAAATCAATTATATATCTAAATCCACCCAATTTCTCATGCATATCATAAACTTCATTATTTAAGGCATGAAGCATATAGTAATCAAAATGCTTCAACCCACATTCTGTCAATTCCTGCTGAAATATTTTTTCATAATCATCATAACATTTTATCCCATAATAAGGCATTTTATTGGCAACAAAATAAGAATCTCTCGGATATTTTTTTACAATAAGCTCCCTTAAAATTGTTTGAGCATGATTATTCATATATGCCGGATGCAAATCGAAATATTTAAATTCACCCACCATATATTCATCTAAAATATCTTTTGTTTTATTAAAATCAATTCCTCCACCAAGACATGGCAATCTCATTATACCAAATCCTAATTCCGGATTTTTTCCCATATAACTTTCCCCACTCCATTACACTTATTCTTATCCTCTGTTTCATCACTCACACTAAGCAACTCGCAAAATGTTGTTATATCAAACTCACTACTTTCATCAACACATATATCACTATATATATTTTCTATCAAAACTTTACTTTTAATATAATCTGAAAGTATTTTTCTATCAAATTCAAGATATATGTTTCTAATTTCATTATCCTCTGTGATAATAAGTTCTCCCTTAGACGTGAGCGAAATCGATATATCATCGTAATTTTTGTAAAAATAATATGCCACATCTAATTCTTCAAATACTTTATCATCCTTATTCATTATCAGAGAATTACCTGTGTAAAAAGCAGGTAATATCATACTTTTATCTTTAGATACAATTCCTAAAAAATAAAGTCTTTTTTCACAAAATTTATCCGGAAGTTTGTACTCAGTAACACATTCTTTTCCATCCCACCTTACTAATGATGTATTCATTCTCGGTGACAGCCAAAAATCCTTTCCGTCCCAAGTTATACCCGAATATCTATTACCTTCTGCTCCCACACTTATCCACTCATAACTTTTTGTATTTAGATTTAATCTCAAAACCTTATTGTCCAAACATGTAGCCAAATAAATTGCATCATCAATATGTACATAACTTGTTCTAAAATAACAATCTTCTAACGATTTTCTTTTTTCTGTCAAAATGTCATATGGTTCCTTAATGTATTCCACTTCTTCTGTTAGCAGATTAATACACATTATAGCCGGATAATTACTACCAATTATGAATGCATTATCGCCATACAAAACAGCATCAAACATTTCATTACCGGTATTTCCATCGCGTAAGCTTTCTCTTTCATATCCCTTCCATATTTTTGTTTTAAGACTATATCTCCATATTTTTTTTGCCGTCATTGGAGCAAATATAAGTTCATCTCTCCAGCATAATATCTTTGCCCCCAATCTTTTTGACAAAATAGATTCCTCAGGAATACTATCAACAATATTAATTTCTCTTGTTAATAAATCTATCTCAAAAACGATATTAATATCTTTTGATATAAAATAAATCTTATTAGCTACTTTAACACAATCTTCCGCACATAAAATTATTTTATTATTTTCCATCTTTCCTCTCCCATTTTATTGAAGCAATTGATCCATATCCTTTAGTTTTCTACGTATAATATCCATTGCAGCCTTCAAATCATACACATCTGCTAATGAAGCCTCTATAGGACATATATCTGTATTATTTCTATTACTAATATTTTCCACTCTTTTATCATAAAAAAAGTTTATATTATACATATTAAATATTTCGATTGCCGCATCGCTTATAATTTTAGCCCAAATACAACGAACACCTATCAAAACATATACGAATGCCGCTCCTCTTCCAACAACCTTATCTGCAACCATATAGCCATCTATGCTCTTATGTTCATACCAATAAACTAATCGTTTAATTCCTCTATCATTACTAATACATATATTGTCCCCATCAGTAGCTACACATGTAAAGTCATTATCCAATAGTATTTTTTTTGCTTCTTCTAAAACTTTATCCATGAACATCATCCTTTTTTATTAACCTTATAAATAATGGCACTATAATCAATTGTAATGCTATTCCGTAAACACCATTTTTTATAGTCAAAAAAATTGAAGATAACTCCACTATTTTATAGTTCAACACATTATTCAAAAAAACTGTTGCTATAACTTTACATATCCGTCCTGATAATTGAACAAATAATACTTTTAAAAACATATTCCATTTATATTCTTTTATTATTCCTGCAACTGTTCCATACGCAGAAAGCTCTATCATCATAAATAATACCTCTGAATTATTAGGCATACCAATCAACAAATAATTTATTAGTGGTGCAAGTATACCTGAAATTGACCCACACAAGGGGCCAGACAAAAAGCCAACCAAAATAATGGGAAGATGCATAGGTAACAGCATCTTTCCATATATACTTCCCACGCCAGTCAATCTTCCCACAAAATGTACTATGTACGGAAGTATCAAAGCAGACAACTCAGCGATAAACACAATATAAAGCTTTATATTTGTCTTTATTTTTATATCTTTGCGTGTTTTATATGCTATCACAAATATATACCTCCATTATTAGCTAATTTTGTACTCTAAACATTTCTTAACATTTCATAATATATCATAAAATTTTCATAACATAAATCATGGAATCTTTACAGAATATATCGACATTTTAGTACTCATAATTAACTGTTTTTCGTCTGTGTTCTCACTTCTATGTGAAATGCAATACTATATGTTTTAATATTATAACATAAACACAGGACTTTTTATACTGTATACATCAAAAGTAAATGGTTTACACAATGAACTATGAGTGCGAAAAATGATTTTAGATACTATTAACAGACAATACAAGACGATATTAAGTCATCTACAATATCGTGATTTTTTGCGATAACAACAAAAATCTAATCCGGAAAAGGATTGAGGGTATTTCTGTTATTTCAATTGACGAATTAAAGAAATATGAAAATTGCATTATAATACTATCTCCACTAAAGTACGGTAATTAAATTTCTGATATAGGAACAATTAAAGTCACCGGGCATTATGACATATAAACCCAAGCTTGCCATATCTTTATACCATAAACCTATGGATATTCCGGAAATACCATACTATATTTTGAGTCTGGTAGACGATTATAAATTTTACATCAGGCACTATACCGAAAATTTGAACGAAGCTGTATTGCAGCATACCAAATATGATTTGTAAATCCGTTTTAAAAATGGAATAATCGGAGATATTTCCCTGATTGAACAGATTGATAGAATAGTTTGAAATATATCTTGACAGAATCTCTAATTTCTCGCCGTATCTTTCCACCACATCCGCAAATCAGAAAACCTTGTAACCACTCTTCGTTTTCCCATGTTGTCCGGAAGAATCACACTTGATTCGTTGCTAATAATCTCCAAACTATCCACTTTGATAACCTCTGCACCATCAAACAGATACGTATTAAATAAATCCGCAAAATGTTCCCTGTCAGACAGATAATCCTTTAAGGAAACATCAGCTTTTCCCATAGGCACACGCCTCCTTCAAATATAATTTTTTATAAAATCTGCTTGAATCCCCGGCGAATATGCCAATCTGACAGAAGAAAATAAATTCTCTCAAGAAATATGAACAGCAGAAATATTATACGCAAAAGTATAGACCCATTTGCGTAACAAGTCAGTAGTTCCGAATGCTCCAATTTGTATACAAAAATTTCCAATTTTTAATGTTTTTTAACACCTCATACTCCAAAATCTTCATCCAACTCCATGAAGCATATCTTTATAACGAAAGTTAAACAAAACTATATTTTTATAATATTGCTACGTCATTGATTTATATATAAATCAACAAATTCATTTCCAAAAATAATCTTCTCTTCTTCTATACCTGATGCGATTAACATTTTTTTAATCTCCACGGCAATTTTCTTGTCATACAGCGATATGATTATGTATTCATATTTAAGATTATTAAGTTCATCAACAGGTGAAATATTTATCAATTCATTTATATATCTTTGATTATTTGCATCCACAACACCTATTACATTAATATTTTTTAATTTAAACAGTCGATGATATAATTCTTTACCATATAATCCATATCCGTATATAACTACATTTATCGCATCTACATTTTTTTTGCAGAAATCATCAAAATATTTTCTTCTATATATTTTTAATTTGTCTAACTTTTCTGCAGTCAATCTCTTATATGAATACTCTAATTCAGAGCCCTTATAAAATTTCTTCAATGGTTCTGTAGTTCGTTCGACTTCAATTTTATAAATTTCTTTATCAGACAACAGCGGTGCATATCTATAACTTTCATCTTCATTGTTAATATCATGTGGAATATCACCGATAAAATCCGCAAGTTGTACATCAGGTGTTTCATAGCAATAAAACAATATTTTTTCTGCTATTAAATTAATAGGTAATGAATTTTCAAAGTTTTTATTAATTCGAGCAAAGTTTTCTGAAAAATCGACTACTCCCTTCATATACTTATCTAATCCCGATTCAACCCATAGCTTTGAATCTGTTTCCTCTATAACCGGTTTTATACAATTATTCACCTTTTCATAATATTTTGTCGAACCATGTGGTGCTCTGCAAAAAGCCTCTATAATTCCTTTTCCGGCATATGGTGAATAAGAATATGCATTTATAAATTTATCATCTGAGTTTTCAAACAAAGTATAATAAAATACTGTTATTCTTTCTCCATATATTTTAGACAAATAATCAATCGAAAGGCCAGTACCCTGTGTATCGACCAATGCAAACCGGTGTCCTTTACGGATTTCTTGATTGAGATACTCTAATAACATATTTTTATTCTTCTCATCCTCAACGCGCCATGCCTTTCTTGAACCATACAAATAATGCGTTTTTAAGGAAATATTATTTTCGTGAATTATTTTTTCTGCAATTTGTTTTAATATATAACCATCTCTGGCGATAAAATACAAATCTTCAATTTTTTTATTTAAAGCGTTGTTAATTATCCAATTTACATATGAATATAAAATGACACCAATAAATCCGTAACCTATTATATAACTATTACTGTCCTCACGTTCGTCAACGTTCTTTAACATTCCTTGCATATATTCCAATAAAAGCTTATGGTCAATTCTTATATTTTCCAGACGTTCAACAGCATATTTATTTGTCTTAATATTATATTGAACTGTTTTTATCCCAAATAATTTAGGAATGTTTATATCCGACGTTATATTATCCCCTTCATGAGTCCAATCAGAATATTCTATATTTTCTTTTTGTTTCACATAATCGTATAACAACCCTGAGTTTTTTGTTTTCCCTTCTTCACATGAAACATACAATGTTAATTCATTCAAAAACGGACAAATCCTATCAAATAACATTACAAAAAATTCTTTCGGAAGATACGTGTCTGAAATTAAAATAACTTTTTCACCCGTATTTACAAGGGTTTGTATTTTTTTTACTGTTTCCGAAATAATAATTGTATTTTCTATTTCACATTCTATTTCTAATCTGATCAGTTTGTCTCTTGTTACAGGAGAAATATTATAATTATCAGACAAAACCTTATATATTTTCTCTAATGTCACCTCGTTATCAGATACCCGTCTTGCTTGTTTTTCAGCATTAACCCTAATATTTTCAAAATCCAAAATATATTCCATAGAAAAATCAAAATCTTCCCTATGAAGCAGCATTTTATGTCTCATACATAAAAATATAGCCTGCGGATGCATCACACTTCTTGTTATAACAGTATCATAAACGCCAAAACTATACATATCTTTCTCCCTATATAAAATCATCTCTTATCTCTTACGATTTCAGTCATGATTCATAACACATATATACGTTTATATCGACATTTTATCACATATAATTAACTAATGTATGGTGTAATGCTCTCGCTCACTGAAATAGAATTGAATTTAATACTTTAGGTCGTTGCCGACAATATTAAAATCCGGACGTCATGTAACCGACGTCCGGATTTTAATATAACCATACTATTGTAATGTTTCCTTCACTGCTTCCCTAACCATCTCAAGTCCTTCAAGAAGCACATCATCTTCTATTGTCAGCGGTGGCATAAGCTTGACAACAGAATCCTTTCTACCGGCAACTTCCATTATGAGGTGACGGTCAAATCCTTTGTGAACTGCCTCCAGAGCGAGTTTACAATCAATCTTTGAAAAATCAATACCCCAGATGAGTCCCATACCGCGAAGGGAAAGTCTCTCATCTAACGGAAGTATCTCTTTTTCTATATATTCTCGGATTATCTCTCCTTTGCGGCGAACTTCTTCATCAAGCTTATATTTGTTAAAATACTTAATGCCTGCTGTTCCGCCGATAAATGAAAGCTGGTTTCCCCTAAAGGTTCCGTTGTGTTCTGCCGGGCGGAATATGTCAAGCTCCGGTTTCATAAGAAGAATAGCCATTGGCATACCAAAACCACTTATTGACTTTGATAATACTACCATATCAGGAACTATTCCTGCTCTTTCAAAGGAGAAGAAATGTCCTGTTCTGCCAACACCAACCTGAATATCATCAACAATCATCAGTATGCCGTATTCATCACACAGCTTGCGAATCTCCCTAAGCCACTCTACACTGGCAGGGTTGATACCACCCTCTGCCTGCAAAGTTTCAAGAACAATAGCCGCAGGCTTTTCTATACCCGAATGGTCATCATCTAAAATCCATCTGATATAAGAAATTGAGTCAAGATTGGTTCCGTCATATGGTACAAAGGTTACGTGTTCCAACGGAACACCAGCGCCCTCTCTGCTTGTCCTGTCTGTTGTCATGGCAAGACTTCCGAGAGACATACCATGGAAAGCTCCTGAAAAAGCTATAATCTCTGTTCTTTTTGTATTTTTTCTCGCAAGTTTTAACGCAGCCTCCACAGCATTTGTTCCTGTAGGGCCACAACACATAACCTTATAATCAAGTCCTCGCGGTTTAAGTATCTCACTGTCAAATACTGTGAGAAATTCTTCCTTTGCCTCAGTGTACATATCAAGGGCATTGATAATGTTATCATCCGCAAGGTAATTCATAATCGCGGATTTTATCTCCGGATTATTGTGTCCGTAGTTCATGGAGCCTGCCACGGCAAGAAAGTCTATATATCTCTCTCCATCCACGGAAAAAAGCTCAGCGTTTTTAGCCTTTTTAAACTCCACCGGATACTTACGACAGTAAGATCTAACCTGTGACTCTTTTTTTTCAAAAATGTCTAACATATCCATCTCCTTTTGCCAACAGGGAAATATAGTGTATTTTAGCTAATCATAGCTCCTGCCGGCATATCCTTCTCCGCTGTGAGAAGCGCAAGGTTGCCCTCAAAATCTTCTGCGCAAAGAAGCATTCCTTCTGATAAAACTCCTGCAAGCTTAGTCGGCTTAAGATTAGTTATGACAACAACCTTTTTACCTACCATCTCTTCAGGACTATAATAGTTCTTAATTCCTGACACTATCTGAAGCACTCTTCCGTTTACCTGAACCTGAGAACAGAGAAGTTTCTTGGAATCTTTAACAGCTTCGCAAGATAAAATCTCTCCCATCTGCAATTGCATTTTGTCAAATTCTTCAATGGTTATTTCACCCTTTACAACTGCATCAACGGTAGGAATTTTAAGCTCAGGTCTTGCCGCCTTCTTAGGCTTTTCTTCCTTTTCTTCTTCCTCAACAACCTTTGAAGGGAATCTTCTTTCTATCTCTTCCAGCATAACCTTTGCATCAATTCTCGCGAAAAGTATTTCCGGCTCAGCAGTAACCTTATTACCTGATGGATAAAGTCCGAATCCCGAAAGTTCTGTCACTCTTCTCTTTTCAGTATTTAACTGCTTTAATATCTTTTCAGATGTTTCAGGCATAAATGGTTCCAACAGAGTAGCGCCAACAGTAATACTCTCAACAAGATTATATAAAACAGTGTTGAGTCTGTCTGTCTGCTCAGGGTCCTTAGCCAATGCCCATGGCATAGTCTCATCAATATATTTGTTGCATCTCTTGAAAAGAGCAAATATCTCACTCATCGCATCAGACACCTTGAGCTTGTCCATGCAGTTATTGACCTTCAATCTTGTATCAACAACAATCTTCTTGAGTTCATCATCCACCGGCTGGTTGTCATGTGCATTTGTGATAACACCGTCAAAATATTTATTTGCCATAGAGATTGTTCTGTTGACCAGATTACCAAGAGTATTTGCGAGTTCTGAATTAACTCTCTCTATTACAAGCTCCCAGGATATTACACCGTCATTTTCAAATGGCATCTCATGAAGAACAAAATATCTGACCGCATCAACGCCAAACAAATCAACCATATCGTCTGCATATATAACATTGCCACGGGATTTACTCATTTTTCCGTCGCTCTGTATAAGCCAAGGATGTCCAAATACCTGTTTTGGAAGCGGCTCTCCAAGTGCCATAAGCATAATTGGCCAGTAAATTGTGTGGAATCGGAGAATATCTTTTCCTATAAGGTGCAAATCAGCAGGCCAGTAACGTCTGTACAGTTCATCTGATTCACCGTCTGCATCGTATCCAAGTCCTGTTATATAGTTTGAAAGAGCATCAATCCACACATATACAACGTGTCCCGGGTCGAAATCCACAGGAACACCCCATTTAAATGAGCTTCTTGATACGCACAAATCCTGAAGTCCCGGAAGAAGGAAATTATTCATCATTTCATTCTTTCTTGACTCCGGCTGTATAAAATCAGGATGAGTATTGATGTGATCTATAAGCTTGTCCGCATACTTGCTGAGTTTGAAAAAATATGCCTCTTCTTTTGCTGGCTGACATTCTCTTCCGCAATCCGGACACTTTCCGTCTACAAGCTGTGATGGTGTGAAAAATGATTCACACGGAGTACAGTACATACCCTCATACTCACTCTTATATATATCTCCCTGCTCATAGAGTTTCTTAAATATCTTTTGAACCTGTTTTTCATGATACTCATCTGTGGTTCTGATAAATTTATCATATGATGTATTCATTAAATCCCAAATATTCTTAATCTCACCTGATACCTCATCAACAAATTCCTTAGGTGTTGAGAGATTTTCAAATGCCTTAATCTCGATTTTCTGGCCGTGTTCATCTGTTCCTGTCTGGAATCTTACGTCATAGCCCACAAATCTCTTGTATCTGGCTATGCTGTCTGCTAAAACTACTTCGTAGGTATTTCCTATATGAGGTTTTCCCGAAGTGTACGCTATGGCAGTTGTAATGTAATATGGTTTCTTTGACATAACTGTAACCCTCCTCTTTGTCCCGCATGGGGGAATCTTTTTTGGTTGTTTTGTTATAAAAAACTCAAGGCCGACTTAGCCAACCCTGAGTTTAAATTTCTGTAATTCTTTATCTGAATCCACCACTTCAATCTGACCGCCAAGTCCTCTGATTTTGCCGTCAAAATCTTCGTAGCCCCTGAGTATATACTTGATATCCTCCACTGTGCTGAAACCTTCGGCAGCGAGAGCGGCAATGACAAGGGCTGCTCCTGCTCTCAGGTCAGGTGCCACAATATTGGCTCCCGTATATCTTTCAATTCCGTTAATTACGGCAGAGTTGCCTTCGACCTTAATACGGGCACCCATACGGGATAATTCATTTACATACTTAAATCTATTCTCAAAGATACTTTCTGTTATTACGCTTGTTCCCTGGGACAATGCCAGTGTAACCGCCATCTGAGGCTGCATGTCTGTAGGGAAACCCGGATAAGGAAGAGTCTTTATCTGTGTTGATTTAAGTCTTCCGTCTGCCATAACCCTTACAGAATCGTCATACTCTATAACATGGGCGCCTATTTCATTAAGCTTGGATGATATAGCCTCAAGATGCTTTGGTATAACATTTTTTATGAGTACATTTCCACCGGTGGCAGCCGCCATGGTCATAAATGTACCTGCCTCTATCTGATCAGGAATTATGGAATACTCTGTTCCCTTCAGTCTTTGAACACCCCGGATACGAATAACATCTGTACCGGCTCCCTTGATATTTGCTCCCATACTGTTCAAAAAGTTTGCTACGTCTACGATATGAGGCTCTTTTGCTGCATTTTCTATGGTGGTTTTTCCCTCTGCAAGTACAGCCGCCATCATAATGTTAATGGTGGCTCCTACTGTAACTACGTCAAGATATATGTGATTGCCCACTAATTTATCTGCCTTTGCAACCACGTTACCGCCTGATACAATATCAACCTTTGCACCCAATGCTTCAAATCCCTTAATATGCTGATCAATAGGTCTGAGACCTATCTCACAACCTCCCGGAAGGGCAACTTTTGCATAATTAAACTTGCCTAACAAAGCTCCCAGAAGATAGTAGGATGCTCTGATTTTTCTTATGTATTCGTCATCCACACATAAATCTTCATCGTTTACAATAGTTCCGCCACATATTGAAACGGTATGTTTATCTATATATTTAACTTTGGCACCAATATTCTCAATAGCCCTGAGCAATACCTTGGTATCCTCAACATAAGGAACGTTTTCAATGATACATTCCTCATCGGTGAGTACGGCTGCGGCGAGTATACCAAGAGCCGCATTTTTTGCTCCGGCAATGGTTACCTCTCCGTCAAGGGCTGTGCCACCTTTTATAACATACTTTTCCATTATACACCTCTGGACATTCCACATAGTCTTATAAATTATAACACATTCAGAAAAAAAGTAAACTACAAAAGTCTTTTTTTACATGCCGACTACTTATCTGCTTCGCAATAAATACATCTGTAGATTCTGTTTTCCTCGTCTGTAAGATTGAAAATGTGTGGTATATCCTGTTCCACCGATGTTATACAACGTGGATTTTTGCATTTTTTTACATTTATAAGTTTCTTTGGCAGAGCCAGTTTTTTCTTTTCTACGGTCTGACCGTCCTTAATTATGCTGACTGTAATATTAGGGTCAATATATCCCAGTACATCCAGATTAATGTCATATTCCTGATGTATCTTAAGTATATCCTTTTTCCCCATTTTACTGCTTCTGACATTCTGCAGTATACCTATGCTGCAATCCAGCTTATCTAATTTCAGGTCATGATATACCGTAAGCGCCTTTCCTGCAGTTATATGATCCAGTACTATTCCGTCCTGTATGCTTTCAATTTTCATTTATACATTCACCCCCAGCAATGTTAAAATAAGTGCCATTCTTACATATTTTCCATTAAGTGCCTGTCGGAAATAGCAGGCTCTCGGGTCATCATCAATATTGGTCGAAATTTCATTTACTCTCGGAAGGGGATGCATGATAGTAAGATCCTCTTTTGCAAGTTTGAGTTTATCTTTATCAAGAATGTATGTATCTTTCAAGCGCACATAATCTGCCTCGTTAAAGAAACGCTCCTTTTGTACACGGGTCATATAGATGATGTCAAGCTCACCCATAACCTCTTCCATGGTTGTAACTTCCTTATATTCTATATTATTCTTTTCAAAAACTTCTGTGATTATATAATCCGGAACCTTCAATTCGTTAGGTGATATAAGCACATATCTGATTCCTTCATATCTGGACAATGCTTTTATGAGTGAGTGGACAGTTCGTCCAAATTTAAGGTCACCGCAGAGTCCTATGGTAAAATTATTCAGTCTTCCCTTTTCCCTCTTTATGGTCAGAAGATCCGTAAGGGTCTGGGTAGGATGATTGTGTCCTCCGTCGCCTGCATTTATGATAGGTACCTGCGAAACCATGGAGCTAAACATCGGTGCACCCTCTTTCGGATGTCTCATAGCTATAATATCCGCATAACATCCCACTACTCTCACTGTGTCACCTACGCTTTCGCCCTTGGCTGTTGACGAGGAGTCCGCAGAAGAAAAACCAAGCACATCTCCGCCTAACTCCATCATAGCCGCCTCGAAGCTAAGTCTTGTTCTTGTACTTGGTTCAAAAAATAAGGTAGCAAGTTTTTTTCTCTTGCACGCCTCACTGTACTTATCTTTATTGTTGATTATATCTATGGCTAATTCCAAAATGTCATCTATCTCTTCAACACTCAAGTCTGTGGAATCTATCAAATGCTTCATATTTTTCTCCTCTTCCAATTAAGTATATTCATGAACATCACTATGTTTATAATATCTCTTATAGCATTTCGTGTCAACAAATTAGTCTAATTTTATAACCTGAGTTTTGTTTACATAATTCTGTTCAAATATCTCTTCAATTGACTTCCGGTCTTTTCTGTCGCAGACCAAAACGTACTGCCGTCTGTCAGCTCTTATCTTAAGAATTATAACGTTTGTATCAGTCTCATCATTTACGAACTTGTATCCCTCCATGGAATCCCATTCAACAAAGGATGTTCCGACTATTGCTCCCTCCTCTGTAAGACCGCTTTGTATCTGGGTAGACAGAACAATGAACAATACAAAGCAAAGCACAGCCGGCACAAATTCAAACAAATGATAATACATAAGAAAAAGGAGTGCTACAAGTCCGACATTTGCAATGATAACTTCCATTCCGCTTATTTTATGTTTTATTCTGCTTTTTATTATTATTTTGCTCTGGCGGCCTATGGCATTTATACATACCTTAACTGCAGTTCCGAATCCGAGAAAGAGTATAAACGCCAGCACACCTACCCATATATCCATCTTATCACATCACCTTTATTTATAATAATGCCATCCCAAAGCATTTTCCTTCGGGATGGCTGTTATATGTTTTAATTATCCTTGAGGAGCGTTACCATAACCGCTTTCTCTGCATGTCGTCTGTTTTCCGCCTGGTCAAGGATATAATTTAAATTCCTGTCAATTACGCTCTGTGCAATTTCAAAGCCTTCATGCATAGGCATATCATGGAATACTACCGCCTTACTGTCACCAAGCAAATCATCATTTATCTGATAAGGCATCATCTTCTGCATTGTCTCTGCCTTTTGTTTAGCGAACTCAGGATTATTGAAAAATTCCATATCAACCCATGTATCGGTGTAGATTATATCCATATCTTTTACCCATTTTTTTGCCTCTTCTATGGACATTGATGAATCAAGCTCCACATAATGTCCCGATGCCTTTGCTTCCTCAAAGAACTCATCACCGCAGACAGTATCATTTACAAGAGGAGTAAGACCGTAGATTGTACCCTGCTTCATCTTGGCAAAAAACTCTACAAGTGAATTAAATACATTGTTCTTGGCTCCGATATAGAGAAGTTTTACATCAAGGTTTCCGAAATGCTCAATAATTGTAAGGGCATCTGCAAGTATCTGACATGGATGGTATGAATTGTCACAACCGTTTATAAAAGGAACAGTAACATTTTTACCGAAAAGCTCCACTGTTTCATTTTTAACCAAACGTGCCATAATAATATCAACGTTTCGGCACACATACTTTATCTCTGACACAGGCTCACCCAGCACAAAATTGGAATCTTTCCAGAGCTGGTTAAAATATGTTCCTCCAAGCTCTGTTATGCCTGTTGTAAATGAAAGAAATGTTCTTGTTGATGTCTTTTCAAATAAGGTATACAGTTTTTTCCCCTTTAAAGCCTCGCTGTACTTTTCAGGATTTTTCTTCATATCCTGCGCAAGTTCAAGTATATCCTTTAACTCATCAGCAGAAAAATTTTTAAAATTAAGCATATTTTTCATGGTTATATCCCCTTTCCCTGTGAAACTTTACTCTATAAATATTTTTTTAATTCATCAACTCTGTCTGTTTTCTCCCATGGAAGGTCAACATCTGTTCTTCCGAAATGACCATATGCAGCTGTCTGTCTGTATATAGGTCTTCTCAAATCAAGCATCTTTATGATACCCGCCGGTCTCAGATCAAAGTGTTCTCTGATTATCTCCACGAACTTATCATCATCAAGTCTGCCTGTTCCAAATGTATCCACCATAACCGATGTCGGTCTTGCCACTCCGATTGCATAAGAGAGCTGTATCTCACACTTCTCTGCAAGACCCGCTGCAACAATGTTCTTTGCAACATATCTCGCAGCATATGCCGCCGAACGATCCACCTTGGTGCAATCCTTACCGGAAAATGCTCCGCCGCCGTGACGTGCATATCCGCCGTAGGTATCAACTATTATCTTTCGTCCTGTAAGTCCGCTGTCACCGTTTGGTCCGCCAATTACAAATCTTCCTGTAGGATTAATATAGAATTTTGTGTTCTCATCCACCATATCCTTTGGCAGAACCGGTTCAAACACATATTTCATGATATCCTCATGAATACGCTCCTGGGTAACTTCCTCGCCATGCTGTGTTGAAAGTACAACCGCATCAAGTCTCTTTGGCTTACCGGACTCATCATACTCTACAGATACCTGTGTCTTTCCATCCGGTCTGAGATAAGAAAGGGTTCCGTTTTTACGAACCTCTGTAAGTTTTAAAGCAAGCTTATGGGCAAGAGATATAGGATAAGGCATGAATTCCGGTGTCTCATTGCAGGCATAACCGAACATCATACCCTGGTCACCTGCTCCGATTGCATTTATCTCTGCGTCACTCATAGTATGCTCTTTCGCCTCAAGAGCCTTGTCAACTCCCATTGCAATATCTGTGCTCTGTTTGTCAAGAGCAGTTATAACTCCGCAGGTATCACAGTCAAATCCATATTTTGCCCTGTCATAGCCTATCTCCCTGACTGTCTCTCTGACTATACTCTGAATGTCAATCTGAGCCTTGGTTGTAATTTCACCCATAACAAGCACAAGACCTGTTGTACAGGCTGTCTCGCAGGCAACACGGCTCATGGGATCCTGCTCTAAAATTGCATCAAGAATTGCATCTGATATCTGGTCACATATTTTATCAGGATGTCCTTCCGTAACGGACTCAGATGTAAAAAGTAATTTTTCCATAGTGTTTTTCCTCCATTGTGTATCTGCAATAACAGTTATTATATCATCTCTCTTTTGATTTAAGAAAAAGAAAATCCGGTCTAAATAACCGGATTTGAAAGTCTTATGCCCAAATCCTCTTATTGCTCGATGACTCTACACATCGCTTGGGTCGGCACCTTCCGTAAACACGGGGTTGCCGTGGCTTCAATGTCCCTTATGACTCCACCACTCTTAATAAGAGAGATACCTTCTTTTACAATACTCTATATATTTTTTGTTGTCAATAAAATTCTTGATTTTAGGTAATATTTGCTTTAGTATGTGAGTATGCTTATGCAAAATTTTTTATAAGGTACAGGTAACATATTATGAACCGTGATATCAGTTTCCGCAACAAACTATGTTTTATCAATACATTCTGGCTAAAACTCATTGCCATCATAACCATGACCATAGACCACTTTGCCGTTGTATTCGGTCTTGTCTATGTTAAAGAGAAAGATGTGTACAGACTCAGCAACAATATAACCTATGATACTTATGACCTTATGCGCAGTATAGGAAGAATCGCATTTCCGATATTTTGTTTTATGATTGTGGAAGGTTATTTTCACACCCGGAATGTGTTCAAATATGGTGCACGGCTGTTTATATTTGCAATAATTTCCCAGATTCCGTTTTCCCTTATGCTGTATGGTGAGCCATATATAAAGGGCGGACACCTGAATGTATATTTCACTCTTTTTCTCGGTCTTGCCGCAGTTGCATCTCTTGATTATTTTTACAACAAATTCCGAAATGAAGAGGTGCCCGGAATATCCACTCTTGCGCCCGGTATAATCATAGCAATCTCATCCGTCTGTGTTGCCGAACTGCTTAAAACCGACTACAGCGCCATGGGAGTGCTATTTATATTGCTGTTTTACCTTTTCAGGGGACATCCGTTATTATTGTTGTGCGGACTGTCTGCAACCATTTATACCCTGTCCGATCCAATAGAATTTTATGGACTTATTGCACTGATTCCGATTTTTCTGCACAACGGTAAAAAGGGGACGGGACTCAAGTACTTTTTCTATCTGTACTATCCGCTTCACATGCTTTTGTTCTTTGTTTTAAAGTTATATATGTTATGAGCAGCAATATACACACGCCAAAGGCAGCTCCCGAACTGTCCAGTATGACATCCGGCAGGTTGCCGTTCCTTCCGGGAACAAATCTCTGGTGCAGTTCATCAGATGCTGCATACAGACTGCCAACCATCCAGGGTACAAAAAATCTCTTATACCCTCTTTTTTTATCACTCAGATATGCTGATGCAACGAATATGCCAAGTATGGTATATTCAGTAAAATGTGCTGCCTTGCGCACAGGATGATCTATCTTCTCTGCATATTCAATCTGTCTTTCCTCAGTCCAGTCGTCAAAACCCGGTACAAATATCCTTCCGAACATCATACCTGCACCCAGACTTGTTTCGCCTGACTCATCACCGGGCTGCGCGGAATAAACATATATGACCGCCATCCAGAGTATAGTAAGCACCGTAAATATTTTTCTTAATTTTGTCATAGCCTATACCGAACCCTTGTGACTAACCACCGACCACAGGGTTTTAAATATTATCTTTATGTCAAGACCAATACTGAAATTTCTGATATATTCATTATCAAGTCTTACAACTTCCTCAAAATCTGTTATGTCGCTTCTTCCGGACGACTGCCACATACCCGTGAGCCCCGGTTTGATTGCAAGCCTGCTCTTATGGTGCATTTCGTAGAGTTCATACTCGTCTACTGTTGGCGGTCTGGTTCCCACCATGCTCATGTCACCCTTAAATATATTAATGAACTGCGGAAATTCATCCAGACTGGTTTTTCGTATAAATCGTCCAATCGGAGTAATACGCGGATCATTGTCCATCTTAAACATAAGGCCGTTCATCTTGTTCTGGGACATCAGTTCTTTTTTACGTTCCTCCGCGTCCATGTACATAGACCTGAATTTATACATCTTGAATTTTCTTCCATTCTTACCTACACGGGTTTGTTTAAAAAATATAGGTCCCGGAGACTGAATGTATATAATAGGTCCAAGAATCAGGGTAAGCAGCATGGTAATAAGCAATCCCGGTATGGAGCAAATGATATCCATGGAACGCTTGATGACCTTCTGTTTAAAGGACATGAGATTTATACTTGTTGTTATGACAGTATAGTCATTTACATGTTCCACCACAAGATTAGGAGCACCATCAAGAAAAGCGTTTACGCTCACATGAGTGGTAACACCCATAAGCAAAAGCTTATCTATAATTTCTCTCATATCGTTTCCCGAATAATCGAGAAACACCCTGTCTGTAACCCTTGTTCTGACAAACTCAAAGAGTTCATCCTTGCCGCCTAAAACAGTGTGTCCTGCCAGTTCGCAGTCTTTCATATCTTCATCCAGTATAAAAAGACCCTTGACGCTAATATTTTCGTATTCACACTCGTCAAATCTTTTTAATATGCTCTCTGCACTGGCGCTGTTTGTCGCTATAAGAACCTTACTGCTGTGTTTAGCCTTTCTGTTTCTTCTGAATATGATTTTTTTCAATATGGTTCTGAGTAAAAACATCAGAATTATATCAATCACAAAGAAAAGACCTATAATAATACGCGAGTAGGTTTCCGACTCTTTAAGGCAGAACAGTATAATCAAAACTCCGCCAAGAATAAAACAATTGTGCTTTACTACCTGCTTCAGTTCCTTAAGATATCCTCGCCTTATAATTCCCGAATAACATTCTGTCCAGAATACTACGCAAAAATGCATCAAAAGCAGAAGAACGTTTACCAGATCATAAGCTTCCGTTGCACTTATCAGGCTCACCTTCATTCTGATAAAATACGCCAGAATAAAGGATAACTCAACGCAAAATATATCTAACAATATAAAATCGATATGTTTGCTTCTACCGGTTTTTCTTTTATGCATATCTATTCTCCTTTGTCATAACAGACTTTTACCTTGCACTTATTTTTTTCTCACAGTCAGCAAGGGCTTTTTTTGTATGATAACCATCTTTCAATTTATTTGCCATATGTCTTGCATTTTCAAGCATCTTATGATAATCCTCTTCCGATAGAGAATATACCTTTTCGCGTATTTCTTCAAGACTGTTTATGGTGATACCAAGATTATTTTCCTTAACAAAACTACTGAGTGCAGCCTTTTCCCATATAATTACGGGGATTCCCGAAACGAGATACAGGGATGTTTTATGAGGATTATTGTATTGCAAATAGTTGCCTGTTTCCCCTGTACATTCATTTATATTATCCCCATCCCATATAAGTCCGAAACGTCCGTTCAAAATATACGGTACTTTTTCCGCCGGGAAAGATCCCCGGTACTTTATATATTCGGATTTATTTTTTTCATCATAATCCGGTCCGTAAAGATTGAGTGTAAATTTATTTTTTATATGGAACAGTTTATATATATACGGACATTTTGCCGGGTCAAGGTTACCGGCAATAACCACATCTGCCTTTTCGGTTTCGGGTACCTCAGTGACATTTTTTTCATCAGGCATACCGTAGTCAAATATTCCAAGGTCCGTAAGCCTGTCCTCCTCAAAGCCTCTGTCCACAAAATATTGTTTCATCACCTTGTTGTGTACTATAAAATAATCCGAGTTTGATTTCATAAACTCAAATTCCGTCGATGAAAAGTCTCTGTAACAGGAAAGCCTGAGTTCCTCCACATCATGAATCAGAGATATGATAGTGAGCTTTTTTATTTTCTTGAAAAACCTGAGTAAGCGGAATCTCCCCAAATGCTTTCGTTTAAACGGATTCTGCACCAATAAAAGAGAACCTTTTTTTACTCTGCCAAGCGCCCTGAGCCAGTCAGTGAAAAAGCCAATCTGGTTTCTGATAAGAGCCACCTTTCCGGTATCCTTTACTCTTTGCCTTATGTACAGCGGCTCGTACCCGGACTCCGCGGCAAATGTACAGACATCCTCCACCGCCTTACTTCCGGCATGATTATATATTTCTTTTACTTCTTTTATCTGATATTTATTCATATTATCCCTAATTTCAGGCAATAAATTACCTGTGTGTTCAAATTACAGTTCAAAGGATGATCTGTCAGGCAGATTTTTCTCAAACAAACTCCTAAGAAAGCGTTTTTCCTCATCAAAATCAACTGACACATCATCATCGCTGAGACATACTATCTTATATTTTTTGTTCTCTATGGCATCCTTTATAAGCCGGTCATCCTTTCCCACGGAAAAGAAACGTCCGTTAAATTCTTTGCTCTGGATAAATTTTCCTGTGACAAACTGCCAATATCTTATCAGCCAACTGTTCACATCTTCATCTGACCTGAACTTGTGCGAACAGGTTTTTTCCATAAGTTCATCCTCTTTTTCCCATATTTCTTCTAAGGTTTCTTTCAAAAACGGCATAGGAAGATGCGGATTGTCAAAAGCAGAAAATCCTTTTACGGGTCTCATATAAAGATTTTTTATGGTTGGCTTTATGGTTTTTATACTGAACCATTTTTTTCTCTGTTCTTTTATAACTGCAGACTTATCAAAATTTTTATTGATAATTATCATGTCATTTCCTATTATGTGGTCTATTCCACCGGGATTAAATCTAAAGGGAACCTCCTTAACGGTGTCTACCGGGAGTCCCGACTTAAAAAAATTCTCCGGTTCAAGAAAATCTACAGCATAAGTATCATCATTAAAATATATAAAATGTTCTGCCAGCCCGTCTATTCTGTGCATATTTAACTCTATGGGGTGAGAGCTGAAAACCGGCAGATATTTATCCGGTATATAGTCTCTGTGATTTACTATATTAAGTTTTGGATTATCCTTGTCCAGCCAGGATGGTGTATGTCCCCATGTGATAAAATGAATTTTATTTACCCATGGCATATATTTTTCAATACCTCTGAACCAGAATTTCAATAAATCCCAGTCTCTGTAACGATTTACACCGTCGTGGGAACCGGACTCGGAGCTGTATTTATTTTTTTCTGCCTGCCACTTTGGATCAAAGCCATCCACCCACGGCATAACAATATCAATTTTCATAATATACCTCACTTTGTCCGGCAGATAATTTAACGACATGCATAAGGCTTCCCAGAGCCACCCAGAATATAATCGTATTCTGTGAAAAATGATAGAACATTACGCTTGAGAACATGGCTGCTGCCGCAAGGCAAAACACAACCGCCATAAGCATTATAGCAAAAAACCTGTCATCATTTTTGACCTTGAAAACAAATTTAAATAATCCGGCAAAAAGACTTATAAGCATAAATGCCAATGCTACCAGGCCTATAATTCCCTGCGCCGTCATAATGTTAAATATCTCATTGTCCATAGTGGAAAATATTCCATAGTCGTTATTTACAACATATGTTTCCGGGATATGTTGTATGGCATACTCGGAAAAGCCCTTAAATGATGTTCCGTAGACGAACACATTCACGGAAGAAACAAAAATTTCCGTACCGCTTTTCCAAGCATCAATACGTCTGTTGCTCAGGTCTCCCGACAAATCATAACCTCTGTCGATAATCTCTGTTTCAAAATTAATTTCCTGAAGCTCTTTTTGCAAAAGCTCCTCTATCTCATTTTCATCATATCCCTGAGCATACAATTCCTCATATCGCTCTTCTATATATCTCTCCTGTTTTCCGGCTGAAACCGCCTCAGCTATCCGGTTATACCAGTCCTTTGACTTTCGCGGAATCGCAAATCCTGCAACACCAACAATCAGAGTGAGGATGCAGACAAGCATTATATAACCGGGCTTTTTGTTTATTCCCTTGTCAATTCCTGCATATATCATATTCATCATTGCATAAATGCCAAAAACAACTCCCAGAGACACTGCGCCTGTTCTTGAATCAGTAAGTGCAATAAAAATTACCATGAGCAATATATCTATAACACATATAACCCTTATGATTATATGCTTGTTTTTTTCTATAAGATATAACAGCAAAGCCACTGATACCGCTGCGGCAACAGCACTGTTATTAGGATTGATAAAAATTCCCCACAACCTGCCTATGGCAAAACCTTTGTAATACTCATAATTTGCCTCCGGCACAGCTACCTTTTCCGATACCCCTGAGTACATGGTATAGAAACTCAAAATCACACTAATCGTAATATATATCAAAAAAATAATGCCCAAAAACCGGAAATCAGCTTTAACCTTATCCTTTTTTTCTTCGCCTGATATGGTAAAAAGGACAAAAAAGTATAAAGCCCAATATATACACACAATGACATTTTCCTTAAAATGGTATTGCCTGTTTAAAACCGTTGACAAAACTATACTGCCCGTCATCAATATTCCGGGTAAAAAAGCTGTCATTTTGCAGTAATCCTTTATATGAAACAGTCTGTAAAGGATAAGAGCGCCTCCGATTATAAATGAACCCCACATAAAAGGAGTGATTATCCTGTTACCGAAGGTAATATTATTTGAACCAAGTATGGCATAAACAAAGAAAATCATTAAAAATATTTTCTCTGATACAGATATTAATTTATCTTTATAATGCTTATCCATTGTCATCTCCAACCGGAGCAGAAACCTTTTAAACCAGATATTCCGCCACTCTTCTGTACACATCCTGCATACTGTCTTTGTCATAGCCCGCTTTGGCTATGTCCTCTTTTACACTTTTTCTCATTCTTCCCTCAAAGGAAAGAATGACATTTGCCCACTTATCATTACCCTCTTGCAAATCCACATACACCGCATGGTCTGTTATGCCGACTTCATCAGTAATATCTGTAGACATAACGGTAGGCAAATCTGCTGCCTGAGCTTCAATAGCCACAATCGGCAGCCCTTCATACAGTGACGGCAGCAAAAAAACATCCGAAGCCTGCA
Source organism: uncultured Bacteroides sp. (assembly GCA_964553965.1). Classification (GTDB taxonomy): domain Bacteria; phylum Bacillota; class Clostridia; order Lachnospirales; family Lachnospiraceae; genus Coprococcus_C. The sequence continues at coordinate 108,010 of CAZKMB010000003.1, read as the reverse complement.
TAATCTCAGGTATATCATCTCTTGTTCCCAGAATTTTTACGGCATCACCTGCTGTTTTCGCATATTCGGTGACTTCCTTTTTTATATCCCCGTCGCCTATATAAAGAAGTACCGCCTGAGGATTTCTTTTATATACTTCCTTAAATATATCTATCATGCGAAAGGGATTTTTTTGTCTGGTCATACGGCCGACATGACACACAACAAATCTATCGTCAATACCTAATTTTTTTCGGTATTCATGTCTTTTTTTTTCGTTATACTCAAACCTGCTCGCCTCAATGGCATTTGGAACAACCATAATATCCTTTTTTTTAAATATTTTTTCACCAAACATATACTCCGCTGCCAGTCTTGAACACGCCATGTATCTGTCTGTTATCATGCCAAGCAATGGTTTGCATCTTCTGTGAAGTTTTTGCTTATCCGTATCTCCGTTATGACTGTGCACAACTACATTTCTGCCCATAAGCTTAGCTATTATGGCTGTAAATACACCTCCCGCATCAAGAAGATTAAAATATACCGTCTCGTAGTCAGGATTATCTTTTAAAATCTTTCTCATTCCGGCCCAGTGTCTGAAAAGTTTTTTTCCTTTTGCAGGGATATAATATATCCGTGAGCCGTTAGCCATAAGTCTTTCTTTATATGCAATTTCAGGAAAATCCGTAACAAAATCCAGGCATATGTCAAAATCTCTCATTTTCTCGAGAACGGTAATAAGATAACTCTCGATTCCGCCGGGATTATCCGTCATTCCGTAAACAAGTACTCTCTTCATACTTCACCACCAGACTGTTTCAAAAGGGAAAAGTCTATTTCATCAATGTATTTTTTGAAAAAAAACCGGGCATCTTAACCTTGCTGAAATATGCCGCCCAGCCTAAGGCTAAAGCCGCATCAGTATGTTTTTTGTTAAGGAAAGCCCTGAGAATCTTCAATATTTTACTGTCTACCCTGCAGTTAAAGGATATCTGTCTGTATAACCCGTCATCATACAGTTCCTCAACAAATAACTTTTTATCTCTGTGAGACATCTCAGACTCCTGCATATTATTTCGCATAAGAGCCGAAAGAATATATCTCAGATATCTGTTTCCGCAAACTCTTTTTACCGAAGGACTGTAAAGTTCCCAGCTCTTATACAAATCAACCATGGTCTTCACCCTTCTTCGGCTGAGTTCAAAATATTCAGGAACAAACCTGTTTGTAACATTATCACTCTGTCGTTTTTTATAATGATATCCTGCATCGGAGCATATCTTCATACAGGAAACGTAATTTATAACTGCCAAATTAAAAAAATAATCCTCATATAAAACTACATTTTCAAATCTTATATTATTGTCTTTGATTAAGTCTTTTCTGTATAAATGATTCCACTGATAGCCAAACAACGTCTTTTCTTCAAGAAAAATAACGCTTTTCCTCACCATATCCACTGTATTACACAGCTTATCCTTTAAGTTCAGCACATTAGTTTTGACAACATTTCCCCGGCCGTCTGTGTATTCTTCTGTAACTCCCCAGACAACCATATCTATGGATTCGTTCCGGGAAATATCTTTCATGACATTTTCATACAAATCTGCATCTATGGAATCATCTATATCCATAAAAGTGATATACTTACCCTTCGCCAGCTCTATACCCATATTGCGAGCTGCTCCGGCTCCGCTGTTTACAGCCATGGATATCGTTTTTATGCGTTCATCTCTGCTGCTCCACGCCATACATTCGGCAAGACTGTCATCTTTAGAACCGTCATCCACAAGGATAAGCTCCCAATCCTTAAAGGTCTGTGCAACAACAGACCTCACCGCATCGTCAATATATGCCTCCCCATTGTACACCGGGATAATTATACTTATAACTGGGTCTGTCTGCATATTCCCTACCTTCCTACTTTAAGTCGTGTAAACAGTCTTGTATTCTTTGTCTTTACAAACGTAATAAACTTTGCCTCAAGATAGGCAAGATTAACAGATTTCCATTTTATCGGGAGCAACATAATCTTCATATGCAGGGAACGTGGCCTTGCTTTCTCAAGCATCTTATCAAGCCTTGGGTTTTTAAGCATGGTTGCTATCTCCTGCTTTTTCTTCTTTTTCGTCATGTCGCATTTTGGATTTGTTATATTTTCGATACAGCCGATAAATCTTTCTACATATCTTCTTGCAATCATCTCTGTGCTTGCGGCATCACCCACATGCCATTCCCTGTAGAGTTCCATCATCCAGCCGTGTTCTTCTTCCCGTTTCTCATACATTCCTGCTCTGTAAGCCGAAGTTTCCGATTCAGTTCTTGCCCGTAAAAAATGATAATACTGCTTTGATGTAACGGTAACTCTGTCTATATTCCGTATAACACTTATAACAAAAGGAAAATCATCCCAAAATGTTGTAGGGAATTTAAGGTTATTATCTTTAATATATCTCGCCTCAAATAATTTATTCCAAGGCGTATACAGAAGATTTTTGTCAAAAAGCTTGTAGGCATTTTTTCTGAAGTCTTCCCTGTCAGAAAACTTCATATCCGAAACACTGTAATTGTCGGTGATATACTTATCCTGTCCGCAATAAGTATCTATATAAAATCCTGCCAGAACCATTTGGGCATTGTCCTTTTTTGCCAACTCATACATATCCTCTATCATGGTTGGTTCTGCCCAGTCATCAGAATCCATAAAATACAGATACTCCCCTGTTGCCATGTCAATGGCTGTATTTCTTGCGCTTGGTGCACCACCGTTTTCCTTATGAATAACTGTTATTCTCTCATCCTTTGCAGCATATTCATCACATATCTCTCCGCTTCTGTCCGGAGTACCATCATCCACAATGAGAAACTCCCAGTCAGTTAACGTCTGTGCCTGTATACTTTCTATTGCTTTTCCGACATATTCCTCTACCTTATACACCGGCATAATAATACTGACTTTTGCTCTCTTTACCATAGTTCATCTCCAAATTAAACTCTTTTTCTATAAGTGCAAATGCTGACTCAATCACCTTATCCATATCATAATATTTGTACTCAGCAAGTCTGCCTCCAAATAAAATGTTTTCTTCCTTTGATGCCATCTCGGCATATTTTTTGTATATTTCATGATTTTTCTCATCATTGATAGGATAGTAAGGCTCCATCCCCTCTTCCCAGGCTGTAGGATACTCCTTGGTTATAACAGTCTTTTCCTGTGTGCCAAACTCAAAATGCTTATGCTCAATAATCCGGGTATATGGTGTTTCCCTGTCAGTGTAATTTACCACTGCCACACCCTGATAATTATCGGTATCCAAAACCTCTGTCTCAAACTTCAGGCTTCTGTATTCTAATTTTCCGAAGCGGTAGTTATAAAAAGAATCAAGGGTTCCTGTGTAAAGAATCTTGTCACCCATGGCATTAAATCTTTCCCGGTAATCATTATAATCTGTGTTCAATTCAATATCACAGCCCTCAAAAAGCGCATTTATAAGAATATTATATCCGCCTATAGGTATGCCCTGATACAAATCATTAAAATAATTGTTGTCATAGGTGTAGCGAACAGGAAGCCTTTTTATGATAAATGCCGGTAATTCCCTGCAGTCTCTTCCCCACTGTTTTTCAGTATATCCTTTAACCAACTTCTTGTATATGTCCTCTCCAACCAGACTTATAGCCTGCTCCTCAAGGTTCTGTGGCTCACCGGTAATTTTGGATTTTTGTTCTGCAATCCTTGCCTTTGCCTCCTCAGGAGTCCGGACATCACTCCACATTTTGCTGAAAGTATTCATATTAAAAGGCATATTGTACATTTCGCCCTTGTAATTTGCCACCGGTGAATTGGTATATCTGTTAAAGCTCACCAAAGAGTTTACAAAATCCCACACCTTTTTATTGCTTGTGTGAAATATATGTGCACCGTATTTGTGAACATTTATATCTTCTATTTTTTCGCAGTAAATATTTCCACCGAGATTAGGTCTTTTTTCCACCACAAGACATCTCTTTCCCTTCATGGTAGCAGCATACGCAAATACACCTGCAAAAAGTCCGCTTCCAACTATAACGTAATCATATCTCTCCATTATTCCATCTCCTCTTCCTTTGCTTCCACAAAGATATACTTTTCTTTTTCATTTCCATTGTGAAAGGCTTCTGTACTATCCGATTTAAGCAACACAACCGCAGTCTGGAACAAGAGCTGAATATCCTTAAAGACATTGTAATTCTCAATGTACATCATATCCATCATGAGCTTGTCCTTTGGAGTTGTGTTATATTTTCCTGATATCTGTGCATAACCTGTCAGCCCTGCCTTAACCCTGAGCCTGTACTTAAACTCCGGCAATTCCTCTGTGTAGGCCTCAACATTTTCAACCATTTCCGGTCTTGGTCCCACAAAACTCATATCACCTTTCAGAATATTAAAAAGCTGAGGCAATTCATCTATACGAAACTTCCTCAAAAATCTCCCCGGTACGGTTATACGGTCATCATCATCAGTAACCGGTCTGTTTTCGACATTTTCCTTCATGGTTCTGAACTTTAAAACTTTAAATACCTTGCCGTTTATGGTAGCCCTGTCCTGCTTAAACAAAATACTTCCGCCATCATACAGTTTCACCACCAGAGCGCTGATTATCCATATAGGTGATGTTATTATAATCATGAACAACGATAACGCCACGTCCATTATACGTTTAAAAACACGCTGTTCCATGGTAAGCCCTTTTACATTATAGTTGAGCATAGACACATCATCCAATATGTAAAATTCTGAGCTTGTCTCAATAATATCCTCTATCTCCGGATTAAAATATACATTTTTTCTTGTTTTGTAACAATAGTTTGTGACCTCTGTCCTGTGCTGTATAGGAATATTGTATATGAATACAGTCTCAGCCTCCTTAAGTTTTCTGAGGAGCATTTTATCCCTGTAATCAAATACATCAACTATCTCATACTGCTTTTTATACTTGGATATTCCCCTTACCACGGCATCAAGATTATCCTGAGAGGAAGTGACAACGTAACACTTCTGTGGCTGATGAATGAGAAAAAACAAAGCATTTCCTGCATACACCGCAAGTATTATAAACAATACCTGCAATACAAACGCAATGCTCAGCTCTTCAAGGCTTCGCAATTCAAATCCATGAATATCTGTTATGGTATTCATAATCATAAGCTGTAAATATACGATTATATCAGTAAACAAGGTTGCAAGAGTCAGTGAAAAAACTATAGGCTTGCTCTTACGTCTTCCCACATCGTACCTTCCGTAAATGGTAAGGAACAGGAGACCAACAATGATATAGGTACTCAAAGTAATACCCATAGTTCTTGATAACTTCATAAGAGGTTCATTTTCTTCTGACAAAAGAAGCATAAAAATAAACATTATACATATATATACTATCCACTTAATGAGCATCCACATAAGTGACTCAAATTTCTTAAAGTTCTCTTTCATATAACACCATCCAACAATGTTAAATTTAACTATAGTCTATTATATTTTAAACTATATAAAAGGCTTTAGCAAGTAAGATGTCTTATTTTGTTGTTTTTTTGTTACATATGACCTTGCAGAGTACAATTGCAACCAAAGTTGTCATCAATGTTGCCAAAAGTGCAGGACCTATAATTGCTGTAGGATTATCTGAGCCATATTTGCTCCGGTATGCGATTATATTTACAGGAATTAATTGAAGAGAAGAAATATTAATCACGAGAAAAGTACACATTTCATTTGTAGCCGTATGTTTATCTCCCCTGTTTAAATCCGAAAGTCCTTTTATGGCTTTTATTCCTGCCGGTGTCGCAGCCCAGCCAAGCCCCAAAATATTAGCTATCATATTTGTGGCAATATCCTTTTTTACAGGATGATTATCCGGTATACCCGGAAACAGAAAGGTCAAAAAAGGATTTAGTCCTACGGTCCATTTATCGATAAGACCCGCTTTCCCGGCTATATTCATAAGCCCGCTCCACATACCTACAACGCCCAGCATGGTTACACAAAGTTCCACAGCCTCCCCGGCAGAATCTATGGCTCCGTCAGTAACCAGTCCCATAATCTCCTGACCCTGTATACTTCCATAAACGACTCCGACGATAATCATAAATGCCCATATATAATTAAGCATATTATCTCCGTAAATTTTTCTTATATATAATCTATGTGACTTTTTTTAATATATTCCAACTAAAAACGGTACCGCTACCACCGTAATCAGTCCGGCTACAGCAACGGCAAGTCCGCTCATGGCACCTTCCGTATCTCCCATTTCAAGTGCTTTAGAGGTTCCCATTACATGGGATGCCGTTCCAATGGCAATGCCCTTTGCCACCGGTTCATTTATCTTAAACAGCTTCATGGCCATCCCTGCCACAACATTTCCTGTTATACCCGTTATAGCAATCATGGCAACTGTTATATTGACAACACCTCCCATTTCTTCTGAAACCGCCATACCTATAGCCGTGGTTATGGATTTAGGGAGCATGGTTGCAAATATGGTTTCATCCAGTGTAAATATCACGCATACACCCCATATGATAACCGCACTCGTTATAACCCCTGATACAATCCCCAGGAAAACTGCCACAAGATTTTCCTTTAAAAGTTGTAATTTTTCGTAAAGCGGTATTGCAAGGCACACTGTGGCAGGTGTCAGCAGATAGGATATAAATTCTGCACCTTTAAAATATGTCTGATAGTCTATACCTGTCACTTTGAGAAATATTATAATCAGCACTACACTGATAAGCAGAGGGTTTGCAACAGATAACTTTATTTTCCTGTTAATCAGGAGTCCTGCCCCATACCCGATAAGGCTTACAGCAACACCAAAAAACACTGCGGAGGATAGATTCTGGGCGAAATTACTCATGTTTTTTTCCTCCCTTACCGTTTTCTTTAGACGAAAGTCTGATAAGCCGTTGGGTTATCCTTCCTGTTACACCCATGACAATTATGGTTCCCGGTATACAGACAATCAGAACAGGAACTATTATATCCTTTAAAGTTCCCCATGTAATCATAAGTCCGACTGTGGACGGGATAAAAAGAACAGGCATTATATCAAGCAAAAAATCACTTACTTCTTTTACCTGATGTACCTTAACCATCCCTGTACAAAGGGCAAATATCATAAGTATCAGACCATATATGCTTCCCGGCACAGAAAAAGGAAGGAGCTCTTTTAAGAGCTCCCCCATTAATGAGATAAATATAATTATTCCGAATTGCTTTAAATATCGCAATTTATTCACTCCTTAACGCTTCCACCGGATCCTTTTTAGAAGCCACCTTTGATGGAATAAGACCGCCAATCATAGTAAGAACTACACTGATTATAACGAGAATAATACCACCTGCTACAGGGAGCTTGGCTACATTTGAAAGCCCGGAAACATGTTTTATAATCATATTAATAGGGATATTAAGTAATACTGTTATAAGTATACCCATTACACCTGCAACCAATCCGATTATAACTGTCTCAGCATTAAATACTCTTGATATATCTTTCTTAGAAGCACCTATACTTCTCAATACACCTATTTCCTTAGTTCTCTCAAGAACGGAAATATAAGTGATAATACCTATCATAATCGAAGAAACCACAAGGGATATGGCAACAAACGCCATAAGCACGTAAGATATACTGTTGATAATTGTGCTGATTGAAGACATCATGGTTCCAACCAAATCAGTGTAGGAAATTTCTTTTTCATCTTCTCCCTCAGCCATTACATTATCGTTATATTCTTCAATTATGTCAATAATTTTTTCTTTTGATTCAAAATCTATAGGATACAGGCTGATAACCTTCGGATCATCCTCATAAGCTATACCGATACTGACAAGGTTCTCTTCGTAAGTTGCATCTTCAACGGTTTTCAAATCCGAAAGAGAAACACCCTGAGACATATCAACTGAACTCTGATCCATAGCTTCCATAAAAGCAGCCAATTCCTCCGGTGACATGGTAGCCATATACGCTGTTATTTCATCCTCAGTCATACCTTCCATGCCCATAGAATCCAACAGCTTCTGTGTCTCCTCTTCCGCTTCGTCCTTCTTTGCAGCAGATAAATCTGTTCCGAACTCATATCCTGTGAATACATTTATCTCAGGATTTTCAAGCTGAGCCTTACCAATCTCGCTTTCCTTGGCACGTCTCATAAGTTCTGATGCCAGTTCATGTTTATATCCTATTGTAGTAGTTATGGAATGAACTGTAGCTTCATCATTAGGTCTCACTATACCGGAAATTTTTATATCAATACCATTTTCAAGTTTTTCTTTTATATAAGCAGCATCGTCGCTCATATCCACATAGCAGCCTGCTTCTTCATCATACATATAATAGTCAGAAGACGGAATAACCTTAAATGTCAAATCCAAAAGTTCCTCATAGGTGTATGATGTATTTTCAAAGGTCTTAACCTCACCCTTAAGGGCAGCTCCCATCATTTCCTGAAGCTCAGACACATCTCTTATACCCAAAGCATAAAGCTCATAATCTGTTATCTCATTGAACTTATTCACAACAAGAACAACTTCGTTATAACTTTCAGGCCAACGTCCTGCCACCACATCATACTGGCTCTCCAAAAGCTCCTGATTACCGATAAGCTCCGACCATACATCTGTGGTATTGGCTGTCATTCCAACACTCTGCATCTCCGACATGGAACCGAAACCGATACTATCCATAACCGTACTTGGATTTACCTGATATATGGATTCATCTGTATCAGCCTTGTACGCATTTATTTTTATTCCGTAAGTGTACATTATGTCGCTGCAATAATCCTTAATTTTTGCCCCGTCACCATTTTCGATGTAATCCTTAAATGAAACCATGTCATTTATCTTGACTTCTCCCAGCATGGTGTTCATATAATCACCGATAAAGTTATTGGAATAAACTTTATCCATATCATGTTCTACACCACTGGACATATCTGTTCCTGCCATAGATGCCATCATAGCTGTCATATCAATGGATTCATCTGTTATCTGTAACGGATAAGTGGAAAGTGTATCCTCCTCAACACTCTTGATGTAATTTCTAAATCCATCCGAAAGGGAAAGAATCAGGGCAATTCCTATTATTCCGATGCTGCCGGCAAAAGCCGTGAGAATGGTTCTGCCCTTCTTTGTGAGAAGGTTGTTAAAGCTTAAGCTCAATGCCGTAAAATATGACATTCTCCTGTGTTTTAAATCAGCTTTTGAAAGTTCCTTATATTCCTCTTTCTCGACCTCACCGTCTGTATAAGGCATGGAATCATCTTTTACCTCACCGTCAAGAAGCTTTATAATTCTGGTTGAATATTTTTCTGCCAGCTCCGGATTATGAGTAACCATAACAACCAGTCTGTCTTTTGCAATATCCTTCAAAAGCTCCATAATCTGTACACTTGTCTCAGTGTCCAGGGCTCCCGTAGGCTCATCCGCAAGAAGAATTTCCGGATTATTTATAAGTGCTCTGGCAATGGCAACCCTCTGCATCTGCCCACCGGACATCTGATTAGGTTTTTTGTGGAGCTGGTTACCCAGTCCTACTTTTTCAAGAACTTCCTTAGCCCTGCGTCTTCTCTCAGACTTAGATACACCGGAAAGTGTAAGTGCCAGCTCAACATTCTGTAATACGGACTGATGCATAATCAAATTGTAACTCTGAAATACAAAACCAACAGAATGATTTCTGTACGCATCCCAATCTTTATCCTTATACTTCTTTGTAGAACGACCCTTTATAATAAGGTCACCGCTTGTATACTGGTCAAGACCGCCTATTATGTTGAGCAATGTTGTTTTTCCACAGCCGGACTGACCAAGTATGGATACAAACTCGTTTGCCCTGAAGTTTATGCTTACTCCTTTAAGGGCTTTGACTTCATTTTCACCGGAAAGATAATTCTTAACGATATTTTTTAACTGTAGCATATTCCCTCCTTATGTGTTTACCACATATATAATTAATCTTCAAAATCATGTTTTGAATTATAACTCAACGATTTTTGTAAGTAAAGGAAATACTTGTCAGTTCATATATAATTCACATTTACAGCCTGTCACTTCTTTTTATCGGCAACAAACAAAAGCCCGGCAAACCCACTTGTTTACCGGACTTTTAGACGGAGACGGCGGGATTCGAACCCGCGTGCCGGTTGCCCGGCTAACTGATTTCGAGTCAGCCCCGTTATGACCACTTCGATACGTCTCCATATTTAACACACAAAACCATTTGCTGATTTTGTGTGTATTTTTTTAAAGCATGTATTCTATCATTTTCATTACAGCCTGTCCAAATTGTGCTGATAATTCTTTTGCATCTTCTATACTTGTTCCAACAACACCGTAATAAAACTTTATCTTAGGCTCTGTTCCTGAAGGTCTTACGCATAACCACGCATCTCCTTCGAGATCATAATAAACAACATTTGACTTAGGGAGTCCTGTAGGGAGTACAGCCTTTGTAATCATATTTGTTGATGTGTCATTATCATAGTTTCTTGCCCAGAGAACTTTTCTTCCTGCAATTTCCTTAGGAGTGTTATCCTTGAGCTGAGTCATAATCTTCTGTATCTGTTCAAGCCCATCTATACCCTTTAATGTAAGAGTCTGAATATCATCAACATGATATCCGTATTTATCGTAAAGCTCTATCATTGCATCCCACAATGTCATATCCTTTGACTTATAATAAGCTGCCGCCTCACATAAAGCCATTGTGGCAACAATTGCATCTTTATCTCTCGCATGTGTACCTATAAGGCATCCGTAACTCTCCTCAAATCCAAAGAGATATGTTCCCTGCTTCTTTGTCTCAAAGCCAAGTATCTGCTGACCAATAAACTTAAATCCGGTAAGCACTTCTATAAGCTTGACCCCATAACTCTTAGCAATTGAATCCGCAAGGTTAGTAGTTACTATGGTTTTTATGAGCGCTCCGTCCTCAGGGAGACCCTTAGTAGCCTTCATCTGTCCGATTTCGTAATCAGCAAGAAGGCTTCCTGACATATTTCCGGTAAGGCAATGATACTCGCCTGCCTTATCTTTTACATACACACCCAGTCTGTCTGCATCCGGATCAGTTGCAAGTACAAGATCCGCATCTCTTTCCTTTGCAAGATTAAGAGCAAGTTCAAAAGCTTCTGCAGCCTCCGGATTAGGATAGCTGACTGTAGGGAACTCACCATCCGGTTTTTCCTGCTCCGGAACAACATATACATTTTCAAATCCCAGTTCTCGCAATATTCTTCTTGCGGGAATATTACCGGTTCCGTGAAGAGGAGTATATACAATCTTTAATTCTTTTCCGTATTTTTCAATACATTCCGGATGAAGAACCAATTTTTTAAGTTCTGCAATATAAGCATCATCCAATTCCTTCCCAATGGACTCGTAAAGTCCCTCATGTATGGCTTCCTGCTTAGGCATGGTTTTGGCATCCTGAACGGTTATTGATTTAACCTCCTTCATAATACCGGCATCGTGAGGAGGCGTAATCTGGGCACCATCCTCCCAATAAACTTTATATCCATTATATTCCGGTGGATTATGACTTGCGGTGATATTAATACCGGCTATACATCCAAGATATCTTACCGCAAAAGAAAGCTCAGGAGTAGGTCTTAAAGACTCAAACACATAAGCCTTTATTCCGTTAGCCGCAAGGCAAAGAGCCGCTACATCTGCAAACTCAGGTGAACATCTTCTTGAATCGTAGGCAATAACAACTCCTCGTGATTCCTTCTTACGGCGAATAATATAATTAGCAAGACCTTGTGTTGCCTTGGCAACTACATAATCATTCATACGATTGATACCGGCTCCGATAATTCCTCTAAGTCCTGCTGTACCAAACTCAAGGTCACCATAAAAACGCTCCTTAATCTCTTTTTCATCGTCCTTTATGGCAAGCAGTTCACTTCTTGTTTCTTCGCTGAAAAAAGGATTAGTTGTCCATTCCTCATATATTTTCATGTAATCCATGATGTTCCTCCTTTTATTCTATCGCATCGTAAAGAGATGTAAGTTCATCGAAACTGTACTCATCATCTTTACCGTTATTCGATGCATATATGGTATAACTCTTTATTAAATAACCCGACTTGTATAATGTAACTGTGTGGCTTCCCACTGTTTTGGGAAAAGTCACAGGTGCAACACCTATATATTCACCATCAACATAAACATCTACATTTACAGGTTTATTAATCTTAATAATATTTTCCGTAGTTTCCCCGGACTTCTCCGTGGTTTCCTCCGTATCCGTTCCGACATCTTCCGTCGTGTCCTCTTTTTCCTCTGTGGTTTCTTCCGTGGTCTCTTCCAAAAGACTGAGGTTAATGTTATAGGACTTCACTACGTCAGCAATATCCACGCTACCTCTAAACGTTTTATACCCATCCGCAATAATTTTTATACTGTATGTTCCATACGCACCTGTATAGGAATGACTGCTCTGGGGATTTCCGCTGACATACAAAACCGCATCCGCAGGAGATATATTAAAAATAACCGTACCTTCCGGAATAGCTATGGCTGACAAATCCACAAGAGTTTCCCTGCCTTTTTGAACCGTCACATCCTTACTTTGACTATAGCCGTTTTTTGTGATACGAAGCGTGTATTCCCCCTCTCTGACAGCTATAAGCATATCCTCTGTAACAGGTACAATCACGTCATATCCGACTTCCACAAATCCTCCGATATAGGTGTCATAGTTCGCGAGCCGTACGTACCCGTGTCCCAGCTCAACCACAACAGATACAAGTTCATTACGGTATATATTCAGGGTCACCTGATCCTCAGTGTTAATCTCTCTTATATCCATGGGTAAATCGCCGTCATAGGCAACTGCATAATCCCACATATCGCAGGTTGTACCTTTGTATCTGACTACACCGCCGTCAGGATCCGCACTAAACTTATTTACACTCTTTAAGGTGGTGACCGAAGAGTTGAAAGACAGACTCACCAGTCTCATAGTGTCAGAATAATACACAACATCAACTACACTGCCGTTATACACTTCCTTAACATCTATGGCATCACCATAAATATTGTAAATGTTCACGCCACCATGATAAGCTATCTCGTACTCCTTACCGGATATACATTCAACAAAGCTAAAAGTATTATGTTCAAAATCCATATTAGTGACCACCGCTGTCATATTAGCCTCTGTATGAATAACGTTGATATCCTCCGTATTCTCATAAACCTTTACTTTGCCTTTATTGTCACAGGCTGTAAACATCAGCATGAAGCTCACTAATAATATCAAAAAAATATTTTTTCGCATAGTACCCACCTTAACCATTGTATTATACAGGATAATTTACAAAATGTGAAGTGATTATATTGATTTTAATTCAGATTTATATTTATTTAATTCATTCAACAGATTTTCTTTATCCTCTTCATCCTCTATCAGCTTGTTGAGTTTTTCAAGCATTTTGGGAGAAATCCAGTTTTTGGGTGAATTGATATACTGATTACTTATCTTATAAAATTTTTCAGGATAACAATAGAGTATGTAAATATACTCTATATCTTCCCTTGTGAGGGGACATATGTTTCCGTATCTTTCAAGAATATCGCGCATGATATGAAAATTATATTTATTTTTTTCAACAATTTTTCTCATAAAATGATACAGATCCATCAACTGATTCCCCACAAAAAATTTGTCAAAATTTATTGTACCAACATTGAGCTGACCGGGTTCTTCCCTACTTATGAGAACACTGTGATGATTATATGTTCCGTGACAATAGCCAAGGTGACCGGTCATGTCAACAGAAAAGTAAGACGAGAATCTTTCTTCGCACAAAACAGCCTTTTCATAAAAGAAATCATACGATTTAACATAGAGGTTCTCAAATTCTTTTCTGGATTTTTGTTTCCCGATAAAACTCCGCACTCTTTTTAACTCTCTGTTTCTCCTTTTGAAATCCCCGTTAGACCTTATATGTACATCTTTTTCCGTACTGTTAAAAACCTCCCTGCATGCAATATGAAGTCTCGCCAGATTGTCCACCGCTATATATATATCTTCAATTTTAGACACGTTACATTCTTTTCCCATAAAGAATTTTCTCATAACATAAGGGTTATTGTATCTGTCATAAGTAACAAGCTCATCTTCTCTGTTCTTAATACATCTGTCTATAGAGGAAAAACCCTGCTCACACAACTTTTCTTTAAATAAATATTCCGCATTAAGTCTGCTCTCGTTTGTATCCAAGGATTTTAATTGGTATATTCCCTTGTCTGTCATAAGGAGTGTAGCTCCTCTTCCTCTCATAGTCTGATAAATTTCCATATCATATGCACCATAAACCTCTGACATTTTTTCAGACAATAAAATCCCCTCCAAACACCAATCTTGTTAATTGTATGTCCGAAGGGAATTATATATGACTTATTTTAAATATTTAGTTTATCTTTTACCATGGAAAGCAGAATTTCTTTTTCATTGTTCCGTGGTTCATCCAATACCTGCTCCAGCAGCCAGGAAAGCATGTTTCCCATATCTTTCCCCGGTTTCATGCCAAGCTCCATTAAATCTTTTCCGTCAACAGCCAAATCCTTGATTTTTATACATTGATTTTCCTCTATAACCTTATTGTATAATGTACACATAACCTCTACATCCCGGATTTTTTCCCGTCGCTGATAATCACTCTGAGCATTTATATCAGCCTTTCTGAGAAGAATATAATCTGAAAAATTCTCTATTCCAAGCCGCCCTATGAATCTGCGAAATGCAGATGCACGGCTCTCATCCATCAAAGAAAAATCATGATTAAGTACAAGCGTACAGGTTCTGTCTATGGTATTGTTATCAAGCTTAAGCCTCTTTAAAATTTTCCTCGTCAGCTTTGCACCCTCTGCCTGATGACCATAAAAGTGTTCCACACCATTGCAATCTTTTGTCTTTGTCATCGGCTTTGCCACATCATGTAAAAGAGCCGCATACCTGAGTACGGAATTGTTTGGAATATTTTCCATAACTTTTATAGTGTGAATACCCACGCTGTAAATATGGTGCGGATTGTGTTGAGACGTATTCATCATATCATCAAATTCCGGAAGAATAATTTTTGTAATACCTGTCTCATAGGCTTGCACAAGTCTGTCAGGATTATCCGATGTAATGAGTTTCCCAAGTTCCACCTGAATCCGTTCAGCACTTATATCCCTTAAAAATCCGGCTTGAGCCTTCATAGCATATTTTGTATCCGCATCAATGGAAAAGCCAAGCTGTGCCGCAAATCTCACCGCTCGTAAAATCCTGAGAGCATCCTCATCAAATCTGTCTTTAGGATTACCTACACATCGGATTATACCTTTTTTTAAATCATCCATGCCGCCAAAGATATCTATGACACCTTCCCGGTCATTATACGCCATAGCATTTATGGTAAAATCCCTTCTTTTCAAATCCTCTTCCAGAGATGTTGTAAATTCCACACTGTTAGGTCGTCTGTGATCTTCATATTCACCGTCAACACGATAAGTAGTTACCTCAAAAGCATACTCATGATGAGCGTGGGGGGCATCTGCCAAAAACACGCTCTTATCCACAAGAACCGTAACAGTACCATGCTGAATACCGGTATCAATTGTGCGCTTGAATATATTTTTCACCTCATAGGGAGTAGCGGACGTAGTTATATCCCAGTCATTGGGACACTTTCCCAAAACACTGTCTCGTACACATCCTCCAACAATATACGCTTCATAGCCTTTACTATTTAATTTATCGATTATATACTTTGCACCCACAGGGATGTCTATCCTGACTATGATGGCGCCTCCTTTCAAGCCGCTTGTCTAAAGTATCTTAGTATGCTTTTCCAAAATAAACCATTTTTTTCGCCGGTTTACCGCAGTGTACACAGACATCAGAAATATGTTCCTGTTCAAACGGCATACATCTGGTAGTCGCACCTGTCTCATCTTTTATAGCTATCTCACACTCCTGGTCACCACACCACATTCCCTTAATGAAGCCTTGTTTATGCTCAAGAATGTCAGTAAATTCATCCCAGTCAGCAGCCACATGAGTATTTGCCTCTCTGTGGGCAAGTGCGCGATTATACATATCCTTCTGCATCTGTTCTAAAATTTCGCCAATCTTTGCAGCAAGCTCATCAAAAGACACAATATACTTCTCTCTTGTATCTCTTCTTACAACCACAGCCTGTCCCGCTTCTATATCCTTTGGTCCTACTTCCACACGGAGTGGTATACCTCTCATTTCCTGTTCAGCGAACTTAAATCCGGGATTCTTATCCGAATCATCAACCTTAACCCTGTATGCCCTAAGCAAAGATTTTAATTCTTCTGCTTTCTCAAGAACTCCTTCCTTCTTCTGCATAATCGGAACAATCATAACCTGTGTCGGAGCAACCATAGGAGGAAGCACAAGCCCGGAATCATCACCATGAACCATAATAACAGCTCCAATAAGTCTCGTCGTCATGCCCCATGAAGTCTGATGAACATACTGAAGTTTATTTTCTTTATCTGTATATTGAATACCAAATGCCTTTGCAAATCCATCTCCAAAATTATGAGATGTACCGGACTGAAGTGCCTTGCCGTCATGCATAAGAGCTTCTATAGTATAAGTAGCCTCTGCACCGGCAAATTTTTCTTTATCGGTTTTTCTTCCCTTTATAACAGGCATGGCAAGAACCTGTTCGCAAAAATCCGCATAAACATTAAGCATCTGTATAGTTCTTTTTTCCGCATCTTCTGCTGTGGCATGAGCAGTATGCCCCTCCTGCCATAAAAACTCTCTCGAACGAAGGAACGGTCTTGTCTCTTTTTCCCACCTTACTACTGAGCACCACTGATTATATACCTTTGGTAAATCTCTGTAAGACTGAATATCCTTTGCATAAAAATCACAAAAAAGAGTCTCAGATGTTGGTCTGACACACATTCTTTCCTGAAGTTCATTCAAACCGCCATGAGTTACCCAGGCAACCTCCGGTGCAAATCCCTCCACATGATCTTTTTCTTTTTGCAAAAGACTCTCCGGTATGAACATAGGAAGATAAACGTTTTCCACACCTGTTTCCTTGAATCTTTCATCAAGCTGTTTTTGAATAAGTTCCCATATGGCATAACCTGCAGGCTTTAAAACCATACATCCTTTTACACTTGTATAGTCAATAAGACCTGCCTTAATAACAACATCTGTATACCACTGTGCAAAATCCTCCTCCATGGAAGTAATCTGCTCTACTAATTTCTTATCTTTAGCCATAATTTTTCCCTCACTATCATTTATTCAAATTCATCCATCTCAATCACATCGAAGGCTTCCCCTTCCGGCTCATGTTTAAATATCATGTGCTTACCTGTGACGGGATGATCAAGTTCTATCCTTGAAGAATACAGACCAATCTGCATATATCTTCTCTTAGTTTTGGCAAACAGCGGATTATACTTAGTATCTCCCCATATGCCACACCCTCTGGCCGCCATCTGAGCCCTTATCTGGTGATGTCTCCCGGTAACAAGTTCAATAAGAACATAGGACAAAATGCCCTGATCGGTTTCAAAAACATCCAGAACCTCATAATTGAGAATAGCTTTTTTTGCACCTTTTTCACCTTTTTTGACAAGCTTTGCAGTATTTGTCTTACCATCCCTTACCAAATAATCCGTAAGTTCACCCGACTCATCGGGAAGCTCACCTGTCAGAATAGCCTGATAATATTTAATTATATTGCCTTCCTGCATATCATCAGACAGCCTTGCCGCAGCTTCAGGTGACTTAGCAAACACCATAACTCCGCCAACGGGTCTGTCCAATCTGTGAATAACAGCCAAATACGGTTCTTCGTCTGAATGTGAATGTTCAAAAAGATACTCCTTAATAAGTGTTATCATATCCCTGTCATTCGATCTGTCACCCTGAGACGGCACTCCGCAAGGCTTAACACATACGAGAAGGGCATCATCTTCATATAAGATATTTAACTTCATAAAACCCTCACCTTTGCATACTAAATCAATTGTTAGGATATCATCTTTACATCAAAATTTCAATACAGAGAGTTACATTATCATTCATTTTCTCCACTTAAACTTCTTTTTTATCTTAGTAGCTGCAACTTCTTCGTTAACCTGCTGCAATTTTCTCAGTGTCTCATCTAACTTTTTAAATCTCGCTTCCTCCTTCTCTTCTTTTTCCCTCATTACGGTATCAAATTGACGCATAACATCCGCTGTAACCTCTGCTTTTATGGAGGTTGTAATAATATCCTTATTTTCTCTTAAAGCATTTGCCACAATCCTGTTCATGGATGACTGTATCTGAGCCAATTTAAAATCAACCACCTTATCATCAGCAAGAGTCGCCGGCTCATCTATATGTACTATTTCCTTTCCTTCATCACCATTACTCAGCTTTTCATATTTCTTTTTATTATCTATTCCCGATTTTATATCTTTTAAAGTGAGTCCTCTTTTCTTTAATTCTTTAACATCTTTAAAAAGCTTTATATCCCTCTCATCATAATATCTGTGTCCCATGGAATTTCTCTTAATGTCAATTCCCAATTCCTCCTCCCAGTACCTTAAAACATGTGATTCCACCTCCAGCATTTTTGCCGCTTCCTTTATTAAAATTCCTTCCATAAAACATCTCCTCTTTCAAATAAAACATTTGTTTTTTATACATTAACTTTAACACAATATATACATTTTTTATGAACTTATCGTCAGCAAAATATCTACATTATTCCCCATTTTTTTCTGTTTAATTTTCAAAGAAATACTTAAATTGATTTTTTGGGATATACTGTATATAATGATACCCATACAATAAAATTTAAGGGAGGTAACTATGATAAACTTTAGAAAAAAATCCATAGCAGCCATAACATTGTCATTTTGCTTGGCGCTTTCCGTGTGTGGTTGTGATAAAAAAGATGATTCCGCATCCGGTAACTCAAGCATATCCATGGACGAATTTTTCTCAATTTTGGAGAATATCACAGAAGATAACACAACAGAAACAATACAGTCTGACCCCGGTTCTCCTGAGGCTTTAGAAGAACAGCAGGCATTTGATGAATGGCTGTGGGAAACATTTGAAGAAACTGTAACAAGTGATACCCTGACATTACACTATTCTCTTGCCAATCCGGAAAATTATGGTATAACTCCACCTGAAATAACTTATGGTGACACCGATTTAAGCGAAGAAGCCATATCCGAATCCATCCAGGATGCAAATGATACATTAGATGAAATGACCGGCTTTGACTATGACCTGCTGACAGACGATCAGCAATTTACCTACGATATACTGTACAACTATTTGTGTATGAATATTAAGTTTTACGATAACATATATCTCTATGAGCCTTTTGCATATACCAGTGGTTTACATTCCAATCTTCCGATTAGCTTATCAGAGTATACTTTCTATGATAAAGAGGATGTGGATGATTACCTGAAACTGCTTGAACTCACACCGGAATATTTTCAGGCATGGCTCGACTTTGAATATATCAAATCTGAAAAAGGCTTCTTTATGAACGATAACTGTGCTGATGAAGTCATCAGACAATGTTCGGAATATATAGAATCACCTGAGGATAATCTCCTTATAGTTACGTTTAACGACCGCATAGGCGAAGTTGAGGGCGTATCCGAAGAAGAAGCAGAGGCATATAAACAGGCTAATTATGATGCCGTTATGAATTACATTATTCCGACATACGAAAATGTTATCTCTGTCTTTGAAGAACTGAAGGGAACCGGAACAAACGAACTCGGTTTATGTTATCACGAGGGAGGGAAAGATTATTACGAGTACCTCATAGCTACTGATGTTGGCACAGATAAGACCCCAAACGAGATTATCTCAACCCTTGATGATGCCATAGACGAGGTTATGGAAGATTATTATTCTGTTGTAATGTCCAACTATGATGCTTATTTAGAATACTTTGATGATGATCTATATGGCAAAATTGATTTAAGAGAAACCATCGATTTTTTTCAGGATGCTTTTGCTGACAGATTCCCGGAAATACCCGATATAAATTACTCTGTCGAACCGGTTCACGAATCTCTTCAGGATATTGTAAGCCCGGCTTTCTATATGACACCTGCCATGGATGACTATGAAAATAACTCCATATACACTAATATTCAGGATGGTGAAACATCCTCTCTTTGGAGTACTCTTGCGCACGAAGGCATACCGGGTCACATGTATCAATTTGTATATTTCCTTTCAAATGACCCTGAACCTATAAGAACCATACTCAACTTCAACGGTTATCAGGAAGGTTGGGCTTCGTATGTAGAAATGATGGCCTTTGATTATTATGATGGCTTTACTCACGAATGTTATGCTGACTTTGAACGCATAAACAATAAATTAAATCTTCTTGTGAGTGCAAGAATCGAAATCGGAGTCAACTACGAAGGTTGGACACTTGAGGAGACAGAAAAATATCTCTCTGAAAATGGCTTTAATTCATCTGCTGCACAGGATATTATGGATTATGTTATAGCCGAGCCTGCTAATTATCAGATGTACTGTATGGGATGGCTTGAATTTGAAGAACTGAAAGAAAAGGCGATGGATGCACTGGGTGATGATTTCGACGAAAAAGAATTTCATAAAATCATACTTGATGCAGGTCCATGTCAATTTTATCTTTTAGAAGACAAGATAGATGAATACATTGAAAGCATAAATTAGTCAAATAAAAAGGGGCATCACTGCCCCTTTTTTTCATTCTGAGGTTACACCGCATTTTCTAAAATACTGCCTTATTCACCCGTAGCAAAAATCATTCCTTTTTTTGTATATATTATTTTTAATACCAGGCATCTACATAGACATATACGTCTGTACCATATATATCTATACTTATAGTTATAAAATCGTTTTCGAGGAGAAATTGCAATGTTTTATCACTGCTATATCCAATTTTATCACCAATCTCTTTTAAAAGACCGGTTGCAGTTGCCCAATCATCTTCGTATATATACCACCAATCATATGTATCTTCATCCGATAATGCCTTTGCTGCTTCCATAATTTTGTTTTCCAAATCATCAACATATGTTTTTGAAATATCAATTCCAAGTTTTACATCCTTATCTGTTGATTTATATTTGTCAGTATAATAATATTCTTTTATAATAAACACATTGTCATCGGCATCAAAGGTTCCTTTTGTCTCGTTTCCAGAAAGCGAAGTCAAGACAACCTTGTCATCTTTTAAAACATAAGTACCTGCCTCTGTACCGTCACCATCTTCATCGTACCACACATATGTACCATCATCAAATATAATCCTGTAACGTAAATAGCTATCCTTACAAACATATTCACCTTCAAGCTTACTCTTTGTAATAATAGGCCACACTACCAGGAAAAATACAACCAAAAGCACTAACACAATTCCGCCTATAATTATTGCTTTCTTAGCCTTCGGAGAAAGTGGTTTCTTCGGTGGCTTTGGCGCCATCTGTGGTTGTCCGTTGTACTGATTATACATACCCTGTCCCATCTGTGGCTGTGCCATCTGCGGCTGTCCGTTGTACTGGTTGTACATACCCTGTCCCATCTGTGGCTGTACCATCTGCGGCTGTCCGTTGTACTGGTTGTACATACCCTGTCCCATCTGTGGCTGTACCATCTGTGGCTGTGCCATCTGCGGCTGTCCGTTATACTGGTTGTACATACCCTGTGCCATCTGTGGCTGTACCATCTGCGGTTGAGCACTGTTGCCATCACTCTGATTAACCATAACTGTCGTTTCTATATCTCCTGTTGCAGGCGCAGATACCGGTGTTCCACACATAGTACAAAAACGCATACCATCGGCAATCTCTGTACCACACTTACTACATATCATATTCTTATCCTCCCTAAAACTAATATTTTCTATCTTCAATTATAATATATTTTGTAATCCTTGGCAACGACATATTTATAGCTAAATGTCGCTAAAAAAAGAAAATGCCGCTCATACAATGAGCGGCATCCCAATCACATTTTAATATGAATATACAATTATAATACATCAACAAGTTTCTTAAGAGCCTCAAGAGCCTCATCAGGAAGCTTATCGTAGCCACCCTTATTATTTGCAAATCCTTCAACTGCATTTACACGAGTCTGCATTGAATTCTTAAGCTCTGTCTTGTAGGATGCATCGTTAAGATCAGGTGCAAATCCTTCCCAATCCATAATCTCAATATCCTCAAATGGTCCCCATTGTGTGAAAACTGCCTTTCCTTCAACGATTGTCTCCAGAATACCAAGGGTATCCTTAGGCTGAACTTTCTTGCCCATAAAATCACCTGTGTTAATGATGTAGCAATCTACGTTCTTCTCTTCAACAAGTTTCTTAAACTTCTCGTAATCATTTACAAGAGGATAAGTTCTGAATGGGTTTGCGTATGGTACTATACGGATAGCATTCATATCTGTTCCTGCAGCAACACGTTCTGCTGAAGATGTCTTAGTAGCAAGAGTTGCTCCCATAACTGATGCAAGAGCTGCTCCCTTAAGCTTTACAACAGGTGGAATTGTTGGGTCTTTCATAATCCAGAAAATAGCATTTACAGGTGCATCTATCTTATCTACACGGTTTGGAGACCAAAGCTTAGACTTGATAGCACGACCATTACCATTTCTTATATCCTCAGTTACTAACTGTATCTTTCCATCCTCATCAAGAGTAGCTGAACAGTTCTGTGCTGAAAGAAGATATGCATTATCCGGACAACCTGTTGGATAATCGGCTGTCTTATCAAAATAAGTAGGTTCAAGAGCAATAGATGCGCAAGTATCTGTATTTATAATGAACGCATCATCATGAAGAACCTTAATTTCATACTTACCGCCATGCTTTGCATGAGTAAGTGTTGACTTACCTGAACCTGATAATCCGTAAACAGATGCAACGAACTTTGAACCATCTTCAAGGATATATTCCTTCTGTCCACCATGACATGATGCATAGCCGTTTCTGTTGGCAAGAGCCCAAGCCATTGTAAGTGTTCCTTTTTTATGCTCGCCAAAATACTTCATACCAAGAATAGCAGCACAGTTTGCATTTGTATCAAAATAGCAAAGAGTAAGCGGATCACTCAAACAGCTGTAATCAACATCCGGACGATTTCCAGGAATCCACTGTGGGTCTGAGAAAATATAAATATCCGGTTCGTTTCCTCCACCTATAGGAAGTGAATTCTTATACATCTTTACATATTCATCTGACATATACTGGAAGTTAAGCATCCAGTTGTAAAGAAGATTTTCCTCTCCTTCAGGTATCAAAAGATGAGCCTTAGCCATAAACTCAGGATCAAGACCTACATACACCTCAGCGTGATACATAGTTTTCCAACGTGTCTCGTAGATAGCATCCATAATTACCTTATCTAATTTTGCATCATCTACTCCCGGTTCACCTTTAATTCTACGAGCAGTTGCATAACGACCTGTAACAGCACCATCATTAAATAATAAAACTTTTGCATCTGCCTCAAGACCAAACTCTTCACCTCGTAAAATAGGCATATCTGTTACAATTGTTCCCGGTGAATTCTTAGCTAACTCATAAGCTTCCTTAAGAGTATTTACCTTTACTACGTTATTACCATAGAAAGCAGCCTCAATGATAGAACGTGTCTTAGAAAAACCTGGCTTTCCGGCGCCGATTTCACTAATTGGATAATAAGCTTTTGTTGACATGAAAATTTCCTCCTAAATATATTTTAATTATATTTTACATAGAATACTGAACAATTTGTTTAATCACATCTTCTAGTAAAATAAAAAAATTAACCAACATAAGTATATAAGTTAGTTGAAACAAAGTCAACTTATTTCACTAAATTTTTATTTAAAAATATAGTGCCGCAAGTACTGAATCCCACGGCACTATATCTTATTTAATCCTTCTTATCAATATATTTGTTGAGTGTTTCTACAACAGTATTGAGGTTGTATGGTTTAGCAATATAATCATCCAACTTATTTTCAAGGATTCTCTCTTTATCACCAAACATTGCTCTTGCTGTAACAGCAATGATAGGAAGTCTCTTTCTGTGTTCCTTATTTTCAATGTCTCTTATTTCCTGAGTTGCCGCAATACCATCCATAACCGGCATCTGCACATCAAAAAGAGCTGCATCATATTCCTTTTGCTTAAAGAGTTCAACTGCTTTTTCTCCATTTTCAGCTATGTCATAGGAAAATCCTGCCATACCCAGAAGCTTTCCTATTACCTGCTGGTTAACAGGTTCATCCTCAGCGACAAGAATTCTTGCTTTACTGTGAGCATTTATAGAGAATATGGCTGCATCGTCCTTCTTTTCTTCTGCCTTTTGCGCTTCTACCTCTGCCGCCTTAACAACCTTGAGCGGTATCTCGGCTATAAATGTTGAACCAATGCCTTCCTTACTCTGTACACTGATTGTTCCGCCCATAAGCTCTGCTATCTGTTTTGATATTACAAGTCCGAGACCGGAACCACCGTATTTTCTTGTATCCGAAGCATCAACCTGTGAAAATCTTATAAATAACTTATCCATATCCTTTTCGGATATACCTATACCTGAATCTGCAACAGCGATACGAATATTAATATTTTCTTTTTCAGCATCAATAGCCGCTATCTTAACCCTGACACTTCCTTCAGAGGTAAATTTAAGTGCATTTGAAAGAAGACAATTAAGAATTTGCTGTATACGCTGTCCATCACCTTTAACCAATTTAGGAATGTTGTTACCAAAAGTGCAATCCAGAGCCAGACCCTTATTTGTAGCTGTAGGTACCTGGGCAGCAACAGTTTCTTCAATAGCACTTCTCACATCAAATATCTCTTCTTTAAGATTGTATTTACCCGCCTCAAGCTTACTTATGTCAAGTATGTCATTTATCAGTCGCAAAAGGTTATCAGCACAATTTTTAGCAGTCAGGAGGTTATCCCTGTAATCCGCCTGCAAATCATCAGCCATAAGTGTAAGCTGTAACATACCAAGAATACCGTTAATAGGAGTTCGTATCTCATGACTCATATTTGCAAGGAATTCTGCCTGAGTTCTATATGCAGCATTCGCATCATCAATTGCTTTTGAAAGTTTGTTTTCAGTTTCCTTCTGGTCGGTTATATCAATGACAACCATGTTTATGTAATCGGCCTCTGATTTGTACATAACTGTGTTAAATACCTTGCCCAGCTTCTCCATGGTGATTTCAACATCCATAAAGTCCCCTTCCTTTGTGCCGGAAGTGTTATACGCTGTAAACCAGGCATTTATATCCTGAAGTACATCTATCTTACTCTCTCCAAGAATTTTACCCTCATAATCTGTGCTGTCAAGATTGAAGTAATTGCCAAATCTCTCATTTGCATTTTCTATGCAATACCCTATACCGTTTCCCATAGAATCTGTGATTATTTTTGCCTGAGCAAAACCGATAGGAAGGTTCATAAACAGCTTTTTGTATTTGTCATTTTTTGAATGTCCGCCTATCTCATTACCACATAATACAAAAATAATGAAACCTGTAATCGCCGCACAGAGAATACCGGTTATAATGCCTGCCGGAACAGCCCCAAAAGCAGCTCCAAACACGACTCCCAACACAAGCTCTGCCACAGCCGCAACAATTACCAATTTTTGCCATCCAAGTTCTCTTAACTTCTCCATTGTTACACCCCTATTCTAAAGTTTTACTCTGCAAACATACAGTTTGTCATAATATATCATTTTACTATATATTTACCTCTCGGTCAATGTCATTATTGCTATTTTCTTCGGATGTTGACATGTGTTTTTTTCGATTTCCCGCTATCACGGCACAGGTAAACAGGATACAGGATATGACAGAAATCAGTATTCCGGTCATAAGTCCCTTTGGCATATAAACCATCTCAACCGTATGATGTCCTTCCTCCAACGGAACAGCTATAAATGAACCGCACACTTTTTTGTATTCAGTCTCCTGTCCGTCAACTTTAACGCTCCATCCCTCGTCATAAGGAATAGATGTAAATAACACCTGTCCCGGCAGAACATCCACCTCTCCCAGAATGTAACCGTCAGCACTTTCCGACACCTCAAGCATGTTATCGTCTAAGAGATTGTACACAACCTGATATTCTGTTTCATCAAATATGGAAGCGGTTAAAGTTACGTTATAGTTTTTATCTTTTTCCACGGAATTGTAATAGTACTCAACCGTAACGTAATCATTTTTCTCCAGTTCACCCATGTGGAATATCTGAGACTGGTATCTGTCATAAGTAAGTTCCTCGCCATTTACATAGAATCTGATTTTTGTAAGACCCGAACCTCTTGCATTTAAATAGTAATCTCCCGCCTCATCCACATAAAAGGATGTTGTAAATCCTGCACTTCCGGAAGCATATGGAGTAAACTCCACCCTGTTACGTGTCAGCAGTAATTTCCCTTCATTTGATTCAACTATCAAATCCGGTTTTACTGTATCAAAAAAGTTACTGTAACCTACCATACTGAAAGAAAGATTTTCCTGGGCATTCTCATATCTCCAGGAATCCCTGTCCCAGTTAAGCACTTTTTCACTTACGCAAAATCCGATGGATAACGGATATGGATTTTCATATATGCCAATTCCATCAACTTCACCTATATAGTTGTAATCATAGTTGTTATAATCTCCCTCTCTTTCCAGAAGATAACGGACATTAAAGATGGAGTTGGTAAACGGTGTATATCCCATATAGAGAAATTCATTTGCCCCGGTGTAAAAGCCCAATCTGCCCATAGTTGTAACCATATCCCCAAGCACTGTTGAACAGAACGTTCCAACACTCGGAAGATTATGCCATGTAACCTCATCCAGCACGGTTGAATCCATAAGCTCTACCCGGTAAAAACCTGCAGTTTCCTCAGAAGCTATGTTCTTTATTTCACCGTAAGCCTCAGCAACAGCTTGTGTCGTATCATATTTGCCATCAAGCTTTGCATAACCGTTTTCAAGGAATCCGAAAGTGGCATTAACTATTATTTCTATACAGCAAACAAAGGTAAACACCCCTGCAAATATTTTATTGTTCATTTTTTTCTTCGTCCTCAGCATTGTCCACATACCATAAAGGGATGCAAGAATAACTGAGCAAACAACCGCGTATATACTGACAGTACTTGTTTGAACCCAACATAAAATTATGAATACACACGACCACACAGTTGCAAACACCACTTCATATGCGCTTGTTTTTTTTACCTCGCACAGCACTTCATATCCAATGTCAAGCAGTATAAATACATATAGGAATGTAAATCTGTTCGGTATCCCATACTGATTGTGAAAGCCATGCCAGATGTAATTAAGCAGCTCGTTATTGCAGCTTGCCAACAGCAATATAAGAAGAAGTATCTTTTTTACCTTTTCAAAGGATTTTTTATTTATATGGAATATATACAGGAAAAATGCAAATACGGCAAATACACCACAATATAAATTTGCACCCCCGTCAAAGGTCTGATTTGTTATGGTTTCTGTAAGGAACAGTTGTTGTTTTAATATGTCAAATATATCCCCGTACCACTTCCACTTAGGCAATTTCATCTCGCCTGCTGCCGTTGCCATTATACCAAAATATGCCGGAATAAGAGAAAACATGGCAAGCCCTCCTCCTATGAGAGAAAAAGCCGCAAATCTTATCCCATCCGTAAAGAATTTTTTTATTCCTCCATGGTTATGTACAAAGAACCATAACACCAGAAATATACATATCATAAAGCCAATATAATAATTACAATAGAGGCAATAGAAAAGTGCCAGTGTATAAAGTTTCGGATCCCTGTCCCTCATCAGTCTATCAAAGCCGAGCATGAGAAGCGGGAACATCAATATACAATCCATCCACATCAAGTTCCAGCAGTATCCCACAACATAATTACTGAGTGCATAAGAAACTGCAATTGCTATGATGTATGCATCTTTTTTATTATTTCCTTCTTTTTTAGCAAGATAATAAGCCATTGTTGTTGATGAGAGACATACTTTTAATATCAGAATAAAATTAATCCCCAAAATCAAATGCTCTTTGTCAAAAAGAAGTAAAAGATAATTAAACGGGCTGTTCAGATAGTATGCCGAAAGCGACACAAAATTGGAACCCATTGCGATATTCCATGTATAAAATAAACTTCCCTCATTCAACAATTTGTTTCTAAGTTCAGAAAGAAACGGCAGATACTGATGAACACTGTCCACTATTGTAAGAGAATTGTTGCCAAAAGGTACTATTCCTTCTGACACACACACCGCAATCATAAATACCGCAACTATAAAAAAAGATATGTAGTAGCAGTAATTTGATTTGACATATTCCGTAAAACTCCTGCGTTCCCTGTTAAATACAAAAATATTACTGAAAACATAATTCAGTACAAATACCACCACCTGTACTATGAGCTTAGAAAATATCTCGCTTATTCTGAAACTGTCACATAATATGGCAAATCCAAGTATTTCCACTCCCATGGATACAAGCCTTGCCCCCACAAAGGATGCAGCCTCACTTATGGTCTTAAACAGTCCGTTGGTTTTGCTTCTGAACACAAAATATTTGTTTGCAAAATAGGCAAATGTTATAGCCATGGAAATGGCTATAACATTGCAAAAATTTCTATCTATGGAAGTAAAACTTCTCAGTATAAAAAACGTTATTAAATTGACAAAGGTTGTACATCCTCCTGCCAGAATATATCTAATCTTATCGTTGGCAAGAAGCTTATTTATCACGACTGACATTTACAAAAAACTCCTACTGATAAAGTAATCCTGTCATAAGATAGATGAGAGGTGAATTCCAATAAATTGTAATCTCGTTACAGGAATAACTCTGCTCATTATCAACATAACAAAGTGCAGGATTCATACCGTACAGCACCGCATTTGCATATGGATCCTCAAGTGCTGCATCCGGTCCGCCTACCAACATACCCGGCATGGTTTTATCAAGCACCTGTGATGGTCTGTGATGTGTTCCGTGAGGACTCAGTTGTCCGTAGCCTGTCACATAACAATATCCTGTCGCATTTAATCCAAATATGTAGTCTCTTTGTCTTTGAGCGTATTCCAAGTATTCATTATTGGGATTGAGTTTGTTTGCCATGAGCAAAAGTTCTCCGTTATTTGCAACATCCATATTACTTCCCCACCCATATGTCTTAATTCCCATAAAGAATGCATCTTTCTTACATATTGTTATGACATCATCCGCAAGGCTAAGAAATTTTTCTTTCGCCTGTGCCTGAACATCTCCATCTATACCCTCTGCCTTTGCAAGATCATATAATGCATATGTTCCAATGGATGCCCAACCTAAGCCGGTTCTGTAATTCTCACCGAGTTTTGTATTTACTGTATCAAGATATTTTGAGTCTCCTGTCGCTATATACATCTCTGATGCCGCCCACAAAAGCTCGTCGTCAAGCTGTTGATCAGGATATTCTCCTGTTACTATTTCCTCAGGATTTTTGTATCCGGTCATATCCGGATTTGCCTCTAAGAATACATATGCTTTTTTAGCCGCTTCAAGACATGATGCAGCAAAAGCTTCATCATATTCTGCATATATCACTGATGCCTTGGCCATAACAGCAGCGAAGTCTGCTGTAGCAGCATAAGAAATAGGTGCAAGAACTAATTGGTCTGTCTCATCTACCGCAAGAACTGTTTCAGGGAATACCAATGCTGTAACCTTGTGATATACACCACCGGATGCTTCATCCTGCATCTTGAGCATCCACTCAAGCTCATATCTGGTTTCGTCAAGTAAATCAGGAACACCGTTTCCACTCTCAGGTATTCCCATATCATCCGCGCTGTAACCACAATCTTCATATGTAAGCAGCAAATCCTGAACTGTTTTAGCACCGGATACCACATATCTTCCGTAATCTCCGGCATCGTGCCATCCGCCTGAAACATCTACTGTTTTACCTGATGTATCTCCATATATAACAGCCTCTGTTGTGTGGCACGCCTCATGCGCAAAATCTCCTGATATATTCTTATCAAGTGCACATCCGCATCTCATGTTGTAAATCATAAGAACCACGTCTCTGTAGATATCATCATACAGATTATCTCCTATGCTAAATTCATAGGAGGCACCAGATGGTGCTGATATTATTTTATAGTTGCCCGGTGTGGTGAAATCTGAAAAATCACCTCTGTATAATGTGGAACCGGCGTTTGGATCATACATGAGTTCTGAATCATATGCTCCCACATATACGGTTTCATTTGTGTCAACGTCAACTATTTTAAATACCTGATCATCTTTTGATGTAACTATCACGGTTTTTACATCATCCGGCTCGTAACCAATCTGATTAACTTTTACCTTGATTGGTGTTGGTGCTCCTTCAATCTTCTGTGCATTTGAACTGTCTGTAACAAAGAGTGAAATATTGTCTATGTATATTTTATGTGGCGGAAGTTCAGGCTGACCTTCATAATGTCCCATATTGATAACAAATCTTGGTGCAGGATCTGACTCCTCTTCCATAGTAAACTCCATAGTCACCTTCTGTGTATCTGAGGTAAGATTAACTTTATCGCTGGCATAGGCATGGTAATCACCGCCATTTACCTGTACTCTCCACTCAATAACTCTGTCAACTGTTGAACGCACATCAAAAGACACTGTGTAGACACAGCCTTTTGCCATGGTAAATCCATCATAGTAAATCTGACAACCGTGTTCTACGGTACCGGTTTTTTGAATATCACAGACAAATTCGCCGTTTTCTTCGTAGATTTCAAAGCCACCGCCATTTACATATGTTGTGAATCCTCCCAGGTCACCGTCATCGAAATTAAGACCTAAAACATCAGCTCCCTCAATTGTTGTAAATCTTTCGTCCTCAACCTCAGGTGTCTCTGTAGTTGACCAGTCATAGTCTTCCTCGTTTAACTGGGCACGGGTTGTAGTTTCCGTATTTTCTGTTGCATCTGTTCCTGTTGCGCTGTCATTCTTACCGCTTTTTTTATCTCCACATCCAATAAGCGACAATGCCATTGAAAAAGTAAGTAAAAATACCGCTGTCTTTTTTAATTTTCTCACTTTTTATTCCTCCTTGTATTATATATTGTTGTTGCAAAATGATATAACATCCTGATATGCCATATCTCCGCCAAAGATATCAAGTGCACTCCCGATTGTTACATCTAATTTATCTCTGCCAAGCTCCTTAAGCCTGGATAAATCCGAAAAGGAACCAACACCCCCGGCATAAGTCATAGGACATTTACCCCATTGTCCTAACATTGCAACCACATCTTCTTCTATGCCTGATGCTTTTCCTTCTACATCTACAGCGTGTATCAGATATTCGTCACAATACTCTGCCAGTAATTCCAGGGTTTCCTTACAAACCGCCACATTGGTGAACTTCTGCCACCTGTCTGTAACGATATAATATGTATTTCCTTTTTTTCTGCAGCTCAGGTCCAGCACCAGTCTGTCCCTGCCTGCAACCTCGCGCATACGTTTCAAATTTTCGTAGTTTATCTCCCCGTCCTTGAAAACATAGGATGTAACTATAACATGGGACGCGCCCATATCAAGAAATGTTTCCGCATTATCAGGATTAATTCCTCCTCCGACCTGTAGTCCTCCGGGATATACGTTCAGAGCAAGTTTTGCCTGTTCGACATCCGCCTCGTAGCAGGGACTCCCCACCGGATTTAGCAAAATAATATGTCCGCCGGTTATGTTGCTCTTTTTATACATTTCAGCGTAAAAATCCGCATTTAGTTCCGAGACAAAATTTTCCTCAGTGGTAGCTGAATCGTCTCTGAGACTTCCTCCCACTATCTGTTTTACAGCTCCGTTATGTATATCTATACAGGGTCTAAATCTCATTTTTTCCTCCGGCAATTTATCAAAAATACATACATTGTTATTGTACCACAATAAAAAAACATATTCAACTTTATTTCCGCTTTACGCAATACACAAACCGGTGTTATAATTTACGTATATTTTAGGTATGAGGAAGGTGCACTATGATTAATACTCTTAAACAGGAACTTAACGATTGTTATATATACGGGGAAATCATTACCCAACAAGGATTTGGTCCGAAAACCGATATTTCCCTGAGAGATATGATTAAGTTTGACTTGTTGCAGTTTCTTGCTTATCTCCTTGATTCATCAGGCACTAATCTGTACCCTGAAATTAAGTTTATACATGAATATCTCGGAGAATATTTCACTGTTGACAGCCTGTTGCGTTTTAGATCCGACCGAATATCAGAAGATAAATTTTCTGCTGATGTTCCCCGTTCCTTTACTTATTTTGTAAAAGCAGATTTATCAGGGAAATCCGCATATACAACAAAAGGATTCTCAAAATCACGTAATTTACTTAATCTGTATGTGCAGCTCGGTCAGGAGTTTATCTCCGTAAACAACAATGTTACCGAAACCGAATTAAAGCGTCTCACCGACTACACATTTATGATTGAAAAATACCTTCGCAATTTCAATCTCTATGAACCCGGCAACGGACCGATAAAAAATACCATTTCCTCTTTAGAGGGAATGAAAGGAAATCTGAATAAAAACGAGTTGACAAATGAGGATATTTCTCTTGAAGCTGTTATGTCAGAACTAAACGAGCTTGTCGGTCTCGAAGGGGTAAAAAAAGAAATTAAGAGTCTGATTAACCTTTTGAAGGTCAAAAAACTCCGAGAAGAAAGAGGCATGCAGCAACCGAATATAACTCTTCACATGGTTTTCTCCGGCAACCCCGGAACAGGCAAAACTACAGTAGCAAGACTTTTATCAAAGATATATAAATGTCTTTCTGTACTGCCCAAGGGACAATTGGTGGAGGTTGACCGTTCCGGTCTGGTTGAAGGGTATATAGGGCAAACTGCTGCAAAAACAAAGGCAGTCGTAGAAAGTGCTCTTGGCGGTGTACTCTTCATCGACGAAGCCTATACTCTCACCGCCGGGAAAGACGGAAAAGATTTCGGTCAGGAAGCTGTCGATACCTTGCTCAAGCTCATGGAGGACAACAGAGATAATCTGATTGTTATTGTTGCAGGCTATACTGACCTTATGAAAGATTTTATAAATTCAAATCCGGGTCTTAAATCGAGATTCAACAAATATATCAATTTTGAGGATTACACCGGCGAGCAGTTGTACGATATTTTTATATCTATGTGCAAAAAGCAGGAATATATTCCAAATGATTCAGGCAAAAAGTATGCAAAAGAGTATTTCAACAGACTTTCCCTCAATCACACTGATAACTTTGCCAATGCAAGAGAAGTCAGAAATTATATGGAAAGAGCAATTTCCCGTCAGGCAAGTCGTATTGTAAACATTGAAAATCCTTCTGACAGGCAAATCAGAACCCTGACCATGTCAGACTTAAAAGAGGAGCTTTAAAGGCTCCTCTATTCTTCAATCTTTTTTGTTTTTTTAGGTTTCCATATGGACGGACAAAACAGTATAAGCATAGGGAAAAGTTCAAGTCTTCCCGCAATCATGTTAAACATAAGTACATATTTTGAGAACACCGTAAAATGTCCGAAATTCGACATGGGGCCAACCATATCAAGTCCGGGTCCTATATTGTTAAGTGTTGCCGCTACCGCCGTAAAATTTGTAACCATGCCTTTACCCTCAAAGGATATCAGGAGTACTGACACAGCGAATATAAGTAAATATGTTATTATAAATACATTTGTACTTCTAAGGGTCTCATGTTCTACCGGTTTTCCCTCAACCTTTATCTTCTTTACGCTCCTTGGATGAAGGTATGAGACTATCTCTTTAAACATGGTTTTTACAAGAATTATAATACGCGAAACCTTTATTCCTCCACCGGTACTGCCTGCACAGGCACCGATAAACATCAGAAGAACCAGAACCGTCTTGGAGGTATCAGGCCACAGATTAAAGTCCACACTGGAAAATCCCGCCGTCGTCATAATCGATGCCACCTGCAAAAAAGCGTGTCTTATACATTCGCCGACAGTTTCAAAATAATCTCTTATATCTATGACAATAAGCGAAACAGCCGCGATAATGATTATAAAGTAAACCCTCATCTCCTCATGTGCAATCGCCTGCTTAAACCTTTTCATAATAAGGAGAAAATACACTCCGAAATTCACACCAAACAGAACAAGAAATATACCCACAACCCATTGAATATACGGACTTACACTGCCCAAACTGTCATTATATATTCCAAATCCGCCTGTACCGGCTGTAGAAAAAGCTGTGGTAAATGCTTCATATAATGACATATTTCCAATGCAAAGTAAAATCACTTCAATTATGGTGAGAACTATATATATACCATACAGAATAGCCGCTGTCTGCTTTACCTTAGGCACAAGTTTTCCAACGGAGGGTCCGGGACTCTCCGCTTTCATAAGGTTCATCTGGCTTCCACCTGTCATAGGAACAATCGCAAGCAGAAAAACCAGTACGCCCATTCCTCCCAGCCAGTTAGTAAAGCATCTCCAGAAAAGGCCGCATCTCGACATGGTTTCCACTTCTGTCAGCACCGATGCGCCTGTAGTTGTAAAACCGGATATAACCTCAAACAAAGCATCTGTAAAATCCGGTATCTCACCGCTAAGAACATAAGGCAGGCATCCAACCACAGACAGAACTATCCAGCTAAGTGCAACCGTCACGAAACCTTCTTTTACATAAAATGTCATGTTCTCCGGTTTTCTAAGTACCATAAGTCCGCCTATAGCCGAAGCACCTAAGAGTGTCCAAAGGAAGGAAAATCCCTCTTTCTCCCCATATATAAGCGCAACCGCGCATATCATAAGCATAAATGATGACTCAATTATCATTACCCAGCCTAATATATATCTTACCACCGAATAATTCATATCAAACCTCTACTTCAATATATCTTTAATGTCATGAAAGCCTGTGTGCGTGGTTACTATAATAACCTTGTCTCCTGCCATAATCATGTCACTACCACGAGGTATCATAATTTTGCCGTTCCGGCTAATACATGCCACAAGGAGTTCATCCTTAAGTGCAAGTTCCATAAGCGGAACACCTACGACGGGCGAGTCTTTTTCTATCTTAAACTCTATTGCCTCAGCCCGGTTATCAAATATGTGGTACAGTGTCTCTATGTTACTTCCTATGGAATTTTGCATAGCTCTGACATATCCGATAATCGCCTCTGTTGTAACATAGCGCGGATATATGACACTTCCCAAATCCATACTGTCAATAACATCATGAAATGTTGTTCTGTTTATTTTTGTAACAACCTTTGTGTCAGAGCGTGACTTTGCAAATAATGTAAGCAAAATATTTTCTTCGTCAAGACCTGTGAGCGGCACGAAGGCTTCTATGTTCTCAATTCCTTCCTCCAGAAGAAGCTCTTCATCGCTACCGTCTCCGTGTATAACAAGGGTTTTGGGTAAATGCAGGCTCAAATCCTCGCATTTTTTTTCGTTAATCTCAATGAGCTTTACATTTATATTCATATCCTCAAGCTGTTTTGCAAGATAGTAGGATATGGTTCCGCCGCCAATTATCATACAATCTCTTACCTGATGCGTGTCGACACCTATTTGTTTAAAGAAACTCTGTGTATTTACGGGAGTGGCAATGAATGACACCGCATCACCCTCCAAAAATACATCCGAACCATCAGGAATAATCAATTTCCCGTCACGTTCTATTCCGCATATAAGCAAATCCGTCTTTAAATTTTTAAGTCCGGCAATTGCCATATTACAAAGTATGTTATCTTTAGGAACACGGAATTTTACCAGCTCCGCATGTCCCTTTGCAAATGAGTTTATGCCAAGGGCAGTAGGTAATCTTAGCAGTCTGGCAATTTCCGTAGCTGTATCCCACTCCGGATTAATTATAAGGGATATTCCAAGCTGGCCTCTCAGATAATTTAATTCATCTATATAATCGGGATTACGCACTCTTGCTATGGCTGCACAATTTGCTACTTTCTTCGCTATTGTACAACAAAGAAGATTTAACTCATCTGATTCTGTTACGGCTATAAACAAATCCGCTGACTGTATATCTGCTTCTATCTGCACACTGAAGCTTCCGCCATTTCCGGTTACTCCCATAACGTCATAGGTCGATGCTACCCTCTGCACCACATCTGCTTTTTGATCTATGATAGTGATATGATGTTTTTCCTTACTGAGTCTTTCCACCAGAGTGGTACCAACCTTGCCACAACCGACAATTATAATCTTCAACCCCTGTACGCTTTTTGCAAATGGATTTTTCATAATATTACCCTTCTGTTTTATTTATATTATCTTCCTACAAAGCACTGCGCCCAATAATACCCGTAAGCGGAATTAGGATCATACCAACATCCCACTGCCATATGAGTAAAAGCGGGGTTCAGTATATTTGCCTTGTGTCCCTCGGAATTCATCCAGCCATCTACTACTGATTCCGCAGACCAATATCCTGCTGCTATGTTTTCACCTGCCGAACTATAGGATACGTTCCATGCCGAAAAACATGTAGAACCATCCGGTCTTGTATGTGAAAAGCTCACGGAACACTCCTTTGCCCTGGTCTGAGCCGCTGTCATAAGAGTATAATCAAGCTGTAAATCCGAAAGACCGGCAGCCCTCCTTTGCTCATTGACAAGATTTAAAACAGACTGTGCATAATCAATACTATATCCTGATTCCGTTGCTGTTTCCTGTGTTGTCGCCTCTGTTGTTGCCTCTGTTGTTGCCTCTGTTGTCGCCTCTGTTGTTGCCTCTGTTGTATTATTGTTGTGGCTGTTACTGTTATTGTTATTGCTGTTACTGTTATTGTTATTGCTATTGCTGTTATTGTTATTGTTGTTACTGTTATTGTTATTGCTATTGCTGTTATTGTTATTGCTGTTACTGTTATTGTTGTTGCTGTTATTGTTAGATGTTGTGTCGCCTGGTTTGTCATTCAGACTTCCTGACTGACTGTCATCATCTTCTGTCTCCGTTATTTCGTTCTCTGTGCTAACATCAGTTGCCTCATCCTCTGTGTCATTTTCCGTTGGAGTTTCTGTTGTATCCTCTTTTGGCACATCTGATGATGCAATATCCGCATCCTGCCCGGTAGCTGTCTCTTCTTTTTCCTTCTCTGTTGATTTGCATCCTGTGAAACACACTGACAATGCAAATAGAACACATAAAAGTGTTGTTTTAAAATATCTTTTTCTCATACTGTTTTCCTCCCTCCGAATTACAACCCAAAGTGAAACTATATATAATTTATCACATTCTATTGCAAACAACAAGGGAAACAAATATTAAGTTTCTGTCAAGTCCGAGTAATCGTTGACACTATTTTCTTATTATCAAATTTTGTTATGAGATATTGAAAGAAATGCCCTTATATCTTCCATAATGTGATATAGCATGGCTCTATTTTCAAATTCTTCTCTTGTTTGAGGCAAGGTCTGAACTGCATATGATTTTTCAAGAGAATTTATATCTTCAAGAAGATTTTTCACGTCACTTTCCCTTTCAAATCCTTTCGCAACCCTGCAAATAAATCCTGCAAGTTCGCCTACCTGCTTCGGTATACCGGTAAGCCTGACTATGTCACAGTAAATTCTTTTTAGTATACTGCACTGTCTCCCGCGCATCAGCATATATTCATAATAGTAATCATGCTCCCCAAGAAAATGATTATTGCTGTAGTAAACTGCTTCTTTCTTAAGGTCGTCAAGCATGTCATCCAACTCATAAAAACAGTCTCCTGTATAATCCGACTTATCGGTTTTTTCCATATACAACGCCATTCGTTCTAAAATATTTGCAATTTTCCCATCTACCCTATGTTTATATCTTATAAGTCTGTCACTGCTGTCCGGCATAAACAAATTGACACCCACTCCAACCCCCACTCCGACAACCAGCATAACAAATTCATTCCATATCATCCCCCATGAACAGTTCTTTGCCG
Organism: uncultured Bacteroides sp.; assembly: GCA_964553965.1. Classification (GTDB taxonomy): domain Bacteria; phylum Bacillota; class Clostridia; order Lachnospirales; family Lachnospiraceae; genus Coprococcus_C. The sequence goes on along the minus strand of CAZKMB010000003.1, from coordinate 69,968 downwards.
TAATGTAGTGTGTGCATAGAACAGCCATAGGGGTTATTGCCTCCTTCATATCTAACACAGTACAAAAAAAGAGATATGGAATCAGCAATATACCAAATGCCCACACATGATATCCTGCAATAGGAAATATCATCACAGACAGTAGGGTCATAACCGCAAAGATTACCATTCTCTTTTCTGCTATCTTTATTGTTTCCTTTTTTGTGTCCTGTATAGTCAAAATCGTGATAATTCCCGCAGCATATGCAAACTGTATTTCCATGTAGTCCGCAATCAGAACAGATACCACTGAACCAACAACACATTTCAACAATTTAATTGTTTCTTCTTTTCTCATATTACGACCTCCGCAATATGAGTATACCCAGATTTCAAACTATTTTCTTTTTATGGAAGAATATGACCTGCCACTTTGTACAGCCTGTACCACTCTTCTTTGGTAAGTTCAATATGTGTAGCTTCACATATCTCGCGTAATCGTTCTATTTTTGTACTTCCTGCAATCATCTGCATTTTTGCAGGGTGACGAAGAATCCACGCTGTTGCAATCGCAGTATTGCTTGTATTATATTTATCTGCAATCCTGTCTATTTCTCTGTTCAATTCAGGAAATGCCGGATTTCCCAAAAAAGTTCCTTCCATTGCACCAAACTGAAACGGCGACCATGTCTGTATCGTAATGTCATTCATTCTGCAATAATCCAATATGCCTCCATCTCTATCAACCGCTCCATCAGACAACATATTTGCCTCTATCCCGCTTTGAATCATTGATGAATTTGTCAGGCTGAGCTGGAGCTGGTTTACAACAATCTTATGTTCCAAATATTTATTCAGCAGTTGTATCTGACTTGCTCTGTGATTCGACACTCCAAAATATCTGACTTTACCCGTTCTTTGCAATGTTTCCAGTGCATCTGCAACATCGCACGGATCCGACAGTGCATCAGGACGGTGTATAAGAAAAACATCAAGATAATCCGTTTTGAGGCGTTTTAATATTCCGTCCACCGCGTTCACAAGATACTCTTTTGAATTATCATACATAATCCCCGGCACAATACCCGCTTTCGACTGCAAAATAATTTTTTCTCTAAGCATGGGATTTTTTTGTAACACTGTTCCGAAAATTTCTTCACATTTTCCTCCGCCATATATATCCGCATGGTCGAAGAAATTTGCCCCCATTTCCACTGCTTCTCTTATAAACAACTCTGCCTGCGCAGCCTCCAGACCGTTGATTCTCATACAGCCAACTGCAATTCTTGGCACTTTTAAATTACTTAAACCTAACTTCATATCTTCTCTTATCTGCACTATTTCACCTCATATCCTGTCACTGCCTCAAAGTGATACTTTACAATTTCCAAATCAATTTTAGAATAAAAACCGCCTAATGATTTTGCTGCTATAACGTCATTCTTCAATTCAAAAAAAGAATTTCTGCTGATTCATTGCAGTTGGTGCAAGGCTTGCTGCCTCTAAACCAAGTTTAAACCTTTCAGTATCTCTGTCTGCACGTCCAAGTTTATCAAGCGGTTTACTCTTATGCTCAACTCCCTGAGTTTCACCATATCCCAGGGATATGATAATCAGTTGTTTTTGTCCTTTGCCATTGCAACCCAGCATGTATTAAGCCCAATCTCCTGACATTTAAGTACAATTTTATCCTCATCGTAAAAAACCTGTATTGACATATTGCTCTCTTTATTAATATCTTCAATATAAGAATTCAATTCTTCCCTCTTTGTTTCCTCTATTACCTGTTCCCTGTATTAGCGAACACTATGTCTGTTCTTCATAATTTCTAAAATATCCATGAAAATGCCCTTGCTTTCGTTTATTTGTTTAAACCAAGTATATCACAAATTTTATTAAAAATTACATTGGTAAAGAAAATCGAGACCATTAAACTTACTAACCAATTTCTGATAATGCAACTATTCTCTTAAATCATTGTCGTTTTAAGTTGAACGATGCACCACATTCGTTCATATATATTATATGCATAAATACGGTTATCGTCGACACATTGTCATTATATGTTATATAAATTATCATCTCTCCAAACAGAAATCCGGATTTGATCACATTGTTTTTCAACAGCATTCTTTCATAAAAGTAGTGATAACAGAAATATCTGTGTTTTCATACAATACAAACACAGTTTGATAGCAATATTGATAGCCTCATCACGGTCAAGAATAAACTCCCATACATGTTTTAAGTTCAAAATCTTTTGAACATCAGCAGCTGTCATACCGGATACTGTCAAGGGTAGACGTGATAAAGGGAAATGTCTTCTACTGCGATCCTTATGTTTCTAATCAAAAAGGACGTCTGGAAAAGAACCACGAATACATCCGCTATGTTATCCCGAAAGGACGTAGCATGTATCGCTATACACAGGATGATATTAATCTGATGACCAGTCATATCAATTCCACTGCAAGAGACAGCTTAAACTGCGCTACTCCTTTTGATTTAGCTGCGTTATTGCCGGGCAAACAAACTTGGTACCAAATAAATCTTATCATCAGTTGTCACAAACTTAACAATAAGATTTATTTATGGGAATTATATTTAATTGTTATTCATGTAATTTCTTGCCTCTTCTTCGCTTATACATTCGTCTACCGCTCTGTCTACTGCCTGCGTAAGGCTCATTTTCTTCCTGCTGTAGGTTCGGACTCTGTCCGTGTAAAGCATATAGTCTTTGAGTACAGGGCAGGTGTCTAAAAACTCATCGTTGTAGCCGGGATTTATGTTTATCTGGGTTACAATTAATTCAAGTCCGGGGTTCTCCTCCCTGTGTACGTAGGAATCGGACAGTTTCAGTTCAAGCCTTGCCGGCTGCTCCGGATCACCGTTGTAAAATACTACGTCCTTGTAGTTCCTTTTTGCATTGTAGTTTTTTGTGTTTTTCTTTGTCTTATTTTTACATAACCTCTCTGCTTTTTGTAAATGGATTTTAAAGCATTGAAGTTCTGTGATTCTAAGAAACAAAGACGTGACATGAAAGTCACTGAAATAGAATTGAATTTAATGCTTTAGGCCATGATACCATAAGCGTGCAGGTGTGTCAATATATATTTTACTTTTGTATCAGGTATAAGGGATAGTAAATTTAATTACTAATTCCAACCTTCACACTCCCAATGTCCCTGTTCTTCCTGGCACACTAATTCAGTTCCCGTTTGAACGAGAAAAGATTCAAGATGATATCCTCCTCAACCGTTACAAATATCTTTGTATACGGTCTCATGCACTGGAACTTCCACCATTGCCTGAGTTACCTGAATTTCCGGCTGAACCGTTTCCAGAAGAGTTTATAGTATTACCAGAATTGCCAGCGTTACACGAAAAAAGAACTGCTAACACTTCATCGTGTTAACAGTTCTTCTGTAAGTTCAGTTTATTATGTTTTATTTTTCTTCGTTCTTAATTCTATGGTAATCTTCCATATTGATACTTAAGTCAACGTAAGAATCAGGCTTAGATTTTCGGTTACTCAAGAGACACACCGTCTCCACATGCACCGTTCCCGGAAACTGGTCAACGGCGACAACCCGCTCCACCGCATATCCATTATCCTGTATGATTTTCAAATCTCTTGCCAAGGATGTAGGTTTGCAACTTATGTAAACCATTTCATCCACACCAAAAGCAAGTATTTTTTCCAATGCCTTTGGATTTATTCCGTCTCGTGGAGGGTCAAGGATTATGATATCCGGCTTGTCTTCCACCAAATCTAAGGCTTTTAGCACATCACCGGCAATAAATTCACAATTGGAAAGACCATTCAATCCGGCATTTTCTCTCGCTGCTTCAACAGCCTCTTCCACAATCTCTATACCTATAACTTTTTTCGCAACAGGAGCCATCATCTGTGCGATTGTACCTGTTCCGCTGTACAGGTCAAAAACTACCTTTCCATTTTTATTACACAACCCGGAGCTGTCGCCGCTCATAACGTCTCCTGACATGATATATTCTCTGACCTTGTTGTATAACACCTCACAGCCTTCTGTATTTGTCTGAAAAAACGAAAAAGGAGAAATTCTAAATTTAAGCCCCAGAATTTCCTCAACAATATACTCTCTGCCGTAAATAAGATGGGTTCTGTCACTCTGTACAACATCGCCAAGGGAATCATTTTCTGTGTAAAGTATTCCGCCGATGCTGCTTTCCGCTGAAAAATTTTCTGATACCTTGATTAGTCCATTTACATACTCCATTACCATTTTAGATGCACCCGAACCATACCCATACTTTTCCCATTGGGTTGTGGCTACCAAATTAATAAGAAACTCGCCTGTGGCTTTTGACTGCCTTATTACAAGATTACGAAGAATACCCTCATGTTTCATTTTATGGTAAAACGGAACATTTTTTTCCTTGAAAAAATTCAAAGAAAAATTAAGAATGATATTCCAATCTTTTCCAATAATTTGGCAGTCAGGTACGTTTAATATATCATAAAACCCACTTTTTTTATGTAAACCAAGTGCCAAAGGTCCATCCTTGTACTCATCTCCAAATGTAAACTCCATTTTATTTCTGTAACCTTTATAGCACGGAGATGACAGTATTCCTTCCCATACCGAATCAATTTTCGCTCCCGTGGCATCCATAATAACAGGAGACAGCAATTTTTTCACCATCTCCTCTTTAAGTCTAAGCTGATTTTTAACAGAAAGATTCTGATAGGTGCACCCACCGCACATACCAAAATAAGGGCACGCAGGTTCCGCATCTTCCAAAGGTGATTTTTCCAACACCTCAAGAAGTCTTCCCTCTGCAATGCCACTTTTCTTTTTTGTTATCATAAATCGAACCTTCTGGCCTTTCAAAGCACCCTTTATAACAACTTTCCTGTCTTCTGTCACAAGACTGCCCTTATTCGGGAAATCGTAATTTTCTATTATGCCTTCGTAAATATCACCTTTTTTCACCACATACTCCTTTTTTTAATAACGCATTTATATGTTGTCAAACTTAATACTCATTCTGTCCTCATCATCAAGTTCCATTATTGCAAATGTCTTCTTATGACCAATCTGTCTCGGCAAAGATATGCTCCCCGGATTAATTATGGTCACATCCCCCTCTTCCAAAAAAGGTACATGAGTATGACCATACATAGCTATGTCACATTCATTTTCCAGTGCAAGATATCTTAACCTGTCCACGCCAAAATGAACACCCTGCCTATGTCCGTGGGTCAGCAACACCCTGTGGCTTCCTATATATATAACACTCATATCACGGAGAAATCCGCCATAGTCATTATTTCCGGCTACCATATAGGTAGGTACACCGGACATCCGCTCCACCTGAAGATAATCGGGACCCACATCACCAAGATGTATCATAAGATCAAACTGTCCCGCCTTTTCTATAGCCTTTTTTATATTGTCGTTTCTGCCATGGGAATCACTGACAATCAAAATCCTTCTCATAAACTACAACACTTCCTTAATCATCCTCAGTGCATTTCCCCTGTGACTGACTTTATTCTTTTCTTCCGGGTCAAGCTCCGCAGTTGTTTTTCCAAACTCAGGAACATAAAAAATCGGGTCATATCCGAATCCATTTTCCCCTGCCGGCTCATACGCAATCCTCCCCTCAATTGTTCCGCGTCGGGTTTCAACTCTTCCGTCAGGAAAGGCGGCCGCTATCGCACACACAAATCTTGCAGTCCTTTCCTCGTCAGGAACACCTGCAAGTCTGTCCAATATGATTTTATTTTTTATAGAATATGGTGTATCCACACCTTCATATCTTGCAGAATATATGCCTGGTTCCTTATTTAGATAATCAACCTCAAGTCCGCTGTCATCGGCTAACACCACACAGTCTCCTCCGGCAATTTTACTGATTTCTGTTGCCTTAATTATCGCGTTTTCTTCAAATGTATTTCCGTCCTCTACCACATCTGCATCTATTCCTACCTGCTTCATGGAAAGAATCTCATAGCCGCAATCTGCAAGAATCATTCTTATCTCTTTCATCTTGTTTTCATTTCCTGTTGCAAATATAATTTTTTTCATTATACTTAACCTCTCTTAATGTATTATATTTAACGCTATCTTACATAATTTGTAAACGCCTTAAGACACACGTTGCAGCTCTGTGTCTCCTCAGCACTGTACCAGATTTCACCGTAAAGGCTTATATAGCCCTCACCGTCAGTTATATCAAAATTCTTTGTTCTCTCATCCACGTCATACTCTATTGCAATAGGATGTATAGCTTCAGGAGTGTGTATCTTAACTACAACTGCATATTTTTTGTTATCAGGCAGTCTTATTGCCTCAGGTAAATCCACAGTGTAATAACCAGCATATTTTGTATTTCCTGCTACCACAAATTTTCTGTCAGTAAGTGATTCCTGATTTTCATAATCTGTCACGACATAGACTTCAAACTCTGTATCCTTGTCTGTTGCATAGAATGAAACAGCCGCAAGTTCTTCGTCTTTTCCCGCCGTATACACATTTGCAAAATATGCATCTTCCTTGCCAAAACCAAGTTGTCCTATCCATCCCAGCAAATCAGACTGATATATATTGTCATAGTTTTCAGTATCTCCCACTTTGGTATATACAACTGCTTTATTGCATATATTTACGTCGTAGTAAGATACATAAAAATAACCATCCTCACCAAATTCCTTTCCCCAACTGTTCTTGCAGATAAAAGCACCGTCTCCCTCAGGCTGATGAGTAAAATTTTCTTTGGAATAGTTATCATCCCAACCGACAATTACTACATCATGATTAGGAGTTTCCTCTCCGTTGTAATAATATGCACTGTTATCTTCCGAGTAATATTTCGATACACTGTCTGCATATTCCATCTGTGTATATATGGATGTCTCTATTGCTCCGTATCTGAATATGGCACTCTTAACAACATCATAATCCTTATCATTTATAACAAGCGCTTCCTCAAGATGAACGACCGGCTCAAGCTCCGGATTACTTTTTCCGTCACCATACGGGTCATCAACCTCATAGACCGGTCCCTGCCATGCCGCCAGATAAGCAATACTCATGGTATGCTCTCCACCCTTGTTTACATCCAGATTATAACTGTTGGAAATAGACATATGATCTGTAGAAAAAATCATGGTACTTGACGGCAACAGTGTCGTCTCCAATGCTCCCAGTGATGCAAAAGCCCAACATGTACCATATCTTCCCTGGTCTCTTACCGGAGACACTCTTCCGTATTCCCTCATATCATATGCTGCAGGAAGAGGTGGTTCCTCTTCAAGCATAGCTATGTCTATCCAGTCTGACTCATAGTAATATTCAACCCTGTAATTCAGATAACGGGCAATCGCATCCATGGGAACATATATTTTTTCGTCTTCCTTCACAGGCGGAGAGCTAAGATCAATATTGTCAAAATCGTTGATCCGCGCCTCCTTTGAGCCCAGCTTCATAACAACCTTATTGTCTCCCTTCATAACAAGGATTGTTCCATCCTTATATTCCAGCACAGAGCAATTCAGCAGTCTTTTTAAGAACTCGCACTCAACCATAAGTTTCATTTCATCACTGACATAAAAATTATAGTCAAAGGTATCAAGCACTACCCCTGCAACTGTTATGGTTACATTATCTGCATTCATTTTTGTTACAAGATTTTCATTAAAAACATCCGAACATTCGTCAAATCCATCTGACTGATTAACTGTTATAAGAGGTTTCCTGTTTATCAAATATGCAATTATTACCAAAACCACGGTCATGGCTAAAACACTACATATTTTCTTCATCGTTATTCCTTTCTTCTCGGTGGCTTAGGTCCCATAAACTGGTAAAAATATGACTTTATCATACCGTTGTATATTTTTCTGTTTTTGTCCGCTTTTCGTCCGATATATTTTTCCGCATCTTCATACGAAGTTATCAGATACATCGACCAGTCACTAAGTCCGACAAAGCTTTCACCTATTGTTCTGTACAAATCAGGTAATGCTTCTTTTTCCTCCAGACGTTCTCCGTATGGCGGATTTGTTATAATAAAACCGTAATGTTTAGGATGTTTTAAATCCTTTACGTCTCTTGCCTGAAAATGTATATACCTGTCCACTCCGGCTTCCCTTGCATTTGCCATGGCACATTTTACTATCTCCGGATCCAAATCGTATCCCTGTATGTTCATTTCCACATCTTCACGAATTATGTCGTGTGCCTCGTCGTATGCCGAATACCAGTTTTTCTTTGCAATTATTTTATTCCATGTTGATGCCGCAAATTCTCTGTTCATACCCGGTGCTATATTAGCTCCTATCATAGCTGCCTCTATAGGAAATGTACCGCTACCGCAAAAAGGGTCCACTAAAACCCTGTCTTTATTCCATGGTGTAAGCATAAGCAGAGCTGCTGCCAGTGTCTCCGATATCGGTGCTTTACCTACAAGCTGCCTGTATCCTCTCTTGTGGAGAGATGTTCCCGTAGTGTCAAGCCCTATGGACACCATATCTTTAAATATAAATACTCTGATTGGATATTCCTCTCCGTCTTCCTCAAAATAACTCACACGATATGTCTGCTTCATTCTGTCAACAATAGCTTTTTTTACAATGGACTGTATGGAACTTCCCGAAAAAAGCGTACTTTTGTTGGTGGTTGCCTTAGTAACCCAGAATTTTGCATCCCGCGGAAGATATTCTTCCCAATTTAGTGCCTTGGTTCCCTCAAAAAGTTCATCAAATGTTGTCGCCTTAAAGCTACCGACTTTGAGCAATATTCTTTCTGCCGTCCTTATAAATATATTCGCCCTCGGAATAACTGTTTCATCTCCCCTGAATGTGACTCTTCCGTCTTCAACCTCTACAATCTCATATCCCAGATCTAATATTTCTTTCTTTAAAACCGACTCCAGTCCAAAATGGCAAGGAGCAATCAACTCAAATTTTTTTCCCATCCTAAGTACCTTTCCAAAATTAAGCCCAAAAACAGCATTTTATTATCATCTCATTTTATATTTTACCCATCTTTCTGTCAACTGATATCTGGTAATATCAATAAATATAGGGCAAACAAAACCTACTGAACACATGGGTACTTCTGTTCATATAATGCAGATTGTAATTCGCCCTATACTCTGTCAGACATTTTTACTTGAAGCTTTGGTTAATGCACCTCTATATTCCTTCAGGCCACCGACGGTATTTATAACACGGTACCCTTTTTCGGATAAAATTTTTGCAGCCAGTGCGCTTTTTCCTCCGTTTTCACAATACAGAAGTATAACCTTACTCTTAGGAAGTGAATAATCTCCCTGACGTATGGCTTCCAGAGGCAGATTTATTGCCATAGGCACATGACTTACGGCAAATTCTTTTTGTTCTCTTACGTCCACTATTATGCCACCATAATTTAAGGCTTCACTTAAAATGTTTCTGATGTTTGTATTTTGAAACCTCACAGGTCCGCCTCCCTTCTTTCCATAGTATATGGTATTCAAAAAGGAAAATTATGTGACCTGTTTACTTATTGTTTAAACAAAAATAAGCGGTTCACCCGATGGTAAAACCGCTTATTTTATGGATATTTATTTAATTATTTTCCGAGTCTTGCAAGAAGTTCCTTACGTCTTTCCTCGTTGCCCGGTTTTCCTAAAAGGGCAAACATGTTCTTCTTATAACTTTCTACACCCGGCTGATTAAATGGGTTTACGCCCAATACATAACCACTCATACCACAGGCAAACTCAAATACATAGAAAAGTTCTCCAAGTGAGAGTTCATCAATCTTTTCCATATTAACAAGAATGTTAGGCACACCGCCATCAACATGGGCAAGAATTGTTCCGTTCATGGCACACTTGTTAATAAAGTCTACAGTCTGACCTGTTAAATAATTGAGGCCGTCAAGGTCGACCGGCTCTGACTCCATAACCACTGAAAGCTTAGGATTAAGAACATTGATAACAGTCTCAAAATGATTCTTTGTTCCCTCCTGAATAAACTGACCCAGTGAATGAAGGTCTGTAGTTAAATCTACTGCAGTAGGGAATATACCCTTTCCGTCCTTTCCTTCACTTTCTCCGTAAAGCTGTTTCCACCACTCAGAAACATAGTGCAATGAAGGCTCATAATTTGCAAGAATTTCCATACCGAGACCTTTCTCATGAAGTACATTTCTGACTGCTGCATACTGCATTGCATCGTTTGATGCAAAGTCATTGGCAAGACAGTACTCACGGGCATTTGCCGCACCCTGCATAAGTTTATCTATATCAGCGCCGCTAACTGCGATTGGAAGCAATCCTACAGGAGTAAGAACTGAGAAACGACCGCCTACATCATCAGGTACTACAAATGTCTCGTAACCCTCTTCTGTAGCAAGTGTCTTTAAAGCTCCCTTTGATGCATCTGTTGTTGCATATATTCTCTTAGCTGCCTCTTCCTTGCCATACTTTTCCTCAAGCTTTTTCTTGAAAATTCTGAATGCGATGGCAGGTTCTGTAGTTGTACCTGACTTGGATATAACATTTACTGAGAAATCCTTGTCTGCAACTGCATCCATGAGGTGTGAAAGATATGTACTGCTGATGTTATTTCCACAATAATATATCTCAGGAGTTTTTCTTATCTCCTTGCTTACTGAATTGTAGAACGAATGTCTCAACGCTTCAATTGCAGCTCTTGCACCCAGGTATGAACCACCGATACCGATAACGATCAACACATCCGAATCAGCCTGTATCTTAGCTGCTGCCTTCTTAATTCTGTCAAACTCTTCCTTATCATAATCTACAGGAAGATCAATCCATCCGAGGAAATCATTGCCCTCTCCGGTCTTGTCTAAAAGAGTTTTTTTGGCAGCCGCAACTCTTTCTGACATTGCAGCGACTTCTTCTTTGGAAGCCATAAACTCAGTGTTACTAAAATCAAATTTGATAGTCTGCGCCATTTCTTTATCTCCTTGTTATTTTATTTACTTGTACATATATAGTCTATTGTAGCAAAGTATTTTTTTTATTACAAGTCTTTCGTCAAAAATCTCTTCCATTAGTGCTTTTTATTTCAATTCATTCAGACTTGCAAATCTATATCCCTCGCCTTTCAAATTTTCAATTACTGTCTCTAACGCCTCCGCGTTTGAAGATGACACATTATGCATAAGGACTATAGCACCGCTGTGATGATATTTTTCAAAATGATTTATTACATAATCCACTCCCGGCTGATTATTTACGTCATAATCCATATATGCCATACTCCAGAAAATAGTCTTAAATCCCAAATCATTGGTTAGAGCCAACGTTCTTTCGCTGTATTCCCCCATTGGAGGGCGCAGGTACGGATCCATAGAATATCCCGTAACCTCTTCCATATATTCAGCGCAGCCATTAACCTCTTCAATTATCTCCTCATAGGATTTCCCCGGCATAGACGGATGTGTTATGGTATGATTGCCAACCTGATGGCCTTCCTCTTTCATTCTTTTTGTAAGTTCCGGATTATCTCTCACATATGTCTTCGTGACAAAGAAGCATGCAGGAACCTCCTGACTCTTCAATACGTCCAAAATGTGATTTGTATATCCATTTTCGTAGCCGCAGTCAAATGTCAGGTATATTACCTTATCCGTTGTATCCTTATCCAGATAATAGGCGCCATATTTCCGGATATCCAATGTATCGTCGCATCCGCTGCCCAGGTGGTTATCATCTCTTTTTATCCACCACGCCAGCTTAGCGTTTGAATAATTATAATAAGTTTCTTTTTCACGAACATTGTTCTCTATAGGCAGAGTCAGATATCTCGCATCCTGACAGGATATGTCTTCCTCTTCCGAAGACTCATTTTCACTATCCGAGCTGCCCTCTGTATCACTATAACTTATATAATTTAATTTTTCATGTAACCCGGATAAAAAGCCCCCCTTTACTAAAACAACCACAATCAGCAACAAAAAAAACGTTAATAAAATTAGCTTAATTTTTTTCAAGAGAAAAATTCCTTTAGAAAGCTGTTTAAAAGTTCTTCATTGGAATCCCGCTCATCATACACGGAATTTACCGCAGACTTTCCTTCCTCAGGCATCAGTCCGACAAACTCTTCCTCCGTCAGGGCAACCTCCGACAAATTATTTTTATCCGTTGAAGGCATCCCCCGGCGTTTTACCTCTTCCCGTATAGGAGTAAGATTTTCCAGATAATCCCTTATGTTCGCTTTCAATATTTCCATTTTATTTGTTATTAAAAATATATTCTCCACAAAGATTAAAAATGCACATACCAGACCTGCATTTATAAGAAAATTAACCATGTCAGGGCTGCCCCTCCAGCTCACATCATAGTACAGAAATGTAACGCCCACCGTCATAAACACTAAAAGGCACATGGCAATCCCCGACCGCCTCCAGGCCTCCAGGGGAATCGCTCCCAATTTCAGGCTTCTCACATTTTTTTCTACAAACGCCTGTCCGCTTCCTTTATTTATACCCAGGCTTCTTCCGTTTTCGTATTTCAGCCTCATTATACGGAGGGCTTTTTTTCTGGTAGTTGCCATATTCTCGGATGCTTTTATCATCCCTTTCAGATATGTACTTGTTATCAATTTAAAAAGCAGTCCCAGCAATCCTATTCCCCACAGAAAATATATTCCTTTGTCAGCTTCCATGATTTTCTCCCACATACAAACTCCCTCTTTCCATAATTTTTTTGACCTTCTCCGCGAAAAATCATTATGCACAGTTTTTTATTTACCTACCCGGACTATGAGTATGCACAGTTTTTCCGTTACCGGTCTACACAACTTCCCATATCGTTATGTCTGTTGCGATTATAGAAAACGTGAATTTCATAATGCAAGCTTTTTGCATCGTAATATTATACTGTTTTTAGACATAATTTTATCTTTAACAGATTAAAGGTTTATGTTATACTTCATCTATTGGAACATTTATATTGAAAGAAGGGTATACTATGACATATAGAACTAACGGTACCTGTTCCCAGTCCATCGAATTTGATATAGTTGACGGAAAGGTTACAGGGGTAAAATTTTTAGGCGGATGCAACGGAAACCTGCAGGGTATCGCAAAACTGGTTGAAGGTATGACACCGGATGAGGTTGTAAAAAGACTTGAAGGCATAAAATGCGGATTCAGAAACACTTCCTGCCCTGACCAGTTTGCCAAAGCACTTAAAGAGTACATTTAAGAACTATCATATGGAGGTTTATATGAAAAGAATCGTATTGACCGGTGGCGGAACTGCCGGACACGTTACACCTAATATGGCTCTTATTCCTGTTCTTAAGAAAAAGGGCTATGATATACATTATATCGGTTCACATCAGGGTATCGAAAAGAAGCTTATCGAAGAGATGGGTATTCCCTATCACGCCATTTCAACAGGCAAACTCCGAAGATATTTCAGCCTTGAGAATTTTTCTGATCCTTTCAGAGTTGTTAAGGGCTTTTCTGAAGCAAAATCCCTTATGAAGGAGCTGAAACCGGATATCGTTTTTTCCAAGGGAGGTTTTGTGGCGGTTCCTGTTTGTCTTGCTGCCAAATCAAAAAAAATCCCATGTATTATTCATGAATCCGATATGACTCCGGGACTCGCCAATAAAATTGCTCTTCCGAGTGCATCCAAAATTTGCTGTAACTTCCCTGAAACCCTCGAAAAACTTCCTGAGGGCAAAGCGGTTGTTACCGGCACTCCTATACGTCGTGAACTGTTTGAAGGTGATGCTGCCGCAGCCATGACTTTTTGCGGTTTTAAGGAGGTTCGTCCGACCCTTTTAATTATCGGCGGCAGTTCAGGCAGTGTTAAAGTTAACGAATCTGTCTGGTCATGTCTCGATAAAATTACCGAAAAGTACAACGTTATCCATCTTTGCGGTAAAAACAAGACAAATCCGGAGTACAACAATATTCCTAACTACGTTCAATTTGAATACATTAAACAAGAACTCAGCAATCTTTTAGCTCTTGCCGATGTTGTTGTATCAAGGGCAGGTGCCAATGCCATCTGTGAACTTTTAGCACTGAGAAAACCAAGTGTTCTCATACCGCTTTCCCTTGCCGCAAGCCGGGGTGACCAGATATTAAATGCAAAATCTTTCGATAAGAGCGGTTATGCAAAGCTGCTTATGGAAGAAGATGTCAATGACTCATCTCTCCTCGAAGCTATTAATGATGTTTACAGCAATCGTGACAACTACATCAAGGCTATGGAACTCAGTACTAAAACCGATTCCATAACTCTTATCACCGATATGATTGAAGAACTTGTCAACAACAACTAATACAGCAAAAAATCAGGCTATAGATACATGTCATAATCTATAGCCTGATTTTTTATCAGAATAATTCCTTTTCCAACTGGAATATATAATTTTCTATCATCTGCATACGTTTTAGGTACTCGGTTCTTCCCGCATCTGTCTTACACCTTCTGATCTTCGGCTTGTTAATGCGGTAATAATTCTTTATACGGTAATAGGCCTTTTTATATGTAGCTTCATCCTCGCATGCCGTAGCCATGGCATCCCAGAGAATACCTATAGCACCAACCTCATCAAGCAAATCCGCATCCATAACTATCTTACATTCAAGGGAAAGGTCAGCATCTGTATCCTTGTCCTCATGTATCATAATTATCTCTCCAACCTTACGGATAATCTCCGGGTCAACACCTATGCTGTCCATATACTCTACTGCAAGCTCAGCTCCTACCTCTCCGTGAGGTCTGTCCTCTGACCATCCTATATCATGCAGTAAAGCGGCAAGAACGATAACATCCAAATCACCGCCGAGCTTAGACTGAAGCTTGATAGCCCATCTGTACACTCTCATTGTATGTTCGTATCTGCTTCTAAATGGATAATTGGAAGGTCGCCCATTATCAGCAGTCATTTTCTTTACGTATTCAATTACCTCTGCATAATTCATATTTACGTCCCTCTAATCCATCGTGTAATAAAACTGTATCAACAGTTATCATAACATTTTTCAGTAAAAAATACTATATATTTTTTTATTTTAAGCCAAAAAAAGCGATTAATTATAAACCGTGCGGTTAGTGTTGTGATGTCATCATAGACGTTACCTTGGCAGTTAACTCAGCTCAGGCGACCTTGCGGCACACAGGAGGTTCTACTTAGTGCTGCTTCGTTCCCGACCTGACACGGTTCATAGATTCCTGTCGCGCAAGACCCAAACATCAACGCCACTTACCAAGGGCAGCTCTACAAAAAACACCCCGAAACTAACCATCACCCCTACTGTAGCGGATTGTAGGTACAGGGCACCGCTAACTCCCCGGCTGCACGGAAATTTTATATCAAATTGAATTGATAACTATATTAAAAGGTTATACACAATTAACCACACTAAATTAGTATATAGGAAATGTTATGTTAAGTCAAGTTTTTTCCCTTCTTTGACTCACGTAACCAGGCAAAGAAATTTTTCATAAGGGCAGAGCACTCATCTTCCATGACTCCCCGGCACACTTCGACTTGATGATTAAACTCCTTTACATCAAGAAGATTAAGTATAGAACCTGCACATCCCGCCTTAGGATTCATACATCCTATAACCACACGGGGTATTCGTGCCTGAACTATGGCTCCTGCACACATTTGGCAGGGTTCAAGAGTAACATACATTGTACATTCCTCCAGTCTCCAGTCTCCTATAACCTTAGATGCTTTTTTTATGGCAAGGATTTCCGCATGAGCAAGACTTGATTTGTCGATATTTCGCCTGTTATACCCTCTGGCAATTATCCTGTCCTGATATACTATAACACAACCTATCGGAACATCCTTATTTACCTCAGCTTTTTTTGCCTGCTTCAGAGCTTCTTTCATGTACTTTTCATCAGTTGTATTTATTGACATTGTCCGCCCTCACTTTTCTCATTATCGGCAATATATATTGTGTTAAATAATAATTTGCCCGCTGCCATAAATTATTATATAATATTTTCAGAAAAAAACAAACCAGAAGGATGTAATTGAATTTATGGGACCATCTATTCAAATAACAGACAGGCTTGTCCTCAAAGTTGAAACAGAAGCAAGAGCAGGCGAAGTTCTGTCCATGTACCTGCGCAACCGCCTTATTTTTGACCCTTTTGAGCCTACAAGACCTGCAAATTTTTACACTCAGGATTATCACGCTGCCATGTTAAGGCGTGAATATAAAGCATATATGTCCGACACATTTTTAAGATACTATATCTATAAGGCTTCCAACAGCTCCCGGATTATAGGTTCTGTCAATTTCAACATCTTAATTGAACCTCTGTCCAAAATGAGATATGCCGAAATAGGCTACAAGCTTGACGGACTGTACCACGGTCGCGGTCTTGCCTGCGAGGCATGTATGGCAGGTATAAGGGTTATGATTTCAGATTACGGAATCAGACGTATCGATGCACGCATCCATCCAAGTAACACTTCTTCCATTAAATTGGCTGAAAGAATGGGATTTGTTCCCCTGTCATATGAACCCAAAAGTGCAAATATCATGGGACGTTACGAGGATATCGTGCGCTACACGCTGGATACCTCCCATATCCAATAGCCGAATTTTCCGCTTAACATTCCTGTTTTTTTTGCCGGAACAAATACATTGAAACCGAACATATTTGCCAGATATTTTTCTTTATTTGTGTACACTCCCGGTACGCCGATTACATATTTTTCACCATCATCAAACTTAACTTTTCCTAACATAAGATACCTGTAATGATAATATCCGTGTGTCAGAAAACTGTTTGCCCCCAGTCTCCAATTGCCAATTGCCAGTTTCCCTATGTCATGGGGGATAATTTTGACACACTCTATCAGCCGGCTGTCAGGAAAAAGAGGCAGCTTCTGATATTTTTCCATCATATCACAACACGCTCTCATGTAATCTTTACTCTCTGCTTCCGTATATGCGGTTTCCATGTCTTCAGCGACGGTGTCTTCTTTTTCGACTCTGTTTATATGCACGTCTTCCACTTTTACATCTTCGTCTCCCCAGGCAGCCGCCAAAAACTCACCGTCGTCACAAACAAAAAAAACGCCATCGTATCCTTCTATGGAAATTCCGTCACCCAAAGTATTTCCCCACGGCAGCTCAACCCGTTTAATAACCGTATCCCGTTCCTCAGGTTTAATATATATATCCGTCATATATTTCGCCTGTTTTCCTCCGTAAACAAGATACACCAGACATTTACATGCCTTTTTCTTATACAGCCTGACACCTATCTGAATACGGGCAAAATAATCTGATTTGTGAACAATTTTCTGTACCTTTATAAATCCGCCGTTCTCACACTTTATGTTATCACGATATCTGAATATGTATGAAACCCATCTTTCCTGTCCCATAGCAAGACCTCACTCCCCCATTTATAAATCCTATATGTATAAATATATGAAGTAAGGTTCGGTATTATAACTTTAGATTAATATATTTTTGCGGTGATTTATCCCAAAAGGTCGCTTAACTTAGCGAAGTGGCTTAAGGTTAAAGCTTCTCCCCGCACGTTTTCAGGCAGCCCCATCTTTCTTAACGCATCTACCACCTGTTCCTTTGTAAAGCTTAAATCTGCAGCATTATTTATACCGTTTTGCAATGTTTTCCTGCGCTGATTAAAGGATGCGCGAATAAGTTTAAACATAAGTGATTCATCCTTCACCTTAACCGGTGGTTCATCCCAGCAACTAAGACGTATTACAGCGGAACCCACACCGGGTCTTGGCATAAAACAATTCGGCGGTACATTTGCAACTATATACGGTTCGGCATAGTATTGCACAGCAAGCGAAAGGGCTCCGTAATCCTTTGAACCCGGTGTTGCCTGCATGCGAAGAGCTACCTCTTTTTGTACCATTACCGTAATGGATTTGGCGGGAACATGATTTTCAAAAAGACCCATAATTATAGGTGTAGTTATATAGTAAGGAAGATTGGCAACCACCTTGACATCCTTTTTGTCCTCTCCAAGCAGTTTATTTATATCAACCTTAAGTATATCCTCATTTACAACCCGGACATTGTCATAGTCACCAAGAGTTTCCCCTAAAACCGGGATAAGATTTTTGTCAATTTCCACCGCATAAACAGTTCCTGCTGCCTCGGCAAGATACTGAGTCATGGTACCGATGCCAGGACCTATCTCAAGGATGGTATCTTCCTTTGTTATATCTGCTGCTTTTATAATCTTTTCTATGACGTGACCGTCTATAAGGAAATTCTGTCCAAATCTTTTCTGAAATGCAAAATCATATTTTTTTATTATGTCTATAGTAACCTGGGGATTACTCAGTTTTTCCATCAAATATTACCTTCCTGTTTATAATCTGTACAACTTTACAGAATTACTGTAAGCTGTCTCACACAATTTATCAACGCTTATACCCTTTATATCTGCTATGACACGGGCAGCATACTCTATATATAGTGAAAAATTTCTTTTCCCCCTGTATGGTTCAGGTGCGAGATAAGGTGCATCTGTCTCAAGAACAATTCTGTCAAGGGGTACATACTCAGCAACTTCCTTTAGTTTCCTGCCATTCTTAAATGTGACAACTCCTCCCATACCTATATAAAAGCCCATATCCAGAAAAGTTTTTGCAACCTCTTTCTCATAGGAAAAGCAATGTACAACTCCGCCTATATCCCCTGCCTTTTCTTCACACATTATATCCATGGTGTCTTTTGCCGCATCTCTGCTGTGTACAACAATAGGCATATTCAGCGTTTCGGCAAGCCGCATCTGATTGACAAACCACTTTTTTTGAAGTGCTTTGTCCGTATCCTCATAATGATAGTCCAAGCCTATTTCACCTATGGCAACTATCTTTTTTTCAGTTGCCATCTGCTTAATGGCTTCTAAGGCGCCATCTGCTTCAAGCTCTCTTATCTCAGAGGGATGAACACCGACAGCTCCGTATATGTAGTCGTATTTTTTTGTAAGTTCAACTGTTTTCTCGGATGTCTTAATGCTTGCACCTATATTTACAACTTTTGTTATCCCCTGTTCAGGGAAACTGCTCAAAATCTCATCTCTGTCTGCATCAAATGCCTCATCGTCATAATGAGCATGTGTATCAAATATTTCCATCATAATCTATATCCTCTTGCTGTTTGTTTTTTGATTTTTCATCATCTATTCTAAATTCTATTCTATATTTTGTAAATATTTTTCTCAAAAAGGATTTTTTTATTGATATTTATGGGAAAATTTTATAAAATAGTTATTAGGAATAATCACAAGGAGGTAACATTATGACAGTTAATGATTACTTAGACATTGTTGCATTGGACGATTTATTGGAAAAGTGGGCTACTGCCACTCATATGATTGCTGTTGTTTTAGATGATGAAGGCAACTTTTTATCCAACAAACTGGGTTTTTCACGTAACAATATAGAAGCATTTAGCGAAGACATTGAAGTGGACGAGGTTATTGTTGCATCCGTAGTAGGCGGTCCTCTTGAGGAAGATGCAGACGAGTATGTTGTGGAAGCTGCCGCTGCTTTGCTTGTTGCATCCATCCAGAATCTTATGGAAGCAGCTTTCAGAAAAGCACAGCACGAAGAGGTTATGGCATCATATGCATCTGAGATAGAAGATGCCGCTGCTCTTATCAAGGAGCTTAACGCTAAGTCTCAGGGACTTAAAAAAATCGAAAACAAACAAAACATTCTTGCTCTCAATGCTTCAATCGAGGCAGCTCGAGCAGGAGAAGCCGGTCGTGGATTTACAGTTGTTGCCCACGAATTTGGAAAAATGGCTCACGAATCCGGAGTCATAAATGACTCAGTTCAGAAGACTTTACACAAATTGGATGCATCTATCAGGGCGTTAGGTGAAGATATGTAGATTTGTTTTTTCGACAATATGTATTTTTTTTTCACAAAGTAAACATATTTTGGACACATTTTACTGCTATAGTACGTATTGTAAGAGCTTTTCATATATTTGAATCCTCTCTCCCCTCAAATGAGCGGTGATTAATTCCCTCCCCGGATTAGTCATCGCTCATTTTTCTTTTACATAGGTTTATCTTTTATTTTAAAAGTATTTTTGCTATAATGAAATATGATTTTTTACGTTTTACATATTTATCGGAGGTTTTGTAAATGATTAACGAATTATACAAGGATATGACGGGAAAAGGTTCCGTCATAAGAGAATTTTTCACTTATGCCAACAAAAAGGCTGCTGAGATTGGTGCAGAGAATATATATAATTTTTCCATAGGCAATCCGTCTGTTCCTGTTCCACAGGATTTTACGGATACGATGATTGAACTTCTTCAGAGCACTGATCCCGTCAAACTTCACGGCTACAGCCCATCCCTTGGCATAGATTCTACCAGAAAAGCCATAGCGGATTCTTTAAACAGGCGTTTTGGTATGAACTATACTTCTGACGAGATTTTTATGACCAGTGCCGCAGCAGGAGCAATTTCCCACGCTTTAAGATGTGTGGTCAAGGGCGGGGATGAGGTTATTACCTTTGCTCCGTATTTCCCTGAGTATGTTCCTTATGTAACCGGAACCGGTGCAAAGCTCACCATCGTTCCGGCTGATACAGATACTTTCCAGATTAACTTTGAGGAGTTTGAGAAAGCCTTAAATCCTAATGTTCAGGCAGTTCTCATCAACTCTCCTAACAATCCATCCGGTATTGTATATTCCACCCGTACCATTCAGGAACTTGCAAAGATACTTTACGCCAAGCAGGATGAATACGGTCATGACATATACCTTATCACTGATGAGCCATACAGGGAGATTGTTTTTGACGGTACCGATTCACCGTTTATATCATCTTTCTATGACAACTCCTTTTGCTGTTACTCCTTTAGTAAATCTCTTTCACTTCCCGGTGAAAGAATTGGTTATATGGCAGTAAATCCGGCATGCAAAGATGCAAAACTTATTGTGCTTATGGCAGGACAGATATCAAGGTTTACAGGACACAACTGTCCTCCTTCCCTGATTCAGCTTGCCATTGAAAAGGTTCTCGATAAAACCAGTGATTTGTCCGTTTACAGCAAAAATAAAGACATTCTGTTCAAAGAACTCACTCGTATCGGTTATCACGTAGTTGAACCGGGTGGTACTTTTTATATGTTCCCTCGTTCTCTTACCCCTGATGCTAACGAATTTTGTTGGAGAGCCGCTAAGGAACTCAACCTCATCATAGTTCCCGGCGACAGCTTTAACTGTCCTGGACATTTCAGAATATCCTACTGTGTTCCTACCGAGCAGGTTGAAAAGTCTATTCCGTTATTTGAAAAGCTCTACAATATGTATAATTAAGTGAAGATTTAATTGTTTTTTATGATTATTTTATGTATAATGGAATTTAGTGCTTAAATATTAGGAGGAACCCTAAAATGCTTGAAAATATCAGTTCAAAATACAAACCTAAAAAGTACACCGGTATATTGCTGCATCCTACATCCTTTCCCGGTCCTTATGGTATAGGTGAACTTGGCGGAGAGGCTTATGCTTTCATAGATTTTTTAGTGAAATCAGGACTTAACACCTGGCAGGTACTCCCTCTCGGACATACCGGCTTTGGCGATTCGCCTTATCAGCCTTTCTCTGCTTTTGCAGGTCAGCCGCTGATTATAAGTCTTGAGCATTTAAAAAACTTGAGATTACTTGATGATTCTGACTTTTCGGACATGCCTGCGTGGAATCCTGAGCAGGTAAGTTACGGAGATTTAATTGAGTTTAAAACTCCTCTTTTGAAAAAAGCTTATGAGCGATTTAAAGACGATTCAATAAACGATGGTATATCTTCAGATCCTGAACTGCAGAAAAAATATGAGGATTTTTGCAGCAACTCATTCTGGCTTGATGATTATGCTTTATTCATGGCGGGCAAAGATTATCACAACGGCATGCCATGGTATATGTGGGAGGATGACTTAAAAAAACCTACCAAACGTCAAAAAGCTGCATGGACAAAAAAACTTGAAAAAGAAATGGGTTATTACAAATTTATACAATTTCTTTTTCACATTGAATGGATTGCCTTAAAAACATATGCCAACGAAAAAGGAGTATCAATAATCGGAGACATTCCTATATTTATGGCATGGGACAGCGTTGATGTCTGGGCAAACCAAAATCTTTTCCTGCTTGATTCGGATGGATATCCTACTGTTGTTGCCGGCGTACCTCCTGATTATTTTTCAGCTACCGGACAGTTGTGGGGAAATCCTCTTTATAACTGGAAGAAACATACTGAAACCGGATATGAGTGGTGGCTTAACCGTATAAGACACCAGCTTACCCTGTCAGATTTTCTCAGAATTGATCATTTCCGTGGTTTTGATAAATACTGGGCTATTCCTTATGGAGAGGAGACAGCCGTAAACGGCAAATGGGTAGAAGCTCCCGGAGTTAATTTCTTTACCCACCTTGAAGCGACCCTTGGTTATCATCTGCCTATTATAGCTGAGGATCTTGGTGAGATAGAAGATTCCGTCATAGAGCTCAGAGATAAATTCGGCTTCCCCGGCATGAAAATACTCCAGTTTGCTTTTGAAAATCCTGAGGAAAATGATTTTCTTCCACATAATTTCACCCGAAATTGTGTGTGCTATACAGGAACTCATGACAACGATACCACACTTGGATGGTACAACCATGCATATGAGGCATCAAAGGATAAACTCAGAAGATATTTTTCAACTGACGGCTATGATATATGCTGGATACTTATCAGAGCCTGCTTCGGTTCCGTTGCCAATATGGCTATTGTTCCTATGCAGGACGTTTTATCCCTCGATTCCTGGGCAAGATTTAATACTCCCGGTGTAGGTGAGGGTAACTGGGCATGGAGATACAAGAAAGAGGCATTGACTCCTGCTCTTGAAGCAAGATTATATGAAACCTGCAAGATGTTTGGCAGATAAATTATAGGAGGTATATATGAAAGGACTTTGGGTACTTGTTGTATTGATGGTAGCTTTGTTTATCAGTCTGCCATATCACTTATATCTTAGACTGCTCTGGAAAAAAAATCCTGAGAAGTCCTGGAAAAAAGCCCGCAAGTATGTCTCCGGATTTTTTAAGAAAGAGCTTAAAATCTCCGGTTGTGAAATTGAAGCAATAGGAAAAGAAAACATCCCAAAGGATGGTCCCGCTCTTTTTGTCAGCAACCACAGAAGTTATTTTGATATTCTTATAACTCATGAAACAATTGAAAAACCCGCAGGCTTCATTGCCAAAAAAGAATTGCGGAAGGTTCCGTTGTTACCACTTTACATGGATGACATAGGCTGCCTTTTTTTAGACAGAAACGACATAAAGCAAAGTCTTCAAGTCATCAATCAGGGAGCCGAATTTATGAAAATGGGGCACTCCATGATTCTTTTCCCAGAGGGTCACCGAAACCAAAGTGACGAATTTCTCCCATTTAAAGAAGGCGGCTACAAGATGGCTGAAAAGTCAAAATCACCTATTGTTCCCGTTGCAATAAGCGGTTCAGATCTACTTTTGGAATCTGCACCAAACAAAAAAATCAGGAGCAGTAAAGTCATTATAGAATTTGGTGAACCTATCTACCCTGCTTCTCTTTCACTAAAGGAGCGGAAGGCAAAATATGCTGAACTTCCTGCCATAATTCAGGGTATGAAAAATAAACACAAATTATAAAAAGGAGGACTTAACCTATGCCTTGGTGGGGTATAATGTTAATTGTTATGGCAGTTGCCATGGTTATTCTTGGTATACTGTATGTTTTCGGAAATAAGCTTCAGAAGAAGCAACTTGCTCAAAAGGAGCAGATGGCAGAGGCTGCACAGCCTATGACCATGCTGATTATCGATAAGAAGTATGTTCCTATGAAGGATGCAAATCTTCCAAAGATTGTTATGGAACAGACTCCTAAGAGATTTCAGAAAGCTAAGCTGCCTATAGTTAAGGCAAAAATAGGACCTCAGATTATGAATCTCATTTGTGACGATGCGATTTATGAGCAGGTTCCTACAAAAGGCGAAGTTAAAGCTATGGTAAGCGGTATTTACATTCTCAGTGTAAAGAGCGTTCGTGGCAAAAAGAACGTTCCTGCCGAAGAAGAAAACGGAAAGAAGAAGAAAAAGAATTTCCGCCAAAAGATGCTGGCACGCCAGGCTGAATATCAGCAGCAGCTTAACGATGAGATTATAGCAAAATCCCAGAGCAAAGCTAAACATAAAGAGAAATCTAAGGAAGAGATTAAGAAAGAAAAAGAAAGAGCGAAAAAAATAAAAGATGGCATCAAATAATACATATGACCAACTGAATATTCGCAAATTAATGTTTTCATTTTTACCTGTGATTATAGCAATATGTCTCCAATATCTTGCGATTATTGGAGACATTATTGTGCTCTTTATCTGTAATCTTTTTTCAGATGATAAATCTATCGTAACCCGTTCCGCCGGAACAGTTTTTACCCAGCAGTACAATCAGCCTATGAATTTGGCTTATATTACTTTAACTCAATATATTCTATTTGTTCTGATATTCGGAATCTGGTACTATAAGGCATTTTGTAAATGTGAAGATTCTTTCAAGAATAAATTTAATATCCATATCCCTCTGCTTATGATTGTAACCGGTGTTGCTGCTCAGTTTTTTGTAGATGGTATCCTAAATCTGATCAGACCATTCCTCACAGATTTTTTTGCCGACTACGATAAAATGCTGTCCAATGTAACCGGTGCCGGCTCATCATGGGTTATGCTCCTTGCGGTAATGCTGGTGGCTCCTATAGGCGAAGAACTGTTATTCAGGGGACTTATCCTCAGATACTCAGGAAAATGTCTTCCATCATGGGGTGCAATTATTTTTCAGGCGCTGATTTTCGGTGTATATCACGGAAATATAATTCAGGGTATCTATGCATTTTTCCTTGGTATGGTTCTCGGTCTTTTAGCCTACAAATTTAAATCTGTCATTCCGGGAATTATTCTTCATATGACGATTAACATAAGTTTACTCTTTGTGCCGGGTTTCCTTTTTGAGACAACCGGCAGATGCATCATTACAACAGGAGTGTCCGGATTGATTTTTGCTTTTTGCGTATATAGAGCTTATGTTCTTTCAAAACCATACACATAGACCTTTTCATCCGGATCCTCTTCGTATCCGGGCAGCTTAATAATTTTTTCCAACGTAAAAGGATATTTTCTGATAACACTCATTATCTCATAAGTACAATAATACAGTATAAATGTTACTTTTCTTGGATTTTTATTCACTGACTCTGATATATTATCCAAAACCCTGCTCATCACCTCAACTGAAAAGGGATTAAAAAAATAAAAATAGTTATCCGAAGGTTCTATAACATAATCCTCCGCTTTCATGTTAAGAAGGAGCATTTTCTTTTCCTGATTCTTAAATCTTCTGCAATAATACTCCGCATTTTCCTGAAGCTTATTATATATGTCTCTGTCGTACTCCACCCCGGTAACCTTACACATATACTGTTGGTTACAATAAAAAAGTACCCTTCCCAGTCCGCAGCCAAAATCCACAAGGGTGTCATAGGGAGTCAGGATAATCTCCCTGAAAATCTCTATAAGACCCTTATAGTGAGTTGCCTCGTATACAGAGTACTTTGCTTTTTCGTCTTTTACACGACCTGCCTCTTCAATTGTGCTTACGCCGAGAAATTCCTCAAACTCTTTTTCATTTATCATAATGTCACACGAACCTTCATACTCATAGGCATTTTCACGCCATTCATCTCAATGTCATAGGATGCATAGGCAATAATCCAAAAATCGCAGGCGGCATCAACATTTTTCAATGGCTTAACATCTCTGAAATCCGGATGACTCACAGAAAAATTGAACTCTTTTGTGGTGACTGTCACCGGTAAATTACCATATGGAGTAACATAATTTGTGTTATGAATCAAATGTTCTCCAAACATAAGGTCAGTGCTAACCTCACCCTTTCTGATTATTCTCATACTTTCAGGGGAGAGATACATGGTTGATCCGGTGATTTTCCCCTCACCGGATAAATCCTCAGCAAAACTGAGTTTATAGTCTTTCAACCTCATATCCATAATGGCTGCAACTCTTGAAATCTGCTTTTCACCGTCTGCATCTACGCTTTCATATTCTAAATTAACCTTCATATTAACCTCGATTAGTAACTCTCAATATCAACCACATTAACACATTTAACGTTAATCGGCAGTACATCATCCGCAAAAGCCTTGAATTTATCTACACCGTCACTTACATAAAAATCATATTCCGGCGAGATATTATGGGTATTTAACAAGTCGTTTTTCTGCAGGATATTTTTAAGCTCTTTTGCGGTCTCATAAGCCGGATTGACCAATGTTACGGCATCACCCATATATCTCTTTATGGGATTCATAAGCAATGGATAATGTGTACATCCCAATACTAATGCATCAACATTGTACGGTTTAAGCTCCGACAGATACCGGTCTACCATATCATCTGTAATTCTGTCTTCCAGCAGTCCCTCCTCGACAAGGGGAACGAAAAGAGGACATGATTTACCCACAACTGTTATCTCCGGGTCGAGTTTTCTTATATATTCGTTATATATACCGGATTTTATGGTTGCATCTGTACCGATTATACCCACACTCTTGGTTTTTGTCATATCTGCTGCCATTTTTGCACCGGGACGGACAACACCGACTACCGGTATTTCAATTTCATTTCTCATTTCCTCAAGAGCCAGAGCGCTGGCTGTATTGCAGGCAAAAACAATCGCCTTTACATTCTTTGTCATGAGAAATCTGACAATCTGTTTTGAAAATTTCAGTACCGTATCTTTCGATTTGCTGCCATAGGGCACTCTTGCCGTATCACCAAAATATATAACATTTTCACTTGGAAGCTGTCTCATGATTTCTCTGACTACTGTAAGTCCACCAACTCCCGAATCAAATACTCCGATAGGCGCATCCATATCTATACCTCCGTTATACCGCTTACAAACGTTCCTTTGCCATCTCTATAAGAGTTTCCACCAGCTCCTCTATACTGTATCCCTTTGCTTTCCACAGCATAGGATACATGCTGATAGATGTAAATCCCGGAAGAGTGTTAATCTCGTTAAACACGACACTGTTAGTGTCATTCTCAAGGAAGAAATCTACTCGCGAAAGACCAAAACCGTCTAAGGCATTAAATATTTTCACTGCGCTTTCCCTAATCTCTTCCTCAATGCCATCCGGAAGTTCAGGTCCTATAACAGTCTTTGAATCAGCATTGTTGTACTTGGCATCAAAATCGTAGAATGACGCTTCCTCAGCCGCAAGAATCTCTCCGATTCCTGATGCCTTTGTGGTTTCACCGTAACCCATAACTGCACACTCAAGCTCACGCCCTACTATGGTTTCCTCAACCAATATCTTATAGTCATGCTCCGCTGCCTCAAGAAGACCTTTTACAAGCATCTCTCTGTTCTCCGCCTTTGAAACACCCTTTGAAGAACCTGCCTTAGACGGCTTAATAAATACAGGATATTCAAGTTCATCTTCAACTCTCTTAATTACATCATCCATATTTTCAAGCTGGCTTTTAAGTACAGGAACATATACAGCCTGTCTTATTCCTAATGTATCCACCACTAACTTTGTATAAAACTTATCCATGGATGCTGCTGATGCAAATACTCCGCATCCTACATAAGGAACTGCAGCCATTTCAAACAATCCCTGTATTGTTCCGTCTTCACCATACATTCCGTGAAGCACAGGGAATATAACATCTAATTTAACCTTATCCGTAACATTATATGTATCATCAGTTTCCCGGCTTATTATAAGCTCACCTCCGGTATCGGGGGAAATAATTGCAGAAATTTCGCTGTCTCTCCAACTGCCATCCCGTACGGCTTCAATATCTTTTGCTAAGAGCCATTTGCCTTCCTTTGTAATTCCTATAAGATACATATTATATTTATCTTTATTGACACCCTCAGCAATAGCAAGAACCGATATACATGAAACCTCATGTTCTGATGAACGGCCGCCAAATATAACCGCAATATTTTTCTTAGACATAAATTTATCCTCTTTTCCGTTTTTTAACATATATATGCCATATTATTTTATACATTCTACAATTATACCCCACCTATAGCATTAAGTTCAAGTAAAATGAACCATAAACCGTATAACATTATAGTAACATTTACAAACCTAACCATTCCAGAAACTTAAACTTAATTTTTACTTCAGATTCTTTTACATCCCTTTTTATAAACAGTTTATCATAGTCTGCCTCAGACAAAATCTCCTGCAGTATTTCTTCGTCCTCCTTTGACAGCACCGCACCGGTGTCCAAAGGATAGCACATCATGGGATACAGGATACACCAGAAATTTTCCCCCTGAGCTGCACCTATGTCAACTCTCAAAGCATCATAGTATCCTGCCGGGAATACCATCTCCCCGTACTGCCTTATCGGGAAATAATCCTTTGAGATATACACATTTACGTCATAATTATATCCCAGATTACTTATGGTTCTCACAGCCACATCCTTAATATGCTCAAGCTCATTCTCAAGATAATTTATAACCTCTTCTCTTGTCATATCACTCTGCAGAATGTTGCCATACTCATATAAAATCGCATCTCTGACGGAATATTTCAAAGATAAATCTTCATCGCTGTTGCTGTTTGCCTTCACATGAAATCGAAGTATTACGTCCTGCAAATCATCACAAAACTCACCATATTCCCCTATATCATCACTTATCTCAATGACATCCTTTGACTGGTTGTTCAAAACCATGTACGTGTCATTTCTCTTATCTGCCAGTTCCTTAAACCTAACCGCATAACTTATACATATACCTAAAGATACTCCTAAAAATATTCCTATTACAGAACCTCTGACAATTTTCTTAAACATAACTTCTCACCTTATTATATAAATATTTATTAGAAGTCTTCCCCATCATATATTTCCTTAATCATCTGCCGGAGAGATATATTTTTCTCTATGTTATTTTCTTCATACTTCACAGAAACCGATTTGGGCAGCGAAGGCATTTCGCTCATCTCATTTATCAGTACTTTTATCTGCTCCGTATTTAGGTCATCATCAAACTCCGCCTCCTTCATATGTCCAAGGTCAAGTTGTCTGCTCTCGGTTTTGTTATAGTATTCCAGCGCACTTTTTAAATTATCCGCCTCACATTCATATTCTTTTATCTTCAGATTTCCCTCCGATGAGCCCTGATATGCTTCTAAATCCGCTATCTCAAATTCAAACGTGTATTCATCACCGGATACACTCCCCTCAGACACATCCATACTAACCACATAATCCCTGTTTTCCAGAGATTCCTGTTCCCTGTCCAAAGCTCTGTATTCTGTATTCACATCCTTGGTTATCTCAACTGTATCACCCGGATTCCTGCATCCCGTCAGTAAAAAAAACTGACCCATAACAAAAACAAATATCAAGAATTTTTTGGTTCCTTTTAAGAAACCATTCACACGTTCCCGTTTTATAAGCCACACTATCACAGGTATAATAATACTCATAGACACATCTATCCATACAATATACCATGTAAGATATCTTGCAATAACGCTCCTGCTCCAGATGTAAGAGGAAACGGTAAATATGACAACAACCATGGGTATACTAAATTTGCATTCTCTGTAATCTTCTCCGCTGCAAAGATGATTTATAATCTCTTTGCTATAAAACATATAACCGCTCAGTATGGCGAAAACTCCTATTATCCAAAATGCAAGAACAGGATAATCAAGCCGTTCAACTGCCCCTCCCGGAAGCACGGAGGACTCCATAACACTAAAAACCGCCGTACTGTCATGACCTGTCCATCCCTTCCCCAAAACGGCAATTATTAGTATGTGAGCTATCATGACAGCTATAAACACCCATATCAAAATTTTCAGTGCATTTTCCCATGTGTTTTTCTTTTGTCTGGTCAGCGTATATAGCATAAGTTCCATAGATGACAATATCACAAGTACCATATATGCACCGAGAAAAATCTTTCCGAACTGATTTTTATTGCCCATTGTCGGAAAGGTCATTATCATTTCCGGTATGACTTCCCAGTCAAGATTGCTCACGGAAAATACCGCCACAAAAATTATGGGAACAATCATCCACCAAAACAATAGTTCAAGCAGCCGTCCTCTTTTTTCAATATCCTTATTTCCGCCGTAAGCGCTTATTATAACGAAAGGTATAATGAGCAGCCACATATTGAAGCTTCTCAGCATGTATCTTTGTATTATATTCCCAAAAAATATTATAATGAGACCGCCTCTTACAGCATACCTGAGAACATATACAACCTGAATTATCTTCCCGAAACCACCAAGACTCTCGTTGATATATGATATCATCCCCTCCGGAAAGGCTTTTGAGAAAAAGAAAATAACCACAGCATATATCCCTGCAAATATCAGACCTATAATTAATGCCGGGAAATGCCATCTGCCTGCCACATTTGCAGTTATATAGGGGATTAAAACTATTCCCATTGCTATATTTTCAAGCACTCCAATCCTAAAACATTGTCTTTCAGATATTTTACCATTTTCCAGATACATAATCTTATTTTCCCCTCTTCTTTAATCTGATTCTATTACCTTTTCTTGCCCATATAGGTCTGTACTTCATTATGGTTATTGGCCCCCTGAGTATAAAATCCTTTCTATTCTCCCTGTCATCCTTCAATTCACCAACCATAGGCATCATATAAGGTACTCCGAAGCTCACCAGCTCCGATAAATGTATGGCAATCACAAGCAATCCCAATATAAAACCATACAGGCCAAGTATGGCTGATGTAAAAATAATAAAAAATTTCAGCAGTCTGAACACCGATGCAAATTCCTCATTAGGTATCGAAAATGAAGCAATAGCGGAAAGCGCAACCACAATTACGACTATAGTGCTGACAATCCCTGCATCAACTGCTGCCTGACCCACAATAAGTCCGCCGACCACACCGATTGTATTTCCGAGAGGCCCGGGCAATCTTATACCCGCTTCCCGCAACAATTCAAACAAAAATTCCATTATAAGCATTTCCACCACAATGGGAAATGTAACCATCGTTCTTGCCGCAGCAATGGCAAAAAGAAGCTTATCCGGCAAAACCTCACTGTGAAATGTGGTAACAGCCACATATAATCCCGGAAAAGTTATGGCTAAAAAAGCCGCTATATATCTTAATATCCTTGCAAATGTTCCCACCGCCCACCGATTATAATAATCATCAGACGCCTGTAACAGCATATTAAAATTATTGGGTGCCATTATGACCTCCGGTGAATTGTCAAAAACTATTGCCACCCTGCCCTCCAATATGCCTGAGGCAACCTTGTCCGGTCTTGTTGTAGACTGAAACATGGGAAAGGGCGAATACCAGTTATCTTCCAATATATGCTCAGCCATACCGCTGTCTAATATGGCATCAATATCATATTTATCAATTCTGTCTCTGATTTCCTGAACAAGAGATGGTACGGCAATGTCTTCCATATAAATAATTGCATAATCTGTTCTGCTTCTCTGACCTATATTTCCCTGTTCGACCCTTAATTTTGCATCCTTTATTCTTCTCCTTATAAGAGCCGTACTTGTTCTTAATCCTTCATTGAAACTGTCTCTCGGACCTCTCATTCCCGCTTCTTTATCATTTTCGCTGATACTTCTCTGCGGAAATTTTTTTGTGGACACAATAAGAGATTTATCATACCCTTCAACAAATATGGCTGTGTCACCTTTTAACACGGCATTTATGGTTGAGTCAAATGAGTTTTCTTTCTTTATATCTATACTGTGTGATTCCTTATATAAAATGGACTCCCAGATGTCTCTTTCAGCAGAGTGTTTCCATTCATATGATAAGGGCATGATAATACTCTCCTCCACCTGCCGCACATCAACCAGACCATCCACATATATAACATGTATTCTTGTATTTCCCTGTGCTCTCTCCAAAACCACGGTTTTTTGAACAATATCACCGCAATTATCAAATAATATATTTAAAATATTAATATTTACATCCAGATATCTGCTTATCTTTACTTTTAGTTTATTTTCCCTATCATATAAATCCCTTATTGACACCATAAAAAAACCTCACACAAACAATATTTTTAGTAGTTTGTGCAAGGTTTTTTATATTATTCAAATTTAATTATTTCCCATGGTTACATTTCTTATGACTATTTGTTCCTGATTATAAATATGCTCATTCATAATCTTTTCGGCAGTTTCCTTATCGCCTCTCAAAATCGCCATGGTTATCAGGTCATGTTCTCTGATCAGATTGTCATGATAAGAAAAATCCTTAACATACTCAACCCTGTATCTGTACACTTGCTCTCTCAGGTTCTGAGCCAGATTAATAAGCTTTTTATTCTTGGATGCCTGATAGATTACATTATGAAATGCTTCGTCCCCTTCAACTATTGCCGGAACAAGTTTGGAATTTATAGCCTCCTTAAAGGCTATACATTTTTTCTTCAGTTCTTCCTTTCCGTCCTCATCTATTCGCTCGCAGGCAAGCTTTACGGAAAGCGCTTCAAGGGTCATACGAACTTCAAGTGCATCCTTTAAATCCTTAACCGTAATATTTGCAACCTCCGCTCCTTTTCTAGGGATCATAACAACAAGTCCCTCCAGCTCAAGCATACGGATAGCCTCCCTTACAGGCGTTCTGCTGACTCCGAGCTTTTTTGCAAGAGTGACCTCCATAAGTCGTTCACCCGGTTGAAACTCACCTTGTATTATGGCATTTCTTAA
This sequence comes from uncultured Bacteroides sp., assembly GCA_964553965.1. Taxonomy (GTDB): domain Bacteria; phylum Bacillota; class Clostridia; order Lachnospirales; family Lachnospiraceae; genus Coprococcus_C. Next base: position 37,154 of record CAZKMB010000003.1, on the reverse strand, counting down.
GGTATTAAAAACCACTTCTCTAAGTGGAAGATATTCATCAATCTTTAAGTCTAATTTCATGCTTCCTCCTAAATTCCGATTATATTATAATTGTTAAGTTTTTTACACAGGTACCGCCACAAATATTTCATCAGAAATATTTTGCCTGCGTATAAATTCCCCGGCTCGATTTGCAGTTGCTTCATCGGTATATATTCCAAACACCGTCGGTCCGCTTCCGCTCATAATGGCATTAAGAGCTCCCTGTTCTTTCATAATACTTTTCAATCTCTCAATCTCCGGATACATCCGCGCTGTCACGGTTTCGAGAACATTTTCCATATGTGCGGAAACCTTCTCCACGTCCTTCTCATTAAGTGCCAAAATCATACCATCTATATCAGGATGATGCTCTAATTCATTTACCCTTAAATTTGTATATACCATCTTTGTACTGACACCTACAGGCGGTTTTACAACAAGAATGTAACAGTCAGAAAGCGAGTTAACCGGTGTAAGAATTTCTCCTATACCCTCGGATAAGGCTGTGTGACCAAGTATACAATACGGAACATCTGCACCAAGTTTTACCCCTATATCCATAAGGGTTTTCATGTCCAGTTTCAAATCAAACAACTCATTTACAGCATGTATGGCAGCAGCACAGTCTGTACTTCCCCCTGCCATTCCTGCCTCGGCAGGAATATTTTTTTCAAGATATATATCTATATCAGCATTGATATCATACATATCAAACATAAACCGAACAGCCTTATAAACAAGATTTTTATCATCCGTCGGTATACCGTCCTTATTTACGGACAGGCTTATCTTTCTTTCGTTAGCGCTCTCATTAACCTCAAAGGTAAGCACATCAAATATACTGATATTTTGCATAATCATTCTTACATCATGATAACCGTCTTCACGCTTTTGTAAAACATCCAATGCCAGATTAACTTTTGCGTAAGCCTTTTTTACTATCTTTTTCATATATATCTCCATAACTTGTATATTGTATACAATTATTTTATGATAAAAATTTTATTTTTACAAGTGTTAATTATGTATACTAATGTTCCGATATATTTTACAAATCTATAACCAAGGAGGGTATATATTATGGAATTAAACGGAATTAATTCAACCTCGTACACAGCCAACTACTCTGCAAGTGCCACACAGCAGAATGTTAAATCAGAAACTGCTCAGGCAGAGACAGATGTTGCCGCAGTATACGAAAAATCAGAAACAGTTAAATCAACTACATACTCATCTTCAAAGTCCAAAGTTGACCAGTCAACCATAGATAAACTGAAGGCTGATGCTGATGCACGTTTTGCCAATCTTGCTTCTCTCGTAGAAAAGCTCATGACTAAGCAGGGCGAGACTTATAAGTATGCTACTTTAGGCGACCTTATGAAAGATGTGACTAACGGAAAAATCACCGTTGATTCAGACACCATTGCACAGGCAAAGAAAGACGTGGCTGATGATGGATATTGGGGAGTTGAACAGACCGCAAAAAGAATTGTTGACTTCGCAAAAGCTTTAACAGGTGGTGACCCATCCAAAGTTGAAGAGATGAGAAAAGCCATAGATAAAGGTTTTGGCGGAGCCGAAAAGGTATGGGGCAGCTCCTTACCTGAGATATCCCAGAACACTTACTCAAGAGTAACTGAACTTTTGGATGAATGGGAAAAGGAAGCCACAACAGCATAAACAACAAAAATCTCTCTTGATAAATATAATGACTAAAGAAAAAAGGTCTATAGGCAAAACACCTATAGACCTTTTAAAATTCCATTATTTACTTACTCACCTATCATACATAGCTGTATTCAGAATTTACCGAATATGAGTTTACAACAAAACTAAATCCGGTAGCTCCATCATAAGTATGCTGTATCTTTGGAACAGAGTTGAGATAAATGAATGTAATTTCTTGCCTTTTCTTCACTTATATGATAAATCGCAGTTATTTTTTCGATAATCACGGTATCCGGTGTATCCAAACTTCTCAATGCGGTGATTAAGCAAGTTGTTTTTACCATAATTTATACTCCCGTCAATAAACATATACTTCCTTTGTCTCTACATCCCAGCCACTACCGGCTGTGTAAGTGCTGTCACTCCAATCCGACCAGCTTCCATATACATCCCTTACATAGTGATATGTAATTATTGGGGATCGCGATGCATATCTGTACAATGTTCTCATCTCCACCTGTCTTGTAGAGCTTTGCGAATAAGCAATTGTACTCCATGCCGACCAATCACCCCAGCGTGAAAAATAATATGTATATATAGGGCTTCGTGTCTGATAGGTATAGGTGTACGTTGTAGTGCTTCCGTTAGAAAACCAAACATAAAAATTAGTATTACATGCCGGTGCGCCACTACTTTTACCGCCATATGCCTGTTTTCCACCATTATCTGCTATTGAAAATGCCGGCAGTGCTGACGATAAACTGCATGTGTGGTACCCAATATTATTTTTTATATTACCTCCTGACTTAATAGAATCAACACCATAAGTACCGTCTGTATATTTATTACAATAATGGAAGTAATTATATGTAGTTTTTGAGGTTGTATTAACAATCTGCAGTGTACTGCTCTCAGTCGGCTTTGTTGTAGTAGTCTGGTTTCCTCCCCATGCCGTATAAGAAGTTACTTCCGAACCGGTCAGTTCCCAGCCACTCATAGAACTGCTGCTACTTGATGTTGTTGACAAATCCTTGTATCTGTATTCTGTCCTGCTTTCTTCTTTTACAGCAGATGATGTAGCACCCCTTGTCGTAGTCCAGTCTGACCATGCGCCATAATCACTCCAGCTTTCCGTGGAGCCTGTCAGCGTCCATCCCGCCAGCGAAGAAGAGGAACTTGTGGTAGTCTCAGATGTAACAGAGCGTCTGCGGTACTGCGTTTTTGTCTCATTATTACACACATTAAGAATTACACAGCTTCCTTTTGAAATCTTAGTGCCAGATGATACGTTTTGCGACAACACCTTACCATCATCAGCATTTTCATTATGCGTATACGAAACAGACCCCCTAAGTCCCTGTGAAGTAAGTGTTGTCATAGCTTCAGACTCAGTCATACCCGTAAGATTAGGCATGGTAACCATCTTAACTTCCTGAACAGGCTGATAAACCGTCTCCGTTGTTGCGGGTATGTTGTTTTCCGTATTTTCTGAGACATTTGATTCTGCTTGCTGTGTTGTCTGAATGGTCTGCTCGTATATTTCCTGTTTTTCCTGTGTAACGAAAGAATCAATCTGAACATTCTCAACTTCTATAACTGCGTTTTCATTTCCATTACTTACATAGATTATAACTATAGTGTCTTTCTCAGCAAAGGTGTTTGCATCTACAGATTGTGAAATTACAAAATCCTTCATAACTACATCGCTATCCTGATATTCTACCTGAACCGTGAGACCTGCCGCTTCCATACTTGTCTGAGCTTCCGACAAACTCATATACTGTACATCAGGGACAAGAACACTTTCTGCGCCAAGGCTGATTACAACCTCAACTACGTCTCCCTGCTTCACTACTGAACCCGACTGAGTATTTTGAGACAGGATGGCTCCTTTAGGTACAGTAGAGCTGTATTCACTGCCCACCCTGAAAATGTATAAAGCATTTTCCTTTACAATTTTCTCTGCATCTGCAAACTGAACATTAACCAGATCCGGCACAACTGTATCAGCAGATATATCGTAATTCATCCCCTTGGAAATCATTAAATCTATATTAGTACCCGCATCAACTAAGGTTCCTGCTTCTATACTTTGAGAAACTGTTGCCCCCGGTTTAACACTGCTTTCCACATATGTACAGGTACAAATCATATCCTTCTCTTCTATAACCGAAACGGCATCTGACTCCATAAAACCAACTACATCAGGAACCACATTCTGCTTCTGGCCGGCACTCATAAGCACCAAAAGTGTTGTATTATCTTCAACAATACTTCCCCCATATAATTGCTGTCCCAATACCAAATCAGATTGCACACTGTCAGAATATTCTTTTCCGTAAACCTGCAACACAATCTTATTAGAATTACAAGCCAACATGGCATCATCATTTGTCATATTGATTACATTCGGAACTCTTGTATATCCCTCCGGTAAATAGTTAGCTCCTGCTTTTTTTGTATTAAAACTAATCACTCCGGTAATCAGCAAAACCAAAAATGCAGCTATAGCTGCACATAATGTTCCGGAAGCAATTTTTGCCCACAAAGGAAATTTCCCTAAATCAGTTTTTACTGTCTTTACTTTTACTCTCTTTACTTCTTCTGCTTCCAAATCATCCAGAAATTCCCTAACCGTTTTTGTTCTTCCCTCAGTTTTAACATTTAAGGCATTTAAAATACTATTTTCTATATTTTTTCCGATTTTTACACCCAACTTAGACGGTGCCTTTAAACCGTCATCTACGTTTCGCTCCATGGCATCCTCCGGAGTTACACCGGTAATCATCTTATAAAATGTAGCTGCTACAGCGTAAACGTCTGTCCAAGTCCCCTGTTCTCCCTTAGACCTATACTGTTCTTCCGGTGAATATCCGGGTTTAAGCACAACAGACAAACTCTTACTATGCTTCGTGGTTGCAAATTTTGATGCTCCAAAATCTATTATCTTAAGAATTCCGTCATTTGTAATAAATATATTATCCGGAGCTATATCCCTATGAATAATCCCCTCATTATGCACTCTTTCAAGAGCTGTTAAAACAGGCTTTATCATGCAAATAGCAGTATCCACATCAATCTTTCCCTGTTCCTCTATCAAAGCCTTAAGAGTTTTTCCCTCTAAATATTCCATGACAATATAGGCTGTATTGTTTTCCTCAAAACATTCTTGAATTTTAACAATCCCTTCAACATCAGAAAGTTTAGAAAGGCACTTTGATTCTGAGAGGAACTTAATTTTTCCCGACTCAAACTGCTCATTTTTACTTCCTGAATATGGAGAAACATGATCTTCACCCAAAGCTCTTGCGCAAAACTCATTAGGAAAATATTCTTTTATGGCAACCCTTTGCTCAAGTGCCGCATCCCAACCGATATATGTTACACCAAATCCACCATAACCTATAACTTCACCCACTATATATCTCTTCCCAATTATAGTTGTAGGTTGCAAATGATAAACCTCATTTTTTGTATTGCCTGATACATGTCCACAATGAGGACAAATTTCGTATTCCTCGGAATATTCATCCATACAGTTCATACACCTTACAGACATACTAATCCTCCTTAATCACCTGTAATACTTTCATATTTTTCTTTGCATACATCATCCAGTTCAAACAGATTGTCATCATTAACTTGAATATCTTCCATATACATCCCTATTTCTTTAAGCTCCCAGTTAATATTTATATAATTATCAAAACAAGTCTTGTTAAGGGGTGTACCATTGGCATCCTGATTATAGTGTACGTCCTGTGCCGCCTCTCCAAGCAGATAAGCTATAACCCTTTTAGCTGCTGCCTGCTCTTCATCACCACTTTGTTTGCTAACACTCCACGCATCTACAAAACAAGCCTGTATTTTACCGTCACCGTACACATCATCAATTAATATCTTATATTTTCCTCCAAAATTAGATTGAATATAGCTGTAATCGGTTGTTCCAGCCACCAGATATCTGTCTTCTTCTGCCAGAAATGCCTCTATGTTGTTTTCTCCGACCGCACTTCCCGCCACTTCACTTTCATAAACCACAGCTATATCAATTCCTGTAGGCATCTGATTTTTTTCGGAAAAATATTTTTTGTAATCGGACAGCAGATACAAATCTTCTTTGTCAACTGCATTAAACACATCATCAAGCCCGGTTGTATTATCCAAAACGTCATCGGATGCAAAAGTACTTACAAATAAATCCGGAAGTTTTCCCTTATCTGATGCCTCAATCAGCCTGTTGTAATATCGATCCTCCGGAATTACCTCCACCTCAATTTCAATATGCGGATAATCTGTCTGAAATTGTGTTATTCTACTGTAAAAATTCTGTTCTTCAGCAGATAATTCACCCTTCGGTGCCGGAATCCACACAAGAATTGTTGTAGGCTCAAGCTCTGCATCGAATTTGATTTTACTATAAATTCCGACCGATATAAAAATACCCATTAACAGTACTGCTGATACTATACCTGCAACTACCAGTCTTGTTTTCTTGCGTCGCTTTAAATCTTCCTCTACAGTTCTGACTTTTCGTTGGTGTAAAATAGCTTCCTCAAACTGAGTAACATTCTGAAACCTTAACTCAGGAGTTAATGCCATAGCCACCATGAGAGCCGTATCTATAAAATCCGGCACTTCCGGATTTAATTCTTTTGGATGCTTAATCTCATCATTAACCATTCTGTCCACAGATTCATCAGGAACAACGCCGGTTATTGCATAATACATGGTAGCTCCAAGTGCATATATGTCTGTCCACGGTCCCTGTATACTTTTGTTTCTGTACTGTTCAGGCGGAGCATATCCCGGCTTTAAAACAACAGACATAGTTTTTTCTTCTTCATTAGATATTCTTGCAGCACCAAAATCTATCAATTTTATCTTTTTATTCAAACATATGAATATATTGTCAGGACTGATATCCCGGTGAAGAATCTTTTCCTTATGCATAGATTTTAAAGCTGTAATAACGGATAACAAAATATCAATTGCGGTATCCGTATCTATACGGCCATCATTAAGCAATATAAAATCCTTAAGAGAAACCCCATCCAAAAATTCCATAATTATATAACCTGTATCATTCTCCTGAAACAGGTCGTATACATTTACGATATTAGGATGTTCTCCGAACATAGCTGTACGTTTACCTTCCTCTAAAAACCTGATAAGACCTTTGTCAAATTCTTCCCTGTTTTTTTCAGAATAAAGATTTACACCTATCCCATCTATATCTCTGTTTACCAAACTGGACGGAAAATATTCTTTTATAGCTACAACCTTATCCATCTGGGTATCCCAGGCCTTATAAGTTATGCCAAATCCGCCAAAGCCTACCACTACTCCGACTTTATATCTGTCATGTAATGTTACACCTGCTTTCATCTGATATATCTCATCCGGTTCGGTATCTATTACATATCCACAGTGAGGGCATATTTCATATTCATCGTCGTATGTCTCCATACAGTTCATACATCGAATTTTCATAGTTTCCTCCGAAAGTTATTTACTATTACCGCAAACCCGGCATGTTGTTGCCATCATTGAATTTAATGCATTACAGCTTTCACATCTCCATGGTGAGGATATTAGAACGCTTGTCAAATCCTGTTCTTCTCCCTCATAACCCTGAACATAATTTTCATCCGGCTGATACATAACATCATTCAAGCTTTCATTTGCCATATAATAAATATCTGATGCAGCATAATTTTGTGTATTATTATCTGTCTGCCACCATGTAAAACCATCCTTACAAAGCGGAACTAACATATATGACGACCCACCAATCTCTATTACATCCATATAACCAATATACATATTTTCCTGTACCGCACTATTATTAATCTTTACACCGCCTTTAGAGTTCTGAATATCGAAAAAGAACAGACCCGTTTCCGGCTCATAACAAATTACTCCGTGACTCATACTGCACAGATATGAGTCTTCTGTTATGGAAACAACATTATCCATGCTGCTTCCGATTGTATTATTACCTACAAACAATTCATAACTATGTCCATATTCATTACCGGTTATACCAACAATCCATCCTACAACCGGACCATTTTGTACTTTTTTATGCATTACCTGAGGAGCATAAGTGTCGGTATATTCTATTTTCTGTTTTGACACTTTTCTTTCTGCCGGCGGATTATCCTGTATGTTCATATCAAATATTGACTTTGTCAAATTTCCCGAATCCCTGTTTTCAGTTATTTTCTTTTTTTCTATTGTGCTTATACTTCTATTTTCTACATTGTTCTTGCAATGTGGACATTCAGTGTATTTATCACCATCATAAAAATGTCCACTCTTACATTTTTTCAAATCCATATATGTATACCTCTCTAACCTTCTCTATATCTTAAAACTATCAGGGAAGCATTATCCTGTCCCCTAAGGTTCTTTTTTTCTATCTTTTTAATCATATAATTCACTATATCTTTTACAGATTTACAGCTGTTTATTATTATTATAATTTCTTCGTCACTCAGGCAATTAAAAACTCCATCTGAGCATAAAATCACTATATCTCCATCTGACAAATTATATGGATGGTTATTTATATCAAAAAGCTCTAAATTGCCAACACCAAGATAGCTTATCAGGCAGGCTGCTTTTTTCATCTCCATGTCATATTCATTCCGGGTTATAATTCCTTGCTTTAACTCATGATCCAATCTTAATTTATAGTTATGTTGCCTTGTTAACTGACTCAGTTGATTATTAGAAAAAAGGTATATTTTACTGTCTCCTACAGATGCCCAAAACAATTTATTATCTTCTATAATTGTTGAAACATACGTCGTTCCAGCTATAATCTGATTCTGTTTTTCATCCTCTAATTTACAGATGATTCTGTCCAAATGATGAATTTCTTCGTAAAAAAACTCAGGTATGCTATTGCCATCCTGTCTGCTATTGAAGTGTTTTTTCATAAGCTGTACTGCAATATGACTCGCCCAATCCCCCTCGGCAAGTCCACCCATTCCGTCACACACTACAGCCATCCCAACATTTTCTCTGACCTGATAAAACAGATTATCCTCTTGTTTTTTTCTTTTTCCCTGTATGGTTCTTCCAAATACTTCTATAGACATACTCTTCTCCCTAAGCCCAAATTCAACTATAGGAGCCCCATAAAATATGGAGCCCCTGTCTGATATTTACTGGAACGCATCTGCGTTTGCATTGATTGTATTTTCTGTTGTCTCATATGTAGAAACCGTATCATCAAGGAATGTTGCATATGAATCAACAATCTTTTTGTATTCTTCAAATGATGTTGACATTGTATTAAATCTTGCTCTGATTGTCTCACCAGCATCTGACTGCCATGTTGAAGAAAGATTATTTATTTCCTTTTTGATATTTTCCAATGAAAGATTCATTGAATTGTTCAATGTTCTTATTGTGGAAGCTGTACTGCTTACCTCATCCAAAGATATTTTAATTCCGTCTGCCATACCTTATCCCTCCTAATTTACTAATTTCTTAGCTGACTGCTCAATATTGCTCTGAGCACTTGTATAAGCATTACTGCTGTTCCTTAAGAACTCAACATAATCAATCATTAAATTGAACATTGCTAAGAATGAATCCTGAAATCCTTTAATCTGGCTTGTAAATGAAACATTATCTGTTCCTGACCAGCTTGTGGCCATAGCATCCACCTCATTTAAAAGCTGCTCATAGGATTTCTTGTACTCGCCTGCATAAGTTTCAATAGTTGAAGCTGCCGCTGTCAACTTTGAAGGATCAACCATAATTGTCTTTCCCATATTACTTCCTCCTTTTTATTTAAAGTCCTGTGGACTTGGTTAACTTATTGTTTTGTATAATAATTTAAATTTAATATACTATTTCCTTCTTGAGTTTTATCATATGTCGTTACGCCAAATACTGGATCATATACTAATATATCTGAATTTTTTACGTTCGAAGGATCTACACCATCTTTTATTCCTATGGCAACTACCGTATGTGTATTTGAACCATTCCTGATTAACACTGGCTGTCCCTTTGCTACTATTCGGTCATATATAACAGTTCTCAACTCCTGCTGACTATGATTATTAGATTTCCACGATGACTTTTTATATGTTTCGCCACTAATTTTATAATTATTTTGATAATATACACCGTTGGAAGTCCAATAGTTTGCTGGGTCAATGTTTTTCCCAGAAACTATGGAAAGCAATACACCTAAAGATGTTGCTGTGCATCCTACACTTTTTTTTCCATTCCACCATGACGAAATGTTTCCATATTCCTCTTTATTATACTGATCATATTTACCATTATTCTCTATGTTATTAACAAAAAAATCATACGACGAAATCATATTATATTTTCCACTAACATTTTTTTTACTACTCGAATAAACTCTCGTTTTTATTGGATATTTCCTACTCACATCTACAATAATAGACTTACTGATGTTATAATTACTCATCGTTGGCAGATTATAACTTCCGCCCTCTTTCTTCTGAAGCTTAGCACTACTTGGTGTTCCATCACCATATGTAACTGGCTTTCCTTCCTCTATATCTAACACTTTCTTGGCGATATTCTTCTCAGCTAACTCATATTTATCACATATCACCGTAATGGCATTTCCCACCTTCATGATATTCAACGCCTGTTTATCCAATTTTCTATTAAGGGTACCCAATGAGCTGACCTTACCTTGAAGAATATTGGACACAGTATCATCTACCTTTGATGCTATATTTTTATAATCTAATTCAATCTCTTCAATTTTCTGTCCTAAGCTATAGATTTTTTTTCCACAACTTCTTAACCTAACAGTATCCATCAACACCTTTGTTTTTGTGGATTTAGAAACAGACACTTTACTAAAGCTATAACCACTTGTTGTTTTTACTCCCATAAAATCCAAAAAATCTTTTAGTAAATCCAACAAATTGTTGACGTTAACAGTATAAGTTTTATAACCTGAACAAATATTAGCAATTTCTTTTCCTGCTGAATTTAATGTATTAAAAATAAATATTCTCTCTCCTGCATCCATCGGCCATACATCTTTTATTTCATCCATATATTTTGTCAGGTTATCCATATAATTTTTAAGAGTTTCATAATTACTTTTACTTTTTTTCATTAAGTTCTTTTGCGAACTTATAATACTTGGTAACAATCCCATCAGCAATCTCCTTTACTTTACATTGGCTATTCCTACGCTCTCATTTCTCGCTTTTTCAAACTCTGTTGATGCATCATACAGAAACTTCCTGTATTTTTCTAATATGTCTATATACTCTTTTAGCTTTGTATACTCTTTTACCACGGCATTTAAATGTTCATAATGACCTTTGTCCACCCATATTTTACTGATAATATCCATTTCTTCTTTCAGCTTATTAGCAAGTGCAACCATGCCATCCGCATCATACAACTTGGATTCTATCAATGAAGCCTTATTTTTTAACTTTTTATAATCTACATTAATATTTTTTCCCATGCCAAATCACTCCTTTATTTCCACTCATCAACTTGATTCGATATTTTTGAAAATACACCTAAACTATGATCGATGCTGTTTGATATGGTTTTTACCGCAGTATCCATTACCTGTTCTACAATTTTTCTTTCAACTTCATCATAAATCTTAGCTGATTTCTCTAAAAACTGAGAATATCCCCTAATTGCACTCAGTAAATCAAGAACATGACCTTCCGTTTTAATGTATTTTTTTTGGAGTTCTTCTGCATTTGTTGTAGCATATTCTGACATAATTCCATTCATGGCTTTTGATATTTCACTTAATTTATGTTCCATTTTAGTATATATATTACGAATATCAACAGCACAACTTATAGCTTTTTCTGTATCAATCTTTAATTCTGACATATCATTCCCTCCTTAAACTATTCTCCTGATTTGGTATCAATCAAAGCACCCGTGTCCATTTTGAAATTAGCCATATCAACACCCCTTTCCTACTCTGTTAAATCAACAACACACTTGAACCATTTACCAGTCCTGACTCATCTACAAGTTTATTCCATTGCAACATCTGACCTGTTGTGTAATCACACAACACCGCCTCATTATCTTTGTCATATAGTCCCGGATGAGTTGCGGCAACCATCCCCGATAAAAGTCTGGCTGCCTCCCAGATTTGAATATCTCTCGGGATTTTTGCATCATATATTTTGTCTATAGACGGAACCCTCACCTCAACAACTATCTTACTCATCTTCTGCCTCCATTCTTGAAACGACAAACTTAGTTAACGTAGGTACGGAATTCTTAACAACATAACCAAATCTCTTATCAACCGGTTTTTTAAGAGCTGAATCTGATACAACAGTTATTACATATTGCTCTCCGATTCCGTTTCCAAGGTATATGCCTTCACTGTCAGGATTTTGATGTTTAAACCAAGGTTCTCTTGTCATCTTGAACATATTGGAACATGTATCACAGATTACAAAACTTATATTATATCCCGCTGCCACCTTATCTAAGACAATCTTAATCTTATCAACAGCATCATCTGAAAGCTCCGCCCTGACATCCATAAATCCATTTATTATGATTACCGTGTCTTCAAAACTCTCATCATCAGGAAGATTTCCTTCATACTGTTTATAAGTATTATTTCTATAAAGAACAGTCTGATAAATATTTATTATTTCTTCCTCAAAATCATTGCTTACCAAATTACAAGGTATCGTATCCTCATCTAACTTTCCGGTTCCGTCAATAAGAATTAAATTAATATCCTCCAACTCTATAAATTCATCAACCAAACCACACACAAATGATTCGATATCCTTATGATTATTTCCGGTTACAATAGATACCGGAGGATTCTTAAAATCTATATATTGTGTCTCGATGGTCTCCTTGGATATACCTACAGGCATTTTGTCAATTGCATACTCACCTTGGAATTTATCCGCTGTTATATACTCCGGAAGTGTCTGAATACCTGAATCTCTTGAGCCATAATAATCAAGGAGCTGACTGCTGTAATCTCTCACGCAATCAAATATTCCCCCGATATTGTCCGTTGCATAAGCGGTTTGAAATTCGTATACTGCATCAGTCTTAAACAATCCTCTGCCTTTCATTTTAGACGGCACCATGCCGCCTGTGCTTCCGAGAACCGTAGAATACTCACTTGAGTCATTCATCTGAAGTACAAACATCTGCTTAAAGTTTTGCTGCAAACGATACCTCACTGCATTTGTAGAAAGTGCGGTAATAACAAAGTAAATTCCATACTTAACGCCCTCTCTGCTCTGATATTGAACATTTTCTTCGTATTGCTCATATATTTCCTGAAAACCTGCGTAATTATTTATGGCAATTACTATGTTTGGCATATCTTTATGTCCACCTGCTATATATGATGCGTAATCACCACCAAACTCCGAACATATCTGTTTACGCTTAAGTATCTCTGTATCAATCATCTTAAAGAGATTTTGAATTTTTTCATCATCCCCCGAAACTAACACATCCCCCACATGAGGAGCTTTAGAAAACGCTCTTAATGTCTCTGATGAAAAATCCAAAGCATAAATCATAACCTCATCCGGTGTATGAGAACTGATAAGCGAGTATATCAAAGTCGTAAGGAAAGTAGTCTTTCCGTTACCGGCAGTACCATAAATGATTGCATTTCCCTCAGAGGAAAGCGGTAATGTTAACAAGCCCTGACTCTGATGTGCCGGATCATCATACTCACCAACAATAGGATTAAGATAATACAGATTCTCTGAATGACTATATTTATATCTGAGGTTTTCCACAAAAATATGCTCAGGTATCGGTTCAAGCCAGAGAGGTCTGACGGAAATATTTTCCTCACGTGCTATTTTTGCAAGATACTCAGTTATCTCATCTAACTGTTTCTTAGGATTTTCTACGGTCTGTTCCTTGTCCATCTTCATGCTTGCAACTACATTGCCACACCTGTCAAGAAGCTCAACCGCAACATCTCTTTTTTTAACAATCTTATCTGATGGTATGTAAGGTGCTCCTGCCCAGGCAGACTGACCTAACTCAAACAACTCATTGTAACCGACCTGAAGATAAAATCTACCGGTATCGGAAAGACTTGCAGCATCAGGACGTTTTAACATGTCCATACTATCAGCCCTGTCCTGAACTTTAAGACATATTCTAAACTTAGAGTTACTCCAAATCTGATCATCTACAACACCTGCCGGTTTCTGAGTGGCAAGAATAAGATGAACCCCTAAACTTCGACCGATTCGAGCAGCACTGACTAACTGCTCCATAAATTCAGGTTGTTGAGTTTTAAGTTCGGCAAACTCATCAGAAATTATAAAGAGGTGCTGCAACGGTTCAGAAACCCTGCCTTCTCTGTACAGTTTCTGATATTTGTATATATCAATGTTACTTTCGCCTATTAATTTTCCTGCTTCTGAGAATATAGCCTGTCTTCTTTTTAACTCACTTTGAATAGACACAAGCGAACGGTTAACTGCTGCTCCATCCAGATTAGTTATTATACCTGCCGTATGAGGCAATTTTTCAAAGGCCTTAGCCATTCCTCCACCCTTGTAATCAATCAGCACAAACGCAACCTCATGAGGGTGATAATTTAATGCCATAGATAAGATAAAAGCCATAATAAATTCACTCTTACCTGAACCGGTCATTCCGGCTACAAGTCCATGAGGCCCATGATATTTTTCATGTAAATCCAAAGTAAACAGCTCACCCATGGTATCTACACCTATCGGTGTTTCCAGAGATTTTACTGGATTATTCTCCATCCATCTTGTCTCCGCATTCAGGTGTTCTATCTTGCTTACACCATACATCTCAAGAAATGTAATCATCTTTGGCAGATTATACGCTGAGTCAGTTAAATCAAGCTGCGTATTCGCAAGATGAGAGGCAACGATATCCAAATCAGTATTAGAATAATATTCCGGATTTACGGTTACTCTTGTTCCTGTTATATCACTCTTATCATATATTTTTGCCTTATCTCCATTGAGTTCTATAAACTTTGAACACTCTTTAGGAAGTTCCTTAAGCCGATTACACACATAAACAACACTGATATTGATATTGTTTTTTCTGTATTTGTATATTTTTTTGAGCATTTCTGCCTTATCCGCAACCTTTTTATCAAGGGCAAATACTATGTAATATGGCATTGCAGAAGATGTGTTATCATTTTTATCTTCTTTTCTGGTATCTATAATCCTGTCGAAATAATTTGAAATCTCTTTTGTTTCTACCGGATTGGTTGCGATAAAACGTATCTTGTACTCATCATCCCATACATGAGGTAATCTTCGGACATACAGCATATCCCTCTCCTGTTTTTCATTGAGGAGAAATGCGAATTTAACCTCATCATAGCTGTATTGTCCCGCTAACTGAACTGTTATGCTGTTTAAAAACCTGTATATGCAGTTATCATTTCCGACAATTCCGAATACATTGTCCTTTAAAAGCGATACCGTAATGGGAACTTCTTTTAACTTAGGTGTTGTTCCGCACATACTTAACATTCTCTCCTGAAGGTCATCCTCATCCATGGTAAAACGTCTTTCCTGATATGAAAACTTAATCTTCGCATCTCTTTCTCCAAGACCAACACGAATGTTGAGGAAGTCGTTTTGCTCACTGGTTCTCTCCCACAATTTTCTTGACTTTGTCTGAATTATATCCGACCAATACACAGGTGCATTAAAATTCTCATATATAATTTCACTTT
Source organism: uncultured Bacteroides sp. (assembly GCA_964553965.1). GTDB lineage: Bacteria > Bacillota > Clostridia > Lachnospirales > Lachnospiraceae > Coprococcus_C. Next base: position 21,721 of record CAZKMB010000003.1, on the reverse strand, counting down.
CCAGCCGTATCTCGTCATCTACTTCTCTTTTTATGTTATCAAGATACTCCTGATATTTTTTAAGTCTCTCTTTTTCCTTTTTTCTGTTTCTGCTTTTTTCATACTTTTTTGATATGATTGGCCACAGCATGGTTCCAAGGAGCATACTCACCGACATTGCTATGGATGGTATGGCAGAAGTCATATTTCCGTTTTTTATTGCATTGTACACAGAATATGCTGCTGTTACGATGGAAGCAAGCCCCATGGTTACAGATGGTCCAAGAACCATAATCATCGGCAGTTCTTCCTTAATGTATGATGCCGGCGGTGAATCAACCTTTATATTCTTTTCTTTAATATCTCTCTTAAAACGTGGGGAGCGATAATAATAATCAATCGGTGAAACTTCTATTTCTTCTTCATCAATAAATGTTTTCTCCGGCATACGCATAGGTGTAAGAATAGTGGTGTTAACAATTAACTTTCCGTCAGGATTATTCATGGCAATAAATCCATTACATACAATTATTTTTAATCCCATAATATAAATTATACTGCCATACAATATTTTCTTTGTTCCATTAATCCTTTCGCCGTTGACATATGTACCGTTTGTGCTCCCGTTATCCGTAACTGTCCATCCGCTCTGGCTGTATGTAATTATTGCATGTAGTGAAGATACACTGTCCAAAGCAAAATTTATGTCTGTGTCTCTTTCCCTGCCAACGCTGATACGCACATCCGATTCCTGAAATATATACTTGTTATAAATTCTTCTGTCCTGTGTGTCCGGCTCTGTCATGACAAGTGCGGACTTTCCATCCTTTAATAATGCAATCTTGCAGATATCATAGTCCTTCAACACATGATATTTATATGCCTTTTCACCATCCGGAGAACACACACATGCCTTTGCATTGGATTTTATCCTCCAACTGCCATCTACCCCTTCAATTTCCAATAAATTAACTTTATTACCGTTAAAATCCTCGTCAGCAAGCCAGTACTGACCCTTGATTTTTTCCGGCAAAGATATCGAACTATATCTGTCATTACAAAGCAATGTAACCAACATATTTTTATCCCCCGCGCTTAAAATAAACTTATTTCAACTATACTTTTCCCCCAACTCTATTTCAATAAACCTTGCACAAACGACGTTCTTGTTGTCATATAACATTATTCCTTTCCAAATTATTCTTATATGTTCTTCCTATAGGTACTGTTTCCCCATTATCCATAAGAATATATTTGCTGTGAATTGCCGAAACATTTTCCAGATTTACTATATAACCGGTATGACATCTTATATAGCTTTCGGGCAACATACGGGACAAATTCTCCAAAGAATCATTTACGGGATATGTATGATTTTTACATACCAACTCTATTTTTCTGTCTTTCCTCTCAATATAAAGTATTTTGTCAATGTTCACGTCCACCCTTTGTCTGTTTGACACCACTCTGATAATATTCATTTCAACCTCCCAATTTAATTGTTATAAGTTATTCAGAACTGTTTTGAACATAGCAATGAAATGCCATTTATGCAATAAAGTAAGCGCACTTACTTTTGATGTGCTTCTACCCCCCCCTCAAAAATAAGTATTTTCCACATTTTTCTAATCATCCAAAAAAATACATTTATAATATACGTCAGATACACAATTATGCTTTACATAAATTTTTTTCCGTGTTACAATCTCAACTATCACTTACTCACGGAGAAACGTTATATGATACTAAGAGATATTTTTCTTGACTTAAAAGAAATTTTTGATTTTGATTATGACCAAAACCCAAACGGATCTTACCGGGTAAATTCTGTCATAAAAAATTTAGTGTACCCTGAATTATATCTCAACGGTACATATACGGAAAACGACATTTGCTATTACCTTTTAAATACTGATTTTTCGTATCAAAGCATCCCAAACATAAGAAATTCGTTTTCTGAACTTATGAATCATACAACCATGCATAAACGTTTTCCGGTTATATTCTTTTCAGAACAGATTGATATACAAAAAATGTACCAGTACTATGATTCTCTGATAAAAACCTCTGAAAAAAATGAACACGAAAAAAAACTCTCCCGGTTCATTAAAAATATTTTTAATAAAGATGCTACTTTCAACGCACACCTAAAATTAATATGTCAAAAGGATTATGAATTTCTTACCTGGATTGTTATATACTCCATGTTCAACAAAGAAATTGCAGATAAAAAATTTGAAGAATATATAGAAAAATCTAACTATAATATATCTAATCTAAGCATTTCCGAATCCGGAGAAAGACACATGCTTAGCTCTTTTTTGTATGATAAAAAAAATAAATTAAATAAAATTACGGCACTGACCTTTGTACTTAGTTCTTTGCAGATATTTTTTGCCCTTATCCCTTATATTATGTCCGACAATAATTCCATAAACAAGGAGCATAATAATAGTTTATTTTGCATATTTCTGCTTATTTTTTCATTACTTGTCCTGTCTATTAGATCAAAGCAGGCAAAATACGAATTAAGTTATGCCGATTTAAACACATACCATAACTATATGGACGAATTTCCGGACAGCTCCTTACAACAAAAAATCAAGGATGATATTAAACATTTCAGCATTAAACCTTTTTGTAACTACAGCAACTGCAATACATCAAGAGAACGTTTGCGCAATTCCCTCAAAATTTTTATATATATAATATTATTTCTTGCCATCATTGTTTCCTTTGCTGCAAACAGTTTTCCTTTACTGGTTGCATTTGTTATGGCAATTGTAATCATAGTAATGTTCATCGATAAACGTTTTCATGATGGATTGATTCGAAATGTATATGACAAAAATACATCCAAAGACGGAGAACCGATAAATCAGTGGAAAGGTATAGCCAAGATATACAAATGGGAATATGAACGGACCGGATTTAACTCCAAAGATAGTTATTATAAAAATTCAATACATGTTCACAACGGAACCTGTTATAAACATATTTTTCTTATAGCACACGAAAGACTTAGATACAACCTTTACATATATACCATGGCTTTATTATATTTTGATTTATTATTTTTAATAATAATATCCATGAATGTAATATTTGGAGACAAAATCATTCTGTACTTGCGGATAAATAATACCATGACACTTAATCTGCTTGTAACTCTCTTTCTTTTAGCAATTGGCATATACACTATAACAACTTTAATTATCTCAAGAACCAACTACAGTAACCTGTCATTACTTGCCTATGCCAGCTCTCATGCAGAAAATAATCCTGCCTGGGCAGAAAAAACATTTCTTTCCCTGCATGCCAATGGTGTTATAAAAGATACAGATTGGATGAGAGGAATATTTACATACAACGTTAGTTTATTTGAGCAGGAAAAGACTGCAGAAGAGATATTTCCTGAAACAGACCGTATGCTCTTTCACCACAGACAATATGTATTTAGAAACAATGCCAAAATTACAGTTTCCTTACTTTACGGTATTATGCTTTCAATTTTTGTGTGGCATTTTTGCATGTATGCTCTTTTTGTTCCATTCACAATAATCAGTATACTGATATACATATATCTGTATCTGTGCGGTCTTGATAAAATACATAAGAAGAAAATAATTAACAATATTAAATCTCTTTCAAATTGATCTTATTCATCTTTAATAAAAGCACTATGGAAACTATAAGTACGGGTATGGCAGTAGTTAATTTTACCATCTCCATACCCGCTACTTTTACCAAAACTGTACATATTATAATTCCAATCGCATTACCTGCCCCATTTATATATGCTGATAACGCGGATATTTTTCCTATGTTATTATTTTTTGCTTCCTCCATCAATACAAGAAATATTATATTAACGGCAGAAAAATAGCATCCGATCATATTCCCCCAGAAAATCCCTAAAATTTCCGGAACAAACCCATAATTTACTCCAATTACATAAGCAGATAAAAAGATTATCGCCATGCTCAGGCTAACACAAACCATGTTTTTTCTCTTGTATTTGTCAGCTAAAAGACCTATTACAATATTTACTATAAAAAGGGCTGCAGGTTGAATAAAAAGTACCCTGTTTACCTCATCAATTCCGTAGCCGTTATTGTCCAAAAGAATTTCATTGTACAAAGTTACGCCGCTTGTAGCAATTCCCACAAAAAATAATATTATAAAGTATTTTTTTATCAGCACATTATCTTGTTTTTCTATCTTTTTTTGCTGTGTTTTTTTCTGAACCAATGATGCTTTTGTTTCCTTAATCGCCATACCGGCAAAAAAAGCTATAAGAACGAATATTACCGCAACACAATAAATACCTTTCCAGCCCCAAGTCGTATTCACAAAATATCCCCGGCATACAGGAATTGTCATTGTTGATAAAGCTGTAATTCCACAAAGTATTCCTCTCACTGTTGCTCTTCTCTTTTCCGGCAAATTTTGTGCAATATACATATTCTGTATATCTATACTGGTTGCAAACGTAATCATTGCGTTACCCAAAAGATATATCCATATATTGCAAGCCATCCCACAAACACTACAGCCAATACAAAGAAAAATCAGATTAACAAGCAATACCTTCTTTTTTCCGTATTTATCCACAAATATTCTGGCAAAAGGAGAAAATGCCGGCACAATATAAAAGGGCAGCATCATATACCCCAATTTTGACACTGCCTCATTCATATCCGGTTGAAAGTCTTTGATAATAAAATCTTTAATAAGAAACGACTGCATCTTAGAAAAAATTTCTGTGCAAAATGAATCGGCAAATTGTACCACAATTATCAAACCAACAACTAAACCAATATATACTTTCCCTGTATAATCCACCTTTTTCATTAAGTACTCTATCCTTCTTGATTCAGCAAAGCGCTAATCTGTGCTTTATAAGCTCTGCCTAACGATATTTCCTCACCATTATATATCTTAATGCTTTTATTTCCAATACTATTTATAAATTTAGTGTTTACAATATAGCCAATATGACATCGAATAAATTCTGACGGTAATTTTTCTTCGATGTTATTCAGTGAATCATATATCATATATGTCTCATTTTCACACACTATCTGCACCTGTCTGTTTACTCTTTCAATGTAAACAATACAATTTGTATTCAGATATATCTTTTCTCTGTTGCATATAATTTCAATAAAGTCTTTTAAAAGTGCATTTTTCTTTTGTGTTTCCATATCCTTTCTTAAGTATTAATACTGTCCCCCCTGACGTTGTTTCTAAGAATTATATTTCATTGAAAACAATACATTCAATATACATTGCACAAACAGCTCTTCTCCTTGCAAAAACAGTTCTTTACGGCTTTTTTCCTACGATTTAACAATCACCAGTCTGTCGCCCTCTTTGAGGTTATCGCTGTCAAGATTATTTATGGTTCTGATGGATTCGGTTGTAGCGTAATATTTTCTTGCAATCGACCAAAGGGTATCACCTTTTTTTACAATATATCCCACGATTCCCGGCATGGATGCCTTTTTTTCGTAGTCTATATCAACTATCTTCATATCCGTTATGACCTCGGTTTTTGATCTGGAAAATACGGAAATTCCAAGGTTAACCTGTGCTTTTATTTCAATTTCCTCACTGCTTAACATAACTGCACTGAGCTGGTCCAGACTCGGAATGATTCTGACAGAATCTTCTTTACTCAAAGGAACCGAATCAACAGAATACTCAAAAGGTATGTCAAGTTCCATACAATTCATCGGATCCTCACCGGAAGAAATGTATAGTACACAGGTCTTAACAACTCCGGATATGTGTATTTTACTTTCTTCCATATCAACATCATCCACATCAACCGAACCATATACATGGCAAATCTGGAGCAGTTTTCCCTGACTTCCCGTCAACCGTTTACGCTGAGAAATTTTTGCCTTAGCCTGATTTCTTATAAGCAGATTTTCATAACAAAATTCACTGGTTTCAGGTATAATCTCAACCTGTGGTGAAAACATATCATGAAGAATATTTATTTCCTGTTCCTCATACATCTTAATATTCATATCCATGTTATATTCCACACCAATTATGCGGTCCTCACCATCGCTATCCGCTCGTATACACACATCACCCTTACCGAGAAAAGCATCCACCTCGGATATCATTCCCTCTTTTGCACCCTGACACTCTATCTCTCTTGATATTGTCCTCACTGAAAAAAGATACTGTGCCGGTAAATGTTCCTCCTGCCCTTTATAGACAACAAAAATTTCAATTTCACCCCTGATACTTAATTTATTATCCAGAGGCTTAGTCTCCATATTTCGTAATTCCACAGATGACCACATAATACATTTTATATTTGGTTTATTCTGCGGAATATCAATTTCTTCCTTGATTTTACACACATCACGCTTTGATATGACTGTATCTGTTGAGACAATTTTTTTATACTGACATTCTATTCCCTGACCGTTTTCCAAATCTGTAGCAGCATTTATCTTTAATTCCTCATATACATTTACTGCATTTCCAAGTAAACCACGCACCTCGATTTTCCTTGAATTAATAACACTTACTGTCAAATCCTCCAACCTACACTGGCTGTCAGCGGAATTACTTTTTGTTATACCGTCAGCATTAACCTGATCCTCAAATGGTATGCTTCCCTCAAAAAACTCTATGTCCGGCTTGTCACTCACCGTTTTATATAATATCTTAAAATATACTTCACCTATAACCCGTACCCTGTTTTCCTCAGAAATAACCTCGTCGACGACTATGTAACCATCCTTTGCAATTACCTTATCAATATCATCCTTTGAATCCGGAATATTAAAATCCTCATCTATAGTGAGCTGGGAGTACTTAGATGCCTTCAAAATGCTTGTATGTATATCTTTTCTACAAAAATCCATATAACCTCCACCTATTCATATAATTTGTGTGCCTATGTAACTAAATATATTCCAAAATATATTTTTTATGCCCTAATCAATATCAAAAACCACCGGCAGATCATATTTTTCACATTTAATTACTATATATGGATACATTGACGGACTCCCCGCCGACACATCCTGCTTATTTTCTTCTTTTGTTATAAGATTAGTCTCCACATATATTGCGTTGTCTGTCATATACAAATCCTCAACTACCACATTAAGATTCTGTCTGTTTTTTTCTCCGTATCCTACAACAATATACATATAATCATTATTGAGATAACTCAGCTTGAATACCTTATGCTTTTTTTCTTCAATAATCTCCACCAGTTCATCCGGCAATCTGGTTTTATCACACACGGTAAAATCAATCTCCTTTCTCACCTTCTCTTCTTTTTTTCCGCAGGCACATAACATAAAAAATGCCATGACAAAACACCAAACAAGAATTGCTTTCTTCTTCCACATATCTACTCCAAAAAAAACATTATTAAAATCCTATGCTGTTATATATGATTTTATGACCTTAAAAGTGTCGTTTATGCAAGATATATTGATACAAAAAATAAGAAAAGCTAAACTACATTTATCTTACATAAAGAGGGAGGAAGAAAATGTATCAATGCACAATCTGTAATAATATACATGACAAAAAAATACATTTCTGTTCCATTTGCGGAGCAGATGCCACAAAACTCATTGAAATTCCGGATAATCAGCAATCAGACATCTCATCGGAGGATGCAACCTCTGTTCTGACAAGTCCTGCTCCTTTGCAATCAAGTTCACAGTTCAACCCAAACGCCCGGGAACAGGCAGAAATGCAGCGATTAATACAATATCAGCAACAGACAATAAATCAGATGATGGCTCAACAGCAGCAAATGTCCAACCAGATGATGGCTCAACAGCAGCAGACCAAGAATAATAACAGCGTTCCTGTACAGGCACCACCTGCTTTCAAAATTAAAAATCTTTATTCTCTTGTTGCGGGGATAATCCTGCTTGTTGCTTATCTTGGTTCAAATTTTATTATTAATAGTGAATGGGACTATTATGAGAAAACATGTTCTGTAGCAGACTGGTGTTCTCAAATGAGTATTGTTGCAAGGCACATCGACGATACTGTTGAAAAATTACCTTATGCTCTGTCCTCAGCCTTAAACGTACTTACCATAGCTGCAATTATTGTCTTATTAGTAGGAGCATTTACTAACGTGGGCAGTATCAGGTCTTTGATTATTGGTCTTGACATAATATCATTAGTAACAACTATCTTTATTATTTTTGATAGTTATGGTGACATATCATTTTCTTCATCATTTTATATTATGGTTGTAGGACTTATAGTAGGTATAATAAGTGCTTCACATTCAAGCTCGGAAAAGCACTATGTATACCGCCCCCTCGGAAACGGTGTCAGTGATTCCTCGCTCAATCTGTCTGCCGTAATGAACGGATATAACGACAAAGGCGAATGGCGCTGCCTGAAATGTGACACAAAAAACACCGGCTGTTATGGTGACATATCATTTTCTTCATCATTTTATATTATGGTTGTAGGACTTATAGTAGGTATAATAAGTGCTTCACATTCAAGCTCGGAAAAGCACTATGTATACCGCCCCCTCGGAAACGGTGTCAGTGATTCCTCGCTCAATCTGTCTGCCGTAATGAACGGATATAACGACAAAGGCGAATGGCGCTGCCTGAAATGTGACACAAAAAACACCGGCTCAGTATGCAAATTCTGCGGTGAAACAAGAAGATATTAATTTATAACATCATACTACTCAGCTCTCCGTTTTAAAAAAACATATTGACACGTCACGTCTTTATTTCAATGCTTTAAAATCCATTTACAAAAAGCAGAGAGGTTATTTAACAAAGAAAAACAGAGTGGATATAATTCCGGAATAGCAACCGGAATACAAGGGGCAATCACCGTATTGAGAAGTTTGGACACACCGGATAACGTGATTATCGAAAAAATAATTGCAGTTTACCAGATAAGCGAAGAAGAGGCAAAAAATTACATGAATAATAATTAAATATAATTCCATTTAAAAAGATCTGTCTATAAACGGAACAGCCCTATGAATATATGTTACATCCTGTTCCTCATCATAGGTAAATGCAATATTTATATTTACCATGCTGTCATCCTGATATACATACTCATCAACCCCGTTACTGTATCCATAAACTGTGGTTACACCGTCAAACTCCACCCGCTCAACCTCAACACCATCCATAGTCTCAAAAAAATTCCGGGTCTCCGCGTCCTTTTCTGCCTCAGAAAGCTTTCCCGGATATTGAGATAAAAGATAAATATTTGTATCCGGATTCATTCCAAGATTTTTATACAAATCTTCTATTTCCTCCTTGTAAGAATATACTGCAGATCCATTCATGCCTTTAAGTACAATCTCCACCATAATATAATTTTCCGTTTTGGACTGTCCGTATTTATCCTCACCTGCAAGAGAAATCACCTTTATCTCCGTATCTCCCTGCTTGCCTTTTTTTGACAAAACCGTAGTTGTATTATCGCCTTCACCCCTGTGAGTAATCTCATATCCGCCTGTTACACCAAGAGAATTTGCAATATTTTTTACCATCAAATCCTTTGCCTCAGGGCTAAGTTCTCGGCAGCCATAATAAGAATATGCTTTTACTGAACCCTCCAAAAGATTATCAACTCCCTCACTCATAACCTGTTCCACCATCTTCTCTTCCCTGTTAATTGCAGAATTGATAAACAACTGCAGGATGGCTGCTGCCCATATAAGTACTACAACATAAATTCCTGACTTCTTACTCATAAACTTCTCTCCTCCATAAACCTTGAAAAATACATAGTTGCATATTCGGATTATTACCAAATATTTTCCTCCCTATACATAAAAGCCATAACATCCCAACTTTTAATTTACTTTCCCACTTTAACGTGGTATAATTTGCATGATAGATAACGTCAACATATGAAAACACTTTATGAAAGAAGGTTTTGCTATGACAGTAGGTATAGTGGGTTTAGGACTTATAGGGGGTTCTTTTGCAAAAGCATACAGCGAACACGATGACCACAAGGTGCTTGCCTGTGACCTGAATGAAAAAACCATACAAAAAGCTTATGATATGCAGATAATCCATGGAGAATTAAATAAAAATACTATCCCGGAATGTGATTTAATACTCATAGCCCTGTATCCTGATGCCACAATCGGTTATCTGGAAAACAATGCAGCCTTTATTGACAAACATACAATGGTTATAGATTGCTGTGGCGTAAAAGAATATGTATGTACAACCTGTTTTTCTATAGCAAAACAACACGATTTTGTCTTTGTCGGAGGACATCCTATGGCAGGTCGGCATTTTTCCGGATTTGATTACAGCACAAAAAATATGTACAATGGTGCCTCCATGGTTCTTGTACCGGAGGATTTAAATGACGAAGCAACGATTAAACGGGCAGAAAAACTACTTTCTCCTATTCAATTTGGTAATTTTACCATTTGTGATGCCAAACGACACGATTCCATGATAGCATTTACATCCCAGATGGCACATATAGTGTCAAATGCCTATGTAAAAAGCCCGACAGCAAAAAGCCATAAAGGATTCTCAGCCGGAAGCTACAAGGACCTGACCAGAGTTGCCTGGTTAAACGAAACCATGTGGACAGAGTTGTTTCTTGAAAACAAAGACAACCTCATAACCGAGATTGACTGCTTCATAAAAAACCTTACAGAATACAGAAATGCCATGCAAAATGACGATGCAGCCACCTTAAAAAAGCTACTTGCCGAAGGAAAAAAATGCAAGGAAGACATTGACGGAATCGGACAAACTTCCTCTTGACTTTTTTCATTAGTCGTTCTAAAATCATATTTAAATAAATTATCGGCTGTGAAAAGACGAGTACCTTAAAAACGGTCTACAGAGAGAATTCCGCTACCCGCTGAGAGAGAATTCAGAACACGCTTATGGGAAAACTACCTTGGAGCCGCTTATACAAAATATAAGCCGTTGATTACGTTACAATCACAATTAAGTGCCATTCTCCGGTTATCTCTTTCTGCAGATGATATGCAACAGAATGGAATTAGGGTGGAACCGCGAATTATCGTCCCTAGCGTATCTAATGCGCTGGGGACTTTTTATATTGTCTCCGGCGAACAACAGTTACCCGCAATAATTATAAAAAAGAAAGGGAGAAAAAAATGATTATTACATTAAAAGACGGATCATCAAAAGAATATGCCCAGCCAATGAGTGCCTACGACATAGCCTTAGACATAAGCGAAGGATTAGCACGAATGGCATGTGCTGCGGAAATTAACGGAGAGGTATGTGACCTTAGAACCATCGTTGACAAGGACTCTACTCTTAATATCTTCACATTTAATGATGAGGCCGGAAAAAAGACCTTTTGGCACACTGCAAGCCATATTTTGGCTCAGGCGGTAAAACACATTTTCCCTGATGCAAAATGTACAATCGGACCGGCTATTGATAACGGTTTCTACTACGATTTTGATATGCCTTCCTTAAGCCGGGAGGATTTAGATAAAATCGAGGCAGAAATGAAGAAAATCGTAAAAGAAGGCAATGATATCACATCATTCACGCTCTCCAGAGCAGAAGCAATAAAACTTATGGAAGAAAAAGAAGAGCCATACAAAGTAGAACTCATCAATGATCTTCCTGTGGATGCAACCATAAGTTTCTACACTATGGGCGACTTCACAGACCTTTGTGCCGGCCCTCATCTCATGAACACAAAACCGGTAAAATTCTTCAAGCTCACTTCATCATCAGGAGCATACTGGAGAGGAAACTCTGACAATAAGATGCTTACCCGTATATACGGTACAGCATTTACAAAAAAAGCCGACCTTGAGGCAAGACTTGAATATCTCGAAAATATTAAGCTTCGTGACCACAACAAATTAGGCAGGGAATTAGAACTGTTTACAACCGTGGATGTAATAGGACAGGGACTTCCGCTCCTCATGCCAAAAGGCGTGCAGATTATCCAAACCCTGCAGAGATGGATTGAGGATGAAGAAGAAAAACGTGGTTATATGAGAACAAAAACACCACTTATGGCAAAATCCGACCTTTACAAAATTTCTGGTCACTGGGATCACTATAAAGAAGGAATGTTTGTCCTTGGTGACGAAGAAAAGGACAAAGAGGTATTTGCACTCCGTCCTATGACATGCCCATTCCAGTACTATGTATATAAAGCAAGCCAAAAATCATACAGAGATCTCCCTTGCAGATACGGTGAAACCTCTACACTCTTTAGAAATGAGGACTCCGGCGAAATGCACGGATTAACACGTGTCCGCCAGTTTACCATCTCTGAAGGACACCTGATAGTAAGACCTGATCAAATGGTCAGCGAATTCAAGGATTGTATTGCTCTTGCCCAATACTGCTTGCAGACACTCGGCGTTGAGGAGGATGTAACCTATCACTTATCTAAGTGGGATCCTGATAACAGAGAAAAATATATTGGTGAGCCTGAGGTTTGGGAGAAAACAGAACAGGATATCAGAAACATTCTCACAGAACTTAACATACCATTTACTGAGGACGTTGGTGAAGCCGCTTTCTATGGTCCAAAAGTAGATATCAATGCAAAAAATGTATACGGCAAAGAAGACACAATGATTACCATTCAGTGGGATGCTTTACTTGCTGAGCAATTTGATATGTACTTTATCAACAAAGACGGAGAAAAAGAAAGACCATACATCATCCACAGAACATCAATGGGATGTTACGAAAGAACTCTTGCATGGCTTATTGAAAAATATGCCGGTGCATTCCCTACATGGCTTTCACCTGAGCAGGTTCGTATCCTTCCAATTTCAGAGAAACATCACGCTTATGCAAATGAAGTTCTTGCAAAGCTCAAGGCAGCCGGTGTAAGAGCTACCATAGATGAGCGAGCAGAAAAAATAGGTTACAAAATACGTGAAGCACGTCTCAACAAACTTCCATATATGCTTATAATAGGAGCAAACGAAGAAGAAACAGCCACAGTTTCCGTAAGAAAACGTGGTGAGGACGGAGATATGGGAAGTATGCCTGCTGAGAAGTTTATTGCCGACATAGTAAAAGAAATAGAAGATAAAGTTATAAAATAAAAAAGATAAGAAAAAAGGGCTGTCACACCAAATTGTAGTGCGACAGTCCTTTTTTAATAATTAAGAATCTGACTTTATAAAGCTGCTTACAATCCCAAGAACTAATCCGGCCCCCATAAAATAAACCCCCGGTTGAACACTCTTTATAATTTTAGCTCTGTCTATAACAATTTCCATATTTATCATTTCCATAATCATATCCTCACCGAGAGCATCATTTGCCCAAACAATCAGATTATTTATATCAATTAGGATAATAACAAACATGGCAATGATAATAGTACATGGTATCAATCTGAACTGAGGAATCCTGACAAAAGAAAGCAGTCCCAACAAAACAATACCTATAATAAATCCAACCGGCAGTGCTGTCCATACAGATGAAATAAGTCGCACATTTTTGCAAACCTTAATCAGATTATACTGTATATCAATAGCCGGATGAAAATACGAAAAATCTATAACCGGCATGATAAAACCAAACAGCAAAAGTCCTGTTGAAATCAGGCAGAGTACCATACTTAAATTAATATGTTTTTTACTGAAACTATCCACAATTATTTCTCCTTATTCTCAATACACAATGAAATACCGTAAAGCAAAATGCCAAGAATAAACAATATATGCCCCGAACAGCCAAACAATGAAATATTGTTAAAATCACAAAATTTAGAATAAGTTTTATTCATGTATATCAAAACAAAAATAACTATTGCCATTACAGCAGGCAACAACCTGATAATAAAATTATTACATAATCTTAAATGTTTAATATACTTTTTTGCCGACATAACCATCATATATAAAGCAACTACAAGCGTACACACGGCAAAAAAAATCATTTTTCCCTCTCCAATTGACATGACACTGTTTTTAGAACCTATATCAAACAAACTGCCTGATACCTTTCCTTCACCATATGCGGTTTTCTCCATCCATTTCATAAAAGGAGATATATACAGGCACAATGCTCCCAGCAAAGATAAAACAGTAAATCTTTTTGTTTGCATGGACTTTACATATCCGCTAAAGTCAAAAAAAGGTTGTGCTTCCACAGGCATAACTTTTACGGTCTTAACAACCTCTTTTTCTTCTGTCAGTTCGCCGCAATTCATACAGTAATCCATACCCTCTTTTATTTCTGCTCCGCAATATTTACAAACCATAACATTTTCTCCCTTTTATACAATACAAAATGTGGAGTATTGAATAATCACTACTCCACATCATAATATCACATTTTGTCTGAAATGTTTATACTACTTTTTGATTAACTTTATAACTCTTGGAAAAGCTGAAACTAAGATTCCGATGATGGCAATTACAGGACCGATACCGTGAGAACCATCTCCGTACTCCTTCATCTCCTCGATAACGTCATTAACAGTTCCGTTAAGAAGAGCCAAAATTACAACAAGCAGAGCCACACCGATAGCTATAAGCTCAACATAAGGAACGACAGATATCTTAGTCTTAATATCCTGAAGAGCAGGTATGTAATCTGCCGCATCCCAGAGGATAAGTCCCAAACCTATAACTATGAGAAGTATAGTCCAGAGATAATACCAACGCACATCACTATACTCCCTGCCCAATGACCACATTGAAAAAGATTCACTCTCGGACATACCCCAGAACTCAATCTCTAAATTACACCATGAGAAAAATGGTGAGAGAAATACTAAAATTCCACCTACAAGAGCGATAATCTTCATATAGTCTGCCTTTAATGCATCTAAGAAGCCCTTAAATCCTGTACCCTGCAGATATTGATTATTAACCGGTGCCGCACCACCCATAGGTGCTCCCATTGGCTGTCCCATAGGTGCTCCCATTGGCTGTCCCATTGGTGCTCCCATAGGTGCTCCCATTGGCTGTCCCATTGGTGCTCCCATTGGTGCTCCCATCGGCTGTCCCATTGGTGCTCCCATTGGCTGTCCCATTGGTGCTCCACAATTAGGGCAAGCTGGCTGTCCATCAGCATAAGTTGCTCCACATACTGAACAATTCATGTTTAATCCTCCCTTTAAGTCTATTTTTTAAAACTTTAATATGCCCTTTCATGATATCATAAACATCCCTATTATTCAAGGAAAATTATGCTATAATTCATAACTATCCACTTGCATAACGTACTTTTTTTCAGATGTAAAATTCCATAAAAGCTGCTGACACATAAAAAGTCTTACTGTATCATTATATACCATGTCTTCAATCATCTCTGACATAATATCATTGCCCGCAATAACACCGGTTTCTCCCAGAACCTTATGCTCATAACCCATGATAAATATATTCCTCGTCATATTGGTAATCACATTCAAAAATCGCTCTACAGC
Organism: uncultured Bacteroides sp.; assembly: GCA_964553965.1. Lineage (GTDB taxonomy): Bacteria > Bacillota > Clostridia > Lachnospirales > Lachnospiraceae > Coprococcus_C. Next base: position 6,316 of record CAZKMB010000003.1, on the reverse strand, counting down.
AATCTCATTTATATCGTATAAAAATTCAGTCATATCATATTTGTATCTGTTTATGTGCAGTAACGCCGCAAATCTTGAATTTAACTGACTGACAAGACCTGCTGCCACAGAAAAATCAAAATGCGGCATCTCACTATAATTATATTCAGGCATTTTAAAAATAATATCTCTTATATAATTTTCTAAATCTCTTTTTTCGCAATTATCTTTGATCATTGCATCAATCATAAGATATTCCGCATGGGAAAAATCCCAAAACTTCAAATCGACACATATACAATCCTCATCCAAAAGATTAAATCTTTTTTTAGCAGACGTAATCTTCTCAATATTGTGGTCAATTAAAATTAACTTAAAAAAAGATGACAGCCTTATCACGTCCACATCATTGCATCCACCTGCTCCCCAAATTGCCAGAGTAGGCTTATAATTCAGCTCATCGACAATCTCTTTCATCCCATACTCTCTGACAAGCCGCTTTTTTCCGGTCTTTCTCAGATAAGCTTTTGTATAAAAGCTCTCCACCGAATTGATAATAAAATCCGTAAGACCATCCCTGTAATCTTTCCATTGCTCAAAATATACATCTGTATCTTCCGATTCTATCATAACATTATAATCCATAAGTGCTCCCCCACAAAAATCAGATAAAACAAAAACACCGACCCCGCAGCTCTACGTCTGCAAAACCGATGCTTTCTATAGTGGGCCGCCGGGGGCTCGAACCCCGCACACCCTGATTAAGAGTCAGGTGCTCTACCAAATGAGCTAGCGGCCCGTATCATGTTGTCCGTTCTGTTCAGAACAAAAATGATTATATTACATATTCAGAATTAATGCAAGCTTTTTTTTCACTTTTTTTCACTTTTTTTTCACTTTTTTCTGCAACCCCGGTAAGAACACGATAAATGGGCACATTTTATGGTATTCAGATTGTTTGCAAGAGTAACCATGTTCTTATTTATGACACATTTTCCGTAAATATATGCATTTAATCTGTATTTAAATTTTTTAGATGCCATATAATATGCTCCGAATTACTTCTTATTATATTATATTCATATAATAATATTTGTTTACATCTGTTTTGCAGGATGAAAAACAACTCTCAATATAGGATTACCCATTCCGGAAAACCGCTCTTCATACTCAGTCATAACATTTCCGTCAACATACTCCGAATTATGCAAATCAAATGTACAGTTAACCTGCACCCAGCCCGCCTCTTCAATCTGCTCCAGAGAAAAATCGAAAAGAGGTCTGTTATCCGTCTTAAATGTTATGCCTCCGTCCGATGCCAGAATATTTTCATATCTTTTCAGAAACTGAACCGAAGTAAGTCGTCTTTTCGCATGACGGTCTTTTGGCCATGGATCAGAAAAATTAAGGTAAATGTAATCAACCTCTCCCTTGTCAAAAACATCTTCAATATTTTCAGCCTCCATCCTTATAAAACAGAGATTTGGAAGCTGTTCTTCATTTTGTTTCTCTATAGCCCTCACCAGAACACTGGAAAACTTCTCTATACCAATAAAATTAATATCCGGATTTTGCCTTGCCATATCCATTATAAATCTGCCTTTTCCCATACCAATTTCTATATTGATGGGGTTATTATTTCCGAATTTATCTTTCCACTTGCCCTTCATGGTGCTTTCATCTTTAACCACGTATTCGCTTTCGGCAATTGTTTCCCTTGAACCTTTAACATTTCTTAATCTCATAGCATCCTCCAAAAAAATCTATCTAATTCAGTATAATAACATTTAAAGAAAACATTTTCCATATAAAAATTAATTCTTGTCTTTTTTATCATTCTATAGGATAATTACTTATATATGTGTAAAAAAGGATTGATAAATTTGAAAAGATTTTTTTGTATATTAAGTATGGTAACCATGGTACTATCACTTTACACACAACCCGTCTGTGCGACAAACACAGACACCTCTGCCGAAGCAGATATTCCGGAATCCATCCCGCCTGAGGATGCTCCTGATATATACAGTGAAGCGGCAATTGTCATGGATGCGGAAACAGGACAGATACTGTATGAAAAAAATGCCTACACCACTCTGTATCCTGCCAGCATAACAAAAATACTCACCACCCTGATTGCCCTCGAAAACAACGACGTAAATTCTGTTATCACCATGTCAGAAGAAGCCGTATACGGAATAGACTGGGACAGCACCCACATAGGGTTAAAGGCGGGTGAACAGATAACAGTAAAGGACGCACTTTATGCCACCATGCTTGCCTCTGCCAACGAAGCTGCCTGGGGACTTGCGGAACATACATCCGGAGATTTGGACACTTTTTGCGAACTAATGAACCGTCGAGCAAAAGATATAGGCTGCATCAGTACCAACTTTGTAAATGCAAACGGTCTTCATAACGACAATCATTACACCTGTGCATACGATATGGCTCTGATAGCAAAAGAAGCTCTTAAGAATCCTGACTTTGTTCAGATTGCCTCCACACGATATTATGAGATTGAGCCAACATCATATACTCCGGAAACCCGCTATCTGGTCTCCGGTAACCAGCTCCAAAATCCGGATTCGGAATACTATTATGCCGATTGCTACGGTGGAAAAACAGGATATACCTATATGGCTCAGGGAACTCTGGTAACCTGGGCAAAAAGAGACGACGTAACTCTTATATGCGTAACGATGAAAGCAAGCCTTACAGCATACAAATACATGGATTCAATTGCTCTGTATGACTACTGCTTTGACAAATACTCCAAGGTTCAGCCACTTTACAATTTTCAATTTACCGAGGACGATATAGCAAACACCGAAAATATGTTAGACGAATATTATGGCGGTGAAAATCTTGGAAAACTCAGTCTTAACGTAGACACCGTATCCTATGTACTCATAGACAAAAACGTAAAATTCAGCAATCTTACAACAGAATACGAACCCTCTACAGACAAAATCAAAGATTCCATTGCCGGCTATGTTCACATAAAAGAAAATGACACCATATTATATAGTGCACCGGTATACTATGACGGCTACATAAATTCAGAGGACGAAGCCGCTGTAGAGGCTGCCATCGCTGCAGGAATCATAAAAAGACCAAGCACCTTCAGTATCACCAAATTTCTTTTCACGGTAATATTTGCAGGTATCCTTCTCGTTGTGGGTCGGTACTATTACAAGAGAATTACATATGTAAAGAAAAAACGTAAGGAATATATCAAACGAAGAAATGAAGCAAGAAAGAATGGAAGCTCATTCTAAGGGGGATACAAACACAATGGAAAAACAGCAAAAAAGCAGTCTGCAAATTATACAGCAGGCAAACAAAGAAATGCTTGACTATTTCAACGATGTATTTTTAGAAGACCTGGAAAATATACAAAAGCTAAAAACCCAGACGTTTGAAATAGACATAAAAATTGACGAACTGGAAAAGACTAAGAATATATACGCTTTTAAATCATCATCCCGAAAAAGTGTGTTCAGCCCTACCGTATCAGATGATATGGAGACAGAAAAGAGCAAACTCATAGATGAAAAAATCAACGATTTACTCTCGGTAAGAGAAGCTCTCTACAACAAAATTACAGCTTTGGAACAGAGCATCTCTTCCGTAAAGAAAAGGCTGTCAGTTCTAAACGATGCTGAAAACGCCATCATTCATATATCCGGCACACTGCCACGGGAACGGCTTTCGGACACCAATATTGAGAGCGATGATGACTTTGAATTTGTACAGGAAGCAACCAACGGTGATGTATCCACCCATGGATATAACATTCTCATGCACGATGCATTTGAAAAAACATTTTACGCAACCCTGTTAGACAGAAATGTAAAGGACGGCATTACAAACATAAACCACAAACTTGAAATGCTGTCCTATCTCCTCAGTACAGATGTAAACCGGGCTAAAATAACAATTAAAGAGCTTTCACAACATACAAAACACATTCTTGATACAATTGATGACATAAGCGGCAAACTGGACTCAAAGATAAACTCCTCCCAGCCTATATGGAATCTTATGGATGAATTTGTCATGCAGCAAAGAGACTCCCATCCTGAGTGTATCATAGATGCAAATATAGAATGTACAGATTATGACATCAATCTTCACCCTGTATTTACAATAAACTTAATAAAACTGCTAAACATATTCTTTGATAATGTATTTAAACATGCAAACGCAAACAGCATAAATCTTAGAGTCTGTATCAGCAAAAACAAAGTTGAAGTCTGCCTTACCGACAACGGAACAGGCATAAACCCGGACTATCTTACCATCAGTCCATGGTACAGCAGTCTTCACAAAGCAAACGAAATAATATATTTACTTAACGGTAACCTACATATAGATGGTAATCCTGAAAACGGAACCACAATAAAATTTGATTTTCCTGTTCAGGGCTAAAACAAAATTAAACATCCGGAGGATAATATGAAAACTAAAATTGCAGAACTGATTTTGAAAAATGTAAACGAATTAAGCATGGACGAGGTTATGGGCTTAATTGAAATACCGCCAAAACCTGAAATGGGTGACTTTGCCTTTCCTTGTTTCAGACTTGCAAAGACTATGAAAAAGGCACCCCAGATTATAGCATCAGACATAAAAGATGCCATAGGAGATGTGGATTTTCTCGATGAAATTCAGGTTCTTGGAGCATACCTTAACTTTTTCGTAAACAAAGAAACCTTTGTTAAATCCATGATAGATAAGGCTATGGAAGAAAACTTCGGTGGCTCAGATATAGGCAATGATAAAACAATATGTATTGATTACTCCTCTCCAAACGTGGCGAAAAACTTCCATGTTGGTCATTTGCGTACAACAATAATCGGAAATTCCCTCTACAAAATATACTCAAAGCTGGGATATAACGTAGTGCGAATCAATCATCTCGGCGACTGGGGTACACAGTTTGGCAAACTTATAGTTGCCTACAAAGCCTGGGGCAACGAAGAAACAGTTAAAGAAAACGGCATAGCTGAGCTTATGAGACTTTACGTTAAATTCCATGAAGAGGCAGAAAAAAATCCTGAACTTAACGATCAGGCAAGAGCCTGGTTCAACAAAATGGAAAATGGCGACGAGGAAGCCTTAAAAATATGGCAATGGTTTAAGGATATCAGCCTGATTGAATACAAAAGAACCTATGATCTCCTGGGAATTGAATTTGACAGCTACAACGGAGAAAGCTTTTACAGAGATAAGACTGCCGATATTGTTGAAAGAATACAATCAGCTAACCTTCTCGCAGAAAGCGAAGGGGCAAAAATTGTGGATTTATCCGAGTATGATATGGCACCATGCCTCATATTAAAAAATGACGGCAGCTCCATATATGCAACCAGAGACTTAGCCGCTATCTTCTACCGCAAGGAAACCTATAACTTTGTAAAATGCTTATATGTAACCGGTCAAGAACAGAAACTTCACTTTTCACAGGTATTCAAGGTAGTTGAATTGCTGGGAAATGACTGGGCAAAAGATCAATTAATTCATATACCTTACGGATTGGTAAGTTTGGAGGGAGCAAAACTTTCTACAAGAAGCGGAAATATTATCTATGCCGAAGATATACTTTTAGAAGCTATATCTAAAATACGGGATATAATCGAAGAAAAAAATCCAAACATTCCGAACAAGGACGAAACAGCAAAGATGATAGGTGTAGGAGCTGTTTTATTTAATGACTTATATAACCAGCGAATTAAAGATGTTTCCTTTAAATGGGAAAAACTTCTTAACTTTGACGGTGAAACCGGACCATATGTACAATACACATACGCAAGATGTGCCAGTATACTAAGAAAAGTTGAAAACTACTCACCGGACAAGAATATAGACTGTTCTCTTATCACAGACTCAGAAGCTATGGACTTATTGAAAGAAATATCCAGATTTCCTAAGGTAATTCTGGATGCATCTGAAAAATACGAGCCATCTATCGTTGCAAGATTTGCGGTTGATGTCGCTCAGGCATTTAACAAATACTACAACGCATGCAGAATAAACGTAGAGGAAGACGATTTAAGAAACGCAAGAGTTACCCTTGTATACCTGACAAAAAAGACCATAAAAGATGCTCTTCTTCTCTTAGGCATACAATGTCCTGAACAAATGTAATAATTTTGTGGATAGATTTTCCTTTATGTTGTGTTTTGAAATTATTTACCACAATATATAGAAATCTATCTACGACTTATTCACAATATCAACATAGTTATCAACATTTTTGTTTATAACTATGTTGATAACTTATCTAATAACTACTCAGCTAATATCCCCTACACTAATATTTATACTATTA
>CAZKMB010000002.1:0-156736 GCA_964553965.1 uncultured Bacteroides sp. | reverse complement strand
CACCTCCTTGCCAAGGAGGGGGTCGCGGGTTCGATCCCCGTCTCGCGCTCTTTTTTTTACTAAAAAAAGGAAAGCTCTGATTTATAGGCTTTCCTTTTTGTTTATCAATATTACAAATCCGGTTACGCAGTTTAGCCTACTTCATCCAGACTGTCATATAACATTTCTAATTCATTGTTACATGTTAGGAATATTTCCCCTAATTTCGCATCAAAATGTGTTCCCAATGATTCTTCGATAATTTCATATGCTTTTTTATATGAAAGTGCATCTTTATAACATCTTTTGCTGACTAAAGCATCAAATACATCTGCCAACGCCATAATTCTTGCTTCAACAGGAATATCATTTCCGGATAACCCGCACGGATATCCTTGTCCATTCCATTTTTCATGATGATAGTGAGCAACATTTTTAGCAATTTGAACAAATTTGTCATCCTCGACCCCACTCATAATCCTCTCCACAATTCGGGAGCCTTCTGTTGTATGTCTTTTCATCTCAGCAAATTCTTCTTCCGTATATTTTCCCGGTTTTCTTAAAACAGCATCTTCAATTGCAATTTTACCCAAATCGTGCATAGGTGCTGCCTTTACCACCTGTTTTAAGAAAGACTCATCAAAACCAAATTCTTTGCAATACGACACCAGTTTATTGGCAAATATTTTAACAACCTCACTCGTTCTTTTCACATGTCCACCGGTATTACTGTCCCTGTCCTCAATCATATCAGCCATTCTGAAAACCATCATATCCTTCATATAAAGGATATGCTCTGTTTGTTTGTTAACCTCTTTTTCCAGGTTGGAATTATATTCTTCTATGGCATTATAGTATTTTTGCTCCACTGTTCTATCCGAAAATTCAAGCAAATATCCGATTTTACCTTTTTTTCCGTACTCTATATCCCGAATGGTCAATTGAAAAAACGAATCCCCAACTTTGATTTTCTTATCATTTTTTTCTTTTCCGTCATATTCAATAAGATATTTTATAACCTCATTATATAAAAAACTATCCGATGGAGTTACCGCCTTCTCAACCTTCCATTGATTAACCTCAGGAAAAACTTCTTTTATCATGGAGTTTGTATTGACGTAGCAATAATTATTATCAAATACTATGTAACCATACTCTTTCATTTTTTCCACAGTGGTAACAACATTAGAAGACATATCATACATATTTATGTAATTAAACCACCTGATTAAAAGATATATGCCAATCAAATATCCTATGGACAACACGCTGACCTTTAAGTCAAGTATCCGTTCCAAAATATATGTAATAAAAATCGCAAAACAGGTTATTCCCATTGTGGCTACTATACGAAAAGAAATATAATGTCTTTTCCTAATTGCCTGACATATAAAAATCAGCATGATTACAGCATATAAAATCATCATAAGCGGATACAATATATGCATTGTTCCATATGTTTTTACCAGATAGCTATAGCCGTTTTCATGTACTAATTCAACACTTTTGTAATAAAAATCGTATTTTTCTATTGTCAGAACAAAGCCCATGACTACTGTAGAATGTAATGTCATTAAGCAAACCAGTATACGAGGAATTTTTATATCACATAATCTCGCCAATACAAGCACAACAAGTAACGGCGTATAAACTCCACCCAGATACAAGAATTTATTTGCCCATAGTGCCATTTCCAATCCATCAGATGCGGCAAGAAGATAACGCCCCATACAATTTATGATAATTGATATAAAGAACAGCACAAACAGTGTATCTATGTTCTTATTTTGAAGAAAACATTTAAGAGCAAGAATCACCGATAATATAAATACCAAAAAATAAAACCCTGTTACCATAACACTTCTCCTCTATCTATGATTCACAACAATTTACATACTTTATGAATCATCTGCGAAATTACATTTTTAATGCAAAATAGGTATTGACAAGTTCAACAATGCTATCCTTGTCCTTTTTTGCAACAACCTCCCTTAACGCTTCCGCAAATTCCATATCCTCTCCCTCTAAATCGAAAGAAAGCAGTACATCCAATACCTTTTCCGTTCTGTTGAAATCACCTTGTTGGGCATAATCATTGATTTCTTCCAACATCCGGAATATATCCGTATCATCTTTTGCATCACTTTCATCCCTGCCGGAACATTTTGCGGCATACTCTTCATCGCTCATACCTGAAACGGTATCAGCAAATGCCACGTAATCTTCTACAGCGAGCAAAACATCAACCAGACTCTCAAGGAATTTTTCAAGATTATCATTAATATATTCTCTGTTACCGATATTTATGGCTCCCTCCATTTTGGTAGCCTGATGAGCCAGATCCATAGCACCTATATTCATACTTGTTGTCTTTAGTGAATGTATCTTTATCTTAAAACCGCGGACATCTTTTCCGGCTTTCTTATATAGTTCTTCGGAAGCCGCTGCGTTTTGCTCATAAAACAGTCTGACAAGCTTGTTAAACACATCTATGCTTCCGCCAATTTTTTCTATGGCATATTCTACATCCATATATTCTCTCAGCTTATCCAGACCTTCTTTGTATCTGGAGCCTTCTATATATTGTATTATGTCATTTGTCTTTTCTTTAATAAGACTCTGTGGAAGACAATCTTTAAGTATTGCTGCTACCCTTCTTATATCCATAGGTTTTACAACACTATCAGTAAATCCCACCGAAAGAAGTTTTTCTTTGTTCCCCTCTATAGCATCCGTATCCATAGCTATAATGGATAACATGGTATACTTATCATCCTCCAGTTCACGAATTTCTTCCATGGCATCAATACCATTCATAATAGGCATGGACAAATCCATAAATACTACATCATAATCATTGTTCATAACCATGTCTATTGCATTTATTCCGGATGACGCAACATCTACTTTCATTTCAAACTGACTTAAAACCTTATAGGAAACATCACGGCTTACATCATCATCATCAACCAGCAATGCATTAACCTCAGGGAGCCAGAGCTTCTCTGCATCCTCTTTGGATACAGTTTCTTCTATCTTAGCGATATTAATATTGCTCTTTGCAGATGTTATCATTTTCTGATTTACCGTGAGGGTAAATGTGGAGCCGGCACCGTAGGTGCTTTCCACCTCTATATCTCCCTCCATCAGGCTGGCATAGCCCTTAGCTATGGCAAGACCAACACCGTTTCCTGCGTGTATGCTGTTTTTTACGTTATCAGCAATATTATATACTTCAAATATGCTGTCAATTCTGTCTTCCTGTATACCGATTCCGGTATCTGATACCGTAAAGACAACATTTACAATATCCTCTCTGCTCTTATCAGTATATTTATAACAGTCTACAGATAAGGTTACAGAACCTGCCTTGGTATATTTTATGGCATTATCCAAAAGTCGTCCTATGATATCCTTTATTTTATCTCCGTCGCCAATAACGTTATCTGTTATATCCTCTCCTATTTCCACGAAAAACTTTACAGTTTTATCACCGATTTTTTCCATTGCAATCTCTGACAGCTCATATATCATTGTTGTGATTGAATATGGTGCCTTGATTGTATCTATCTTTCCGGCCTCAATTTTTGCAAGAAGAATAATATCATCAACTTTTCCTATAATTCCGTTACCAATCTGACATATGCTGTTTATCTTATCTCTTGAATCCATATCCGATATAACGTGTAAAAGCTCATCAGCCTTAGCAATCATAGCGTTTATAGGCGTTTTTATCTCGTTACTCATATTGGCGAGATAGTCATTCTTGGCACTGCTTGATTTTACAGCTTCCTCATGTTCCTTGGAAAGTTTTTCTATGGCTATGTTTTTATTTACTATAAGAGTTTTAAATCTGAAAATTCCCAGCACAAAAAGTACAAGCAGTAAAAAGAGTACTGCCACCATACCTGCCCTTGCCACAGGGTCTTCAAAAAAGCTTGTTTCCTTTTCTATTATAAAGCTTATAGGTTCTTCACATAAAACACCGTCTCCGTTATAAGCATTTACTTCAAATTCATACACTCCGCCGGCAAGATTTGTATACACTGCTTTCATGGAATCAGTACCTGACAAAATAATCGGTTCTTTATCAAAGCCCTTTAAGGAATATTCCACCACAATGTCATCCCTGTTTGTATAGCTGAACACGGCAAAATCAATAGTTATTTTAGTCACATCACTTTTTACCTTAAGTCCGTTATTCAGATCATCAAACTCATACAGCTTTCCATCAATCTCTATGGATGTTACCTTGATTACCGGAGGGGTATTATTGGTCGGGATATTGTTTGTATCCAACGTACATATACCGCTGTTACAACATATGTATAATACGCCCCTGCTGTCAATGGCAGAATTATTTATCGTGTTAAGAGTTTTTGTAAGCCCGTCAGTTGCATCATAGTATCTGTTTTTGATACCCTGACTTCCAATCAGTTCCTCCTCATTAGTGCGTAAAACACCCATGGAACCGATTATCCACACATCCCTATCCGCAACCAGTATATCATATATACTGTTAGAGTACTCCACATTGCTTATGGCTCTGAACGACTCATTGTAAAGACATATTCCGTTATCTGTACCTATCCACAGACCTGATTTTCCTTTCTCCATAGACGTAATTACGTCAGAATTAAGTCCGTCATCTATGGTATAATTGGTTATATCAGCAGAGTCTGTTATATCGATTGCGTATATGCCTCCGCCTTCCGTACCTAAATACAAAACATTATCTTCACTCTCATAAAGACATGATACATTTGTATATTCAATTCCATCCGCTTCATCATAGGATGAGATAACATTTCCCTCTTTATCAATTATACCGACTCCGTCATCTGTAGCCACAGCAATATTTCCATCTGAAAGTTCAAGTGTGGCATTGATTACGGCGCTGGGAAGTCCTGCCCCCCGTCCTATATTCGATATGGTTTTATCCTTGCCAACCCTGACAACACCAAATTTTCTGTAAGTGCTTATCCATATATTGCCCTCACTGTCAGACATTATATATCTTACACTTATGCCATTTAACATATCAGTGAGTTCATTATTTATGCGTTCATTCTTTCTGTCATATATCACCAGACCATCATCTGTTCCGATGTATTTGAAAGTTCCATTGATGCAAACTGCATTAACCATAGACTCAGACATACCGGTATACATATTATAATCGGTAAACTTACTCTTTGTCAGTTGCAGCACGCCCATTCTCGTAGAGGAAATCCAGTAATTTCCCTCATAATCCTGAATAATGTCAGACAGATAATTGTCTATTTCACTGTCATTTATTTTTACAAACTCTGTCCCGTTAAAATATCCCAAACCATTATCAGCACATACCCAGATAATGCCGGAGTCATCCTTCATGACACTGTTTGTACCTTCTACTCCCGCAGACAAAATGGTGCTTTTATTTCTTCCTGAATATACAATGATATTTTTTCCTGTGCTGCCGACATAAACTTTATCATCGCATACATCCAGACTACATATGTCATCTGTTATAATAGACGAAGTATCCATTGTATAAACAATCTCTCCGTCTTCTATTACACATATCTTATTTGTATCATATATTCCCCATACTGCGCCTTCAAAGCTTTCTATGTCCGTAAATTTCTTACCTGAAATATTGCTGTCTTCAAAGCCTGAAAGAGTAATATTTTCCTTATTCTCAGAAACCCTGTAAAGCCCGTCATCAGTAGCTGCATAAATTTCTCCCTCTGACACCTCACATACATCATATATGGTTTTTATTCCCGAATAATACTCATCCTGAAAATGATAATTCTCACCATTTTCTATATAAAAAAGTCCGTAATTGTCCGTACCAATCCACATTCGTCCCTTTGAGTCCTGCATAATTGAATTTATGCTATATATATCACTTCTGTCAGTATCCCAAAGATTAATGCTGCTGAAAGAAGAACCATTATATCTGTATAATCCTCCATCCGTACCTATCCATATATATCCGGAAGATGACTGATACAAACAGTTTACTTCGTTACTGCCTATTCCGTTATTTTGATTGTATACATTTTGAATATATTGAGAAATAAAATAATCCTTTGCTTTAGGCATATCCTGAGGAACCGCAAAAAGGCATACCATAAGGGATGCCATAATTGCAGCTATAAGCTTTTTTACTTTTCTCTTTATCTTCATATTTTATGCCTCTTTTAAAAACACCTTATAACCTTTCAAGGTTTCGTATATATCTGCTTTTGATGTTATCTCCCATGGTGCATGCATATTGAGAACAGCCACTCCGCAATCGATAACTTCCATACCGTACAACGATAAGATATAAGCAATAGTTCCGCCACCGCCCACATCTACTTTGCCAAGTTCTGCAGTCTGATAGCATATCCCTGCATCATCCATCATCTTTCGTATTCTGGCGATATACTCCGCATTTGCATCATTTGAACCGGACTTGCCTCTTGAGCCGGTAAATTTGCTAAACACCATGCCTCTTCCGAAATATGACGAGTTATTTTTTTCAAATGCAGCAGCAAACAGAGGGTCATATGCCGCATTGACATCAGAAGAAAGCATACATGAATTTGCAAGACATCTTCTTAATGATATTTCATTATATTCTCCCATAACATTCATTATCTCAGCGACAGTATTTTCAAAGAATCTGGAACGCATTCCGGTAGCGCCCACACTTCCTATCTCCTCCTTATCGGTAAGAAGACAGCAAGTTGTCTTAGTCACCTCTTCTACCCCAAGCATAGCTTCAAGGGATGTATATGCGCATACTCTGTCATCCTGACCATATGCCATAACCATACTTTTATCAATTCCCGCGTGTCTGGCATGTCCTGCAGGAACAATCTCAAGCTCCGCTGAAATAAAGTCTTCTTCTTCTATATCGTACTTTTCTTTAAGCAATGCCAAAACATTTTCTTTTACAGCATCCTTCTCCTCACCTTTTAACGGTTTGCTTCCGAATAAAATGTCAAGATTTTCACCCTCTATAACCTTGTTGGCCTTCTTCTCCATTTGTTCTCCTGCCAAATGAATGAGCAAATCAGTAACACAGAATACAGGATCTTTCTCATGTTCTCCAATACATATGTCTACTACCTTACCGTCTTTCTTTGCCACAACACCGTGAATCGCAAGAGGAAGTGCTACCCATTGATATTTCTTAATTCCCCCGTAATAATGGGTATCAAGATAGGCAAAATCATCTTTTTCATACAGAGGATTTTGTTTTACGTCCATTCTTGGTGAATCTATATGTGCTCCTAATATATTCATACCCTTTTCAAGCTTTTTTGTTCCTATGTTAAACAGGGCCACTGTCTTGTCCATACATACGCTGTATATCTTATCTCCGGCTTTAACACCTGTTTTATTTTTTATGATATGTGCAAGGTCTACATATCCTTTTTTCTCTGCCATTTTTATTATATTCTTAACACATTCTCTTTCAGTTTTTCCCTCATCAAGGAAATTAAGATATCCCTCGCAAATCTTTTCAAGCTCATTAAGCTGTTTTTTTGTATATGTTGTCCATGCGTTTTTTCTGTCCATATATATACTCCTAATAAAATGTTTTTTTCTATAATATACCCTTTTACAGCACAAATTATCACTCTATACGAGTCGACTCACAACCTCATTCAATATATCAAATGCCTTATCACAATCATTTTTACTTATGTTTAACGGCGGAACCAGTCGAATAACCGAAGGTCTCACTGCCGTAATCAGGAGACCCTCATCCGCAGAGTTATATTTTACATCGTTTGCTATATCTTCCGTAAATTCAACACCTATCATAAGTCCTTTTCCTCTGACTTCCTTAACACCAGGAAGTTTTGAAAGTTTCTCTTTAAAATATTCTCCCATTGTCTTTGAATTATCAGAAAGATTTTCTTCAATTATCTCACTTATCTGTGCATAAGAAGCTGCACAGCACACCGGATTACCGGCATATGTACTTCCGTGAGCTCCCGGGCCAAATGTAAGAGCAAGCTTTGCACTGGTACACATGGCTCCTATAGGCATACCGCCTCCCATGGCTTTTGCCATACTGACACAATCCGGCTTGATATCTACATCCATATATGCCATAAGAGAACCTGTACGTCCCCATCCTGTCTGCACCTCATCAAAAAGTAACAGCATATCTCTTTCATCGCAAAGTCTGCGAAGGCCTTTTAAAAACTCTTCAGTAGCAGGAATTACTCCTCCTTCTCCCTGAACAGGCTCCACCATAATTGCAATTGTATTCTCATCACAAGCTGCCTCAAAGGATTCAAGATTATTATACTCAGCGTATGTAAATCCAGGTATAAAAGGATCATAATTCTTCTGTATTGCAGAACCCGGTTGTCCCGTGGCGGCAAGAGTAGCCAGTGTTCTTCCGTGGAAGCTGTTTTTTGCAGTTACAATCTTATATCTGTCCGGACCATAATTATCCTTTCCATATTTTCTTGCAAGCTTTATCATAACTTCATTTGCCTCAGCACCGGAGTTCTGGAAATATATTTTTTCCATTCCTATACTCTTACATATAAGCTCTGCCAGCATAGCCTGAGGAACGGTATAAAAATAATTGGAAGCATGCATCATAGTCTGACACTGGTTTATGATAGCTTCTGTCACTCTCTTATTACAGTGACCTGTACTGTTAACAGCGATACCTGCCATAAAATCCAGATACTCTTTTCCCTGTTCATCAGTTATATAAGAGCCATTTCCTGTTTCTGCCAGAAAATCAAACCTTTTAAATGTCTCGTAAAAATATGTATCATATAATTCTTTAATATCTTCCTTGTTCTTTCCAAAATCATTAGCTTTCATCAAAAGTCACCTCTCGTTTTATTTCATAATCAGAATATAAATATGAGTATATATCTATAAACAAAATCATCTGTTTCAACAGTAACATTCGCTTATATTATATATACTCATATTTTACTTACAGCAATTGCCGTATATAAAATCCTTTATTCGTATATCTGACTGCCTACAAGTTTGTCAAGTATACTTACAAGGTTTCCTATCTCCGGTTTAGATATCTGTGCATCCGCACCTAAATAATTTCCTTTTCTCTTCATATCCTCATTTATAAGTGATGAGAAAATCACAATAGGCAAATGTTTTAAACCTTCTGTTTCACGCACAAGTTTAATCAGCCTGTGACCATCCATCTGTGGCATCTCTATATCTGTAATTATACATTTTGCGCCATACTCTACGCCGTTATTCTTTTTCAGTTCACACAGATAATCCCATGCTTCCTGACCATTATTTTTTATGGTCAGCTTAGTATATCCTGCCATATTCAAGGCATCCTTTATAAGTTTACAAAGCATGTTGGAATCTTCTGCAATAAGTATAGGTATATCGTTTCTCTCTCTCTCTCCAAGTGCCTTAACCTGTGACATCTTAAGACTTGTTTCAGGACATATCTCCTCAACAATTCTCTCAAAATCAAGAATAATGAGCAGGTTATCCCTGTTTTTTATAATTCCTGTTGCTACACCTGTACCCGGAGCACTTACCGTTGCATCAGGTTTGACAACATCTTTCCATGAGACCCTGTTAATTCCGATAACCGTCTGAACGTCAAAAGCTATGTTAAGATTATTGAAATTCGTTACTATAAAAAAGTTATTCTTTTTGAAATCATTGTTGAAACCCAATGCTCTGAACAAATCAATTACCGTAATTATATCCCCTCTTGGCATAAATATACCTTCTATACAAGGGTGTGAATTCGGTATAGGTGTAACCTCCTGATATGTAAGAATTTCTCTCACTTTTTCTACATTGATACCGTAATGATTTCCGTTTATAACAAATTCCAATACTTCAAGCTCATTAGTACCGCTCTCTAATAAAATATTTGTATCCATATAATTCCTCCTCTATTCTTCCAATAAAATAACTTGAACTTTGTCATCACATGTAACTTTCAGTTTAAGTTTCTCTATGGATTCAGCTACAGAATCTGACACTTGAAATAAGATAACAGCTTCTTCCGTCGTACTCGCTTCTATATTTTTCTGGTATGTATACAAATCATCCAATAATATGGTGAGCATCTGTTTTGCAGACCTCTTGTCATTAATGATAATATTGTAGGCTATATCCATACCATAAAGATCTATGTACTGCGACTCATCCAAAGCATTTTCAATATCAAACTTCAGAACAAGGAGCTTATAACCGTCAGGTGCTTCAATCTCGATATAAACTCCGTCCCTGTCATAAGAAGGATAGCTGTCTAACAGCATATAATGCGAATAGTTTATATTGAGGCTTGAAATACCTGTAAACTCCGCTAAATCAAATTCAGAAGAAGAGATAACGGCATCGGTCTCATCGATATATACATCTGATATATCCTCCGTTGTATCCACCGTCACATCCTCTGTACTCTCAGTGGATGTCTCTGTCGTATCTTCTGTTGTGACATCCGCATCCTCTGTAATTTCTTCCGTAAAAGTTACTCCGTCATCATAATACTTGAGGTCAATGTTTCTGTCATACTTAAGCAGAAGCTCCGCAGCATACTCGGCAACCATTCTGCTCTCATCCTCAGTAAGTTCGATTACTTTCTCACAGCCAACAGTAAAAAAAGATAAAATCATTATACTGCACGCCACTAATACCTTTTTCATCAATATCCTCCAATAGTGAAATACTACATGTTACAATTTTACCACTTTTTTTACTTATCAGCAAGGCATATTAGCATCCAAATCAAAATAAAATACTACACCGTCTTCTACATTGAAAACACCATACTCCTTTCCGTGGGCTTCCATAGTTGCCGCAACTATCGAAAGTCCTATGCCGTTTCCGCCGTACTCTCTGGTTCTCGCCTTGTCAACCTTATAAAATTTAACAAACAGCTTGTCTATATCCTCATCTGATATATTTTCTCCTTCATTAAATACACAGACTCTGACTGCATTTTCCAACCTTTCAAAATATATCTTAATCTTTCCGTCTTTTTTTACATAATGAATTGCGTTTGTAAGATAGTTTGTGACAACCTCCTCAATCATATACTCATCAGCCCATACATACACCGTTGGTTCTTCTTCAAATACTATGGTTGCCCCGGAAGATTCAAGTAAAATGCCGGATGCATCTATGATATCCTGAATAAATTCCACAAGCTCAAATCTTTCTATATTAAGGGGGGCATTACCAAATTCAATCTCATTAAGATTGAGAAGTTTCTTTACCAGAATATTCATCTTTGCCGCTTCATCTATAATTACATCCGTATAAAAATTCTTACTTTCCTCGTCATCAAACAGATTATCCTTCAATCCCTCTGCATATCCCTGAATGAGTGCAATAGGTGTCTTTAATTCATGGGACACATGAGACAAAAATTCCCGTCTAATATCATCTATCTGTTCTTTTTCCTTTATATCCTTCTCAAGCTGCAGATTCGCTGCCTTAAGCTCAGATATAGTGTTTTCCAGCTTAGATGACATTTCATTCATATATTTTCCAAGTTCACCAATCTCATCGTTGGTAACTATAGGCACCTTAACCTCAAAATCAAGGTTAATCATACGTTTAGCTACATGACTGAGGTTTTTTATAGGTATGGAAAATACATTGCTGAAAGCCAGTATAAATACAGATCCAAAAACTATCAGTGCTGCCGCAACGCAGATAAACACCTGGGTGACTACACCGAGAACAGATTCAACCTGAGATATCGGTGTACGAAGAATAATTATATAGCCATTATCCAGCATACCTATCAAATCATAGTAATCTGCATTAGTTATACTATCATGTGTTTCAACTATCCTGTATTCGCCCGGACGATATATAACATTTCCGTCAAACGCATTTACACTGTTCAGTATGTAATCAAGGCTCTGCATCATTTGACCGTCATCGCTGATTGACGTATATATCTTTTTATTTTCAGTGTTAAGGATAAATACAATTGCACTTATAGGATTTTTAATCTGACCGTATAAATCGCCCTCGTCAAAATTTCCTTCTCTTTTTTCCGCAAATAACTCATTGCAGGATTCATATGCTACTGACAGGTTATCCTTTACATGGAAAATGATTGCACCTTTCATAAAAAAAGTACACACCAGCCACGCAACGCAAATTATTACAAAAGAAAAAATCACTACCATGGCAGTGATTTTCATTCTGATAGATGATCTCATACTATACCTCGAACTTGTATCCCATACCCCAAATTGTCTTTATATATTCACCTTTTTCCCCAAGCTTGCTTCTCAGTTTCTTGACATGTGTATCTATGGTTCTCGCATCCCCAAAGTAATCATAATTCCACACGTTGTTGAGAATTTTTTCTCGAGACAGGGCAACTCCCTGATTTAGAAGAAAATAATTCAGCAATTCAAACTCTTTATAACTTAAATCTATACTTTCATCATCCACGTAAACAATATGTGCAGCTATATCCATAACTATACCGCCAACACTTATTGTATCCTGTCCTTTTTCTGTGTTGGTACGTCTTAAAACCGCCTCAACTCTTGCCACTAATATCTTGGGGCTAAAAGGTTTTGTGATGTATTCATCCACGCCTAACGCAAATCCTTTCAGCTCATCCCTTTCATCACTCTTAGCTGTCAGCATGATGATAGGAATTTTTGATATTTTTCTAATTTCTTCCGCAACCTGATATCCGTCCAATTTAGGCATCATAACGTCGAGTATAACCAGTCCGATATCCTTAGTTGACATAAATATATCAACTGCTTCTTCACCATCTGTAGCTTCAATTACGCTATATCCGCTCTTTACCAGAAAGTCTTTCACTAATTTTCTCATTCTACTCTCGTCATCAACAACAAGAATTTTAGCCTCTTCCATAAACTTCCCTCCATAACACAGTTAATTTATCATATAGTATAAACCATTTTTTTGTATAAACTGTGAAATATTACCCCAATAACCATAAATATTATTTAATTCCCAATTTCCGTTCTGCCGCTTCAATCTCATCTTCTCTTTCTATCAATTCCTCTTCCCAGTTCTGCAACCGTTCCTGCCACGCTGAATATTTGTTGAGAACTTTTTCTTCGGCATTAAAATATCCTATGTTATCGTTTGTCACAACTATAAAAAACATCCCTATGATGACAATAGCCATAGAAACAATGGCTATACACATATTCCTCTTTTGAGCAAGAAGTTTTTCATTTTCCTTTTTCAGTTTTTCGTAGCTACGCCTGCCTAAGATGCCGTTTTGCCTGTCCGTGTCAACATTTCCGGGCACATAAACCGGTAAAATATCCTCTCCGGGCATGCTCTGCATAAGTTTTTCCCGAATTTCATGCAAAAAAGACAGCCCCACCGGTGTTTCAAAAACTTTCTTTGAAACCATTTTTTCATACAGTTTTAACACTGATTCAGCATCATTCTCATCCAGCCTGTCTTTAATTTTTTTTACTGCCTGCAATTCCTTTTTTGCCGTTTCACAGTCCTTTGCATATTGAAATACATAACCGTCTATAACAGGTTTATCCATAGTTTTCCCCCGATTCCATAGAAAATAAGAGGCTGTATAAAAAACTACAACCCCTTTTTCGTTTATCTGTCAAAATGAACCGTTTATATCCACATCATAATCAATACAAAGCAGCTTAAGCTTAGACTCATATTGAATCATAATATCTCCTGCATCTGATATAAGAATATCTGCCTCGGCAAGATAATCAGGATTTTCTTCTTTAATGGCAGTAACAACCATTCTCATGGCTTCAAGCTGCATATTGGCACTTTCCAGATACATATCTTTTAATTCCTGAACCTCCGGTGTCTCAACCTGAATTTTTTCGAGCTCACTGACAAAAGATTCCATATTAGGAATAGCCGCAACTTCAAGCTCTGTTAAAAAATCAGACACATTCACACTCTCCTCCATAAAGTATGAATTATATGATTCTATTGCAGTGTCACGGTATGTCATAATACCTGCCAACTCAACATTGACAAAATTCACTATATCATCCTGAACAGAAACTTCTTCACTAACGTTTTCCTTCTTCTCTTTCCCGCATCCGACAACAGTAAACAGCATAACCAGCATCATAAACATAACATATATTTTTTTCTTCATATGTATCCTTCTCTCCTTATCTGTTTAATTTCAACACTAATCAGATTATACAACAGGATTTTTAATAAAACAACATTATCCCTTCTTTTTTAACTTATTTTGTCGTTTTATATACCTTTGATATTCATCCTTATTTTCTGATATATATTTTTCGTAGAGATCCGGTCTTCTTTCCTTTGTTCTTATCAATGATTGTTCATATCTCCACTCGGCGATATTTTTATGATGTCCGGAAAGCAATACGGCAGGCACCTGCATACCCATAAAATTTTCCGGTCTGGTATACTGCGGATATTCCAATAATCCATCATAAAATGATTCATAAACAGCACTTTCATCGCAGCCAAGCACACCCGGAACAAGGCGTGAAACCGCATCCACAATCATCATTGCCGGAAGTTCTCCTCCGGTTAAAACAAAATCTCCTATGGATACATTATCTGTTACAATAAGCTCCAGTACTCTTTCATCTATTCCCTCATAATGTCCGCAAAGAATAACTATATCCTCCTCCAGAGACAGCTCTGCTGCCATTTTCTGGTCAAAGGTCTTTCCCTGAGGTGTCATATACAAAACCCTCATTTTTTTATCAGAGTTTTTTCTTTTTTCCTGTATGGATTTATATGCGGCATAAACCGGTTCTGCCTGAATGAGCATGCCGGCACCTCCGCCATAAGTATAATCGTCAACATGATTATACCTGTTGTTTGCAAAATCTCTGATATTTATGGTATCAACACCAATCAGATTTTTTTCCATTGCACGACCTGTTATGCTTTCCGCAAGACCGGACATAACCATATCAGGGAAAAGAGTCATAATATGAAAATTCATTTAATCTAACATTCCCTTCATAAGTTTAACGGTAATTATTCCGGTTTCATAATTCATATCCATAACACAATCCTTAATAACCGGTATAAGCAACTCTTTATCATCAGCAAGGTTGACTACAAATACGTCATTTGCTCCTGTCTGCATTACATCCGCAAGCTTTCCGAGAATATTTCCGTCATCGGTAACTACATCCATACCGATAACATCACTTATATAATATTCATCCTCTTCAAGGGGTACTGCATCCTCTCTGTTGACATATATGTCCAGACCCTTGTACTTTTCTATTTCATTGATATCTTTAAATTCCTTAAATGATAAAATAACCATATTTTTAAAGAATTTACATGTATTTTTTTCAACAGGCACATCGCCTTTTGATGTTCTGATAAAACATTTCTTTAATGTTTTGAATCTGTTCAAATCATCTGTTGTGGGAAAAACCTTAACCTCTCCCTTCAAGCCGTGTGTAGATGTAATAACACCAATTCTGAAAATATCTTCCATCATATCTCCTTCCCACAGTTAAAACAAACAAAATCCCCGATTAAAAACCGGGGATTTTAAGAATTATTTAATGTCTACAATTACCTTTTTGTCACCCTTTGACGCTGCTGCCTTAACAACAGTACGAATGGATTTGGCAATTCTTCCCTGTTTACCAATAACCTTACCCATATCATCTGGTGCAACCTTAAGTTCAATTGTAATAGTATCTTCCTCGATTGTCTCATTTACAACAACTTCGTCAGGGCAATCAACAAGGGATTTTGCAATAAGTTCGACTAATTCTTTCATTACCGGCACCTCCCTTGGATTACTTCTCGATACCTGCCTGCTTAAATAACTTAGCTACTGTATCAGTTGGCTGAGCGCCATCAGCAAGCCACTTCTTTGCTGCTTCTGCATCAACGTTGAATGAAGCTGGCTCCTGATTTGGGTCGTAAGTACCTATCTCATCGATGAATCTACCATCCCTAGGTGACCTAGAGTCAGCAACGATTACTCTATAAAAAGGATGCTTCTTATATCCCATTCTTCTTAATCTGATCTTAACTGCCATGTTAATTTCACCTCCTTATAAATAGTTAATTCTATAATAGTTAATTCTATTATCAAAATCCAAATGGTAGTTTAAAACCACCGCGTTTCTTTCCGCCCATAAGACCTGACATCTGTTTCATCATCTTTTTGGACTGTTCAAACTGTTTCAGTAATTTGTTTACCTCACTGACAGGAACTCCTGCACCGTCAGCAATACGTTTTTTTCTGCTGGGGTTGATTATATCCGGATTGCTCCTCTCCTTCGGTGTCATAGAATATATAATTGCCTTAGGCATATTCATAGCATTGTCATCTATCTCAATATTTTTTAACTGTTTATTGGTGCCAAAGCCGGGAAGCATCTTGAGTAAATCATTCATACCACCCATCTTTTCCATCTGTTCCATCTGTTCAAGGAAATCATTGAAATCAAATGATGCCTTACGCATCTTTTGTTCCATTTCCTTTGCCTTTTCCTCATCTATGGCACTCTGTGCTTTCTCAATAAGACTTTCCACATCGCCCATACCAAGTATACGGCTTGCCATACGTGAAGGATAAAACTGTTCTAAATCAGTAAGTTTTTCTCCCATTCCGGCGTACAAAATAGGTTTCCCGGTAACTGCCTTAATCGAAAGAGCAGCTCCGCCTCTTGTGTCGCCATCAAGTTTAGTTAATATGACACCGTCTATGCCTATTTTGTCATTAAATGTTGTAGCAACATTTACAGCATCCTGACCGGTCATTGCATCAACAGTAAGAATGGTATATGAAACAGAAATACTTGATTTTATTTCTGCAAGCTCCTCCATCATATCCTCATCTATGTGAAGACGACCTGCGGTATCTATGAACACAAGATTCATATCGTGCTTCATAGCATGCTCGACAGCAGCCTTTGCGATATTAACAGGCTTATGTCCATCCCCCATGGAGAACACGGGAACGCCAACTTTTTCCGCATTGACGGTAAGCTGTTTTATAGCTGCCGGGCGATAAACGTCACAGGCTACAAGAAGTGGTTTTTTGCCCCTGTTTTTAAATTGTCCGGCAAGTTTTGCAACTGTTGTTGTCTTACCGGCACCCTGAAGTCCGCACATAAGAATAACCGTAACCTCATTTGCAGGGCGAAGCTTTAGCTCTGTTGTTTCAGAACCCATAAGCTTATCCATCTCTTCTTTTACAATCTTTATAACCATCTGTCCGGGATTAAGTCCTTTCAGAACTTCCTCACCAACAGCTCTTTCGCTAACAGAATTAATAAACTGCTTAACAACTTTAAAGTTAACATCCGCCTCAAGGAGAGCGCGTTTAACCTCCTTCATGGCTTCCTTAACATCACCCTCTGTAAGCATACCCTTACTTTTAAGCTTTTTAAATACATTCTGCAGTTTATCAGTCAAACTATCAAAAGCCATCAAATAACCTCCAAAACTTAGAATTCCTCCAGAATCTCTGCTGCTTTTGTATCTATTGTCTCAATCAGACTGTTAAGATTAGTGTCTTCATTTTGTTTTTTAAGCAATTCTATACTATCCTTTATAAGACTAATCTTTTCTTTGGTATTTACAAATTTCTCAACAAGTTTAAGTTTTTCCTCATAGTCTTCAAGAATTTTATCCGAACGTTTAATCATATCATAAACACCCTGTCTTGATATACCGTTTAGTCTGGCTATCTCAGAATAAGACAAATCATTCATAACTACATCTTCATATATACTTTTTTGATGTTCTGTAAGCAATTCACCATAAAAATCATATAAAAGAGACTGTCTTACTATCTTTTCCAAAATAACACCACCCAACAATGTACCGTAAAGTCATTTTACTTTACGAGCCTATAGTATAATATAACATTCTTTTTTTATTGTCAAGTGTTTTTTCTTGACATATTTAATATTATTTAACGAAAAATAAATTAGTAAATTTTTATAATTTCCAGCATATAATTTAACAACGCAATAAAGGGGTTTATTATGGATAACAGCAACCAGACAGATACAGGATATTTAAAAATATCAGCTACAACGGAAGGAGAGCTTTTTCCCGTGAGGAACGCAAGAATTGAGATATCCGGCACCGGCGAGCCAAACAGAGTCCTCGAGGTACTTACCACGGATGATAGCGGCAACTCACAAACAGCATCTCTTCCCGCACCTCCGGTGGAATACAGCATGTCCCCCTCCGACAACCAACCCTATTCCGAATATAATTTAAAAATAACTGCTCCCGACTTTGACGAACAAATCATAACGGGTGTACAGATTCTTTCAGGTGAAACCGGCATACAACATATTAAATTACAACGCACTATTCAAACTCAGAATATATACAATCCGGTTGTAATATCAGGTCATACCCTGTGGGAATACTATCCGCCAAAAATTGCAGAGGCAGAAGTCAAACCTGTAAACGAATCAGGAGAAATTGTTTTGCGTCGGGTTGTTGTACCCGAAACAATCATTGTTCACGACGGTGTGCCCTCTGATTCCACAGCAGCAAATTATTATGTACCCTATCTTGATTACATTAAAAATGTCGCCTGCAGTGAAATATATTCCACCTGGCCTGTAGCCACCATAGAAGCCAACGTTCTTGCCATAATGTCTTTTACGCTCAACAGAGTATATACCGAATGGTACAGAAACAAGGGATACAACTTCACCATAACCTCATCCACAGCATATGACCACAAATGGATATACGGAAAAACCATATACGAAAATGTATCTCAAATTGTGGATTACCTGTATGCCAGTTACCTTGCAAGGCCAAATATAAAGCAGCCGATACTTACCCAGTATTGTGACGGAAAAAGGGTAACCTGTCCAAACTGGATGAGCCAATGGGGCTCAAAAGCTCTCGGTGATGACGGTTTATCCTCCACTGATATAATAAGATATTATTATGGCAGCGATATGTATGTGAACACTGCCGAAATCATATCCGGCATCCCGGCATCCTATCCCGGTTATGATTTAACTATCGGTTCAAACGGTGAAGCAGTGCTGCAAATTCAGGAACAGTTAAACAGAATTTCCGATAACTTCCCTGCCATTTCAAAAATAAGTGTTGACGGAATATATGGTCAGGGAACTGCAAATGCGGTAAGACAATTTCAACAAATATTTGATATGCCGGTCTCAGGTATAGTAGATTATCCTACCTGGTACAAGATTTCTCAGATATATGTCGGAGTCACCAAGATTGCCGAAAACATATAAATATTATTTTCAAACAAACATAAAAAGCCCATTCCCGACATTTTTTTGTACAGGAATGAGCTTTTTCCATGTGCTGTTTAATTGCTAAATGCTCTGTTTTCGTAAGTATCGGTATATAAATACCAGTAATTCTTAACACGATAAACTTCCATCTCAGCCACAGCCTTTATCTCAAGACCATTTTTATTTGTGCCTGTAAACTCCACTTCAAGATAATATCCCTCGTTAAGATTAGCATTTTTGCCGCTATCGAGCTTAATCTCATCTGTAAGCATATCCATCTGTGCCTGACTTATGGCTTCTTTATCTTTTATAACACATGATGAGAATTGAACGCCTTCCATATCCTCAATCAAAAACTCCGCTTCATCAAGCCTGTTTTTCATAAACTCAGGCACAATAGTCTTCATAAGCTGTGCATCGCCTTCATTGACCGCATCCATATATATATTCACTAAATCTTCGCAAGTTTCCGCACCTTTTACCTTCATAACAAACTTTGTCACAAAGAGATAAACCAAAAAGGCACAGGCTGCAATAAATATAATCTTAAATATATTGCTTATAAGCTGTCTGTTAGCCTTTGCTTTCTTGCGCGCCTCTTCCTCATCGATTATATTTTTGGATAACGCAGTTGGCATGGAACCCATAACAACCGGATTATCGTCCACATCGTCCTCAACATCATCGCCTCTTAAGATATCTGTAAGTCCGGAGCCGGTACTCACCGTTGTTCCCATACGATTACCTGATTTCTTTTTTACCGGTTCCTCACTTTTTAAAGACAGGCTGCCACCGCTTGAAATCATGGTCGCACCACATTCAGG
This sequence comes from uncultured Bacteroides sp., assembly GCA_964553965.1. Taxonomy (GTDB): domain Bacteria; phylum Bacillota; class Clostridia; order Lachnospirales; family Lachnospiraceae; genus Coprococcus_C. Next base: position 136,704 of record CAZKMB010000002.1, on the reverse strand, counting down.
ACAATTCCACTCTTTGTCATCAACTATAGCTCCGCAAACACGACAAGTTCTCATATAACCTTTACCTCCTCGTTTAATTACTCTTCATCCGAATCCATACTGTCTGACTCATCGTCGAACACATCATCATTGATAAACTCTTTACTTGTAACCCTTTTCCTTGTTCTTTCCTCCTCAACATAAGAGGAAATAAGTTCCTTAACCTCGCTTGGTTTTTTAATGTTTTGAATTTTAAACACTCCCATGGATTTATCCGAAGAGTAGCAGGTAATTGTTCCCATACCAAATAACCTTTGCCATAATTTTCTCTCCAGCGACACATCCATGATACGGTACAATCTGACTTCATTTTCCTGCAGATTAAAAAATCCTGTCTCAATAAAAATCCTGTCCTCAGACAGACCATACTTTGTGAATGTCCATGGCAAACCGAAGATTATACGCTTACGATCTTTCCAAACCACATCTACCATAGAAAATCCTCCCCATTATTAAAAAAAGCTGACTATAGTATATATTAGAACCTTTTATAATTCAAGTATATGAAAGCAAAAAAAATCGAAATTCCTAAGAATTTCGATTTTTCAGCAGTCCGTAGGGGAATCGAACCCCTGTTTTCGCCGTGAGAGGGCGACGTCTTAGCCGCTTGACCAACGAACCATCTTTGAACCTCTGTTAGTATACCAAAAGGCAAAGATAAATGCAACACTTTTTTTCATTTTTTTTATTTTTTTTAGTCCGATGTCCCTAAAGCCTTATTTTAAGCCATTTTTACGGTAATCATCTGATTTATAAGTGACTGACTTTCACTCTCAGATACAGGATGTTTCAGTAATATGTATCTGTCACTGTGTCCTTTTATATAGTATACACCATCCTTTATTTCTCGTTCTTCCGCCAGAATAACTATGTTCTCACCTAAAAAACTTTTTTCAAATTGAATTTTATGCTCTTGTGACATAGCTATAAGCTCATTGCTTCTTGTCTCCATAATTTGCGGTTCAACCTGATTCGGCATAGTGGCAGCTACTGTTCCGTTTCGCTTTGAATATTTAAAGATGTGCATTTCGTACAAATTTAATTTTTTAAGATTTTCCTTTGTAACCTCAAATTCCTCTTCTGTTTCTCCCGGAAATCCTACTATAACATCAGTTGTAATCGCAGGTCTGTCATAATATTGTCTGATTAATGAACATTTAGCCATGTATTCTTCTATAGTATACTTTCTGTTCATTCTCTTCAATGTATCATTGCAGGCACTTTGAAGAGAGAGATGAAAATGCGGACATATCTTTTTTATACGGCTGATTGTTTCTAAAAACCCGTCAGTGATAATCCGGGGTTCCAAAGAGCCCATCCTAATCCTTTCTATCCCGGAAATTTCACTTACGGCAACAAGAAGTTTTAACAGGTTATTCTCATTGCTGTCCATATATGATGATAAATTAATTCCTGTGATAACAACTTCCTTTATACCTCTTTCTGCCAGTCCTTCCACTTCTCTTATAACATCCCCAAGCTCCCTGCTCCTGATGCGGCCTCTTGTGTATGGTATAATACAATATGAACAGAAGTTATTACATCCGTCCTGTACCTTAACATATGCTCTTGTATGCTCTCCCGGTTTAATCAGTGTCATTTCCTCATATTCAGAATATTTATTTATGTCTATCACTGTATCCTGTACTTTATTATCTTCAAAATACTCATTCAGTATACGGGCGATATCTTTTTTACGGTTATTTCCTATTATGATGTCTATATCCTCATCATTGCAAAGTTCATCTTTCTTTGCCTGAACATAGCATCCGACAGCCACTATAATACCTTTCTCCGACTGTTTTTTTGCCCTGTGAATAATCTGTCTTGATTTTCTGTCCGCCATATTGGTAACCGAGCAGGTATTTATTACATACACATCTGCCTGTTCTTTAAAGGGCACAACTGTGCATCCCGCCTCTTTCAGAATGTCCATCATCGTATCTGTCTCATATTGATTAACCTTACATCCCAGGGTATAAAACGCTACTCTTTTTTCTTTTAAATTTACATACATTTTACGAAAAATCTCCCGTCATAATATTGACTTTTATAGTCTAAACTTATATTATAGTATCATACATAAATATGAAATGTAAACAAGGAGGTTTTGAAATGTTAGCAGTTAAAATTTCACTTAATTCAATCGATAAGGTTAAGAGTTTTGTTAACGATATAAGCGGATTTAATGCAGAATTCGACTTGGTATCAGGAAGATATGTAATTGATGCAAAGTCTATAATGGGTATTTTCAGTTTGGATATTTCCAAACCAATTGATTTGAATATTCACACAGAAACAGAAACTGAAGACATTATGGCGGCAATCAAGCCGTATTTGGCTGAATAGCAAAAAATGGATGTAATGAGTACATTACATCCATTTTTTACAGGTATTGTATCATACCCGGACCTAAATCTTCTGTTGGTCTTGCAATAAATCCGTTTTTTTCATAAAAAGGCTCCCTACCTTTTGCACACATAAGGCAAAGCATCATGGTTGTCCCCTCTTCTTTTATACCCCTGACATATTTTATAAGTCTTTCTATAATCATAGTGCCAACCTTTTTGCCCTGAATTTCAGGGATAACTATAAGGTCCTGTATATAACATATAACTGCGCCATCTCCTACTATTCGCCCCATACCTATTATATTTCCGTCAGAATCAACTGCTTTAACAACAAGCAGGCTGTTTTTTATAGCCAGCTCAGACTGCCTGTGACTCAATTTTTTCCAGTTTACCATTTCTCTGAGATACATATATTCTTCAATTGTTATGCTGTTTTCAACCAATGTAATCATATATCTGTCCTTGTTATGAATCTAATAAACTCTCATGGATAATCCCTTATCCATAAGATATTGTTTTAAATCCATAATTTCCAATTCCTTGTAGTGAAACAGGGATGCTGCAAGAGCCGCATCAGCTTTTCCTTCCGTAAGTGCATCGTAAAAATGTTCTTTAGTTCCTGCCCCTCCTGAAGCTATAACCGGAACAGATACATTTTCAGATATGAGTTTTGTCAGTTCTATATCATACCCTGCTTTGGTTCCGTCACAATCCATACTCGTCAAAAGTATTTCTCCGGCTCCCAATTTATCAGCTTTGACAGCCCACTCCAACGCATCTATGCCCGTATCTATACGTCCGCCGTTTTTAAATATATTCCAGCCTGAACCGTCCTCTCTTCTCCTTGCATCTATTGCCACTACAACACACTGACTGCCAAACTTATCTGCCGCATCACTGATAAGACGCGGATTTGCAATAGCAGCAGAATTAACGGATACTTTGTCTGCTCCTTCCCTCAAAATAGCCTTAAAATCATCAACTGTCCTTATACCGCCTCCGACGGTAAAGGGTATAAAAATAGTTTCAGCGACCTTGCGAACCATATCTACCACAATATTTCTTGAATCAGATGATGCCGTAATATCAAGAAAGACCAATTCATCAGCCCCTGCTTTATCATAAGCCGCCCCTACAGCAACCGGGTCTCCTGCATCTTTTAAATCAACAAAATTAATTCCCTTTACGACTCTTCCGTTTTTCACATCCAGACACGGAATAATTCTTTTTGTATGCATATTAACCACTCCTAAAGTTTAATAAAATTCTGAAGAATCTGAAGTCCTACCGCAGAACTTTTCTCCGGATGAAACTGGCAGGCAAAAATATTGTCTTTTTCAACAGATGCATGTATATTCACGGAATACTCTGTTGTTGCCGCCACATCTTTTATATCCTTTGACCGAAGATAATAAGAATGAACAAAATATACATATGAATTGTTCGGTACGCCTTCAAAAAGTTTTGCCCCCGGTGTAATTGAAAGAGAATTCCAGCCTATCTGCGGCACCTTTAATCCGCATGATTCAGGAATTTTTTTAATTTCTCCGTCTAATATTCCAAGACCTGTTACGTCCGGCGACTCTTCACTGGTTTTATAGAGCAGTTGCTGTCCTAAACAAACACCTAAAAAAGGTTTTCCCGTATCGACAAAATCATATATCACCTTATCAAGTCCGTACTCTCTCAGCTTGCGCATCGCCTCACCAAAGGCACCTACCCCCGGCAATATAACTTTATCACCGGCTAAAATCTCATCTCTGTCTCTTGTAATTACCGGCTTTTCGCCAAGGTACTCAAGAGCTTTCTCAACACTTTTTATGTTACCGGCATCATAATCCAATATCGAAATCATATCATTCTCCCATGTTGGCGTATTCACTGTACATATCCAAAGCCCGTGAATACTCCTGCCCCTCTAATTTCATAATCTCATATGCCTCATCTTCTGTTAAACCAAAGTTCATCGACAAGGCAATTATAATCTTCTGTTTGCAGAGTTCAATATCCTCAACTATATTAAGCTCAACTGCTTCTGCATAGTGAACATCATATTTTTCAAGTCCTCTAAGCAACGCATCCAACGCTTTATCCGAACGTCCCATAGACATATTATTCTCGTAGGACTCATACAGACGTTCCACATACATGACGGTATATATACGATCTCTCAAATCTTCATCTTCTTTTTTTACGTCAACGCCTGCAACTTCATCATAAGCCAGACTATATCTGTCCCGTTCAAAATAATCCGTCGCTTTTTTTATAACCTGTCTGTATCCAAATTCTTTTGTTCCCAAAACCACCACAACAGCAAGCGCGACGAAAATTGCAAAAACAATAAATACAGTTAAATTGGATATCTTTTTTTCATCTTTATCTTCTTCAAGTTCCTGCCTGTAAGCTTCTTCTTTTTCCTTTTTCTTTTTTAATTTAAGCTGTTCTTTAGCTTTTGTCTCCTGTTTTTTCTGTTGGTCGTTTTCCTGTTTTGCAGCCTTCTTTGCCTCTTTGGTGGCAAGTCTTTTTTCTTTCTTTTCTGCTTTTTTCTGCTGATATAAAAGTTCCTCCTGCTCATCATCAGCATCGGGTTCTCCAAAAACAATTTCCGAAAAAGTTTTTTTCTTATGAGTCTTTTCGACATCTTTCTTTCTTGCTGTATCAATATCATCCAAATCCATAATATCCATCAGTTCATCGTCGATATTTTTTTCTGATATGGAATTAAATAATTCGTCAAAATCATAAGTTTCCGCGTTTTCGGGAGTATCCGAAGCCTCCTCCTCATTTTCGATACCCAGAGCTGAAAACAAATCATCTATGTCCATATCCCGGATTTCTTCTTCGTTAGCATCTTCATAAGTCTCTTCGGCTGCATCTGCTTCGTCATGAAGCAATTCTTCCAAACTAAAATCTTCCTCTTCGACAGTCTCCGGATGAGACGCAGCAACCTGCTCCGGATTGATATTTGTCACGTCTATATCATCAAAATCAATATCATCAACATCCAAATCTCCTAATTCCATATTATCCAATTCGTCTAATTCATCAAGAGATATATCATCCAAATCTGTTAAGTCAATATCTATACCGGCATCCATATTGACTTCGCTGTCAAAACTTTTGTTTGTTTTTTTATCATTTGATACACCTTTTAACAGGCTATCAAGATAATTTTCATCCATGGCTACCTCCAATAATTTTATCCTAAAATAAACAGTCTATCTAAACATAATTACCATAATAATAACATATATTATTTGAAGAAACAAGATTTTTAAAAAAAGCTTCTTATTGCTTTTTTGTCATTTCTGTTATATGATTAATATGCTTGTGAGGTTTTAGTTAGTATGAGGAGGTGATACAATGAAATCAACATTCTACATAGAATACTACGGCAAACAGATTGACGAAGCATCATTAGTTAAAACAGCTAAATCCATATGGACAGGAGCCGGTCACAAGGCATCAGATTTAAAATCCTTAAATCTATATGTAAAACCGGAAGAAAATATGGCTTACTATGTATTTAATGATGACGAAACCGGCAGTTTCCCTATCGACTAAAAAATAAAAGATGCTGAGTACGCAAAAACGTACTCAGCATCTTTTATTTTTTTAATAATCATAATATTCATCGTAATCATCATAATCTCCGTTTGCATAATTACGCGTATAATTGACATTATTTGCTCGTTTAACCTTCGGCTGAGGTCTGTTACTTTCTTTTTTCTTTGTCTGTTGCTTCTTTTTGATACTTTTTTGTTCTTTCTCCAAACGCAACATCGTCTTGTTCTTATCCGGTATAGCCACGGATGACTTACTTTCCTTCGGCTTAGCCGGTCTGCTGCGCCTTACATTGTCATCATCGTCATCATCTTTCCCGGAAAATCTCGGTGAACTGTTATAATTTCTCGACTTATCAGAACGTTCTGTTCTGTCAAATCTTCCGTTTTTATCCGGTCTGTCCGGTCTTCCTGATTTGTTGCCCTCATAACGGTTAGACCTGTTTCCCCCTCCGGAATAATTGCCATTAGGCTTTGAAAAATTACGACCTGAACCATTATTTCTTGACTCATTACCGGATCTAACTTTGTTCTTGTTGGAACCGCTCTCATATGTGCCTTGGGTTACCACGACTTTGTCTCCTCCTAAATATAAGAAAATTATCTTAACTTCTATATTTTATTTTAGGATTTCTTATTCGTCAACTATTATTTTTATAAAATATGCTATTTTTACTGTCATGCATTCATTTTATACTGGATTCTAAGCTTATCAGCTATCAGTGCTATAAACTCAGAATTGGTTGGTTTTCCTTTTCCTGCACTTACCGTATATCCAAACATATCCTCTATAACCTCAATTTTTCCTCTTCCCCACGCCACTTCTATGGCATGACGTATCGCGCGTTCAACACTGCTTGAGGTTGTTTTGTATTTTTTTGCAATACTGGGATACAACAACTTGGTGATATAGTTTAACATATTTATATCCTTTATTGCCATTATAATACCCTCTCGGATATACTGATATCCCTTTATATGTGCAGGTATTCCTATCTCTCTTATTATCTCTGTCACATCATTTTCCATTGACATAACAGGTGTTTTGCTATGGTCTTCTTCCTCAACAATTACATTTTTGTTTATACTTTTCACAATCTGAACTAATCTTTTTACTAAAATATCTGTGCTGCAAGGTTTAATGATGTAATAATCTGCCCCAAGAGAAAATGCCATATTGCTGATTCTTGTTGAACTCACAGATGTAAAAAATACAACTTTTGTTCCGGCAAGCTGCTCGTTATCCTTAATCATTTCAACGACTTCTAACCCATCAATACCATTTAAGAAAACGTCTATCAATAGAATTTCCGGCTTGTACTCTTCTACCATCTCATAAACACTTTTACCTTCTGCTGACCCCGCTACTACATCAATTCCCTGTTCGTAATAATTTTGTAATTGTTTTGATAACAGCTCGTAGCCGGAATCCCCAATTACAATTCGAACTGTCTGTTCCATCATAATCCCTATCTCCTTTTGCTACCATTCCGTATCAATCTTATTAACCATACGGAATATAATACATTTTCATTTTTCCATTGTCAAGTTTTTATGCACTTTTATTTTTCTTGTCTAATCTTATTTTATCTGCAATAAGTGCGATAAATTCCGAATTTGTCGGCTTTGTTTTACCTGAATTTATACTATAGCCGAAAAGTTCATCTATAGAATCTGCCTTTCCTCTGCTCCATGCAACCTCAATGGCATGTCTTATGGCTCTCTCCACCCTGGATGGGGTTGTTTCATATTCTTTTGCAATAGACGGATACAACTGTTTTGTAATGGAATTTAAAATATCCATATCCTCCACTGCCATAATAATGGATGTCCTTAAATATTGATATCCCTTTATATGTGCCGGCACACCCATCTCATGAATAATATCCGTCACCATGATTTCAAGTTTATTTCTGCTTTCCGCTTCATTTAAATCATTCTTATATATGTATAAATCTTTTTTATTGTCTCGCAGAACAGCCTCCGTACATTCTGCAAGATTTATATCAGGTATATTTTCGTCATAGGCATATACCAGTATATTTTTAAGTTTACCCTTAATAACCCCCTCCAAAAATTTAATCTGACTTCCGTTTGCCCGCACCACAAATCGATATCCCTTATCACCCCACTCATTTACCTCTTCCAACACCTCAATTCCATCTTTGTTTGGCAAAAGTAAATCCAGCATAACAACATCCGGATTATTTCTTTTTATTGCATTGAGGGCAAGAGCTCCGTCATTTTGAACATCACATATTTCCACACCTGTTTTATTAAGAAATTCTTTTTTTATTTCTTTTGCAGATTTCATGTCATGTTTTACAATAAGTACCTTCTTCCTCATACTATCCTCCTTTTCAAACACCATTTTTTTGTTTTAATCAAGTGTTTTATGTCATTATATATTCCTGTTTTTGACAGAGCAATATCAAACAGTACGCAAGTTTTGACAGTAAAAAGTGACAGCATTTTTCAACATTTTTTTCGGTAATGTAATTAGTTTTTTTATGTCGAAGAAGATATTTTTTTAGGATATTTTAAGTGATTTGTTGTGTAAAATATAATCATGAGATATAATGAAAGCATGTTTTTATTTTTTGAAAGAGGGATAGTTATGAATATTGTTTTTTTAGACAGACAGACCATAGGAAACGACATTGACCTGTCAGGATTTGACAAATTAGGAAATGTTAAAATATACGGTTTTACAACAGAAAATGAGGTATCTGACAGGGTTTCCGGCGCAGATGTTTTGATTGTAAACAAAGTTCCAATAAATGAAAAGACAATAGGAAATGCAAGAAAGTTAAAACTAATTTGCGTTACAGCCACAGGAACCAATAACCTTGATAAAGATTATCTTGAAAAAAGAAATATAGCATGGCGAAATGTAGCCGGCTATTCTACCGAATCCGTTACACAGCATACTTTTGCCATGCTCTTTTATCTTATGGAGCATCTTAAGTATTATGATGACTATGTAAAAGGCGGAAATTATATAAATGATGTATCATTTACCCATTTCGACAAAAAATTCAACCAGCTTTGCGGCAAAACCGTGGGTATCATCGGTCTTGGAGCCATCGGAAGAAGAGTTGCCGACATTTTTCAACTTTTTGGGGCAAATGTAATATATTTTTCTGCATCCGGTATGCCTCCTCAGAAAGGATACATTCAGGTGGATTTTGATACCATATTAAGAGAATCTGATATTTTATCCATCCATGCACCATTAAACGAATATACCGAAAATCTTATTAATTATTCTGCCCTTTCAAAAATGAAGAAAAATGCGATCCTTCTCAACCTCGGAAGAGGTCCTATAATAAACGAAAGTGATTTAGCAAAAGCACTTAACGAAAACCTCATTGCCGCTGCCGGTCTTGATGTTCTCTCCGTTGAGCCTATGTCTCCCGACACTCCGTTGCTCACTGTTCAGGATAAAGAAAAATTACTTATCACTCCACACATAGGATGGGCAAGTCTCGAAGCCAGAAAAAGCCTTATGGATATAGTCCTCCGACAGGTTGATGATTTTTTAAGTAACTATTCCCCAATATAAATCCGGGGAATATATTGGTTGACCTTTCTGCAATATTCCTGTCCATATAATTATATAATTTACATAGCCATTTTTCTTCTGTGGGTTAGCACAGACTAACCGTGAATAATATAGCTTATTGTTTCAAAAAGTCAACTGCAACATAAGTATCTTACTTATAGGTGGTTTTCAACACATAATAAGCTGCAACTCCAAATACTGATGAGATAATCATATTCATCAGGTCTATAGAATCGACGCATTTTGTATAATTTGTCTCATCCATCATGATGATTCCCGTATATACAGTTGGCAGAGAATTAGTCATACAATGAATAAATGCCCCCGGCACCACAGACTTACTAAACTTCGTCACTAAAACAAGCACACTTCCTAACATTATATTTGAAAAAATTAATGTCAGCATCTCTCCACTCACATCATTCATACCCAAAGCATGCATAAGTGGCATATGCCAAAGTCCTCTTATTACCCCCATAGTTATGATTCCAAAGGCTATACCTCCCACTTGTTCCAGACGAGGGTAAATGTATCCAAGCCAACCTATTTCCTCTCCCATAGAAACAAAAGTAAAAACTGCACATATAGCCACATTTAGCATAAGCCGGAATAACAGCGCTATTCCATCTATATTTTCAAACCAGATTGCTTCAGGAAACAATAGTGTCATAACAGGATAATCAATCAGACTAAGAAAAAAACCTAACACCAGGGCAAGCACATATACCCTTGCACCTGATGCAAAATTAGGATTTATTCCCAAATCCCTTATTCTTGTCTTAAATAAAAGGCTTACCACAAGGGCTGACACAGCTGGCATAAAACATGCTAACCGATACAGTGCTTGGAACCGAACACCCTCCACATTAGAATCCACATTGCACGCAATTGCCATAATCAGAATAGTCATTCCAAAACAAAGAGTAATAAATATAATAAGCTGTTTTACAGCGTCCCTACGAGTCATATGCGTTCACTCCCTCCTGATACCATCTGCAAGAAATCTTGTAAGATATATAAAACATTGTCATAACAAGATATGGTAAAACAGCAACAACGCCTGATGTAAAATGAGACAAATTCTTCTCCTTCATAAACCAGTTAATGATGTGGTCAAAAACAGAATCAGAACTTAAATCAGGCAACGGTCCAAAGAGGAGGTATATCAAAAATACATATACTATGCTAATCATAACTATTATTTTAACCACCCTACCGGACGAAACTCCATATCTAATCAAAAACGGGGTTTCAACCGCCTTCAAAGCTATAGAGAAGAAAAAAAGTGTTACATATATAATCATAGAGCTCCCTGATACGCCATTCACCAGTGAAATAATTGTATCAAGCACACATCCCCATATAACTATGAAAAAAGACAACAAAAGTATCTCATAATACTTACAAAGCACCTGTCCCCTGTAGGAAAGTGGCGTAGACGATATAAAGGCACTGTAATATTTGTTCTCATCATGAATAATTATATCTGTTCCTATACTCCCTATAACAATAGTATTCATTATATGGGAAAGCATAGGTACGAGAAAAAAGGCTATTCCATAGCCAATATTTTTGCTACTCTCTGTTCCATCCATAACCTTTATCCAAGGAATAAAATGCCATGCGGACATAAATAAAATCACCAAAAGATTGCTTAATAAGGTTTTCTTTATGATACAAAAATCCTTATACATAATTCCAATCATTTTTTTTCCCTCCTTAGACAAATTCCAGTGGCGGCTAAGAACCACAAAAATACCCATATCAAAACTATCACGGGAATAAAAGGAGCAAGTAACTCTCCTATATCAGAAAATTTTTCCTTTAACATCTCAAAAAAAATCATATTCCCATTTTCATCTAATCCATACTTTTTTTCTCCCCATACGGCTAATACTCCAAATCCAAAATATATAACAGCAAAGAATATAACCTCTATGACGGTCATACACTTCTTGTTACGAACAAGATATGCAAGAGCAATCAGCATGGCATTAACCACGCAAGCCACAACAAATATAACAAGCTGAATTTTAAGTATCTTAAAAGAATAAGCAACTCCAGACAATGCTGCTATTATGGCACTGTATAACACAGCGATTATAAGAGCTGAGAAAGATATTATTCCACATGAAATATACTTGGCACCTATCGTTTTCTTGCCACTTATAGGCAGGGTGTAACTGTAATCCATCCAGTTTATGGAATAATCACGAAATATGGAATTAATACAGCTTTCTGTGCTTAGTAGGAGAATTAGATAAGGGACGTAAAAGAATATCTGTGCATAGTAATTTCTCATACCCTCTCCGTCTGCCAGTTTATGCAGATTTCCAAATTCCATGCTGAAACAAACAAATATACCTAAAACTGCAAACATAATTGTTACTATTCCAAAGGCTATCAAATTCCTTTTCCCAAGATAAAATTCCTTATAAATCAACCCCTTCATTATGACCACTCCTTCTTATCCGAATTCACATAAAACAGCATAATTTCCTCCAAAGTGGTTGAATCTATTTCAATGCCTGAATATTTTTTCTTACAGTTATCCTTGTCGTCTACCATAAGCTCAGCGCCAAAATCTGTAACTCTGGCACTAATATAATCCTCAGGACTTATATCCTTAAAATCACTTTTCTTACACTTCATCACACCGTGAGAATAAAGCACGTCATCCTTATAGCCTGTAAGAAGCAGTTTTCCCTTGTTAATAAAAGTTACACTGTCCGCCACCTTTTCCAAATCGGAAGTAATATGTGAGGACATTAAAATCGTATGATTTTCATCCTGAAGGTACTCTAAAAATATATCCAGACATTCATTTCTTACAACAGGATCCAAGCCTGTTGTTGCCTCGTCCATAATAAGTAGCTTGGCATTATGAGAAAGGGCTGCCGCAATCTGTAGCTTCATTTTCATTCCCTTCGAAAAATCACCTATCTTCTTTTTACTCGGCAGTGCAAGACGGTCAAGATAGTTTTCATATACCTGATCATCCCACTCCTCATAGATTTCTCTCATAATGCGACCAATTTTTTTAGCATCCAGCACCTCATGATAGGGAATCTGGTCAAAGACCGCACTAATCTGCTGTTTTATTGCAATCTCATCCTTAATATTATCCTTACCAAGCAGTTTAATATCTCCCTCATCTCGCTTAATAATATTTAACATTGATTTTATGGTTGTAGTCTTACCGGCACCATTTTGACCGATAAAGCCCATTATGCTTCCCTTTGCCACATCAAAATTTATATGGTCCAAGGTAAATCCATCGTATTTTACTGTAAGGTCTCGAATTTCTATAGCATTTTTATAATCACTCATATCAACTTCTCCAACTAACCTTCATAAAACAAATCCAACATTTCCTTTAACTCTTCTAACGAAACCTCACTCACTTTAGCTGTCTCTACAGCATCAATAAGAGACTTTTCAATCATTCTCAGATTTTGCTCTTGCAGGAATTCTTTATTTTGTCCTTTAACAAAACTTCCCCTGCCAGTATAAGATTCAATATAACCATCTCTCTCAAGTTCCTCATAGGCACGTTTTGTAGTGATAACACTGATTCTGAGTTGTTGTGCCAAAGTGCGCATAGAAGGAAGGGCGTCCCCTTCTTTTAGTTCACCACTCATAATCTGTGCCTTGATTTGAGATGTTATCTGAGAATAAATAGGTTTCTCTGAGGAGTTTGTAATAATAATATCCACCAGTGTACCTCCTCGATTTGCAAATCAATCTAAACCTCAATATGCTCTCGGTTTTACATTGTGTATATACAATATATACATTATTGCACTATGGTATATATTTGTCAACCACTTTTTTGATTTTCAATTCACCGACATATCTTCAACAAATGTTCCATATCCTTTTGTTGAGTCCTTTACAAATACGTGAGTTATCGCTCCTAACAGTTTTCCATCCTGTATTATAGGTGTTCCGCTCATACCCTGTACAATTCCGTTTGTTATATCCAAAAGTTTTTCATCTGTAATTTTTATTTCAAGTCCTTTATTTACTGCGGATGAGCTTATATCCACATTCGTTATCTCTATTCTGTAATATACGGGTTCTCCGGATACGCAGGATAATATATATGCCTCACCAATTTTTGCCTCTTGTTTTTTTGCAACGGGAATCCACTCACCACCGGCAAGAGAATCCACTCCATGTTTAGTCATATATCCGTTTATTCCATAATTGTGATTTTTAATTACCCTTCCTATTATATTTTCTTTAGAATAATCTATAATTCCCTCAAGTCTGCCGGGTTTTTCGCCATCTGATTTGACTATGTTAATCAACTCCGTTTCGTATATAGCCCCATCCGAAACTGAGATAACCGTTCCGGTATCATTGTCATTGATACTGTGTCCAAGAGCAGCGAACCCATTTTCATCTATATATGTCATTGTTCCTATACCTGATATATCATCCTTGACCCAGAGGCCCAGCATATATTTTCCCCGGCTTCTGACAGGTTGTGCCGCAACACAGATGATTTCTCCATCCCTGATCACCTTCATATCAAGCTCTTTTCCCTTAGAATTCTCTATCACGGATATAAGTTTATTTTTATCCGCTATCTTTTCATTATTAATTTCAACAATATAATCTCCCGGAAAAAGAAGTCCCTTGCAGGGTGATATTTTTTCCCCATCTGATTTTTTTATATCAGTGGCATCGATAACCATTACCCCCTCCGTTTTTACATATATTCCTATAGGTTCACCTGATGGAATGACCATATGAGTTTTCTCATTTTCGTTTTCATCCAATTCTATGGATGAATCAAAGGACGATACATCAACCTCACCCGATGCAGGATAGGTTTGCTGAATATTTAACCGACTGCCGGATAAAACAATTTCATTTTTTTCATCATAATTGTCCGCCATTTCCCATAATTCAATACTCACAATCGAGCAGAGAACAAATAAAAGCATAAGCAAACATAATCTATATGTTTTTTTCATGATATTACACCTCCAAAAAGGTAAAATAAAAAGAGCACAATTTTAAATGTACTCTTAGTATCTTTAATATCACAAATAAATAATCAGTATAATTTTTCTCTATCTGCCAATCCTTTCATTTCTTTTGCCGAAAAAATTGTTGCTTCCGTGATTTTCGCTCCACCCAAAAGTCTTGCAATTTCATGTATTTCTTCGGCCTTTGAAAGCTTTCGTATATTGGTTATTGTTTTATTATTTTCCACATTTTTTTCAATAACATAGTGGCTGTCTGCCATGGAAGCAATCTGAGGCAGGTGGGTTATACATATAACCTGATGTTCTTTTGCTATAACCGACATTTTTTCAGCGACCTTTTGGGCAGTCCTTCCGCTTATACCCACATCAATCTCATCAAAAACAAGCGTAGGTGTATCATCAGCATATGCAAGGCAGGATTTTAATGCCAACATAACCCTTGACAATTCTCCACCTGAGGCAACTTCATACAGCGGGCGCATCTTTTCACCTATATTTGTTGATATAACAAAATACGCCTCATCATTTCCACTCGAAGAAAATTTTTCAAGTTTATGGAACTCCATATCAAATTCCACAGTCATAAAATTCAACTCTTCAAGTGACGTTTTTATAAGTTTACATAACTTTTCGGAATATTTTTTTCTTATACTTGTAAGAGTGTCACATTCCGTATTCAATTTTTCTTCCGCTTCCTTAAATGAATCAATAAGATCATTCATATAGGACTCATAATCCATAAGTCGAGAATATTCTTCCTCAAAACCTTTAAGAGTATTCCTAATCTCTGCGATACTGCTGCCGTATTTTGCTTTTAATGAATTAATACAATTTAATCTTTCTTCTATACGGTTAAATTCAGCCCGATCAAATTCCATATCTCCCATATATCTGCTCAATTCAGTATTAAAGTCATTCAACATACTGTCTACATCCTGCAAAATGGTATATGTATCTTCAAGCTCATCATCTAAATCAACGAGTTTTGTCATCAATCCCATTGCTTTTCCAATATAGTCTGCAGCGGATTCCTGACCGTTGTAGCCTGTCAATCTGTATATACAATCAGCATTGGTGAGAATTTCTTTTGAATTAACTGCTTTTTTATAGATTTTTTCTAATTCCTCATCCTCACCGTCTTTTAATGCTGCATTTTTTATCTCATCTATGCGATACTTTAAGAATTCTGCCTGTTTAACACGCTCAGTCTCATCCATCGAGTTGTCATGGATTTTATTTGCAATACAGATATAATTTTTATACAACTCAGCAATCTGACATTTTTTTTCGGATATGTCTTCTCCTCCAAATTTGTCAAGTATATCCAAATGTCTGGATGCTTTTAACAATGTCTGCTGTTCATGCTGTGCATGTAAATCAATGAGTACAGCGGCAACCTCCTTTAATCTGGACGTGGTAACTGTATTGTCATTTATTCTGTTTATGGTTCTTCCGTTAGGACTTAATCTCCTTGAAATAAGAATTTCCCTATCTTCACCGGAATCAACATCCAATTTTAAAAGTTGGGAGTCTATTTCATCGTTGTCCACTGAAAATATAAGCTCAACCAATCCATCCTTCGTGTCATCCCTAAGCAAATCCTTTTGAAATTTTCCGCCGAGACAAATCCCCAGTGAGCCGATAATGATTGATTTTCCGGCACCTGTCTCACCTGTTAATATATTCAATTTTTCGTCAAAGCCTATATCAATTTCATCAATTAAGGCTATATTTTTAATATGCATATTTAGCAACATTTTTTATCTCTCCAATTATCTTCTCCGATAAAGTACTATCCTTTATAGCAAGAAATAAGGTGTCATCTCCCGCTATACATCCCATCACCCCGTCAATATGGTGATTGTCAATGGCTGCCCCCACCGCCATAGCCATACCTGACGCAGTTTTTATTACAATTATATTTTGCGCAGCATCTATAGATAAAATCCATTTGTCCATAACCTGCTTATATGATTCCATATTGCCGCTTTCTGCCCCGGAACCAACCACATATTTATGTTTATTTCCGTTGTAGGTGATTTTTGTAATATTTAACTCTCTTATATCTCTCGATATAGTTGCCTGAGTTGTATTATAACCTCTGTCAATAAGTTTTCCCAACAACTCTTCCTGAGTTTCTATATTGTTTTCTGTTATAATTTTAATTATGGCATCTTTTCGCTCTTCCTTCACAAAAATCAGCCTCCTATCTTTTCTCTTAAAACACTATAAAAATTCATATCATACATCTTTATGAGTCTAATTTCCCTGTCTGAAACTGAAACACTTACCACATCTCCTGCGGAAAGTTCCATGTTATTGTCTCCGTCAAAGGACACAATAGCCTCTGTTTCCTGTGTTCTTCTTTTTTTTACTATCTCTATCTGAATATTATCCGAAGAATCAAATACAACACTTTTTGCAGTCAGGGAATGTGGTGATATCGGTGTTACAACAATAGCCTTAGACTTAGGACTTATAATAGGACCTCCCGCCGACAAATTATAACCGGTAGAACCTGTAGGTGTAGCCACTATGACACCATCCGCCTCATATGTATCTAAAATCTGATTATTTACATATATACTAAGCCCGATTATACGTGAAAAACCCGCTCTTGTTATAACAACATCATTTAGTGAATGATATATTTTATCTTTCACCTTTCCTTCCACCATCATCCGGCTTTCAATAGTGAAATCGTTATCAAGCAGTCTGTCTAATGCTATGTATACATTGCCAACCTCAATCTCTGTCAGAAATCCCATTGTTCCAAGGTTTATACCCAGTATGGGAATATCATGGTCGCCTATGGCATGAGCAGCCCTCAGCATGGTACCGTCACCGCCCAAAACAATAACAGCTTCTGCATCCCTTATAAGTTCTTCTTTAATAACAAAATCGTCATAATCTTTGCGTATATCACTTACTATAACGGCTTTTGCTCCTCGCAATGACAAGTATTCAGTTATTTTATTACTCAATGCAAGGTCAATATCCTTATCATCATTAGCAAGCACAAGAAATCTGTTCATTTTATACTTCCTTATCGAGAGTCTTATGTGATGCTTCCACCACATCATGTATATTTATATGTGAAGTTGCATCCGTTGTTTCATATTCTGCTCTGCTCTTTGTAAGATAAAGCAGATATTCTATATTGCCTTCCGGTCCCTTAACAGGTGAGAAATCAAGACGTAGCGGGAACAACTCTATGGAAACGGCATATTGGGTAACCATTTCAATTACCTCTTCGTGAACCTTTTTATCACGCACTACACCTTTCTTTCCGACTTTTTCCCGTCCGGCCTCAAACTGTGGTTTAATAAGACACACTATATGTCCCGAATCCTTTAAGAGCTCTTTTACAGGTTGCAAAACTTTAGTAAGTGAAATAAATGAAACGTCTATGGATGCAAAATCAAGTTCATCATCTATATGTTCAGGAGTGACATATCTTATATTTGTCTTTTCCATACAGATAACCCGTTCATCATTTCTAAGCTTCCAGTCTAACTGTCCATGTCCCACATCTACAGCGTAAACCTTTACTGCACCATTTTGAAGCATACAATCCGTAAAACCACCCGTAGAGGATCCTACATCCATACATACACATTCATTCAGGCTAAGGTTAAACTCATTCATTGCCTTTTCAAGTTTAAGTCCGCCTCTGCTGACGTATCTTAGTGTATTACCTTTTATCCGGATATCCGCTGTAGATGCAAATGTAGTACCTGCCTTATCTTCTTTATTTCCGTCAACATATACTATTCCTGACATGATAATTGCCTTGGCTTTTTCTCTTGAAGGGGCAAGACCTCTTGAAACAAGCAGGACATCTAATCTCTCTTTTTTTATCTTTTCCGTCATTTTATCTCCTAATATCAGCTTCATCAACAACAGCTTTTATTTTTTTATACACGCCTGATGCATCTATGCCAAGTTTTTGTCTCAGCACATCAACTTTACCATGTTCAACTTTTTCTGTCTGTATTGACACATTTATATGTTTTATATCTTTTTTATAATTTCTTTCTAATATTGTTGAGGCAAACTTCTCGCCGTAACCTCCACCGGTTACGTTTTCTTCCATTGTCACAACCAGCGAATGATTGTTTATCAGGTCGTCAAGCATTTCTCCGTCCACTTCAGATATAAATCTGGCATTGATTAATGATGGAGAAATTCCGTCTTCCCTCAGCATAGCTACAAGTTTCTCAGCCTCCTCAACCATAACCCCCACAGCTATGACAGCTATATGACTTCCTACATATATCCATTCACTCCTGCCATGCTCTATGGGAGACATATACTCTTTAAGCCCTGTATAAGCATATCCCCTTGGATATTTTATGGCAATCGGTCCGTCAAACCCAACAGCATAATCCATCATAGCCTTCAGTTCATAACTATTTTTAGGCGCGACTACCGTCATACCCGGCAAATGTGAAAGAAAAGATGTATCATATATACCCTGATGAGTTTCTCCGTCCTGTCCCACCAGTCCTGACCTGTCCACTGCAAATATAACATGCAGATGCTGCAGACATACATCATGAAGCAATTGGTCATATGCCCGCTGTAAAAAAGAGGAATATACAGCCACAACAGGAATAAGTCCCGCTGCCGCCATACCTGCCGCAAATGTCACAGCATGCTGTTCTGCTATACCCACATCAAAAGCTCTCTCAGGATATTTCTTTGAAAACTCAGTAAGACCGGTACCTTTTGTCATTGCTGCTGTCACCGTGACAAGTTTTTTATTATCCTCGCCAAGTTTTACTATATGTTTTCCAAAAATATCGGTGTAAGTCGGATCCTTGGATTTTGATACGATTTTCCCTGTCTTTTCATCAAAAGCTGATATACCATGAAAATAAGATGGATATTTTTCAGCCAGGGAGTAACCTTTTCCTTTTTTTGTTTTCACATGAATTATAATGGGCTTATTTAATTTGAATGCCTTATCAAAAGTAGAAACCATTGTTTCCACATCATGACCGTCTATCGGACCCACATATGTTATCCCCAATTCCTCAAAAAACATACCGGGCACCAGAAATTGTTTTATTGTATCTTTTGAATGTTTCAGGGTTTTTGCAACTTTTTTTCCCACTGCTGACCCTAAAAGACTGTGTTCAACCCCTGATTTAAAATCATTGTAGGCTGCACCGACTCTTATATTATTCAGATATTTTGATAATCCGCCTACATTTTTATCAATAGACATTTCATTATCATTTAGTATAATAACACAGCCATTTTTTGTCTGGGCGAGGCTGTTTAAAGCTTCATAAGCCATACCACCCGTAAGAGAACCGTCACCTATAACTGCTGCAATACGTTCCCGTCCACCGGACATATCCCTCGCTACGGCATATCCCATGGCAGCAGATATACTGGTTGAACTATGTCCTGTATTAAAAGAATCGCACAGACTCTCCGCCCTTTTGGGAAAGCCGCTCATGCCGCCGTATTCCCGGAGAGTATCAAACCCCTCTTTTCTTCCGGTCAAAATTTTGTGAGTATAAGACTGATGTCCCACATCAAAAATGAGTTTATCCTCAGGAAAATTCATACATAGATGTAAAGCCATGGTAAGTTCAACCGACCCAAGATTAGATGCAAGATGTCCACCCTTTTTACTTACTTTTTCTATTAGAAATCCGCGTATTTCTCTGGCAAGTTCCTCATACTCTCCCGGTTCTATCTTTTTTATATCGTTTTCTTTTTGTATCCTATCCAATACCTTCATACTATCTGTCCCTGTCAACTAACTGTGTAATAAGATTAATTAACCCGTCTTTTGCATTATTATCAGACACATCAAGACTTTTTAGAATATTATTAGCTTTATCAGACATATTATTAACATATTGTCTTGATTTTTCCATGCCGTGAATGGTTACATATGTGTATTTTTCATTTTTTTCGTCACTTAACACCGGTTTACCGAGTGTATTTTTATCCCCTACTATATCCAGGATATCATCCTGTACCTGAAATGCCATACCAACAGCCATAGCAACCTGTCCGATTTTTTCCACATTCTCATCCGAGGCGCCACCAAGCAAAGCTCCGATGGTCATTGCACATTCTATGAGGGCAGATGTTTTATTCATGTAAATATATTCAAGCTCATCATCCTTAATGACTTTACCTGACATAATCACATCTAAAGTCTGACCTCCTATCATGCCATATATTCCGGGCTTTGAAGCGAGTATGGCGAAAGCCCTCTCAACTTTTACATTCCCGGGCTTAATATCAAAAGCTTTTGCGGCTACACTGAAAGCATAGTTCAGCAACCCATCTCCGGCCAGAACAGCTATATCCTCACCAAATTTAACATGAACCGTAGGTTTCCCCCGTCTTAAATCGTCATTATCAAGAGCAGGCAAATCATCATGTATAAGTGAATAAGTATGAATCATCTCAATAGCTGCCATAAACGGACCTATGAGTTTCTCGTCACTCTCTTTTGCAAACATATCAAAACAAAGCTTCATCATCATGGGACGAAGCCTTTTTCCGCCTGCCTTAAAAGCGTAATTCATAGCCTCAATAACTGCGACCGGATATCCTTTTTCTTCCGGCAAATATTTATATATAATTCTTTCAATTTCTTCAGTGCTATACATCATCAAGAATCTGTATCTCCTTTTCCGCTCCCTCTAAACTGCTCTTACAGGCTGAAACCAATTTTACACCCTCAGCATAAAGAGCCATCGAATCCTTTAAGCTGATATCAGAACTTTCCAACATGGTATTAATCTCTGCCAGTCTCTCAAATGCTTCTTCTATAATAAAATCGTTATTTGTATTGTTATCCATACTATCTCCTATCTGACTTGTCCACTATTGCATACACATCTCCATCATGAAGCGTGACTTTTATGGTATCCCCTTTTTCTACGCCTGAAACCGATACAACCGGCTTGTCATCAACGGAAATATAACCAAATCCATTTACGAGCTTTGCCGTTGGAGACAGACCGTTAAGTTTTGCCGTAAGAAGTTCAAGACTGTGACACCTGTCATCATACTTTGAGTGCATAGCCAATTTCATCCTGTCATACAAATCTGCCAGATACTGATTTTGCTGTTTTAGTCGACTCACCGGATTAAGCAGGGTGAGTCTGCTTGCATAGCTGTCCAATCGCAGCCTGTACAGAGATAATTTATTTTCAAGATGAATTTTGAGGTTGTTTTCTATATCATGAATTTTTGCAATAGTTGTCATAACATCCGGAATTGCAAGTTCACAGGCAGCAGAAGGTGTCGGTGCCCTCAAATCCGCCGCATAATCAGAAAGCGTAATATCAATCTCATGTCCAGTGCCTGAAATAATAGGTGTTTTTGCCTCATATATGGCACGTACAACCTTTTCCTCATTAAAGGCCCATAAATCTTCCATAGAGCCGCCTCCGCGTCCGACGATAATGGTATCCATACCCATAGTATCCAAAGTTTTTATACCCTGAACAATAGTATCAGCCGCACCATCTCCCTGAACCTTTGCAGGATAAAGAACCAACTGTACATAAGGATTTCTTCTTTTTGCAATATTTTTTATATCCTGTATGGCAGCTCCGGTTTTTGCCGTAACGATTCCAACCTTTTTAGGAAATTTAGGAATTGGTTTTTTTATATCAAAATCAAACAATCCCTCTTCATTCAGAGCAAGCTTAAGCCTTTCAAATTCTTCGTAAAGCTTTCCTCGTCCGTCCAGTTTAATCTTTGATGCATAAAGCTGATATCTGCCATCTCTTTCATAGACACCAATACTTCCTGACACAACAACAGACTGACCATCCTCCAATGTAAAATTCAGCCCCGTTACGGCATTTCCTTTAAACATAACTCCCGGAATAGAGCCAGTCTCATCTTTCAGCGAAAAATAAATGTGCCCCAGGCTATGATACTTACAGTTTGATACCTCGCCTTTAATGGCGATACTTTTAAGCATATAATCCTGGGTTATAATATTTTTTATGTAATTATTTACCTGACCGACAGAAAAAATTTTCATGATTATTCTTCTATTTTTGCAAGCAGACCGTTAATAAATCCTCTTGCCTCATCATTACAATAAATCTTTGAAAGCTCAACCGCTTCATTAATCGCAACTCTAAACGGAATATCTTCATCATACTTCATCTCATAAATAGCCAGTCGAAGTATGGCAAGCTCAGCCTTTCCAAGTCGCTCTATTCTCCAGCCGTCTGAGATACTTACTATAAGAGCATCTATTTCATCGATAAGACCAATAATATTATTAGTCTTATCGATAATATACTTCTTATCCATCTCTTCTACATCTTCCATATCAGAAACAGAAAAATCAATTTGCTCCTTCATCTCATCTATTGTATTAAATTCAACTTTGAATAAAATACGAAAAATATTCTCTCTCTGAGCCCTTCTCGTCATAACAAACCCTGCCTTTTAATTAATTTTTCTCCAATTTGATACCTGATATAACTACATTTACAACATTTACGGTAAGACCTGTCATTGTCTCAATGGATTGCTTTACCTTAGCCTGTACTTCCTCAGATATCTTTTTAATATTGTTGCCATACTCAAGCTCAAGAGAAATGTCTACATTGACTCCGCCATCAGCAATATCAATCTTTACACCATTTGCAAGATTCTTTTTGCCAAGCTTTCCGACTAATTCTTTTGAAATGTTACCGGTAAGCTTCGACACACCTTTCACCTCAATAGCTGCAATACCGGCTATAGAAGCCACCACATCATCTGCAATTCTGATTTTTCCGATATTTTTGTTGTCTTTATTATATTCACCCATTGAAAAAGCCTCCTTATCACAAATAATATAATTGATATAATTATACCCAATTATTTGTGATAATGCAACAAATTAGTATTATTCTACAACAGATGTAATCACAACCTGATCAATTGTACAATTAGTTTTTCGGACAATTATATCTTCAATCTGTGCTTTCTCCACATCAGTCAATTCCTCCTTAGCCACTACCACATCTACAGACTCATCACTTATCGACACAATTGCATTTCCAAAACCTTTTGCCGACAGAATAGTTTCCGCTTCTGTCTCCTTTTCCATATCCTCAGTGAGCTTGATATATGCATCTGTTGCAGCTTCAACCGAAGCCTGATCCATTCCGTCATTATTTATAATTTCAAGATAATATTCCTTACTTTTTGAACGAACCTGCTCCCTGTTAAGCTTAATGTTTACAATATTGGTTGCTGCAGGAACGACGGAAGTAAGAACAGCTTCACCTATATCCTCTTCGTCTGAATTAAGCTCAATATTTTCTCCTTCCTCCATCTCATCTATGGTTATCTCTCCGGCATTTGCCTCCATCTCTGTCGGGGCAAATGCTGACTCGGTTACTTCTCCGGCTGTTTTTTCTCCCTCTGATAAATCTATTGTACTTCCCGAAAAATTAATATAACCTGCTACCGCCAAAAGTACTGTGAGGGCCGCAATTATTACCTGATTTTTCTTTACATACTTTTTCATAGAAAAAACCTCCCTAATTTTTATTCATCACCGCCACCTTATGAGCCGGTAAATCAAAAAGAGCACATACCGCAAAGGATATATCAGACAAGGCCCGACTGTCAGCCACATCAGCTACTACCATAACACCCTCAACAATAAATTTATCTTTTTCATTGCTATAGTAGTCATTTTTTTCATCATCACAAGACACCCTTACCATAACCTGCATGGTTCCTTCACCATAAGACTTTTCCAATATACCCTTAAGCTTTGTTTCGTAATATTCTTCATAATATATGTAATCATCCTCATATGTTGTCTCACCGCCAGAATTATCGTTGGACTCTTCTACACTTTCCTTTACAGGCATTATAATTATGAGAATGAGCACTCCGGCTAAAATGACAGTTATTATCTTTGCTAATTTTTCATTTTTCTTTAAATTTAACTCCATGACATCACCGACTTACTATATATATATTATCTCTATCCACATTATAGACATCTGAAATTTTATTTTTTATTATTTCTAAATCCTCATCTGTCAGTTCTGAGTTATTACCATCAGTAATTCTGTAATTTACCGTACATTTCAAAATCTCATAATCACTATTGGTTATCACATCCACACCTGCAGCCTCAAGACCTTCTCCTTTTAAATAACGATATATGGAATCATCCATACTTATATCATAATAGTTATCTGTGTGTCCCTCCTCCCTATATCCGTAGACATCCACACCTTTATCAATATTTTCAACTATTACAGATAAATTTATATATTCATCGTTAATCAACCCGGTTATGGGTTCAGCCAAAATAATAATCAATAGCAAACCTGAAAAAAAATGAATATATTTTTTGTAGCTATTCCCCGGTGAAAGATTAACCAGTATTCCCGATACAATCAGATATATAATTATGCTCTTCATCCAACCATATAACATATTATCCTCCACTGCTGGCATAAGCCATAACGGCAATTGTCAGAACAAATAATACCACTGATGAAAAAATAGTCTGCAAAAGCAATGACATACCTGATGCAAGTGCCTCTATCCCTTCCACATATCTTTTCTCCCCCACCGGCTGTATCAAAACACCGGTAATTCTTATAGCCATCATGACAAGAAAAGTTTTTATAACCGGAACAAGTACTATGAGCAGCAACAGGACTATTCCGGCTATTCCGATACTATTTTTTATAACTGCTCCTGCCCCCAGCAAAGTTCCGGTAAGCACTGATGTAATTCCACCGCCGGGAAGCGATGATATAATTCTGTTTACCGTATTCTTCCCCATGGCATCTATCTGCGGTTCAATTAAACTTTTTATTATATTTAGTCCTGCAATAAATACAACAATAGTCTTAAGAAGCCAGCTTACTAAATTCTTTATCAGTTTACATAACTTAGAGAAACTGTCTTCTTTGTTAAGATTATTCACCAGAGAAATAATCACGTAAAATTTAATCATGGGAATAACAAATTTCAGAATCAACACCTGAACCAGCCATACTCCAACCAATATAATCTCATACATACCGGCGGAGGTCGACATACGCCCTAAAAAATTCATTGCAAGGCCATATAGAGGCACCAGAATTCTTATCAGGACAAGAATTTTTTCTATTGAACTGCTTACCAATTCCATAGTTATGGAAAAAGATGTAAGCATAATTGACGTAATTATAAGATATGTAACATAAAAACCGTTTTCACTGACAAAAGCATTACCAAATGACCCTGAAAAATTCACAAATACAGATCCTATTAAAACAATAAGTATAAGTTGAAGCATAAGGGACTTATTTGCAACAAGCTCACCCACAAAAATATCTTCCACAGCCAAAAAAATATGTTTTGTCACATCTTTATCATCCCCTCTGATAACACCGTCTATTATGGCTGACAGACTGATATTTTCTCCAATATTATTTTCTTTAATCTCTCTTTCTATATCTTTTATCTGCAATATATCATATATTTCCTGATACGCCTTGTCATAATCCAAATCTTCAAACGGATTAGTTGTCTCACCTGTGTTTTCATACTCTTCGGTACCGAAATAAGCACATACTTCTGTTTCGCTTACATAAACAAACACAACTATCAAAAATACTAACTTTAAAAGCAGCTTCTTCATACAATTACCTGCCTATCATTTTTACATCAAACCGAGTATGGTCTCAATCACCTGGGTTAAAACAGGCAAAGAAATCATTAGCATGGTAATTTTTCCGGTTATGTCAATCTGCGCTGATACTGCACTGTAACCGGCATCCTTACTTATTGACGAGGCAAATTCACATATATATGCCACTCCTATAAGCTTTAAAAGTATAATCAGATATGATGAATTAATCTGTATGTGTCCTGCTACATTTTTCAGGGATTCGATGATTATTTTCATCCTTGTAACACATAAATATGTAATGGAAAGACATATGGCAAGACTTATAAAACTGCTGATTTCAGGATTTCTGCTTTTTAAGCTGAGTGCCATGATAACACCTATTATCACAACAGCCATTATGGCTCCTATGCTCATTTTTACATACCCCCAAAATCAAACAGAGAATTAATATTTTGAAAAAGCTCATACACATAAGGAATTATCCACGAAAGCACAATTATTAATCCGGCAAGACTCACAAGATACGCCTGATCATCCCGTCCGGAATGTTTAAGCACCTGATTTAAAAGTGATACTATAATGCCAACTGCCCCTATTTTAAATATAATCTGTATGGTCATGAAAACACTCCTACCAAAAAATCAAATTAATATCACTACTAAAAATATTCCGCCCAAAGTCCCCAGTATTACCGATACCTTCATGTTATTAGCAAGAACTCCGTCCAGAGCTAAGATTTTATTGTGGATATTTTCTTTCTGTAATTTCAGACCCGTCTCCATAGATTTTATATCCGGATATCCAAGGGTTTGTCCAACTAAAATTAATTCTTTCACATCCTCCTTTGTCAAATGAGTTCTTTTTTGTAAATCTTTTACAGACCTGTCCCAAATATCACAAAATGTATCGTTATAATTTTCCTCCAGCTCCCCACACAACTTATCAAACCAAGCCGAAAAAGGTTGTCCGCATCGCCGGGCTGTCCGACTTAATGCTTCCTTCATAAGGGCATTGTTATAACGTATTTCCCCTTCTATATGATTGACAATTCTCTCAATTTCTCTCAGTTCATCCAGCCTTCTTTTCATAGAAACGGCAATACTCAGACCAAGCCATATACATCCTGTTAAAACCATAATAATTCCGGCTAATTTGCAACCGAATAGGAATGAATATATAGTTCATTTCCCCTCTCATCAAATATATTTTCTATAGTTCCTACACCGTTACTTTTTCCAAGAACTATATATCTGTCAAAAACCTTTTCTTCCACAAGCTTTCTAAGAACCGGTTTTGTTCTTATATCGTCTATGGAATCCCCGTGAACGGTTGCTATAATTCCGCAACCACAATTTATTACATATGCTATAGCATCTATATCCTCTCTGCTACCTATCTCATCCACGGCAATAACCATAGGATTCATAGATCTCAACAGCATAAGCATACCCTCAGCCTTAGGGCAACAATCCAATACGTCAGTTCTAACACCTACATCATTTTGCGGTACACCCATATAGCAGGCTGCAATTTCTGACCTTTCATCCACTACCCCCACATTCATTCCATTGAAAAAATTACTGCCATTTGATATACACCTGATTATATCTCTAAGCAAAGTTGTCTTTCCACATGCCGGCGGTGAAATAATAAGGGTATGCATAACTCTTCCGTTTTCAATTATGTAAGGTAATAATTCAACAGCACACCCTTTAATCTGATGAGCCATTCTTATATTTATAAAGGATATGTTCTTCACGTTTCTTATTCTCCTATTATCCACTATAACCTGACCTGCCACCCCTATACGATGACCTCCTCTTACAGTAATAAAACCCTGTCGAACCTCTTCCTCATAAGCATATACGGAGTAATCGCATGCATACTCCAAAATATTCTTTAAATCTGTTGACGTAACCATATAAGCATCATTTTGATTGTCAGTCAGCCCGGTTATTCTACTTAAAAATTTTTCTCCCCAAATAAATGAAAGAATAAAGGGTCTGCCCACACGTAGCCTAAGTTCCGTTAATTTTTCATAATCAATATCTGTTTTTAACAGCAACTCTCTAATTGTCGGAGACATCAGCTTTAGCATATCATTCTTCAAAGTTTTCACCCCTTAAGATATATATATGCCCTTATTACAAAAATATGACCTAAAAAATAGTTGAAAAAATATATCATTTATATTAGAATTAGGTATATGTGATTTTAAGGAGGATTATTATGATTTCAGCAGGCGATTTTAGAAATGGTGTTACCATAGAATTAGAAGGTAACATTTATCAGATCATCGAGTTCCAGCATGTTAAGCCGGGTAAGGGCGCTGCTTTCGTTAGAACAAAGCTTAAGAATATAAAGAGTGGTGGCGTAGTTGAAAAAACTTTCCGTCCAACTGAAAAGTGTCCTAAGGCTCATATCGACAGAAAGGATATGCAGTACTTATACGCTGACGGTGATTTATACAATTTCATGGATATGGATACTTATGACCAGATAGCATTAAATGCAGATGTAATTGGCGATTCTCTTAAATTTGTTAAAGAGAATGAAGTTTGTAAGATAAACTCTCATAACGGTGTTGTTTTTGCAGTTGAGCCACCGTTGTTTGTTGAGCTTCTCATTACTGAATGTGAGCCTGGTGTAAAGGGAGATACCGCAACCGGTGCAACCAAACCATGTACTGTAGAGACAGGTGCAACTCTCAATGTACCATTATTTGTTAATCAGGGTGATACAATCAAGATTGACACAAGAACAGGCGAATACCTTTCAAGAGTATAATATTTATACCACAAGAGATTTAAGAGCATATATATCATAGAGAAAGCTTTATGATATATATGCTTTTTTATCACATGATACACTGCAATTCCTTAGTCGACTTAGTAAGATTCCTGTAACCATTTTTTGTAATAACAACAAGATCTTCTATTCTGACACCAAATCTTCCCGGAAGATATATCCCCGGTTCAACGGTAAGTACCATCCCCTCTTCCAGAATAGTATCACACTTTCTTGAAAAACGGGGTTCTTCATGTATATACAATCCTACACTATGTCCCAAACCATGTCCAAAGTAATCCCCATATCCTGCATCAGCTATAATTTTTCTTGCCACAGCATCAATATCGGAACATTTAATTCCCGGTTTAATTAATTTCATTGACTGTATTTGTGCATTCAAAACGATATCATATACATTTCTTTTACATTCATCAACTTCTTCGCCTATAAAAACGGTTCTGGTCATATCAGAACAATATCCCTTATATATACACCCAAAATCCATCGTTACAAAATCTCCATCCCCTAACCTGCGTTCTGTAGGTACCGCATGAGGCAGTGATGAATTAGGTCCTGAAGCAACTATAGTATCAAAGCTGAGTCCGTCAGCCCCCAGCTTTTTCATTGTATACTCTAACTCCAATGCAATATCTTTTTCTCTTATACCGGGCTTTATATATTCCAATATATGTGTAAATGCTTCATCACCGATAGATTCAGCTTTGGATATATATTTTATTTCCTCATCATTTTTAATCATTCTAAGCTCATTTACCATGTCACTTAGCTCACACATAATGACTTTTTCGCTGAAATACTTTTCAAACTCATCTGCAAAATCCTTATATTCTCTATAGGATATATGGTTATTTTCAAAGCCAATGTGGATAACTTTATCCACATTATTTTTTTCCTTTTCAATATAATTAGACACCAATCGACATATGGCCAACGCATATCCTTCTAAACCTATATCGATACACTTTATCCCTTCTGCTTCTATCTCCACTTGTTCAGTATATCTTGAATCAGTTAATATATACTGTTCTCCGCTAAATACCACCATACAACCCGTGTGTCCTGTATAACCGGTAAGATAGTGCATATTATAACCATCTGTTATAATCACCACATCCAGATTCATTTTTTTCATTATATTGATAATTCTTTCCATACTAATCTCCATATTATTAATGTAATATATTAACATTTTATACACAGGTTTTAAACATATTTGCACATCGTATATAGTCCAATAAACATCTGTCTGTGATATTAATTGTTATTCATGTAATTTCTTGCCTCTTCTTCACTTATATGATAAACCGCAATTATTTTTTCGATAATCACGGTATCCGGTGTGTCCAAGCTTCTCAATACGGTGATTGCCCCCTATATTCCGGTTGCTATACCGGTTTCAATGCCTGAGGTATAGCCATCTTCTTTGCCGGAAGCATAACCGTCCTCGTCCCCCTCTTCCCTTGTGGTTTTCATATGCAGTTCTTCGTCATATTCGTATATACTCATGTTCTTCACTACCGCCCTGTCTACTGCCTGCGTAAGGCTCATCGTTGTAACCGGGATTTATGTTTATCTGGGTTACAATTAACTCAAGTCCGAGATTCTCCGACTCCTTAAAAAGCATCCTGAATATGGTATCCTTGTAGTTCCTCTTTGCATTGTAGTTTTTTGTGCTTTTCTTTGTCTTATTTTTACATAACCTCTCTGCTTTTTGTAAATGGATTTTCATAATACCATAAGCGTGTGTAATGTGTCAATATATTTTTTACGTTATATCATATTTCTGTAATCCGGCAAAGCTTTCCACACATATCAGGCTATTGGTTAAAAAAGAGACGAAGATTTCTCTTCGTCTCTAAAGCATTATGCTATTTTAGGTTAAATTATACAATGTATCTTTGTATTCTACCCTAATCTTCTTACGAGTTATGTGACCATCTGTATCAATAACCTCGATAATGATATAAACATACTTACCATTTGTTAAGTACGATGGATCAATGGTTAATTTATAATCATCCATATTCTCTAATGATGAAGGAACGTTAGTAAGTGTCTTATCCTTAACCTCAGAAGAAGTATACTGTTTAATATAAACATCTCCCTTTGTGTAAGTACCCGACTCATCAATATCGTAATAAATATTAAGCTGTCTGAGTTTAAGTCCCTTACCTAATATAAACTTAAATGAAAACTCAGGAATTGCATCGTCATCGTCAAGTTTATAGATATATTCCTTACCATTCTTCTTAACTACATCGTTTGTCTCTTTACTGTAGTCATATGCTGATATACTTGTTACAGGTACATTAGTAGCTGCATTACAGATAACATTGAGATAAAGTCTTCTCTCATCATTGTTATCTTTCAGAGCACCTGTAATCTCCGCATGACCGGCACCACAGTAGAATACGTTACCATACGAATATATGAAGTAACTGTCTGTACCATCGTTAGGTGATGCGGCATGGAGCGATGAAGCATTATTGTTACCGTAAGTACCACCTGCAAGAGTATACCATACTGTCATATTGCTTGGCTCAAGGTCAAGAGCATATGCCTGAACATGAGTAGGTGATATGTTAAGTCTGTCACTAAGAGTATAAGGATACATTGTAACAAGACCCTTGTTAACCTGCGTAGCTCTGTTTGCACCACCACTGGCTGTAGAAGCCGCACTGTTGTTCCATATCGCAGC
This sequence comes from uncultured Bacteroides sp., assembly GCA_964553965.1. Classification (GTDB taxonomy): domain Bacteria; phylum Bacillota; class Clostridia; order Lachnospirales; family Lachnospiraceae; genus Coprococcus_C. The sequence goes on along the minus strand of CAZKMB010000002.1, from coordinate 105,036 downwards.
TCTTCCCCACTGATACTCAGCGTATTTGTACATAGATGGTGCTGTACCATACGTTGCAGATGAGAGCAACAAGCCATCTGAATAAGCAACAGTTGTGAGATAATTATTACTATTTCTTATTGCCATACTTTGATTTTGAGGTAAATTAGCTTCTGATACAATATCATCAAGCCATGTCTCATATCTTGTATTATCAGTTCTTGCCTTGTAAGAAAGGTTGGTTAAAAAGTAGGTAGAACTGTCATATCCCTCATCAAGCTTGTATGGGAGATAACACAATTTAGATTTATCAGCACATGTACCCACGATGTTATAATCTATCTCAGTCATATGATTTTTATCCTGACCAAAAGCTGCTCTGAGTCTTGTTGTAAGGTTAACGGAACCTTTATCAGCGTACTTTGTAAGAGTATCATGGAAGAGCATAATCGTTCCTTCTCCCTCGATATACTTTTCAAGCATATCAAGTGCTCCATAACCATCAATTATGTCCTCGTCATAGATATCATCACCATTGAAATCCTCAGCAGGACCGATAATTATACAGCCGTATGATGCAAGTAACCAGTTTTCATAATTAGCTGCCCTGAACCATCTGTCATAATTTGCCTTTGCTTCAAGCTTTTTATCGGTTGCCGCTGTCCAGTCACCGTACAAATCGGTATAACTTGTTCCGTCAGATGAGAAAAGTGTCTCAAGAGCATCATATGGATATGTTCCATTCCATGAAGTACCCCAGATCATGTAGAAATCACCATATCTCTCAGTTTCCTTAATGCTTGTAAAGAGAGCCTTGTAATCCTTGTCGGTACGATTTCCGGAATTTTTAATCATATCATCAAGTAAATCCTGCATAGCCTGATCTGCTTTTTCTAATTCTGCAACAGCAGTATTATACTCTTCATTATAAACGGCTGCCTGATCCATAAACGCCTGCTTGATAACTTCTTTTTCCTCAGCAGTGAGTGTATCAACGGTTGAATGTTTAATGTTCTTAGCTGTATATTCTGCCTCAATCCGTTCTAACACATCTCGCTGAACCTGTTTATTCATCTCCTCATATTCTCTTGATGTGAGGATGTCGATGTTAAAGTCATAGATGTCTGAAAGCTCATCAGCAAAGTTATAATCCCAGTCATCCATACCTATCACTTTAGTTCCGGACATGGTCTTGGTACTGTCATACTTAACTATACCGAAGTCATGTTCATGATGACCCATATAAATAGGTCTCTCATTAGTGGTATTACCATTAAAATTTCCTGTTTTATATATGCCTGCATATCCATCTTTATCAATCAATTGATTATCTTGACTATATGGATTTGGTTCAGAAGTGATATGTCCGTCATATACATTTAAATAATTGCTTAATTCAGAATCCGAAACAGGATTATATTTAAGCACCTTTAAAGCTCTCTGACATTCTGTACAGAAAAGCAAGGTCGTTGATCCCTGCATACCTGTTGACTTACCAAATGATGTATCAGCAGGAATAATCTGTAATACATTAAGCTCCTTCTTTGTACTCTGACCATCGATATAACATATACCACTTGTCAAAGCAGATGAAGACTTAGTTCCGTAGGTAGCTACAACTTCAAGCTGCCAGTATACAGGACCAAAGTAATCCGCACCAAAATTGTCAAGAGAGGCAACATCACAGCTAAGTGAATCTGCTCCACCGGTTGCTACTATTTCATCATAAGAAAATGTACCATCTTTGTTGTAGTCTATATAAAGATTAACATCATAATCCGCCGGAGCATTTGCCACATCATATTCAAACTTAAGGGATGCACTCTTAAGCCTTGTTGACTTATCATACATGTTATAGGATGTCGGCATACTTGTAACAGCAACCTTAGGTTTCTGTGTCGATGTCTTAATAAGGTTATCCAAATCCTCCCTGTCAACCACGTTAGGGGTACTCTCGCCTGTGTAAACCTCAACCTTACCTGTAGCAGTATCTCCAAGCCTTCCGCCGTCATTGTCCACCTGCACGGTCGAAGTGTGATCAAAATTCCATAATATATTGTTAGCACCCTTAGTAGTACGATCTTTACAGTAATCAAGGAACTGACATACATTTGAATCAGGATCTATGGAGTTTTGTAAATATTTGTTTGTAAGCTGACTCATAACGTTATAAGCATTATACAAATCCTTGTTAATTACAAGAGGCATACCTGCATCAACATAATCACAAAGGTTTGATAAATCAGCACGTGTTATGTCATTGCCATTATATGTCGCAAACGATGAAATCTTGCCATCACCATCAGTAACCGCATACATATAATCAGCAGAAGCATATGGTGTACCTACACGTAACAGACCACCCTCACCGGCTGGATTAAGATTTAAGTTTACGATATCACCATTGTGTGAATACATGGCATATACAGGTGCTGCGTTTAATGCTGCTAAATTATTGCCGTTGCTTGAATAAAATGCATTCTGATAAGCACTGACACTAAAATACTGTTCCGCACCTAACAACGCACTCATATTACCACCGATATAAACCAAGTCGTAGTTACCAAGAATATCTACCTTGCTTGTCGCAAGCTCCTCAGTGGACATATGAACAACCTTAACCTGACTTACGTCAAGATTGGTGAGTTCTGCCACCTTTGCCTCAGAAAGCTCCCATGCATAATACTGAGGTGTATCTGCAGTTACATTAGAGGAATCCGGCTTTATGCCGAGTTGCTCTTTAGTCTTTCCGTTTACCATATCGGCAGGTGAGGTGTAATAATCACCACTTAAACCTGTCTTACTTGATAGAAGTGAATTTCCCAACTTCTGTGCAAGTGCCTCATCAATAGGATAACATGGCTGTATCTCAAGTACAGTATACATATTAGATGTAGATGAAGGACCACCAATGCCTCTGAATGATGCTGAATTTATAATATCAGCTATTGCCTTACAGGTTCCTGCATTATTACTTGAGATAATAATATCCATCTCAGCCTTTGTTGTTACCATTATATTGCTGAATCTCTCGATACCGTCCTCAGTTGCAACCATAAAGTAAAGCTCTTTATAGTTACTGTCATTTGATGTTTCGACTTTTCCTGAATTGCCGCTTCCTGTACTTGATGTTGTATAATTAGCACCAAAGATAATGTGTGTATTACCATACATGGCACCTACAAGACGCTTGTAAAAGCCTGCATCAGAAAGCTCTTTTCCCTGAAGGTCATCTTCAAAAATAACCAAATCATACTTTGTATAATCAAAGTCAGTCTCATTTTTCAGGTCATCAAACTTAATATTTGTAACCCTTGCATACTCAGGCTTATATGCTGAATATCTTGCACTGTATCCTGTAGCATAGAATTCTGTACCGTCTATCTTATATAAGCTTTCATTAACTGCAAGCTGGATAGGTGCAGTAATATCATTGGCATCATACAATACACCAACAACAGTAGCTAGTGCACCACCGTTGCTGTTGACAGCCATAGCCTGATTAAAGAATGTGCCCGCAGTACCATTATCGCTTATAACAAGTATATCTGCCATCTCGAATGTATCCGGTGAAGTAGGATCAGTCTTAACTGTTGTCCAATAGCTCATCCTTGCTCTACCGCTTATCGGTATGTAAAGTGACTCTCCCTGACCACCATAAAAGTTTGCTGCAGTTGTTACAGATGATTTCCACTGGAATGTGTTGTACAGATATCCTGACTTAACGTAGTAATCTACAACCAAATCATCAAACTTAGTTGAAGCTGTAACGTTACCTGCTCCTCCGTTTCCAGAATCCGCAGGAGTTTCGATTATAAATGGTTTGTAATCGCCTACCGCAAAAATATGAAGAATGTTATATAATTCCTCGTTAATGTCGTTTCCTGTAGCTGTTGAATAAGGCTTTGCGGAATCATTGCTGACATAAATAAAATCAGCACTTGATATATCAGCTAATGCTGCCTCATTATCATCAGTTACATCAGCAGAATAGTAATAAACATAATTAATTTTCTTATCTGCCATTTCCTCAGTGATTGTTTTGTTACCGTTTATGACGTAAGTTCTAAATCCGCCATTTTTCTCAGCAAATTCACCAAAGGTTGTGAATGGTTCATTATCACCATCCTGAGTAGCTACAGGAACAGAACCAATCTCGACCACCTTATACGGATCCGCGTCAGCAGCAGCCGTACCCTTGATAATATAATCAATATTGGTCAGCGTTGTACCTGTAGTATTGCTGGCAGTAAGCATAATTCCTGCATTAGTGTTATTGTTACGATTCCCTGCAAAGGAGAAAGAGATAGCTGTAACAGCAAGAGTCATAACAAGCATCACAGATAAAAATAACGTAACAAGCTTTTTATTTCTTTTCATTTACCATTGCCTCCCTTTCTATCTTTTTGCCCTTAATACATAGGAATTTCTGAATTTAACCATACCCATGGTATCATAAGTCATATTTTTGTCTGAAAAATCCAGTTCAAAGCTTATAGATCCTTCAGCCACATCTACCAATGCTATACAACCTGAAACATATCCGATATCAGCCCCTGAACCATCAGTTGCCATACCATAATTAAATGCTTCGCTGTACAGGCAGGCACCCATATCTGTACCGTTTCTTTTGTCATTAAGCTTTGTCATATATGCATACTCAGTTTCGCAATAAAGGTTTTCAACATCAAATGTGTACCTTGTTCTCAAAGTATCATTTTTTGAGTAAACCACATCGTTGGTTGCTGATACTACATATTCTGTACCGCTTAATGTTTGGCGTTCTTCCTGTTTAACCTCATCATATGTCTGAGTAAAATTATTGTACTGCATGATATCCGAGGTTGGTGAATAACTTATGTCAAAAGGTGTAGCAGAATCAACTATAATCTCTTTAACATAAATTTTCTGATTGTCAGCAAGTTCAGAATAAAGCTTTATATCTGATGAGCCATCATAAAACGATGCTTTATTCTTAACGTAATCCGCCTGTTTCTCATCACGGACATAATATACAGGTTTTGGATTGAACACAGCATTTAAATTCTTGCCCTCTTCAAAGAAAACTGCGTCATTTGGATTAACTGTTGTGTAACCAAATATGACTATGTCATTTGCCTGCATTACAGTATCCATCAACTGATTGTATGTTTCCTGAGCCGAGTTGTGAACATTGATATCCGCTTTGGATTTCTTGTATCCCACAACACCGGAACCCATAAATGCGCTTACCGCCGTCATAACGAAAGCAAGCATTGCCATAGCAATTATCAACTCTATAAGAGTGAAACCGCTATTACTTTTTCTTTTAATATCCATAGCCAATCACTCCTTACTTATTTTGATAACTGCCGTTTTTCATAATTGTAACGGAATCAACAAGGTTTCCGTTTTTCTTATAAAAATCATAAACACCACTACCTAAAGCACATCTTCCGTTCTTATCATAAGCGATAACAACCGAAAAATCACTGTCACCAATCTCTTTCTGGACACCGGTTGAGATTTCAGTGTATTTTATTGTTATTCTTGACGAAAGACTTACACCTTTACCGTTGTTTGGATTACTGTCAGGCAATGAAAAAAACTCATCTGTATCATCACAATAACCTTTTTGTATATAACATTTGCTTCCATCCTTGTAAAGTTTTAAAGCAAATTTATACTTAGGTTCTGTAGAAGTAGTAGTGCCTGTAGTGACAGTAACAATCTGTCCTTTTGATTTTGTCCGCAAATCAGCCAACTCAGATGAAAAAGTAACTGCTGCTTCCTTTGCCTTAGCCGAATTGATAAGTGTTACCGTAACAGTTGCCACTCCTGTCATAACAACAATTATACCTATAACAATTATTAACTCAACAAGGGAATATCCCTTATTGTTCAGGCGATGTCTACGTTGAAACTTACTTTCCATCATAGTCACCTCCTACGTTTTTCATCCAGTTAGTTGTGCTAACAACATCTGTATAATCGATTGCATCGATGTTGACGGATGTAGGGTCAACAACGGTTATACCGCCACTTCCTTCACCGGTTGTATAATTCTCATAATCCTTAAAGAGCTTTAAGATATATTCACCGTCAGCATCACCTGCTGTCAGACAATCTCTTATAACACCACGACAGATGATAGGGCTGGCAGTTAACTTGGTAAGATTGTCACCTATATAAATCTTACTTCCTGATACAACCATACCATTAAACTCTTTAACATCATCACCGAATGTAACATTACCCTTACTTATAACAATACCGTTGATTACATCATCACCTGTTATAACAACATCTTTGTCGGAAATCCAGACCTTGTATCCTGAAAGAGTCTCGTAACCGCTCATTGTCTTACTTGAGCTTATATTAGACATAACAAGGTATTTATTTAAAGGTGTTATATAATCCTCTCCGAGGTCTTCATCTGTAAGAACCTTGTTAACATATGCTTTTTCTGTATTTCCGCCTTCGTAGTGATCCAGATTCCACTTAATATAGTTATATTCAAGTTCATAATCCTTTGACATATCAAATGCATCTTCGATAGCGTTGATAGAATTGTCACCTGAAACATATGTGTAATTTGAATCATACATAGCATATGTGCTGTCACTCAAGAGGTTATTAGGTATTGACTCGCTGTTGCCAGTAATCAATGTAAACTTACTGTCTTTTCTTGTAGTTATAACACCACTTGAATAGATATCGGTTGCAATAGCATTAACATCTAATGTACCCTGCTCGAACTCGTCGAAATCAATGATATCCTTAAGTTCTGTCTTGCTGTTGTTCATAAGGTTATCAATATAAAGGGTAATATACTTCTCAGTGTACTCTGACTCTGAATCAATATCAGTAAGTGTTCTCTTTGCTGCTTCAACCTGAGCCGGAGTATATAAACCATCTGCGTTAGCCTTAACTTCATTAAGAATCTTGTAACCGTTCTGAAGATCTACATAGTAAACAATCTTTCCACCCACCTGCTCTTTTACAGCAAGTACATTGTTGTTAAAAATCTCTGCAGGGAAGAAAGTTGTAAAAAATCCTACATTACCGAGAAGAATTTCTGCTGCTTCAATATACTTAGTACCTATATGTACCACAACATACTCTTTACCGCCAATTTCCATTGTTGATGAAGTTCCGAGGCTGGATACGTTATACATAAGCTGGTTACTCTTTACAGATATACTTTCACCGGTCTTATAATCTCTAACATAATTAGTCTTTTCATCAACTGTATAAGTTGGCTGATATACATAAGTTTCCTTATATACATTATCTGCCGATAAGTTGCTGTCAGCTTTCTTAGATAATTCAATATATGCACGACCTGCAAGATATATAGAATCAGCATTACTTAAATCAAGAGTTGAACCTTCTGCATTAACTACGATTGAACTACTGTTATAGTGACCACGGTTCTCAGTCTGTGTGGTCTCAGTTCCGTTGTTGTTAACAACTGTTGTTATTGCAAAGTTTGTTGTATCAACTGTCGGAAGGAATACTCTGGTATCCTTGGATGTGCTGTTACCATAGCCATAATATGCACCAAGCAATGTAAGCTTTGCACCTCTGGCGTTGATTTCTGTATCATCACGTATATACATATCACCGCTTACATATAACTCAGCACCGCTATATACACCATTTTTATCAGCGATACTGCTTCCGCCTAAAACAACGTTATCAGCCCATATCTCAGGTGAAGCTCCCGCTGAACCGAACACTGTAAGATTACCTGAGTCCATAACAGCTACGGTACCCGGAATAATCATAGTGTCAGTCATAACAGAAACTTTTCTTCCGCTTATATAAAATCCTGAGTTCATACTTCTTTCGTTCTCACCGTCGAAAGTATAATACTTGTTATTTGAATCCAAAGCGTAGATATTTACAAGACCGTCCTTTGTTGTTGCCTTAGAAACATCATAAGACTTTGATGATACCGGAGCAAACTTGTAACTGTACTCTGTATTATCTACAACCTTAGAAGTCATATCATTATAACTCTTATTATAATAATCAGCACCGGCATATAAATTACCGCTAATATTCAAAGTGCCTGTGTTGGTATTGGCTGCCGTACTTGTGTTGACCTGAAGAATACCTCCACTGCCGTCACCCGGAGTAAGCTTTGTAGCCACTACCTCAACACCCATATCTCCAACAAGTGCGTAATTAAATATAGCTGAATAATCCGATGCCATATTTGTAAAATTAACATTAAAATCAGGTTCACTGATTACTATATCTGTAGATATAGTCTGAATAAAGGTTCCATTTCCTGCAGACTTATTATATTCCTGTCTTCTTGTAAGCGTAACATTCTTAATAACAATCTGCTTTAAAACCTGCTGACCTTGCACGTTATCATAGACATATTCTATACTTACCTTGTCGTTGTCAAGATCGACTGTGGAATTTGTTATATATCCCTGAAGACTCTCTGCTAAAACGTCTGCACCCTGTGCAAAATAAGGACTATTCTTGATATTATTCATAAACTTATCCTTAAACATCTTGTTAGCTTCTTCGTCAGAGATAGTCACATACATACCACTCTTCAAGTCATATCTGACCATATTCTCCAAAGTATAAGCATAAGCATCCTTCATCTCTTCAATGGTATGAACACCTACACCTGCGTAAACTTCCTGCATAGCCTGTTCAACATAGTAAAAGTTATCTTTTGCATTTAAGTTCTGCAGTTTCAATTTATAGGCATATGATGCAGCCGAAAGCAAAGCACCAATAATAATACCTATAAACGCAAGTGAAACTGTTACCATGATGATACTGGAACCGCGGTTATCGAGTTTTTTATGAAATTTAAACAATTTTTTCAATTAATTCGCCCCCTTTGCTCCAGTAAGTACTACAGTATTGGCATTCTCACTCTCCGGAGTAAGAGTTACCGTTACCGTATATAATCTGCTTCCTTTTGATTCTTCGTCATTAATACTCTTAATATATGACAAATTCATATTACTTGTGCCTGATACACTTCTCATGGTTGAGATTGTATTGCCTCCTGCATCAGTTGAATACACCATAAAATAACTGTCAAAAACATTTACGTTAAATGAAAACTGGTTATCACTTGACCACAATGCAGTTTCACCCGATATATCCATATTGGTATATATCATAAATGAATTGTCAGCGGTCATATCATTTGCAGATACAATGTTTATGTATGCCTTTTTCTGATACATTGACTGGGTACGATCCGGATCAAAATCATAATCATTTTCCCTGTAATAATTGTCAGTATTATTCAAAGACTCAACAATCAGCTTATCAGCAGATGTATAATAGTTGGACACTGCCTGATCCCAAAGCGGTTTATACAGGTATATTTTGGCATCCTTTGCCTCATTATTTACCAGAATGTAATCAGTAACCGCATACTGAACTGTTTTAGTTGTCTTATCTATACTGGTTGCAAACGGCTGATATTCAAAATAAATCTCAGGGCAGGTAACGTCGCCAAAATCCGCAAAATCAAAATTCTGTGCCCAAACATTATATTCTTTCTGAACAAACTTAGAAACTCCTGACTGAGTTTTCAGATTACCCTCGTACACAACATCAACACTGAGAGCCCAGCAACTGTTGGTTGTATCCTTAAGAATGTTAAGTACAGTCAGTTTTCTTATATTTTCAGTATAGTTTGTATTGGCAATATAATTCTGTTTGTTAATTTCCTGTTCCCATCTTGCCCTGTCATTTGCATCTGGACTGTTCTTATAGAGTTCCATAAGTTCAAGGTAAAGATCGTTTCTTGCCTGCTCGTCGTATTCTGTAGCATAACCATTTATAAGTGCCATGTGATCTTTATCAATATCATGCATATTACCTACATTAAGCTCATTAGGGTCAGAAGAAGCTGAGCCCGAATACTCGCTACATAAAATTTCTGATATATACCTATCATCATTACCATCACCATCAAGATCAACACCTGTTAAAGTTGAATACTTAACTATGCTGCCTTCGCTTGTAAGCTCATATCCTGTAGGAGCAACAGAATTGTTGTAAGATATTCTGTATGACTTACCATCTTTATCAGTAAAGGCCGCAACCTTTACTGATAAATCATCCAAAACAACCATTCTGTTGTAAACAGTATTTCTTGCCCCAAGTTCCACATCATTGAGTCTGTACGAATATGTGTTGTATACTACATCTGCCGAAACAGTTGCACCGGTTAAACTATCTTCCATATATATATCACTGACATCACCGGTTGCAGGATTATAACTGTATAAACGGCATGTATGTGAATTCTCAACTGTGTCTAACGGATTAGTGACTTTTATACCTGATGCGGCATCTGTACCACTTGCTATATCTTTTTGGCTATTAGACTGCACATACTGTAAAACATACTCTGCATTTTCATTGGCATACTGCTGTTCCTTTGTCTTACGGTTAGTAGCCATAGTCTGTGCAAGCTGTTGCAAAATAGGTGTCAGAAGCAGTGTTAATATGGTTATGGCCACGACGATTTCAAGCAAACTGAAACCTTTATTATTGTTTTTTGCCATAAATTCCATCCTCTCTATTAATAAACTACTACAGTACCTAACTTTCTACCAACTGTAAATCTTGGTGAAGTCGCATCATCATCTGAAACCTTAACAAATACATTGAGATCTGTTGTGTTCTCTATGTTGAGCTTTATACCGTTCTTGTCATCTGAATTAACTCTTTCAGAAGATTTTACATAAATTGTAACATCATCTGTTGTAACCTCTGTCTGATATGACTCATCTCCGATTGAATAAGTCATCATTACCTTATCATCCTTCTCTTCAACTACAAGGTCAACTGCAACAACCTTATTGTCACTGCTTGTAACATAAGTATCGTCACCACCGGCTGATACGATGATACCGTCTGCTGTATCATTTGCTGCGTTGTTTAAAAGAATCTTAATGTTGTTATCCTTTACGATGGCAGCACCATTATCGGCATCATATGGATATGAAGTCTGGGCAGGAGCACCCTCGCCACCGATAAAGAGGTTCTCAACACCTGTTGTTACATCAACGTTAACAGCATCTGCCTCTCTGTCTCCGCCGGAAACACAATAAGCATGAAGTGTAACTGAACCTGTTGCTATATCGTTTTCTGTATCATATGCTATGGAAACAGAAGAGATATTCATTCTGTACTTGTAATTCATGATGTAATCAATAAAGTCTTTAATTCCGTCATATGTACCATCATAAGATATAGGCATATTTGACACATAGCATGTATAACCGTCTGCCGCACCTGTCTCAGGATCAGCGTTACCGCTTAAGTTATAAAACTGTTCCGGCTGTCCGAGACCAACTGAAGATACAAGGAACTCTCCGTCATGTGCAGCCTCAACACCCTTTACGAACATAACAGAAATCTCCTGATCAAGGGTTGCAGGGAAATAATCAACAATCTCATCAACCATCTCTGTATATGTAACTATCTCTTTTTCATACTGGTCTCTGTTTAACTCTTTTGCGCGGAGGTCTGCAAGTCTTGTTTCAAGAGTCTCACATTCACTCTCTATTGCTGTGGTATCCTCGTTGTTTGGTTTGTACACATACATATATACGGCAAAAACCATAACAACACTAAGTAAAAATAATATAAGCTTTAAATTACTCTGTTTCATATTCTAACCCTCCTTGTCACTACTCTGCTACTGTCTCTTCAGCTACTGGCTGTACATAAACCGCTGTAACTGAGAAAGTGAAAGTCATCTCGCCTGTATTTTCATCTACTGCCTTTGATAAGCTTGGAACATAAGCATCAGCTATACAATCAATAGTCTTAAGCTGCATGATAAACTTAGCTATAGAGTCATAGTTTGTAGCTACACAAGGGATTGATACACCACTATCTGTTGACGAAAAACCTGTTATATACATGTCAGAAGGTATCTTTGACTCAAGCTCAGATATAAACGTTCTGACATTCTCATTTAAATGATATGTAGAAGCGTACATAGCCTCTGCGTTTTCTGCTGTAGCCTTCACAGTCTCCCACTCAGATATGAGATCCTCGATATCCTTTATCTCAGCGATATCAGCTTCAAGCTCTGCTTTTTTATCCTCAGCCTCCTGCTTATCCTTGATGGATGTAAAGGCAAGGAAAGCTGATACAGCCGCTGCTATGACAAAAAGCGCTACAAAAGGAGCAACACCTATATTAACGCCTGAACCTGATTTGGATGATGCATCCATCAGTTCAAAGCCCATTGGGTCAAATGCAGCACCGATTGGTGTAACAAGATATACCGGATTGTATACCTTCAAGTCTATGCTTGGATCAAACTTGATGTTGTACAAGCTGTCCATGATACGTGTGCTTACATTGAGCTGTATCTTAAAGAGACCGTCAATACCTCTGATAAGGGCGCCGTCACCTGTAAGGAATACATCCTCTATAGGCTTATCAGGATTCTTAGATGCATAATAATCCATAACACGACCGATATTGTTAATGAGATATCTGAATGCGCCTGTCGCCTCGTTGTCATCAAAATCAACAGTGATAAGTCTGTCGTTCTGAAGTAATGTCATGGCAGTAGTTGCATCTACTCCCTTTTCATCCATAACAACATTTACCACTGAGTTTGTACCGTATGGAACGGTTCTCTGGAGGAGAAGATTGTCGCCCTGTACTATATTAAGTACGGTAGACTCGCTTCCCAACTGGATAACCATGGTAGTTGTATTTGCAGCAGTCTGAGTCTTGATGAGCTGTAACATGGCATTACCAATGTAGTCAAGAGATACAACATTAAGACCTGCCATAGCACCCAGATCATAGTAAGATCTAACCATCTGCTGTGGTGCAGCAACTGCAAGAACACGGAGCTGCTTGTTGTTTTCTTCATCAATAACTGTTTCAAGTACTGAATGAGAAACCACATAATCCTCTATATTTACAGGGAAATACTCTGATGAGTTTGCATTGATGATTCCTCTGATTTTATTCTCTTTTACGAAAGGTACCATAACCTCTCTGTTAACAATTTTGGTAGATGAAAGAATAAATACTGCGTTTTTGTTGTTTATTCCTCTGCTAACCAACTGTTCTCTGATAGCATTTGCTATCTTTTCAGGCTCCTTGATGGTTCCGTCTTCATATGAATCTTCAGGAGTTTCAAAAATAATAACATTGTGAATGTTAGTTTGCTTCTTAGGAGAAGCGGTTAATTCGATTATTGTAATACTTTCATTTGTGATATCAATTGATAACACCTTATTAATCTTTTTTGCCATTCTTTATAGCCTCCCTCGCTAATCAGTGATTTTAAAAAATATTATAAGGACTAATAGGTAGCCCACATACTCAGGTACCAGCTCACAAGCTGCTCACCCCATATCATTGCTATATAAACGCCCATGGAAAGGTATGGGCCAAAAGCTAACACCCGGTTAGCTTTTTTAACAGCCATCAGTGTTAGATGTATAATCGAACCGAGAACACAGCCTAACAAAAATGCTATAATATTAAGCTGCCAGCCTAACAGTAAGCCGGTTGCTGCCATAAGTTTTATGTCGCCGCCTCCTATGCCTCTGCCCTTAGTTATGAGAAACAGTAAGTATAAAAAACCGCTGACTGCAAACAAACCGATTACATACTGACTCCAATTACCTATGTCGGTAATCAGTCTAACCAGTCCTAAAAGTAATATAAATATATTAAATCCCACAGGAATTTCCTGTGTGCGCCAGTCTATAAGGCTAAGCGCAAGCAAGGCGGAAGCACACAGGCAATACAGTATAGTCTCTACACATATGCCATGGACGAGGAACACAATGACATATAAAATTCCATTTGTCGCCTCAATCAGAGGATACTGAATGGATATCTTAGACTTACAATGCCTGCACTTACCACCTAAAAAAATATAACTAAATAAAGGAAAAAGTTCATACCAGCTAAGGGTATGACCACATGTCATACAATGGGAACGTTTCAGGGTAACACTCTCCTTAAGGGGTAATCTGAGGGTAAGAACATTTAAAAAGCTGCCTATAACCACTCCATATAATCCAAATATTATACCTATAATAACCTCTATCATATCGAATATAACCTTTCTGTCTCATTGTATAACAATACAGCTAAATTCCACCTGGCGAATCAGGTGGAATATAGCCATATCAGATTTAAATCATATCTTATTGATACTCGTCACAAAGAGTTGGGCATAACTGATAAATACCTTCTGATGTCTTGCCTTCCATAAGTGCTTTTGAATTAGCTACACCATCTTCTGCGATGAATACATATACTGAACCCTTTGGTGATACTACAGCATAGAAAGACTCTGGAAGCTTAGTAGTAGCGTCATTTGCAGCTTTCTTGAACTTAAGCTTTGGAGTGCTCTCACCGATGTTTGTAGCGATTTCTTCCTGTGCCATAAGTAAAACGTCAGCTGCACTCTTTCCTTCAGGTGCAGTATAATTAGCTGAATCAACACCGCTAACCTTTATGCAGTCAGCAGCCTTTGAAGTAGTAGCTTCTGTTGATGTCTTCTTACCAGGTATAATCTCGATAAGAACACCATTTGCTTTATCTGTTGCACAAGTTAAATACTCGTAGATTGTCTCGTTACCAAGAGCTGTCTCTACAGCAGTCTTAATAGTCTTAGCTGATGAAACATCGTTTGACTTTCTTGACTTATCAATGTATCTGATAAGTGCCGGTGCAATAGCACCTGCAAGGATAGCCATGATAGCTATAACGATAATAAGCTCAACTAATGAGAAACCTTTGTTGTTTGTTTTCTTCATAATATCTCTCCTTTTCTTTGATATATTATATATGATAAAGCCGTTGTCCTCGCCCAACAGCTTGTATCCGGTTTTAATAATTGTCGATGGCATCGTACATACCGAGCATAGGTGAGTAGATAGCTATAACTATACCACCTACAACAACCGCCATAAGAACTATAATCATAGGCTCCATCATGGCAGTGAGGGCATCGGTGGTGTTGTTAACTTCCATCTCGTAGTAGTCAGCAACCTTATCCATCATATCTTCAATGTTACCTGTCTCCTCACCTATCTTTGTCATCTGGGCAAGCATAGGCGGGAAAATCTCCATATCTCTGATAGGTTTTGAAAGAGGAACACCCTTGGCAACCTGAACCTTTGCATCAAGTAAGCCCTCTCTTATAATACGGTTGTTAATCATCTTAGCAACCTGCTCTATAGCATCCATAAGCGGTATACCTGATGCCATAAGAGTTGAAAGAGTTCTTGAAAAAGTTGCTGCCGCATTCTTTATGACAAGTGTACCGAAAAGAGGCATCTTGATAGCCATCTTTGCATATAAAAGTGAACCGGCATCTGTCTTTCCGAACCATCTGAGTCCAAATACAACAGCAGCCACTATAATGACAACTATGTACCACTTGTGCTGTAAGAACTCACTGAAATTGACAAGCATCTGTGTAGCTGCAGGAAGCTCGGCACCCATATCTGAGAACATGTCTGCAAACTGCGGAATAACTGTCATAAGGAGCACGACAACTACCGCAATAACTACTACTAATATAACGATAGGGTATGTCATGGCACCCTTAACCTTTGACTTTAATTTATTGGAATTCTCAAAGTGGTCTGTAAGTCGTTCAAAGGATGTTTCAAGATTACCTGACATCTCACCTGCTGCCACCATGTTGATAAGTATCGGTGGGAATATCTTTGGATTAAGTTTGAACGCATCCGCCAGAGTACCACCTTTTTGAACATATGCCTGTGCCTCCCTGAGACCTCTTTGGAGAGTCTTGTTATCCATCTGCTCTGACATCATCTCAAGAGCGGCTATGATGGTAACACCGGCATTAAGAACGGATACAAACTGCTTACAGAAAACTGCAAGGTCTTTATCCTTAACCTTCTTGCCTCCTACCTTTCTCTGACCTGCGCCCTGTTCCTTAATCTCCTGAATTATGTAACCTTCGGATTTAAGCTTTTCTTTAGCTTTTTCTTCATTTACGGCTTCAACGGTACCTTTTTTGGCTTTACCGTTTTTATCCATAGCTCTGTAATTGTATTGTGCCATTTTAATTCCTCCGACCCAAATTTTTAAAAATGAACAAATTATTAACAAATTGTATCTATTGTGATAATACACCAAATCAGTAATATTTGCAATAAAGTTCAATAAACAAATGAATTTTTGTTAAATATGTACAAAAGATATTCTACATCTGCTTTTTCATAGCTGTCTGATCCTGCGCATAGATAAGTGCATTGTCTCTGGTAATTCTTCCACCCCTGTATAATTCCAGGATAAAATCGTCCATGGTAACCATGCCCTGTGCCCTGCTGGTCTGAATATGCGACTGTATCTGATGTGTTTTCGCATCTCTTATAAGACTTCTTATGGCAGAGCTTGCAAGCATGACCTCGAAGGCTGCAACTCTTCCGTTTCCGTCTGCCGTAGGTATAAGAGACTGGGATATAACTCCCTCAAGTACCATGGAAAGCTGAATTCTTGTCTGCTGCTGCTGATGCGGCGGGAATACATCGACGATACGGTCGATGGTTGATGCTGCACCAATAGTATGCAATGTGGAGAATACAAGGTGACCTGTCTCGGCTGCTGTTATGGCAGTTGATATGGTCTCCAGATCTCTCATCTCTCCTACGAGGATTATATCCGGATCCTCACGGAGTGCAGCTCTGAGCGCATTGGCATATGAGAGTGTATCCATACCTATCTCTCGCTGATTGACAACTGATTTTTTGTGCTTGTGGACATACTCGATAGGATCCTCAAGTGTGATTATATGATCAGTGAGATTTTCATTTGCCTTGTTGATGATAGAGGCAAGTGTTGTGGACTTACCGGAACCGGTAGGTCCTGTGACAAGAACCAGACCTCTTTTCTTCTTATATAACTGTACTACCGACTCAGGTATACCCAGCATATCCGGTCTCGGTATCTGTGTATCTACCTTTCTGTATGCAGCAGCCATGTTACCTCTGTCCATAAATACATTGACACGGAAACGACCTGTCTCTGCTGAGGCATAGGAGAAATCCACCTCTCCTCTTTCCTTAAGGATAGCTTTATGTCTCTCGTGCATTGTAGAGCCTACAGCCTCCGCAACATCTGCCGGTGCAAGAGGAGGTATCTCTACTTCTGTAAGCCTGCCGTGAATTCTGAGCTTAGGCGGTATTCCGCAAGCTATGTGAACATCAGATGCGTTCTGTTCAACGGCAAAAGCCAAAAGTTCCTTCATGTCTAACATTATATGTATCTCCTTTTATATTATATTCTAATACTCGTCTCCTGTTTCATATGTAATCTTCTTCATCTCCGCAAGTGAAGTTACACCATTCAAAACGTGCTTTGCCGCACCCATCTTAAGGGTAAGCATACCCTCTGACAATGCCTGTTTTTCGATAACGTCAGCAGTTGATCCTTTCGCTATGATTGCCTGAAGACCTTTTGATACAGGCATCATCTCGTATACACCGATACGTCCTGCATATCCTGTTTCACCGCAAAGCGCACATCCTACAGGCTCGTATACGATAACATCTTCTTCTTCGTCTGCCACACCGAGAATTGCTTTCTCATCCGGTTCAGCAAGTCTCGCCTGCTTACAGGAATTGCAAAGTCTTCTCACAAGTCTCTGGGCGATAACTCCAACAAGGGCATCGCCTGCAACATATGGTTCAATACCCATGTCTATGATACGGGTGACTGTTGAGGCTGCTGAGTTGGTATGGAGTGTAGATACAACAAGGTGACCTGTGATAGCGGCCTGTACCGCAATCTGAGCAGTCTCACCGTCTCGAATCTCTCCTATCATGATGATATCCGGGTCCTGACGGAGAATGGAACGGAGTGCTGCGGCAAATGTCATATCAGCCTTGACGTTAACCTGTACCTGATTGATACCGTCGATATTTGCCTCGACAGGGTCTTCTACAGTGATGATGTTAACATCTTCTGTGTTGAGCTCACTCAGCGATGTATAAAGGGTTGTTGACTTACCGGAACCTGTAGGACCTGTAACAAGGATAATTCCGTGAGGGTTACTGAGGATACCGTCAAATACCTTTAATGTTTCAGCATCAAATCCAAGGGCACTCTTAGGTTTTGTAAGACCATCCTTGGAGGTAAGTCTCATAACTGTTTTTTCGCCGTATACGGTAGGGAGCATGGAAACACGGACATCATACTCTCTTCTGTCAACCATGATAGTGATACGACCATCCTGTGGTTTTCTCTTCTCGGCTATATCCATACCGCCGATAATCTTGATACGGGCACTGATACCGGAAAGCAAACTGTAATCATAAGACATAACATGCTTTAATGCACCATCTATACGATATCTGACTCTTACGCTGCTCTCAAGAGGCTCTATATGTATATCGGAAGCTCTTTGTCTTACGCCGCCCTCGATAATCTGCTTAACAAGGAGTACCACCGGTGAGTTCTCAATATCTTCGTTAAGAGCTTCCTCCTCCGCTGTGGTAAGTCCCTCTGACTCCATCTCCTTACGATACTGTTCCGCGGCTTCCATAGCCTGTGCATTGCCGTAGTACTTACCAATGGTTTCCATGATATCATCTTCCATGGCAAGTAAAGGTTCAACCTGTGTGTTGGTTGCTATACCGATGTCATCAATAGCATTGATATCCATAGGATCTATCATGGCAACCCTCAGAACATTAGGATTCATCTCATCAAATCCTATAGGTACAGCCTTATATTTGTTTACAAGGTTTTCCGGAACAAGCTTTATAATATCATCATCAAGTTTGCAAGCCTTTACTTCAATATAGTCTATACCCATCTGTGTGGTAAGAACCGTGATGAGGAGTTCCTGACTGATAAATCCCATCTCAAGAATTACATTACCGATTCGACCACCATTTTCTTTTTGGTAGGCAAGTGCCTCCTGAAGCTGTTCTTCTGTAATCGCCCCTGCTTCAACAAGCAAATCACCTACACGAATTTTCTTTCTTCCGCTACTTATTCGCATAGTACAATTCCTCTCATTATATTTTTGTATATATACAGATATAATACCACATTTACATCATATTGAAAAGAAAAAACTTTCATTACTTTTTCAATTACTTTTTTTATTTTTACCATCCGGTAACAGTAATGATGAAATCATACAGTCCATGTGCCATAACACAGCTTATAAATGTGCAGTTTTTTATGTAGAGCTTGGCATATCCCAGTGCTATCCCTATTATTATGTTCATATATACTGAATCAAGTCCCATGTTAATCCAGTGTATCATACCGAAGAACACGCCGGATACAATGGGTGCAAGCCATTTAAATCTGCCGAATATGACGGCAAGTTCCTCAAGGAGATATACTCTGAAAAAGAATTCCTCGCTTATGGCGACAACAAACAAGAAGTATATGAAAAGCCAAAGTGTACCGTCCGGTGTCATGACATATCCGTCTTTTTCAAATTCAAGTCCGAACACAATCTGACACGCACCAAAAAATATGAGTGTTGCAAGTATGCCATATATATACTGTGACTTATTTTTGAAATTGATGACTTCTTTGTGCAGTCCAGTTTTTTTGTATACTATAAACGGAGGCAGTATAATCACAAGATGTATCACCACATCCGCAACATCGGTCCAAAATCTGCTTTCAATTATACAGGTAAGGTCATAAAGATATGTCATCCAGTACCGCAGTATCATCATAATGATTATCAGTTTTATCTCTTTTTCATATCTGAAAGTGACTTTTTTGTTTAGTCTGCTTAAATCCATGTATCTCTCCTCACAATACGTTTTTTCATATTATACACCTTACAGACAAAAATCCCAATATATTTTTGGACAAAAGTATTTTTCTGGGAAAAGCACTTTTTTATCTTTTTCTCATATCATATAAGAAAGAGGGATTGTGCGAGGCCTTTATAATTGCAAACTTTTAAGCGACCTTTATCACCGGAAGAAGAATCCTATTATCTCAGACTATCCAAGGAAGGTAATCTGGAAGCAAGAAATATATTGGTGGAATACAATCTCAGACTGGTTGCACATATTGTAAAAAAATATCAGACCGGTGCAAGGAGTACAGAGGATTTAATCTCCATCGGTACCATCGGTTTAATAAAAGCCATCAACACCTATGATATAAAGAAAGGCAGCCGGCTGGTTACCTACGCATCCCGTTGTATAGAAAATGAAATTCTCATGCGACTCAGGCAGGAACGGAAGGAAGCCAAAGAAGTCTCCTTATATGAACCCATCGGAACCGACAAGGAAGGAAACGAAATTAATCTTATGGACATAATCAGCAGTGACGAGGAAAACACGTTAAATAACATTATCGTGTCCGATAATATAACCCGTGTCAAAGATGTATTTTTTTCTGTTCTGGATAAACGGGAGCAAAGTGTTCTTATACTGAGATACGGCTTGTACAGTCATGAGGAAATGACTCAAAAGGATATCGCATCCCTTCTGGGTATTTCCCGTTCTTATGTCTCACGAATAGAAAAAAAAGCACTGCTTAAGCTTCGCAGTGCTTTGAACGAATAATCATTCCTTTTTTTATCTTTGTCATATCGTCTATTTTGATATAGAGCAGTTGTTTTGGGTGAGGAGCTGATTCCAT
This sequence comes from uncultured Bacteroides sp., assembly GCA_964553965.1. Lineage (GTDB taxonomy): Bacteria > Bacillota > Clostridia > Lachnospirales > Lachnospiraceae > Coprococcus_C. The sequence continues at coordinate 84,423 of CAZKMB010000002.1, read as the reverse complement.
GGAGCTCATTCGCTCATCGTAGATGGCTTCTACCCTGACATCTGCATTGTTGCCGTCAAAGAGCATAAAGCTAACTTCTTCGCCGACAAGAAATTTGTTTTTCTGATGTATCACTATGAGCCCATCCTCTGTTATATCTTCCACCGTACCAAGGTATGTATAATTTTTTATGTAGGTGTTGTTGTCATATATCTGGGAATTCTCGTCAGTTTTTCCAAAGTAAAATCCCGTAGTAAACTGTCTGTATGTACATGCAGATATCTCCTCATCATAGTATGATTTTCTGCTCCTGTACAATTCCTCTGAGTTAAAATAATCATCTATAGCCTGTCTGTATGTTCTGGTAACTGCAGCTACATAAAGTGCTGTTTTCATACGTCCCTCTATCTTAAAGGAATTTATACCTGCATCTATCATCTCAGGGATGTAATCTATCATACATAAATCTTTGGAATTAAATATATAGGTTCCTCTGTCGTCTTCCTCAACAGGCAGGTATTCACCCGGTCTTTTTTCCTCGACTATCGAATATTTCCATCTGCAGGGATGAGTGCATGCCCCCTTATTGGCATCCCGTCCCGTAAAATAGCTGCTGAGCAGGCATCTTCCCGAATAAGATATACACATGGCTCCGTGCATAAATGCCTCTATCTCCATATCTTCCGGAATATTTTCCCTGATGGTTTTTATCTCTCTGAGAGAAAGCTCTCTTGCCGCCACCACTCTGCTTGCGCCCATCTTGTGCCAGAAATTGTAGGTCAGATAATTGGTGTTATTTGACTGGGTACTTATATGGATTTCTATTCCCGGCAAAATCTCCCCGGCAAGTGTAAATATACCGGGGTCAGAAATAATAAATGCATCTATTTTTTCTTCCAGACCCGCTTCTTTTATATCATAAAAATATGCTTTTACACCTTCTATATCATCATTGTGAGCGAAAATATTTACTGTTACATAGAGTTTTTTCCCTGCTGCATGTACATAATCTGCGCCCTCTATCATTTCATCTATGGTAAAATTCCCGGCTTTCGCCCTAAGCCCGAATTTCTGTCCGCCTATGTAAACTGCATCAGCACCGTAATCTATAGCAACCTTTAATACTTCAAGACTGCCTGCCGGTATAAGAAGTTCCGGTTTTTTCTGTTCCATTCTTTTTACCTCTTCACACTAACCGCCACACCGTCACCGACAGAAAGAACTGCCGTATCCAGTCTATCATCATGTGTAATGGTATACAGGTATTCTCTCATACGGTCATGTATGGTTCTATTTCTTTTTTCCACAAGGAAGTGAGATTCCAACACCTCACCCTCCTGCAATACATTGTCAGATATTATAACTCCGCCTTTTTTTACAAGCCGCATAACTTCCGGATAGTAGTATATGTACTGCCCCTTTGCAGCATCCACAAAAGCAAAATCGTAGGTTTCTGCTTCAAGAGTTTTCAACACATCCGCTGCATCCCCCTGATGAATCGTTATCACGGATTCTTTCTTACGGGCAGTAATATTACGCTGTGCCTCAGCAACTCTCTCTTCGCTGAGTTCTATGGTATCTATGGTTGCTCCCTCAGGAGCGTATCTGCTCATAAAGAGAGCAGAATAACCCACAGCCGTTCCTATCTCCAGTATGCGACCGGGTTTTTTTATAAGCAACTGGGTCTTTACCAGCTCCCTTGTCTCCGGTTTTATCACCGGAATTTTTCTTGCAACCGCATCGCTATATATATTCCCAAGTTCGTCATCATCCTCACTGATAAAAGATTTTATAAAGGATGATACCCTATCCAAATCAAGCAAGGATTATTCCTCCTCTTCCAGATGGCATATTATATTTAGTATATCCTGCAACGACATAGACGGAGACAGACCGTATTTGCCGGAAACAATCAAAGGTCCGTACTCTTTGAGCTTAACCTTTATGGCAAAAGCATATTTGTTGTCTATAACTCCACCCTCCTCAAGAGCTTCTCCGATATCAAGGGCTGAGGAATCTGCCGGTATGTCTATAATCACATATTCTTTTGATGCAGGCTCTTTACAGGAATCTCCAAATATACTGTAGGTAAAGTCAAAAGAAAAGGAAAATACCTTGATAACTATATAGACTATCACCAGATTTATGATGAGTCCGCCTGTAAATCCCACTGATCTTTTAAGACCTGTCTTTACTATTTCATCTGTACCTTTTTTTTGTTTTTTCTTCTTATTGCTCATCTAAATAATCAAACTCCAATCCTTCTGCTATGGAATTATGCACTGTCTGCATCATCCTGCATATATGCTGTTCAGCTATGAGAAAATCATTTACAATGGAGTTATGAAGCAACTCATCGTACTCAAGAACCAGCGCAAGCACCTCATCATAGGGATTTATACCCTGTCGGTTCTGCAGCTCATAATTTCTTCTTCTAAATTCTTTTAGCTGATTACACAGTTCTATATTATCATACAATTTTCTCTTGGTGTCTATATATTTCCTGTATTCATCAGAATTTTTTATATGTTCGTTTAATCTTCTGCTTTCGGCTATAACCTCTTTCATATGCTACACCTCTGTAATAATAGGCAATATCATAGGACTTCTCTTTGTCTTTTTCCACAGGAAATCCCCCAGTGAATCTTTTATAATATTTTTAATTTTACTCCAGTCTGTTATACCCTTGCTAAGGCAGTAATCCAGTGAATCACGGACAACGTCCCTACACTCATCCATAAGATTTTCCGATTCCCTGACATACACGAAGCCTCTTGATATGATATCAGGTCCTGCAAGAAGCTGGTTGCTCTCCCTCTCCAGAGTCACTACAACTATAAGCAGACCGTTTTGGGACAGATGCTGTCTGTCTCTTAAAACAATATTGCCAACGTCACCAACGCCAAGTCCGTCTACCAGTATGCCCTGAGCCTGTACTTTTCCGGTAACCTTAAACATATCATCGGAAATTTCAAGGACATCACCTGCGGACAGAAGTTTTACGTTTTCCTTCGGAACACCCATTTCCACAGCCAGTTCTCCGTGTCTCTTCATATGCCTGTACTCACCGTGAACAGGTATGGCATATTTTGGTTTTATGAGTGCATACATAAGTTTAAGTTCTTCCTGACAGGCATGTCCGGAAACGTGGGTATCCTGAAATATAACGTGTGCGCCCTTCATCTCCAGTTCATTTATAACCTTAAATACTGCTTTTTCATTGCCCGGTATAGGATTTGATGAAAATATAACCACATCCCCCGGCTTTATGCTTATCTTGTTGTGTATATTTGCCGCTATACGGGAAAGAGCAGCCATATTTTCTCCCTGACTTCCCGTTGTTATAAGAACTATCTGTTCGTCAGGATAATCCTTTATTCGCTCTATCTCTATAAGAGTGTTATCAGGTATGTTGATATAGCCAAGTTCTGTGGCAGTCTGTATGATATTAACCATACTTCTTCCCTCTACCACTACTTTTCTGCCATATTTGTATGCTGAATTTATAATCTGCTGAACCCTGTCCACATTTGATGCAAAAGTCGCTATGATTATTCTGTGATCCTTGTTGTCGGCAAATAGGTTGTCAAATGTTTTTCCCACGGTTTTTTCAGACTGGGTATAGCCCGGTCTCTCCGCATTTGTGGAGTCCGCCATAAGTGCAAGAACGCCTTTTTTTCCAAGTTCTCCCAATCTCGGCAGGTCTATTGCCTCCCCGAAAACAGGTGTAAAATCAACCTTGAAATCTCCGGTGTGAATTATGATTCCTGCAGGTGTGTATATGGCAAGAGCCGCAGAATCAACAATGGAGTGATTTGTTCTGATAAATTCTATTCTAAAGCAGCCAAGATTGATAATCTGTCCGTGTTTTACAACCTTTCTCTTTACGAGGTTTATATTGTTGTGTTCTTTGAGTTTGTTTTCGATAAGTCCCATAGTGAGTTTGGTCGCATATATAGGCATATTAATTTCATTTTCTATGTATGGGATTGCACCTATATGATCTTCATGGCCATGGGTAACGACCAGTCCCTTTACCTTATCAGCATTTTCTTTCAGATATGTGACATCCGGTATAACCAAATCTATACCTAACATCTCATCTTCCGGGAAAGCCAGTCCACAGTCTATAACTATGATACTGTCTTCATATTCTATAGCGGTAATGTTCATTCCTATCTGTTCAAGTCCTCCTAAAGGAATAATCTTTACCGTACCATTGTTTTTCTTTTTCAAGTTTATACCTCCAAATCAAAATCTTCTATCAATTCATCAAATACGGGGATTACCGCATTCAATGTTTTTTCGTCTTCCACTATATCATAGGAAACATACTCTCCATCCACCTGTTCTTCTTTGAGGATAAGAAAACTTCCCTCTTCACTTTCAGCATCATCTGTAACCAACAAATAATTTATTCCTCCGAGCATGGTCTGCTCCAGTACATAAAATTCTTCATCGCCATCTTCTGATTCAAAAACTATCTTGTCATAATTCTTGTCTTCCATAATATATTCACCTCGTAAACTCTTGTCTCAACTCTTTTTTTCGTTGTTCTTCATATCCAGATAGCTCTGCAGTATAATTGCGGCAGCCATCTTGTCTATGTGTTCCTTTCTTGCACTTTTTGCAACTCCTGTGGCATCAAGAATCCTGTCCGCCTGCATGGTGGTAAGCCGTTCATCAAAAAACTCTACCTTTATACCTGTACGTCTTTCCAGATTTTCTCCAAACGCTCTGGTTTCAGCAGCTCTTTCTCCCTCGGTATTGTTCATATTTTTAGGGAGTCCTACCACTATAAGTTCCACGCCGTATTCCCGTATGACGTTCTCAATTCCGGCATAGGTTTGTCTTAATTTTGTCGCATGTTTTCTCTCAATTGTTACATATGGGGATGCTATTATCTCTTTTTCATCCGATATAGCTACTCCCACTGTTTTTGTTCCGTAGTCTAATCCTATTATTCTCATATTACCCCTCACACTAATTAAGGATATAATCAACCGATAGGACCCTATTCGTATGACTATATCCATAGTTAGTTAAGTATGTTTACTTTAATCTTGTGTCAATATAGTTCTCAAGGAGAACCTCTATAATCTCATCACGCTCAGCTTTCATAATAAGGCTTCGTGCGTTTTTGTAGCTGGTTATATAAGTTGGGTCTCCACTCATAACGTAACCCACTATCTGGCTGACCGGATTATAGCCTTTCTCTGACAGTGCCTCATATACCTGTGCAAGTATATCCGGCACTTCTATCATGGTTTCTCTGATTATACCTATATCCTGGGTGTTTTGATTGTTCATATCCTCACGTCCTTTAAACATATAGTATCATTTTAATATATTTGTCCAAAAATAGCAACTCTTTATTGCAGCATACTAAAGAAATCATATTGGTTTGTGTCAGGAAGGTCACCTAAAAGTCCTAATTCTTCCATATCGTCCAGAATTGTTTTCGATACCTTTCCCCTCACTCTTATGTCTTCCTTTGATATAAACGGTCCTTCCGCTGCTGCTTCCTGAAGCTGTTTTGCCGCCTTTGCACCCATTCCCGGCAACGACCCGAAACTCGGCATGATTTTTCCGTCTATTATCTGAAATTTTTCTGCATCTGCCCTGTAGAGGTCTATCGGCATAAATTCTATACCTCGGGCATACATTTCCTGTACTATTTTCATATCTCTTATAGTATCCTTGACAGTTGCCGTCTGGTTGTTTTTGTCGGTCTTCTGGAGTTCCTTTAAGTTTGCTTCAAGCGCCTCTTTTCCCTGACACATAAGTTTATAGTCAAAAGCCGATGCTCTTATACTGAAAAATGCAGTGTAGTAGGCAAGAGGGTAATTTACCTTGTAGTATGCAACTCTCCAGCCCATCATAACATAAGCTGCCGCATGAGCCTTAGGGAACATGTATTTTATTTTTTTACAGGACCATATGTACCAGTCAGGCACACCGTGGGCAGTCATTTCTTCCTCCCACTCAGGTTTCAGTCCTTTTCCTTTTCGCACACTCTCCATAATGGTAAAGGCAAGTCCTGATTCAAGTCCCATGTTAATCAGATATATCATAATATCGTCTCTTGTACATATGGCTGTTCCAAGCACACATTTTCCCTCCTGGATAAGGGTCTGGGCATTGCCGAGCCACACATCCGTACCATGTGACAATCCTGCTATTCTTACCAAATCAGAGAAATTCTGCGGATTGGCATCTATAAGCATCTGCATGGCAAATTCTGTACCAAACTCCGGTACTCCCAGTGAGCCGAGTTTTGTACCTCCTATGTCCTCCGGGGTTATACCGAGGGCATCCGTGCCATGAAACAATGACATAACCGTTTTGTCGTCAAGAGGAATGGTCTTGGCATCAAGTCCTGTCAGGTCCTCAAGTCTCCTTATCATGGTAGGATCATCGTGTCCAAGAATATCAAGTTTCAACAGGTTATGGTCTATTGAGTGATATTCAAAATGTGTTGTTATAATATCTGTTGACATATCATTTGCCGGTTTTTGTATCGGAGTAAATGAATATATCTCCTCATGAGCCGGCAGGACTATCATTCCTCCCGGATGTTGTCCGGTGGTTCTCTTTACACCTGTACATCCTACGGCAAGTCTCTCCATTTCGCATCGTCTTTTTTCCTCGCCTCTGTCTTTGTAGTAATTATACACAAATCCAAATGCGGTTTTCTCTGCCATGGTACCTATGGTTCCCGCCCTGAATGCCTTTCCTTTTCCAAACAGCTCCTCTGTGTAGGCATGAGCCTTTGGCTGATATTCTCCGGAAAAGTTAAGGTCTATGTCAGGCTCTTTGTCACCCTTAAATCCAAGGAATGTTTCAAACGGTATGTCATGACCTTCCTTTATCATTTTCGTTCCACACACAGGGCAATCCATATCCGGCATATCACATCCCGATTGTCCCTGCATCTGATATGGTTTTACTGCCTCCGAATCAAAATCGGTGTAGTAACAGTGCGGACAGATATAGTGGGCAGGCAGTGGATTTACTTCTGTTATTCCTGCCATGGTAGCCACAAATGATGAGCCTACGGAACCTCTTGAACCTACAAGATATCCGTCATCATTAGAACGCCACACCAGTTTTTGGGCGATTATGTACATAACTGCAAATCCATTTGTAATGATGGAATTCAGTTCTTTTTCCAGTCGGTTTACCACTATATCCGGAAGATTTGGTCCATATATCTCATGTGCCTTCTCGTAGCATATATTGGTAAGGGTTTCGTCTGAATTTTCAATGATAGGAGGCTGTTTATCCGGTCTTACGGGAGATATTTTTTCAATCATATCTGCTATCTTGTTTGTGTTGGTAATTACTACTTCTTTTGCAAGATCGCTTCCCAGGTATGCAAATTCCTCTAACATCTCTTCTGTCGTCCTGAAATATAAAGGCGGCTGATTATCCGCATCATCAAATCCCTTTCCTGCCATTATTATTCTTCTGTATATCTCGTCCTCAGGATCGAGGAAATGTACGTCACAGGTTGCCACAACCGGTTTGTTGAACTGTTTACCTAAATCCACAATTCTCCGGTTTATATCTTCAAGGTCCTCAACAGTCTCCACGGGAACACTTTCCTTTTCTATCATAAACATATTGTTTCCGTTCGGCTGTATCTCGTAATAGTCATAAAATTCGGCAAGTCTTGTTATCTCATCCTCATTGCTGTTATAGAGCATTGCCTGATATAACTCCCCGGCTTCGCAGGCTGAACCTATAATAAGGCCTTCACGGTATTTGTTGATAAGACTTTTAGGTATTCTTGGACGTCTGTTAAAGTAGGTTATATGGGACTCTGATATAAGACGATATAGATTCACACGTCCCACTTCGTTTTTTACCAGTATAATTCCATGGTAGGTTTTTGCCTTTTTTATGGAATCCGGTGATGCTGAACCCATTACATTCAGCTCCTTTATGGTATGCACATCCTTCTCTTTAATCATTTTCAGCATCCTGACAAATATTTCAGCAGTCGCACCTGCATCGTCACAGGCTCTGTGATGATTTTCAAGGGAGACATTAAATTGCTTGCACAATCTGTCCAGTGTGTACTTTCCAAGTTCCGGTATAAGTATATGCGCAAGGGTCATGGTGTCTACAATCGTATAATCAAATTCTAATCCCTGACGTTTTGCAAATTCTTTTATAAATCCGGTATCAAAGGCGGCATTGTGCGCTACCATAATGGCATCACCGACAAATTCAAGGAACTTCGGCAAAACCTCCTCTATGGTTGGTGCCTCTATAACCATGTTGTCATTTATGGAGGTGAGCTTGGTTATTGAATATGGTATAGGTACCTCCGGATTTACAAACTGTGAAAATGTATCCTGTATTCTTCCATCCTTTATCCTCACAGCACCAATCTCAATTATTTTATTGTATCGAGGGCTTAAACCTGTTGTTTCTATGTCAAATACCACATATTCCGAATCAATATTCTGTCCCTTGTCGTTTATAACAAGGTCCTTCAAATCGTCTACAAAATATCCCTCTACACCATATATAATCTTGAAATCTTCGTCCGGTTTGACACAGTGATTTGCCACGGGAAATGCTTGTACACATCCATGGTCTGTGATTGCCAATGCCTTGTGTCCCCATTCTTTCGCCCTTGCAATGACCTTTCCGATGTCAACGACACTGTCCATCTCACTCATAACTGTGTGAAGATGCAATTCAACTCGTTTTTCTATGGATGTATCAACTCGCTTTACCCTGAAATCATTTGCCTTTTTTATGCCTGTAATCGATGATACGGAAACTTCTCTGTTGTAGGAATCGTACATAGGTACACCCTTGATTATGTAAAAACCACCTTTCTTTATCTCTTCAAGAATAGGCTCCCTGTCGTCAGGGCTCACAAATATCTTAAAGCCTATGGTGTCAGTAAAATCTGTTATATTTCCCGATATGATATATTTACCGCTTTTCAGCTCTCTGTCCTCAAGTTGTATAATCTGGCCGTGAATACACACAGGTCCTATTCCGTCATATAAATCCGAGACGGGAACTATCTCTCCTTCGCAGTTTCTTCCATAGAAAACATCCGGATCCTGTGTCTGTGTCTTCTTTTTACCATAGTCGGTTTTTGCCGGTTTACTCTCAGTTTCCTGTACCTTTTCAACTGTTTTTTCCGGTACGGTTTGTTTTTCTTCCTGTTTTTTCGCTGGTGTTTCAACCGCATCCGCTTTATCCGGAAATTTAAACTGTGGCTGGTTTGCCTCTATGGCAGCAAGCTCTATCTTTAGTCTCTGTTCATTTGCCTCCCTGAGTTTTGTTTTTTGTTCCTCAGTATAGTCAAATCCAATCCTGACATCCATATCAAACCGTTCCCTGTATGTAGTCTCAAGGTAATTTTTTATCTTTTCGGAATGGCTTCTGGCAAGATGTGTGTCCTCGAGAGCAAGGGTCAGTATGTTGTCATTATAGTACCACTCTGCCCTGTCCAAGAGTCGAAATGCCACATAGCTTATATCTTTTATTTCTTCAAGGAAGCTGTCCTTATATATATCAGTGAGGTGTTTCAGTTTATACTGCTTAGACAATATAAAATGTTCCTTTATGCGGCATATCTCATCACCCCGGTTTCCGAACACAAATTCCTTCAGTTTTTCCTCTGCCTTTTTTATGAGTTTTTTTGCTATTAAATTATGGCTTGAAATAGAAATAACCATCTTCTTCTCCGTTTTGAACATGGTTATATTTTCTACCTCAGTCTGTCCTAAAAGGTCATCTAAGTCTTTATCTAATTTCAAGCCGGGAAAAACTTCTTTAAACAGTTTTTTTTCCAAGCTTTATTCCTCCCAATTGTCTAATTCCCACTTTAGTGCATCAAGTAACTGCTCCTGAGGAAGTTTTTTTATGATTACTCCCCTTTTAAAAAGTAATCCCTCACCGTCTCCTCCTGCTATGCCAAGATCTGCTTCCCTTGCCTCTCCGGGTCCGTTTACGGCACAACCCATAACAGCAACCTTTATTCCAAGGTGGTCATAGTTCTGTATAAGATTTTCTACCTGTCCCGCAAGACCTATAAGGTCTATACCGGTTCTTCCGCAAGTCGGACAGGATATAAGTTCAATACCATCATTTCTTAGATTAAGGGTTCTAAGTATGGTTTTGGCGGAAATTATCTCTTCCACAGGGTCTCCTGTCAGGGACACTCTTATGGTATCTCCTATTCCCTTAGCCAGTATAATACCTAAACCGACTGCCGATTTTATATTTCCCCTGTAAACCGTTCCCGATTCCGTAATTCCCACATGTATAGGGTATTTTGTCTTTTGGGCAATTATGTCATGGGCGTTTACGCACATCATAACATCTGAGGACTTGATACTTATAACCATATTGTCATAATCGCATCTCTCTATCATGGATACCTTATCCAACGCACTTTCCACTATACCCTCAGCGGTAACGCCTCCATATTTTGCCACGATTTCTCTTTCCAGCGAACCGGAATTAACGCCCACTCTTATAGGAATATTTTTTGATTTTGCCACATCGACTACCTTTTTCAGGTTTTCCTCGCCGCCGATATTTCCCGGATTTATTCTTATCTTGTCAGCTCCGCTTTCCATGGCAAGTATAGCCATTCTGTAGTCAAAATGTATATCTGCCACTATAGGTATGTTTATGTGTTTTTTTATCTCGTGAAATGCGCGTGCCGAAGCCTCGTTGTTAGCAGTGGATCTTATTATCCGGCACCCTGCTTCTTCCAGTCTTTTTATCTGTTCAACCGTAGCTTTGATATCTGCTGTGTCTGTATTTGTCATAGACTGAATGAGAATCGGATTTCCTCCTCCGATTTTTACGTTGCCTATATTTATAACCTTAGTTTGCTCTCTGTGTGTAAGCATACTTTTTCCTCCGAATAAATATGTGTCTTTGTTTTAAAAGAATACATTTTTTATGTCGTTAAACATAACCAATACCATAATGATTATGAGCAGGACAAAACCTATCATGTTGACAAAAGCTTCCTTATCCTGCGGTATCTTTTTCCGTCGCACTGCTTCAATAACAAGAAAAAGAAGTCTTCCTCCGTCCAGTGCCGGTATAGGTAAAAGGTTCATAATTCCAAGATTAACGCTGAGGAGGATGCACCAGTTGAGCATGTTAAGCAGGATATTTATGACTGCTTCACTCTTATTTTCGCTTTCGTCCTTAACCTCTTCAATGATATCGTTCATGGTTCCGCCCACTCCGATTGGTCCCATAACATCATCACCGGATACTCCTCCGGTCACTATGAGTTTAAGACTGGTCACTGTGGCTTTTACCCAGTACCTGAGTTCAAGTGCTGCATATTTTATGTCCGTTCCGATATTCTCAGACTGTATATATCCGTTCATGAGAACACCCATTTTATATTCGTTGTTCTCGTTGAGTTCAGGATATACTGTGGTTGTATATCTTTCTCCCTCAGAACTCTCAAGAAGAATTTCAATTGGTGCGGAAGGATCGTGCACCTGAGAATACAAAAGCACTTCCCTGTAGTTGTATATCCTTTCCCCGTTCATTTTTATGATGGTATCTCCATCCTGTATACCTGCTTCTTCCGCCGGACTTTCTTCCATAACGGTATTGATTGTGGCAGGGTCACAGCCTGTATAATGTATCAGTATAATAGAAAATATAAACGCAAGAATAAAGTTAAACACAGGACCTGCAGCAACTACAAGTATCCTTGCCAACACGGATTTGTTTCCGAAAGCATTTTCATCGTCTGATTCTTCATCTTCGCCCATCATAAGGCAGTAACCGCCCAACGGCAAAATTCTGAGTGAATACTTGGTTTCATTTTTTGTGAAGGAAAAAATTGCCGGTCCCATACCGATTGAAAATTCAGTGACGGTAATTTTATTTATCTTTGCCACTATAAAATGTCCAAATTCATGAAAGAATACAATGACACCAAATACTAATATAATCAGTATAATATTCATACTATTACTCCTTTACCGATAACAAATACTTATCTATATAATCATATACCCAGGCTTCCGTATCGAGGATTTCCTCCAGATTCGGATTCTCTATAACAGTATGTGCCTCCATTGCTGCCTTTATTATATCGTATATCTGTAAAAAGGTTATTTTCTTATCCAAAAACAGTGCAACCGCTTTTTCATTTGCAGCATTGAAAACCGTAGGCATGGAGCCACCTGCTTTAATCGCATTATAAGCAAAATCCAGTCCCTTAAATGTCTCTTTGTCCGGTGTGTCTATAATTATTCCCGATAACGAAGTAAAGTCCAGTCTTTCTCCCGATAAGTATCTCCTCTTCGGATAATAAAGCGCATACTGTATTGGTAACTTCATATCAGGTGTACCGAGTTGTGCCTTCACCGAACCATCCTCAAATTCTACCATGGAGTGAATTATACTCTGGGGTTGCACCACAACCTCTATGTTTTCCGGTTCCACGTCAAAGAGCCACTTCGCTTCTATTACTTCAAGTCCCTTATTTACAAGTGTTGCAGAATCTATGGTTATCTTTTTTCCCATAGACCAGTTTGGATGTTTAAGGGCATCTTCCACCGTTACATCTTTCAGCGACTCTGTTTTTCTGCCTCTGAAAGGTCCGCCCGAGGCGGTAATAAGCAGTCTGCTTATCTTGTTTTCGTTTTCTCCGTGTATACACTGGAATATAGCTGAGTGCTCACTGTCAACAGGGAGTATTCTGACATTTTTTTCTTTAGCCAAAGGCATAATTATGTGTCCTGCTGTCACAAGTGTTTCCTTGTTGGCAAGAGCTATGTCTTTTCCGGCTTTTATCGCCTCAATGGTTGGCTTTATGCCTATCATTCCGACTATTGCAGTAACCAGTATATCTGATTTTGTCATTCGGGCAATCTCTATGAGTCCTTCCATCCCGAAAACTACCCTTATATCAAAGTCAGACAAGGCTTCCCTAAGTAAGCAAGCCTTGTCTTCACTCCATATTCCCACTATGTCAGGTTTAAATTCTTTTGCCTGTTGAATAAGTAGTTCCACATTGTTTCCTGCAGCAACGGCAACTACATTTATATCCTGATTAGCCCTTACAACATCCAGAGTCTGTGTACCTATGGAGCCGGTCGAGCCAATAATAGCAATATTCTTCAAAATCTTAACCTCCAAGATTACCTGTCATATACAGTAAGCAATAGTATATGATAGGCGCCGTAAATATAATACTGTCAAATCTGTCTAATATTCCACCGTGTCCCGGTATAAGTTTGCCGTAATCTTTTATGTCATTATTTCTCTTTATGGCGGATGCAGCCAAATCGCCTATAACTGCCATAACAGCTCCCGCAAGACCTATTACGGCAAATATAACCGGTGCATTATTTAATTCATATACATATTTGCTGAAAAATATTCCATATAAACCGCCAACCAGTGCAGAGCAAAACAAACCGCCCAAAAGTCCTTCAACACTCTTTTTCGGTGAAAGCTTAGGTGTCATCTTATGTTTTCCAAGAGTCACTCCAAAGCAATATGCAAAGGTGTCATTTACCCATGAACATACAAATATCATGACCACAAGTGCTCCACCGTATTTTAGCTCCCGTATCTGATAGACATATGAAAGCATTACTGTCACATAAAAGAATGTCATGATGGCTGCCATAGCATCCTTATCTTTATATTTTGGATATGTAATGACATATACGGAAAGTACTGCCAGTATATATCCAAGTATCATAGGCATAACATAACGGTTTAATCCAAAGCACAAAAGTCCGTAATAAATTATTGTGGCTGTATATGTTACAATTCCCATGGAGGATTTTTCCATTTTGTATATCCTGAGGAGTTCAAACACTCCGCCAAGCGAAAGGAGGAAAACCGCTCCGGCAGTCACATATCCGCCCGGATACAACACGCCTACAACAAGTATAACTAAAACTATTCCACTCAATAATCTGGTTTTAAACATTTATTTTACCCCGCCATATCTTCTGTCTCTGCCATTAAAATATCTTATGGCTGCCTCTAAATCTTTTTTTGAAAAATCCGGCCACAATACATCCGTAAAATAGAACTCAGTGTATGCAAGTTGCCATATAAGATAGTTTGACAACCGAAGTTCTCCGCTGGTTCTTATCAGTAAATCCGGGTCAGGTATGTCCCTTGTATCAAGATATGATGATATCATTTTTTCATCTATATCATCCGGTGAAAGCTCACCCTCTTTTACAGCATGTGCCATCTTTTGTACTGCTCTTTTTATCTCGTCCCTGCCGCCATAGTTTAAAGCTATGGTAAAATGCAGTCCGTCGTATACGGATGTCTTTTTTTCAAGCTCATCTATCTTTTCCACTATATCTTTATCCAGAGCTGTTCTGTCACCTATAACGCGTACCCTCATGTTGTTTTTTGATGCACGTTCAATGCAGTCCTCAAGATAGCTCCTGAGGAGATTCATTATGCCTGTAACCTCCTCCACCGAACGTCTCCAGTTTTCCGTGGAAAAAGCGTATACCGTAAGGTATTTTATGCCTAAATCATGGGCATCCTCACATATCTGTTCAACCACCTTTGCGCCTGCTTTATGTCCGAAATTTCGCGGCATGAGACGTTTTTTTGCCCATCTGCCGTTTCCGTCCATGATGATTGCAACGTGTTCAGGTATGTTCATTTTTTCACCGTTAATTATTTTTTCCAAAATCCCGTCTCCTGATTATACAGTCATAATTTCTTTGGTCTTTTCGTCGATAGCCTTATCTATATCAGCCACGTACTTGTCTGTGAGTTTCTGAACCTTGTCCTCATTTGTTTTAAGCTCATCCTCTGATATCTCACTTGCCTTATTCATCTTCTTTAAAGCATCATTTGCATCTCTTCTGATGTTTCGGATGATTACCTTTGCGTTCTCACCCTTTTTCTTTATATCCTTTGCAAGTTCTTTTCTTCTGTCCTCCGTAAGCTCAGGGAAATTAATGATAACGCATTTTCCGTCATTGTTTGGTGTAACTCCCAAGTCAGAGCACATAATCGCTTTTTCTATCTCTTTAATGAGACTTGATTCCCATGGCTGAATCATAAGAGTTCTTGCCTCAGGAACTGTTATGTTTGCCACCTGCTGCATAGGAGTAGGTGTACCATAATACTCTACTTTTAACTTGTCCAAAATATGTGGGTTTGCTCTTCCTGCTCTGATTGAAGAGTACTCTGATGCGAGACTCTCTATTGCTTTTTGCATTTTGCTTTCATACTGTGATAACATAAAATATATTCCTCCTAAAATGTGTTTTTTATTCGCAACTTACAAGAGTCCCTGTAAATCCGCCTGTAACCGCCTTCACTATACTATTATCTCCGTCTAATCCGAAAAGCATCATGGGCATTTTGTTTTCCATGGCAAGAACTGCTGCCGACAAATCAATTACGCCAAGCTTTTTGTCTATTATTTCATTTATGTTCATTTTGTCATATTTTTTTGCATTCGGATTTATCTTAGGGTCACTGTCATAAACTCCGTCAATAGCTTTCGCCATAAGTATGGCATCCACAGATACTTCCACAGCCATCAACACGGTTGCTGTATCAGTGGAAAAATACGGATGTCCGGTTCCTCCGGCAAAGAATACGACCTCGCCCTTTTCAAGGTACTCAATTGCCTTGTCCTTGTTAAAAAGTTCTGTTACGTTTCCGCACAAAAAAGGTGTCATAATATGGGTTTTCATACCCTGCTGTGTAAACATATCTGCTGTGTATATGCAGTTCATAACCGTGGCAAGCATGCCAATCTGGTCAGCCTTTACCCTGTCCATGTTTTCTGACGAACGGCCTCTCCAGAAATTACCGCCTCCGATAACCACGCTTACCTGTATTCCCTTGTCTACTATCTCTTTTACCTGTTTTGCAACCTGTCGGGTTGTGGACTCATCAAAACCGGTTTTCTTGTCTCCGGCTAATGCCTCACCGCTTAGTTTTAGTAAAATCCTTTTCATTTCCATCTTTTATACTCCTACTCAAAAAAGCTTTTTACATCTATCTCAGAGTAGCACTGTGAACAAAAGCCCTCAATAACTGCTCCGTTATTAATCTGTACTGAACGCGACTTGATATTTCCCATTATGACTGCTGTGGAATCGACTATAACCGGTCCGTGAACATCGATGTCTCCGTTTACTGCTCCTGCAACCACTGCTGATGTCGCATTGACATTGCCGACTACAACAGAGCCTACGCCAATCTTCACGCTTCCTGCAGATGTCACTTCTCCTTCAATCTTTGCCGCATTTGAATATATCTCTCCGGCATTTACATTGCCCTTGATACTTCCCCCGACTATAAGTTTTCCTTCACAGCTTACATTTCCCATTACCGTACCGATAACGTCTATTCCGCCGTCAGTTTCTATATCACCTTTAACTGTCGTACCCTTTGTGATATATGTTGTATCATCTGATAAAATACTGTCTACCTCTGCTTCACCGGATGTCACGTTATCATTCATGTATTCAGATTTACTAAGTTCTGCCATATTATCCTCCTCGCTTACATCCTCATCATGTTTTAAAATCGCCTCTTCGACTGCCTTGGTTATGTCACCGTCAACCAGTTCTTCCTTGTATGTCTGATCTGATTCCGCAAGTAATGCATCCTCCAGATTCTCTTCCATATCTGTTTCGTCCAATTCTTCCGCAAGAATAAGCTCATCCTCAAAAAACTCCTCTTCGGATGATTTTTCCTCCGCTGAAAGTTCCACTACAACCGCTTCTTCAAGGTCATTTTCGGTAAATATCTCGGCATCAGGATCCGGAGCATCATGTATTATCTCCGCATCAGGTATCTGTGAGAATGTATCCGATGTATCTTCCTCATCTGTTTTCACCTCAGAGGCTTCCTCAGTCTCATATGCCTCATATGTCTCGTCTTTAACCGGAGTTGCCGGTTCTGCATCTATAGAAAAATCGTCAAGATTTTCCATCAGGTCCTCAGGTGCTATATCCATATTATCTTCCTCATCAAAAGTATTGACCATGTCTTCATCGTCATACTCATTGTCGAATTCTTCTTTATCAGGCATAAGTTCATTTACAGCCTGTGCAAAATCTCTCTTAAAATCTTTAAAAAATCCCATGATGTTCCTCCTCTTTTTTGTGTTTAACCATCCCAAATATTATACACTATCACACCGCTTAAATCAATTAAAACTCCTTATATAATCTTACAATAACCATTAAAATCGCAAAGGTTTTGTTTATGTCATCCGTCTGTTCAAGAGAATGACCCACATCCTCGAATTGTTTTAACGGTATATCCTGTTCCACGCAATATATTTTAAGTTTATGCGGTTCCAACACCTTATCTTCTTTTCCTGCAATTACAATACATTTTCCTCTTTTCATGAATTTTAAGGCTTCCGCCACCGGGGTAAGATATATATGTCGCACCCTTATGTTGTAATACGTTTCAAAGTATCCTGCAAGGGCAGTTCCCATGCTCTTTGATATAAATACCACATCTTCATACTTTGAAAAATCTATCCTGTCCAGAACCTTTTTTACACAGGTTTTCGCCTCCTCAATAAGAGCCGGTATATTGTCTTTGTCGCCTTTTAGCATATAATTATAGCTTAATCTTACCACTTCGTATTCTCTTTGTTCAAAAACTCGTCCGGCGTAGTAAAGAAGCGGCTTGTCAGCGCTGTAATTTCTTCCCGGAAATACAACCATTAACTTGTTTTTTTGCATATACACCTCCATATTATATAGTGACTTTTCTGTTTAAAGTTATAACGTCTATATCTCCTATGTCAAATATAATGTCCGGCAGGAGAAGATAGGTATTTGCATGGTACATATCTCTTCTGCTCTGTATGGTCTGTATGTAAGAATCACGGCTGTGATAGCTCATCAGCTCACTTATCTCCAGATATGACATATCTTCTCTTGCAATTCCCAGCACCTCTCCCAATCTGATTATTATCTCCAGCAGTAGGTTAAGGGATTTTGTCAGTTCAAATTTGAACAGGTCTTTATTCTTATAACAGATTATGATGAACTCCAGAATTTTTTCCGGTGTTGCGGATAAACCTATATCCTTAAGGGCTTTGTCCAGTATCGCCGTGTCAAGAAGGCTACCGTCCTTATCTTCTTTTTCTCCGTCATTTTTTTTCGTTGTGCCTGTTCTGAAAGGTTCTATATTCAGTTTTTCAAAACAGTCTGTCCGTATATCAAAGATTCCTGAGCGCAATTGACCGTATAGTTCATTGAACTCATCTTTTGACATCTCTCCACTGCTATATTTTTTTAAATCTCTTTTCAACTCCGTGGAAACGGTAGCTATGGAGCCGACAAAAGCATCCATGCTTTCTCTTGTGTAATACCCTTTCTCGACAAGGGTTTCGCACAGTCTTTTTGCTAAAAATGTGCATCTTGTCTGTCTTGTATACTGAGGTGTTCCGTATTTTTTTATGGAATCTGCCAGTTCGCCTATATACTTGTACAGTTTCATAACATTTGTTTCCGAAAAAGGCTGGTTTCTCTGTACACTTCTCCGTATATCCGCAAGATTTGCAAGTCCCAGATTATCCTGACTGCAGGTTGCGTGATAATTTTTTATTATGTTTGTTGTGATTTGAAAAACACCCTGTCGTATGACATCCGTTTCCTCTTCTGTGAATCCGTATGTCAAAAGTTTTTTTAATTTATCCTCCGTAGAAAAATCATATATGTTAAATATAAGATTTTTTTCAAGGTTATTGTGCAATTTTTTATCTTTTTTCAGACATTCTTCATAGTAGTCAAAGAGTTTATATCTTATCCTTGAGGGTATGGATGCCGGGGTAAGTCCATCAAATGTATAATCTATGGACACATAGGGTTTATTGCCTACCTTTTGCATAAGCTCTCCGTCCACCTTTGTATATCCCATCTCAAGTATGGATTTATTCCATATGTCAGTGGTGATAACTTCCTTAAAAAGGGAATAGTCAAGAGGTCTGGGATTTGTGCCCAGTTGATCAAGGGTATTCCAGTATGCTCCGTCTGACAGGATATGGTTTGTGTCTAAATAAGCGCACTTTGCAAAAGATTTTGTATCTGCAAACTCCTTATCTGTCATGGGTCTCGACATATTTATAACCTTATCTAATTTTTCCCATTTAATTACATAGATTTTTTCGTCTTTATCTATGGCAAAATCTATCTTAAATGCATCTATCTCCGGAAATGCGTCTTCTATTTCACGCGCTGTTTTAAGGAGATTATATGCCCTCTCTGTGAGAAATTCCCTGGATGCATTTTGGGCAATCCACATGGTTTTGCCTGTACCGTCTTCCTCATTGTACACAACCATATAGTAAGGTCTGTTGTATATCGTATCCCTTGTACATAAGACACCAGAGCGTAATATGCCGTTTATATTACAATTATCCTGTTTTCTTGTCTCCGGCTGTTCCATCCTATCTCCTCCCTGCTACAATATAAATTTCTTTATGACTTCTACTATCCCGTCATCATCACAGGATGCTGTTATATAATCTGCATTATCTTTTACTATCTGCTGGGCATTGTCCATAGCCACACCTATGCCGGCGTATTTTACCATGGTCAGATCATTAAAACCGTCTCCGCAGCAGATTGAGTTTTCGCGTGGAATACCTATGGATTTTAGTAATCCGTCAAGGGATTCCGCCTTGTCTACACCTTTTGTTGTAATCTCTATAAAATACGGTTCAGACCTGAATACATTCAGCTCAGCTTCAAATAATTTTCTCAGGTTTTCCTCATGGGCAGGAGCAACCTCCGGTCGGGCTGTCAGCAGGCATTTTACCATATCAAAATCCACAAAGGAAATGAAATCCTCCACCTGTCTTATAGTCATATAATTTAGTCGTGCCTCGTATTCCATGTACTCATCTATCTCTGTTCCGGTGATAACCGAATCTTCTTTATATGTAACCATACCTATGTTATTTTTTTTGGCATATTCATATATAAGAGGTGCAAAACGGTTTGGTATAGCCTTTTCAAAAACTGTTTCCTTTGTCTTGCAGTTAATAATCTTTCCGCCGTTAAAAGAAAGTGCATATCCTCCAAATTTGTCTAAGCCTATCTTCTTTGCATACCCTTCCATACCCGGATAAGGTCTGCCGGATGCAAGGGCGACAATATGACCTTCCTCCTGAATCTTTATAAGATATTTAAGTGTTTCAGGTGTTATTTCCTTTTTGGAATTAACCAATGTTCCGTCTATATCCAAAACCAGTATTTTTTTATCTTTCATCACTTACCTCATATAACTATATTTTTTCATTTTACCTCAATGTACATCATATCATTTTTTTTGATATTTTAGAAGAGTTATGTTATATTATTCACATATTTTAAACAAAAAGGATTACAGTATGGAAATAAACATATATATCAATACAAAAAAGATTGATACAGATTACCGAAAAGCACTTGAGGAGTATAAAAAACGGATATCCGTCTGGTGCAATTTAAATATCATCCCGACAAAAGGCACGGGAAAAGTTTCAATAAAAAAATCGGCAAAAACTTATGTTGTATGTCCCGGAAAAGAAACCATGACATCACCGGAGCTTGCCGATTTGATAAATACTTTGAATGTAAGAGGTATTTCATGTATAAATTTTATTGTTTTGACTGATTCTTATTCAGAGCCGTTTACTTTCAACGATACAGACACCTTTAACCTTTCTTCTTTTACCCTTGATCCTTCTCTGACTGCTGTAGTTTTGTCAGAGCAGCTTTACAGGGCTTACACCATAACACACGGTATCACTTATCACAAATAATGTGCAATCTGTTCCAACAGCATAATTCTCATAAGCTGATGGGGAAATGTCATCTTTGAAAAACTTATTTTTTCATCAGCTCTTTTTATCACTTTTTCACCCAGACCCAAAGAGCCGCCTATAACAAATACCACATCACCCTCTGACTTGTTTTTTCCCCTTCCGACTATATCTTTCAATTCTGTTGACCGGGTAACTTTGCCATCTATGCAAAGAGTAACTACATAGTCAGTATTTTTTATATGTGCAAGTATTTTTTCTGCCTCTTTTTCTTTTACAAGTATGTTTGCCTGTTCCCCTGCATTTTTTGGTATACTCTCATCATTAAGCTCCAGCATTTCAAAATTATTTCTCTTTTTTATGATTTTTTCGTATTCTCCGGCTTTATTTTTGAGATAATCTTCTTTTAGTTTTCCTACCGCTATAATCCTGATATTGCTCATTTTTACCTTTCCCATCCGATTTTTACGTGTTTTTTTACATAAAGTTGTTAATCTGTTTAAACTTTGTTCATATTTTCACTCTATAATACAAGTATAGTTTTTTTTCATAAATCCTCTCTTTAAAAATTATACAAAATGAAATGCCGGTTTTTTAACCGGCATTTCATTTTGTATTTTTTATACGTTTCCGTTTTTTACATCCTCAAATTCCTGAATAATTTCTTCATCAACCTTTGGTGTAACCAGAGATACAAGGACGATAAACAACAAACTCACGAAAAATCCTACAAGCAGGGAATAGGCACCTGTATATGTTCCGAGAGTTACCTTCTCGCCCGCCATATCTATGAACTTTATATAGTCCCAGATTATAACTGTTAATCCACCGCTTATCATACCTGCTGCTGCACCATATATATTGGTTCGTTTCCAGTAAAGTGACATAAGTATGGTTGGTCCAAATGCACTTCCAAGTCCTGCCCATGCATCAGACACAAGAAGCATGATACTGGAGTCAGGGTTCCAGGCAATTACATAAGCTATAATGGCAATGACAATAACCGTAATTCTCGCTATGATAAGTACGGTTTTTTCACTGAGTTTCTTGAAAAATACACCGTGGAATAAATCGTTTGCCACCGCTGACGATGATACAAGCAACTGTGAATCTGCCGTAGACATTATTGCCGCCAAAACAGCACAGAGCAGGATACCACCTATAAACGCAAGATTTGTGTCCTCCATAAATACCTTCATAATCATCTCAATGAATACATTTTCGTATTCTGCTCCTGCCTCTGAAAGTACCTTCGGAAAAAGGTATGCCCTTCCGATAACACCGATTATGCAGGCAACCGCAAGCGAAATAAGAACCCATGCAATACCTATTTTCTTTGATTTTGCCAGTTCTTTTTCATCTTTTATCGCCATAAATCTGACGAGAATATGTGGCATACCGCAGTATCCGAGTCCCCATGCAAGCTGGGATGCAATGCTCATCGGACTTATAGGTTCTCCGTCTACGGAGAATATGTTGAGATAATCTTTGGCATCTACCGCCAGTCCGCTGTCAATAAGATTAGGTATGATGTTTCCTGTTCCCATAAGCATAACTGCTATGATAGGAACCGCAAGTATAGCTATAAGCATAAGCATACCCTGAACAAAGTCAGTATTACAAACCGCAAGAAAACCACCGAGAAATGTATACGCTAAAATTACCACTGCTCCAAGAGTAAGTGACTGATGATAGTTCAAGTCTGTAACAAGATCAAAAAGTTTTCCGCCTGCCGCGAAAGCTGATGCTGTATAAACAAGGAAAAATATAACTATAACTATGGCTGATATCGCCTTTAAAACCTGATGCTTATCCCTGAATCTGTTGCTTAAATATTCAGGTATGGTCATGGCATTTCCGGCCTTGATAGTATATCTTCTGAGTCTTCCGGATACAAAAAGCCAGTTAAGCACAGTACCTATGAAAAGACCTATTGCAATCCATGCCTGGTTTGTACCGTAAGCATATATACATCCCGGAAGCCCCATAAGAAGCCATCCGCTCATATCTGATGCCTGTGCTGAAAGGGCTGCTACCCATCCGCCCAGATTTCTTCCTCCTAAAAAGTAATCGTCTGCGTTTTTATTTTTCTTTGCTGATGATATACCAATGAGAAGCATACCAATCATGTAAATGGCAAACGCAAGTAATATCCATCCTGTCATTAATCCTTAGTCTCCATTACCAAAAGATACCCTGTATCAATTTGTATGAGACCTTCCTCCTCTCTTAACTCATTGCTGATTCCTATGGAATCTTCTTTTATCATAGTAGCATCTGTAAGGGGATACTTAAATCCTATAAGATTTATACCCGTAACCCTATCCGAAAACGGTATGCAGGAAATGTATTTTCCGTACATGGATTTTCTTTCTATCTTACATTGCTTATCTATCATTCTTATGCGGTTATTACCGTCAATTATGCAGGCTTTTACACCTTTTTCAAGGCATAATTTCAACACACTTATATTGGCCATAACATGGTCTATTCTGGTACCTGTAGCACCTGTAAGTATAATTTCTTTGGGATTTTGTTTTAAAGCTTCAAGCACCGCCATATGTGTATCAGTATAATCCTTTTCAGGTTTTAATACAATGACATTCCCCTGTTTCCGGGAATATATTCTTACATCCTCCGAGGCAGAATCAAAGTCTCCTATCAAAAGGTCTGCCTGTATATCAAGTTTTTTCAGGGTATCTATACCTTTATCTACCCCTATAATATAAGGTTGCTCATATTGTTCTAATACCCGGATAAGGATTTTTTCATCCAATGTTCCGCCGGTAACAATTATAATATTATTCACCTGTGTCATCCTCACGCATTTCACTTCATTTTTTCTAAAAATGCACTGACATTGGCAGCTATATCATCCCCGAACACTGCCGAACCGGCAACTATCACATTTGCTCCTGCTTTTATAACTTCTGTTACGTTGTCAAGGTTTATGCCTCCGTCAACCTCTATGTGAAGGTCTTTTCCGATTTCATTTGCCCACTCTCTGATTTTGCCTATCTTTTCAATGGCAACCGGCATGAATTTCTGTCCGCCAAAGCCCGGATAAACGCTCATCACCAACACCATATCAACTCTGTCTATATAATCTTTTATTTTCTCAGCCGGTGTGTCAGGGTTAATGGCAAGTCCCACCTTAACACCACTCGTTTTTATGGCTTCTATTGTCTCATCAGGATTACTGCATGCCTCATAGTGAACAGTTATCAAATCAGCTCCCACATTTTTGAATGTCTCAATATATCTGATTGGCTCCTGTATCATGAGATGTACATCAAAGAAGCTGTCAGTAATTTTTCTTATACACTCTATAACCGGAGGTCCAAAGGATATATTCTTTACAAAGAGTCCATCCATAACATCCAGATGATACCATTTTACTCCCGATGCATCCAAAATTTCCGCATCTGCTTTTATGTTATTGAAATTAACTGACAACAACGAAGGTGAAAGAATATTCATGTTACCATCTCCTTTTATTTTTTAATTCTTCATATAATTGTTTATAGTTATCATATCTGAGGGAACTTATATCACCGGTTTCCAATGCTTGCTTCACCCTGCAGTCCGGCTCACTTATGTGAACACAGCCGTTAAAGCGACATTTTTCACTGTACACCGCAAACTCGCTGTAATATTCTTTCAGGTTGTCCGGCTCTATACCGTCCACATAAAGGGAACTGAAGCCCGGTGTATCCATTATAAATGTATCTTCCCCTGAAAATATAAGCTCCGAATGTCTGGTAGTATGCTTTCCTCTTTTTATCTTTTCGCTTATCTCACCGGTTTTAGCCTCTGTGTCAGGGCAGAATATATTCAGCAGGGATGATTTCCCCACCCCCGATGGTCCGGCGAACACTGTAGTTTTTCCTTTGAGTAATTCCTTTAAGATTTTTATACCACCTGTAGAATCTTCAGAATCTTCCGTAGAATAAGTAGAGGTTATGACTACATCATAACCACATTTTTCATAAATATTTTTTATTGAAATGGCATATTCTTCCTCAACCAAATCAGACTTGTTAAGACATATGACCGTCTTTACATCCTGTGCATCCATCATTATAAGGAATCTGTCCAACAGGTTGTAATTGGGTTTTGGATTGGAGAGGGCAAATATAACCACTGCCTGGTCAACATTTGCAACCGCCGGTCGTATCAGTCTGTTTTTTTCAGGCAATATGGATATTATGTTTCCGGTAAGTTTTTCATCACTGATAATGTCAATCTCTACGTTATCTCCCACCGCAGGTTTGATGTTATCTTTTCTGAAAACGCCCTTCGCTTTACATTCAAAAATTCTGTTATCAGGCAGGTGGATATAATAAAATCCACCTACCCCTTTTATAATCTTTCCCTGCATTTAATCCTGTGGTTCCTCATACTCATCATATGTTACAGAAGTTGTACATGAAAACTGTGCTGTAACGTTACTTCCGGCTGCATCAATAATAATTATATCCGCACTTCCGCCCTGATTTTGAAGGCCGGATTTAACACCTGTAACTGAGTTAGGAGTGCCTGCTATAACTGTTATATTTTTCTCTGAAACTGTAACTCCGTCAAATCGTACCTGTACTGTTACGGCAGTTCCGTCCAGTGTGGAATCATTGCATGTAACTGTTCCGGATATATTTGCTGTGTACATAACAACTTTTTCTTCCGGTCCCTTACTTAACACAATATCAACCGTACTTCCCTCTGACAGTTTTGTTCCCTGACTTACAGACTGTTCTATAACAATTCCTGCCTCAACGGTATCATGATATTCTGAGGAGATTTTTCCTGCCTCAAGCTTAACAGACTTAAGTGCCTCCTTAGCCTGTGTTTCTGTCAATCCATAAAGGTTAGGAACAGGAACTTCTTTATTTTCGGAACCGTTGCTGACTGTAATTATAACCTCTGAACCAATAGCAGCCATCTCGCCGCCTTCCGGTGACTGGGTTATGACATAATCCTTTTCAATCTCATCATCAAAAGCATATGCGTGTTTAACCTTAAATCCTGCTTCCTCTATCATCTGACATGCCTGTGCATCCGAATATCCCTCTACATTAGGAACTTCCTTCTGCTCGGCACCGCCACTTACATAGATGATAACTTCATCATCTGCAGGTATTGCCATGTTTGGTTCAACACTCTGGTCTACAACGTAACCCTCAGGAACATCCTCGCTTGCAACAAGCTCAACTTTTACGTTCTTAAAGCCTTCTTTTTCAAGCAAATCAAGAGCTTTCTGCTCTGAGAAATCACGAACATCTATCATTATAATCTCGTTGCCCTCAGAAACTGTGGAACCTGTTGTTTTGTCTTTTTTATTTCCGGAGCCGAACCAGCCGAGTACGTTGCCGAGTACAACCATAAGTATAATTGCTATTACAACCGCTGTAGCTATACCTGCTATCGTAACTGCTTTTTTAAGGCTTGGATCGATGTCTCCGTCATCTTCATCATCGTCATCGTCTTCCTCATATACATCCTGTACCTTTTTTATGCTCTGACGCTGTTTTACAGGCGGTTCTTCCTCATATTCATCCTCATAATCATAATCGTCAGCAAACGAATCATCTATCATCTGGTTGATACGCTGGTTATTTACAGGTATAGGAGATATTCCGCCTATAGGGCGTAACTCACCCATATCGTTCTGCACCGGTGGATTAACAGAAAATGCATTGAGCTGGCTGTTATCATAGGATGTATTCTCGTATGATGTTTTGTGAGCACTTCCGTCACGAATTGCCTGCACATCTTCCTTTGTCCACTCCTGTGTAGGGCTGTTTGTAATAGCTGTAGGCGCCACTACTATATCTATGTTAGGATTGTTTTGTACTCTCTTTAAATCTGCTATGAGGGCACTGGCAGTAAGGTATCTTCTCTCCGGTTTCTTCTGTGTTGCTTTCATAATCACTTTTTCAAAACTGGAGTATATATCAGGATAATACTGTCTCGGTGGTATCATGTCGCTTTGAATATGCATAAGGGCAACCGACACATTGTTATCTCCCTCAAAAGGAACACGACCTGTAACCATCTCATACATAGTGATACCAAGCGAATATATATCACTTCTCTCATCGCTGAAACCGCCTCTTGCCTGCTCAGGTGATATATAGTGAACACTGCCCATTGCGCCTGATGTAAGTGTGTTAGATGTGGCAGCTTTTGCTATGCCGAAATCTGTAACTTTTATATTTCCGTTTTTGGAAACGATAATATTCTGAGGTTTAATATCCCTGTGAATAATATGACTCTCATGGGCTGCCTCAAGTCCGGATGCTATCTGTATGGATATATCAAGAGCCTTATCCATGCTTAATCTTCCATACTGCTCTATGTATTCTTTTAATGTAATACCATCCACAAGTTCCATCACGATAAAATATATTCCGTCATCATCATATACGTCATATACATTAACTATGTTCGGATGTGAAAGACCCGCTGATGCCTGAGCCTCAATTCTGAATTTTGTAACAAAGTTTTTATCGTTTGAAAATTCAGGTTTAAGAACCTTTATGGCTACGTTTCGGTTAAGTCTGTGACATCTTGCTTTATAAACGATAGACATTCCGCCTGCACCGACTATATCAAGTATCTCATATCTATCACATAATATCATTCCTGGTTTTAACATCTTTATTACCCTTTCTCTTTTCAATCCTTTAATCGTTTTACATTGATACAACGACTACAGATATATTATCCGAGCCACCATAGTAGTTGGCCCTGTCTATAAGTGCTTCAGCTGTCTTTTCTAAATTAGTATTATCAACTATAATATCTCGTATCTCGTCATCTTCTACCATATTAGATAATCCATCTGAACATAATAGTATTTTATCATCAGGATTAAAATCTATCTCAAAAAAGTCCGGCATCACCTCATCCTTAGAACCCATAGCCTTGGTTATGATGTTCTTTTCCGGGTGATTTCGTCCTTTTTTTCGCTCCAACTCACCATTTCTGATTAGTTCTTCTACCAGGGAGTGATCCATGGTAATCTGTTTTATGTCATTTCCCACTACATACAGCCTGCTGTCTCCCACATTAGCCACATATAATTTATCATCGAGAACAACAGCGGCAACCATAGTAGTTCCCATACCGTTTAAGTCCGGGTCGTTGTTAGCAGTCTTATATATTTCATTGTTGGCAAAAATCATCGCCCTCTTCATTATGGCAATTGGGTTTTCCAACGTGGATTTTTTTATAAAATCTACTGAAATGTCTATTGCCATTTTTGATGCCATGTCCCCGGCTCTGTGACCTCCCATACCATCAGCCACAATATATAAATTGGGTAAAGGCCCTACCGGCTTATCACAAAAGAATATACTATCCTGGTTGCTGTTTCTCTTGCATCCGGTATCCGTTTTTCCATTAGACCTCATCAGACTCCTCCTGCAGTATGTTTTCTCCTCAATTGACCACAGGCAGCATCTATATCACTGCCCACACTCCTTCTTATAGTACCATTTATTGAGTTTTTTTCAAGTAGTAATTTGAATTTTTCGACAGAATTCCGGTCGCTTTGCTTAAAATTTCTTTCACTTATAGGGTTTACAGGTATTAAATTAACGTGACAATTCATTCCCTTCAACAGTTCTGCCAACTTTAAAGCCTGTTCTTTTCCGTCATTTTTCCCCTTTACCAGACTGTATTCAAAGGTAACTCTTCTTCCCGTTTTCTCAAAATAGTATCTGCACGCTTTTATGGTCTCATCCAATGTATATGTGCAGGCAACAGGCATAAGTTCTCTTCTCTCCTCATCTGTAGGTGCGTGGAGAGATAAGGCAAAGGTGATGGCGAGTTTTTCCTCCGCCAGCTTATATATACCCGGTACGATTCCGCAACTTGACACGGTTATCCCCCTCTGACTTATGTTGTAACCATTTTCATCTGATATCAGTTTTATAAAACGTATTAGATTGTCATAATTGTCCAGAGGTTCTCCTGTTCCCATAACCACTATATTGGATATTCTTTCCCCTGTAAGCCGCATGGTCGCATATACCTGTTCAAGCATCTCCGATGCTGTCAGGTTGCGGACAAGACCTCCTATGGTTGATGCACAGAACCTGCATCCCATCCGGCATCCCGCCTGTGAGGAAATACATATGGAATTACCGTAGCTGTATTTCATAAAAACAGTTTCTATCATTTGCCCATCATAAAGTCTGTATAAAAATTTTATTGTTCCGTCTTTTTGGGACACCTGTCTTGTCTCTTCTTCAATTGTTGTAAAACCGCTTTTTTGGATATCTTCCCTTATATTTTTAGGAAGATTGGTCATATCGTCAACACCGGCAACAAACTTTTCATGCATCCAGCTAAAAATCTGTTTTGCCCTGAATGTCGGATAACCCTTTTCTTTGACATATGACTCAAGTTCAGTTAAATACATTGATTTTATATCCATAATATCATTTATCCTCTGCTTAAAACCGCATAATAAAAGCCGTCACATTTATCTGTTCCCTGCAAAAAAAGTCTTTCTGTCTGCAACGTAAAATCTTTATTGTTTTCAAGAAACCATTTTACATTTTCCTGATTTTCCTCCGGATTTATGGTGCAGGTAGAAAAAAGCAGTTTTCCATTTCTTTTGACGTATTTTGAAACCACATCCAATATATTTCTCTGCAATTGAACCAATTCATCCAACTGTTCTTTCTTTAATCTGTATTTGATGTCATTTTTTCTTCCGATTATACCGAGACCCGAACAGGGAACATCCGCTATAACCACATCTGCCATGGCACCCTCTATAGGCTCTGTGGCATCGTGACAGCTTATTTTCACATTTTCAAAACCAAGTCTTTTTACATTTTCTTCTATAAGTTCCTGTTTGTCTTTTGAAATGTCCATGGAGTATATCATACCCTGACCTTCCAGATACTCTGCCGCGCAGGTTGTTTTTCCTCCAGGTGCTCCGCAGACATCAATCACAACATCACCGGGTTTTATTCCTGCTGCCCTTACGGCACACATGGAACTTTCGTCCTGAACCGTAAAGTATCCCTGTCTGTATCCCGGAATTTTCTTTATAAAATCATATCCCGTTACAAGCAGTGCCTTGTCATCGTAGTGACCGTACTCTGCCCGGATTCCCGCATCAGTTATTATTTTTTTTAGATTTTCTCTTGTTGTCTTTGTAGTGTTTACACGGATGGAAGTTGGTCTTTCATCAAAACATCCCTCCAGTATATCTGTATATTGTTCCGGATAATCTCTTTTTATTTTTTCACACAACCATACCGGGGTAGAATACTTTACCGATATATATTCCGTTGAATTCTCGTCAGGCATTTTTATGTTGTCCTTATTTCTTGATATATTTCTAAGAACTCCGTTTACAAAGCCTGTAAGTTTTCCAAAGCCGTGTTTTTTCGCCAGCTTCACAGATTCATTACAGGCAGCACTGTCCGGAACCGAATCCATATATAATATCTGATATGTTCCCATTCTCAATATACATCTTATGAGAGGTTTGCATTTTTTTATCCCGGTTTTTGAAAACAGGTCAATGACATAATCAATTTTGATAAGTGTCTCCATCACGCCCTCTGAAAGCCTTGTGATAAACGCCCTGTCTCTCTTATCCTCAAACTGGTTCTTTGACAGTGCTTTTGCTATGGCTATATTGGAAAATGTATTTTGAGTCTCAATATCCATAAGAATACCAAGCACTATATCTCTTGAATCCATCTATAATACTCCTTTTACCCGTTAAATTTCATTCCCGGTTCTATTTTATTTCCGTTTAGAAATGCTACGGTATCCATAGGTTTTTTCCCTTCCGGCTGAAGATTTCTTATAACCAGTGCATCCTTGCCGCAGGCAACTGTAAATGTCTTTCTTGTAACTTCTATGATTTCTCCCGGATTACCTGATTTTTCAACCACATCTGCCTTAAATATTTTCAGGTTTTTTCCATCCAGTGCAGTATAGGCGCATGGCCATGGATTAAGTCCTCTTATAAGTCTTTCTATATAAGATGCGTCACGGGAAAAGTCTATATTGCCCATTTCACGGCTAAGCATTTTTGCATAACAGCTTTTTTCATCATCCTGTTTTGTCCTTGTTGCCGTTCCGTTTTCCACAGCTTTTAAGGTTGATACAATGAGTTCTGCCCCTGCTGCTGCGAGCTTGTCATGCAAACTTGCACCTGTATCCGTATCTTCTATATCAACCTCTGTTTTCTCAATCATGTCTCCTGTATCGAGTCCTTTTTCCATATACATGGTGGTAACTCCCGTAGTTTTTTCTCCATCTATTATGGACCACTCTATAGGCGCAGCCCCTCTGTACTTAGGAAGCAGTGAGGCATGAATATTGATACATCCGTACGGAGGTATGGAAAGGATGCTCTCAGGCAAAATCTGACCATAAGCTGCAACAACGATAACCTCCGGTCCAATTTTTTTCAACATATCCACTATACTGTCTTCTCTTACCTTCTCAGGCTGATACACAGGTATATCATACTCCATCGCCTGTTTTTTAACAGGAGTCGGAACCAATGCTTTGCTTCGCCCCTTTGCCTTGTCCGGCTGGGTAATGACAGCAGCCACCTCATGTCCTGCCTCAACGATTGCTTTTAATCCGTATACCGCAAAATCAGGAGTACCCATATATACAATTTTCATATCATTTCTCCTCGTAATTAGTCTTGTTTTTGTGTCTCAATACTGTACAGGCCGTCAAGAGTCTTATCCTTGTATAATACTCCGTCGAGATGATCCAGTTCATGACAGATTGCCCTTGCAAGCAATCCTTCACCCTCTATGATAATTTCTTCCATATTTTCATCTAATGCCTTGCAAATCACATGGTTAGGTCTGATAACTGTCCCCTGGAGGCCCGGAAGGCTGAGACATCCTTCCTCTCCCTCCTGTTCACCTTCTGCAAGAGTGATTACCGGATTTATGAGGGTAAGCGGATTGTCGTCACCTATATCTATAACTACCAATCTTTTTAATATACCAACCTGAGGTGCAGCAAGTCCCACGCCGTTAGCCTCATACATGGTGTCATACATATCATCTATGAGAGTTGCAATCCTTGAGCTCATCTTTTCAATAGGCTTACACTCTTTTCTCAATACATCGTCTCCGTCTAATCTTATCTTTCTAATTGCCATTTTTTTACCTCCTGATATTTAGTACATATTAACCGGATTGACATCTACAGCTATTCTGATATCATCTCTTTCAAAATCGTCAACAATATCCCTTATATGCTCAAGCTGTATTACATCCTTGGTTTTTACATATATTACTCTTCTGTATAAATCCTTTATTTTTACTATGGTCGCATCTCCGGGACCAATAATCCGCACATCTTTTGCTGTTCTGTTTTCATTTTTCAGAAGCTTTGCCAATTCTTCCGAAGCACAGCTGACACTGTCATAGTCCGTACCCGTAAGAAGCACTACCATCATATTATAGACCGGCGGATATTTCAACAGTCTCCTGTAAGTTATCTCCGTATCAAAAAACCCCTCATAATCCTGCTTTGCGGCAGCCACAATCGCATAGTGTTCCGGCTGGTATGTCTGTATAAGTACATGGCCTTTTTTATCGCCTCTGCCTGCCCTTCCTGCTGCCTGTGTGAGCAAATCAAAGGTTCTTTCACCTGAGCGGTAATCATTATCAAAAAGGGATAAATCAGCCAGAATAACACCTACAAGCGTTACACTGTCAAAATCATGTCCCTTAACTATCATCTGGGTTCCTATAAGGATATCAGCCTTTTTGTTCAGAAAATCATTTAATATCTCGCTTGAAGAGCCTTTTTTTGATGTTGTGTCCCTGTCCATTCTCAATGTTTTTGCCTTAGGAAACAGCCTGTTTATCTCCTCTTCAACCTTCTGGGTTCCTGTCCCGAATCCTCCGATAAGTTTTGACTTACATGCCGGACATTCCGTGACAGTTCTTTCGATATGTCCGCAATAATGACACATCATAAAACCGTTGTTGTGAAGTGAAAGAGACACATCGCATTTCGGACACTTGACAGCTTCTCCACATTCCCTGCATGATACAAATGTATTGAAGCCCCTTCTGTTTATGAAAAGCATAATCTGTTCTTTCTTTTCCAGTCTGCAGGTTATCTCATCATATAATTCACGACTTATAATGCTTCGGTTTCCTCTGCGGAGTTCTTTTCGCATATCAACCACCGACACAGTAGACAGTTCCATGCCGTATGGTCTGTAGGGGAGTTCCCATAGCTTGTATTTTCCTAATTTAGCCATTGAATAGCTCTCAACGGTAGGTGTTGCCGAACCCAATATAACCGATGCATTTTCAAGTCTTGCCCTTTCTATGGCTGTCTCTCTTGCATGATATTTTGGTGTCTGATCACTTTTGTACGCCCCGTCATGTTCCTCGTCAATAATTATAAGTCCTAAATTTTTGCAGGGCGAGAACAGAGCCGAGCGTGGGCCAATGATAACATCCACATCATGTTTTTTTGCTTTCATGAACTCTTCGTATTTTTCGCCCTTGCTCTGTCTTGAATTTATCACAGCAACACGGTTTCCAAAATGTTGTCTGAATCTGGCAAGATTCTGGTAGGTGAGCCCTATCTCCGGTATAAGGACTATAGCCTGTTTTCCTTGTTTTACAACTTCCTTTATACAGCCTATATATACTTCTGTTTTTCCGCTTCCCGTAACTCCGTGAAGAAGATAGGTTTTATATATGTTGTTACCCCTGTCCGCAACAAATTCCTCCACAAGTTCTTTCTGGCTTTTATTCAATTCCGTCACAGGCGGTTTTTTTAACTCAAAGTTTTTTTCTTCAACACGCGGTACTGTTTTTTTTACCTTTTCTTTTATGGGCATAACTGTTTTTAAAGCATCAAACATGGTAGAGCCATAGTTCTTTTTTATCCACGCTGCAAGCTTTATGAGTTTTCCCTCTATCTGTAGACTTTTATCCGGTATCCCGGATATGCATTTCATCTTGTCTACATCAAAACCCGGTACAGTCGTAATGCCTACCACATATCCCTTTCTTGTTCTGTTTCCCTGTCCGAAAGGAACCTGTACCTGCATACCTATCTCCAGAATATCTGATAATTCTTCCGGAACCACATACTGAAAAGTTCTGTCTATGGCCTCATGAGAAATATCTATTATTATATCCGCATATAGTTGAGACATCTTCTTCCTCCAATATCCGGCGTATCAATTCTCTCTCATCCATATGGTATTTTACGCCCTCTATTTCCTGATAGTCCTCATGTCCTTTGCCTGCAAAAACAATTATGTCTCCCGGCTTTCCATGTAATATGGCATATCTCATGGCTTCTTTTCTATCAGTTATCTCCACATATTTTCCGCTTGTTTTTTCAATTCCGGTTTTTATATCATTTATAATATCCTGTGGATTTTCACGTCTCGGATTATCACTGGTTATTATAGTTAAATCAGCCATATTTCCGGACACTTCTCCCATTTCATAACGTCTGTCCTTTGAACGATTTCCTCCACAGCCAAACAGAGATACCAGTCTGTCCGGGTTATATGCCTTTAGTGCATTAAAGAGGCTCTCTAATGCCATGGCATTATGGGCATAATCTATCATAACAGTAAACTCATCTGATATCGGTATCATTTCCACACGTCCCCTGACCTTAACCCGTGCAAGTATAGCCTTTATATCATTAAAAGATACACCCATGTTATGAGCTACGGCAATGGCAGCAAGGGAATTATGTACGGAAAACTCTCCCGGCATATCAACCTTAATCTCTCCGTCAAGTTTGCCAAGGAGCTTATACTTTATTCCCAGAACTCCATTCTCTTTATATAAATCATATGAGTCTGTATAATAATCAGTATCTTTACTCATACCATAGGTAATCACATCGCAGGCAGCTGTCTTTATCATATTTTTTGCGTAGGGATCATCCATATTAAATATTCCCGTCTTACACATTGTAAAAAGTTTAGCTTTCCACATCATATACTCTTCAAAGGTTTTGTGCTCATTAGGTCCTATATGATCCTTTGATAAATTTGTAAATATTCCATAATCAAATTCTACTCCCGCTACTCTGTCCAACATCAAGCCCTGAGAGGATACCTCCATAACGACACACTTCATACCATTGTCAACCATATCTCGTAAATATTTGTGCAGGAGTATGGATTCCGGAGTTGTATTTGCCGCATGAATACGGTTTACACCGTCATTTATTTCTATGGTGCCTATAAGTCCTGTCTCTATGCCGGCCGCCATAAGCATTTCACGAATCATATATGTTATGGTCGTCTTTCCCTTTGTTCCGGTAATCCCTATCACCGTAAGTTCTTTTGATGGTTCTCCGTAAAATCTTGAGCTCACAATTCCCATGGCATATCTGGCAGAAGGTACCTTTATGACCGTTACACTTTCCGGTACATCAACCGGTTTTTCTACTATAACGGCAGTAGCTCCTTTTTTTGCGACATCTTTTGCATAGGTATGACCGTCGGTCACCGCTCCCGGTATACAAAAAAACAAATCATCTTTGCCTGCATTTCTGGAATCATTATGAATATCGTTAATGTCTTTATCTATATTTCCCTGTAGTATCTCATATTGTAAACCTGATATAAGCTCACTTAACTTCATATAATCCTCCTAAAATTAAACATAGGGACTACCAAGCCCGGAGTCCCCTAAGTGTTTATTCGTCATCACCAACAATCTTAACTTTGGAGCTGTACAGCTCATCAATAGCAACAGATAATGGTTTTTTTTCTTTTTTGTACTGATATGTTTCCTTTTTATCCTTACGCTCAGCAATTCTTCCGTCTATTATCTGTCTGGCTCTTTTTGATGTTGCCATAACAATTGAATATCTGCTCTGTACAACCGGCTGCTCACCCGGTTCAACCTCACTATTAACCACTGCCATTAAATCTGAATATGATGGATGTAACATCTTGTATATCTCCCTTCCTAATTAGCCTTAAGCTCTCTTCTTATTTCATTTATAAAATTTAAATTATTGTCATGGAGGCACTTCTTGCCAACAATAATAGAATTAACTTTTTTTACGCAGGTATCTAAATCGTCATTGATAACTATATAATCGTACTCATCGATATCGTCTGATTCCACGGCAGCACGTTTCATACGTTTCTCAATAACCTCTGCTGTCTCTGTTCCCCTGCCTGCAAGTCTGTTTTTTAATTCCTCAGCACTCGGTGCAGCAACAAAGATAAGTATGGCATCCGGATATTGACGTTTTACGTTCATGGCTCCCTGAACCTCTATCTCAAGTATAACGTCGCGACCCTCCTGCATCTCCTGTTCAACGAACTTTCTCGGTGTGCCGTAGTAGTTGTCGACATACTGAGCCCATTCTATAAATCCGTTATAGTCTATAAGAAGCTGAAAATCCTCCACTGACTTAAAATAATACTCTCGTCCGTCCACTTCGCCGGGGCGTGGAGCTCTTGTTGTTGCTGAAACGGATAAGCTGTATCCGTAATCTTCTACAAGCTTTTTTACAACAGTACCCTTACCTGCTCCCGAAAAACCTGAGATAACTATTAAATCACCTTTCTTTTCCATAGTAAACACCTCATGTTCTTATTCTATATTTTGAATTTGTTCTCTTACTTTTTCGATATCTGTCTTGAGTTCTATACCCACATCTGATATCTGAAGGGAATTTGATTTGCTAAGTATGGTATTTGCTTCCCTGTTCATCTCCTGAGCTATAAAATCAAGCTTACGACCCACAGAACCACCTTCGGTAAGAATTTGCTTTGTACCTGTTATATGACTCTTGAGTCTTACTATTTCCTCATCCACGCAAATTTTATCAGCAAATATAACAACCTCCGTGGCTATACGCTGTTCATCTATCTGTGTGTTGGCAGAAAGCTCGGCAACCTTGTCTGTGAGTTTCTGTTTGTACTCACTTATGATTGCAGGTGAATTTTCCTCTATAAATTCCACCATCCTGAGCATATCATCCAGTTTGCCTATCAAATCGTCTTTAAGGTTTTCACCCTCTTTTATACGTGACTCTACAAATCTTTCCGCTGCCTCCCCTATGGCAGAAGAAAGAAATTCCCATACCTCATCTTCATCTGCGGTCTGTTCCTCCAGAGAAAGCACCTCAGGAAATCTGGCTATGGCAGAGGTCTTTATATCATTCTCTATACCGAACTGCTGCGAGATCTGATTGAGATAATCATAGTACTCCGCAGCTATTTCTCTGTTGTATTTTACACATACATTGGACTTTGTATAATCCTCGTATATTATAAAGACATCAATCTTTCCCCTTTGTATATAATCTTTCAAATAATTCCTTATAGCTGTCTCAAAACAGTTAAGTTTTTTTGGTAACTTTACATTCATATCACAATACCTGTGATTAACTGCCTTGATTTCAACAACTATTTTTCTTTCTTCGGTTACAATCTCGCTTCTTCCAAAGCCGGTCATGCTTTTTATCATATTATTACACCCATAATGTTATTAGTAAAAAACTACATATCACTTTATTATATTATATATATTAGAAAAATGCAAATGTTAATTGTGTTTAGTCTGTCACTTCTCTTATACCATTTATGTCCGGCTCAATGGACATGGAATAATTAGTGTGATATATCACAAAACCCGGCTTAGCCTTTGGAGGTTTTTTCAGGTTTTTTCTCAGCGTATAATCTATTTCAACCTTCGGAGCGTCCTTGCCGGAGGAATAAAAGCCTGCCAGTCTCGCTGCCTCCTCATATGTAGTATCCGGAAGCATATCCTCTCCCTCAGTTTTTACTATAACATGAGAGCCGGGCATGTTCTTTGCATGAAACCACATGTCACTGCCCTCTGCCATTTTAAAAGTTATGTCTTCATTTTGATAGTTGTTTTTTCCCACATATATATGGAAACCGTCAGAAGAAATATAGTGGATTGGCTTGCTTTTCGCTGATTTTTTATTGCCTTTTTTATCTGCCTTTCCCCTTATATAACCATTTTCCATCAATTCAGATTTTATCTGCTCCAAATCTGTATCCGTGGTTGCTATGTTAAGGGAATTTTGTACAGACAGAAGGTAATTAAGTTCGTCTCCTGTTTCTCCGGTAAGCCCGACAAGTGCATCATGGGTACGCTTTAATTTATTATATTTTGCGAAATATTTTTTTGCGTTGTCCATAGGTGAAATATCCTTTTCCAAAGGAATGTTCACCGTTTCCCCGGTATAATAATTCTCGCAGACAAGCTCTTTGTCACCCTGTTTTGCGCTGTAACCATATGTGGTAATCAGTTCTCCGTATATCTTGTATTTATCTCTTTTTTCAGTATCTTTTAGCTGTGCAAGCTGCAAGTCATATTTTTTTCCGGTTCGCTCAACGGCATTTGACACTATTTTCCTCAAATCCGCGGAACGCTGTTTCATCCTGATTATCACACTTTTTTTGCTGTAATATTCTTCTAAAACTGCTGATGGTGACACAAATACCTTCAACCCTTTTACACCTTTTGCCGGCATAAGGCTGCTGTCTTTTTCCCTACCGTATCCCGTAAGCAATACGGCTGAAAATTCTTTAGGCTCATATCCGTCATAGGCAATATTAGGTATATATCGTTCATTATTTATATCGTCCATCATACCCGAAAATTCTCTGTATAGTTTTTCTTTATTTTCCATGGTGAGAGCTGCGGTACTCACGTTTCCGTCCACATCCGCCCTTACAGCTATCTCGTTTGCCACAACCGGAGATATTCCGGTAAGAGATGTGTAGATTGCCTTTGCCACGGAAACAGGCTTAGAAAGTATATGATTTACAAAATAATTCACATCTGCTTTTAAAGGATTTACTTTATCCTGTCCGGGAGGATATGTATACGTTCTTCCCGGCAGCACCTCCCTGACAGAGCTTATCTGATAGGAAATATGCTTTATACTGTCTATTATGGTACCCTCACTGTCAGTAAATATAATATTGCTGTGCTTACCCATGATTTCCACAATAAGTTTTTTGGTGCATACATCTCCCATCTCATCCAGATGTTCTATGGTAAATTCCGCTATACGTTCAAATTCCGGCTGTTTGATATCAACGATCCGCCCGTTACCGATGTGTTTTCTTAACAACATACAAAAGTTAGGGGCTGCCGCAGGATTTTCCTTAACATTCTCCGTGAGATGCATAAGCGGAAGCCCTGCTCCTGCTGAAATGAGCAGTCTGTTTGTTGTATTGCCGTCAAGGGTTTTATTTTTGATTACAAGGCAGAGTTCATCCACCTCCGGCTGATATATCTTATATATTCTTCCGCCTAAAAGTTTATTTTTAAGTTCACTTATAATTCCCGATAAAAAAACTCCGTCAAAGGCCATATTAATTCTCCTGTTTATTTTTTTCAACTCGTTTCATTGTATCATGTCCAAACTGCCTTTACCAGTAAAAAAGTCCGAAAAAAAGCTGTTGTACATTCCGCACAACAGCTTTTTTATTTAATTTATACCTGTTCGTATAATTTTTGATATATCTTTGCAGAATCGCTCCAACTGTAATTCTGCTGCATCGCTCTTTCCTGCATATCCTGCCATGCATCCTTGTAATCAAAGAATATCCTCTTAGAATAATTGATGGTGTTAAGCAACTCAAATGCATCGTAATTTGCAAATGAAAAACCGGTTCCGCTTCCGTCGAACTCATTGTACGGTATAACCGTATCCTTGAGTCCTCCTGTTTCACGAACTATAGGCAATGTTCCATATCTAAGTGCCATAAGCTGTGTAAGACCGCATGGTTCAAATCTTGACGGAACAAGCATAGTATCACAGGCCGCATACATCTCGTGAGATAAGGCATCCGAATAATAGATGTTGGCAGATACCTTAGCCGGATGAATACCCTGATAATATCTGAACATATCCTCATATCTCCGGTCACCTGTGCCAAGAACAACAAACTGTGTACCGTCTGTACAGATGTCATTCATAATTCTGTCAACCAAATCCAGACCCTTCTGGTCGGTGAGACGGGAAATAATACCTATCATATAGGCATCCTTATCCTCAGGAAGTCCCAGTTTTTTCTGGAGTTCTCTCTTATTTTCCGCTTTGTTTTTACGGAAATTCTTTATAGTATAATTCTTGTATATCTTCTTGTCGGTTGCCGGATTATAGTCATTGTAATCAATACCGTTTACAATTCCCCAGAGTGACTGGTTACGGGCACTCAGCAAACCGTCAAGCCCCTCTCCGTACTGTGGTGTCTGAATCTCCCATGCGTAGGTATTCGACACTGTAGTAATCTTATCCGCATATACAAGACCACCTTTAAGCATACTGGCATCCTTGTGAATCTCAAGCTTATCAGGGGTGAAGACATAATCCGGAAGGCCTGAATACTCCTGCAATGTTTTTATGTCCCATTTTCCCTGGAATTGAAGATTATGAATGGTCATAATGGATTTCATGTTGCTGTAAAAAGGATTACCGGCAAAGAGAGTTTTTAAATACACCGGCACAAGTCCGGCCTGCCAGTCGTGACAGTGCACAATATCAGGTTGAAATCCTATACTTGGAAGTATTGAAAGTGCCGCTTTACTGAAATAGCAGAATTTTTCAATATCCCACTTTACATCACCGTATATATTAAATCCGTTAAAATAGTACTCGTTATCAATGAAATATACCGGAACTCCCTCATATTC
This sequence comes from uncultured Bacteroides sp., assembly GCA_964553965.1. Lineage (GTDB taxonomy): Bacteria > Bacillota > Clostridia > Lachnospirales > Lachnospiraceae > Coprococcus_C. Next base: position 43,941 of record CAZKMB010000002.1, on the reverse strand, counting down.
CATATACATAACACCAACGTAGTGCTGTCTCCAGCCTATATCCATATGGAAATGGGTAAGGTATCTCATCTTTTCCTTAAACTTGGCAGGAAGGCACATATAATTGGGAATTATTACTCTTACATCATATTCTTTTTTATCAAAAATTCTCGGCAGAGTTCCCACAACGTCGGCCAAACCGCCTGTTTTTATGAAAGGCACACACTCTGACGCAATATACGCAACTTTTTTCATCGACAATTCCTCCCGGTTAGCTAATTACATTCATTTTATCATAAGGCGGAAAATTATTCAATCTGTTTCTATCTGCAGATTGTGTTACCACTCGGCACTGTCCCATAAAATTGTAAAAGGTCCGTCATTCACCAGACTTACCTTCATATCAGCCCCAAATTCTCCGCATTCAACCCTGCCATAGACATGTTTAACTCTCTCTTTAAAGTATTCATATAGTTTTTCCGCATGTTCCGGACTTCCGGAACCTATAAAGCTTGGTCTGTTTCCCTTTTTGCAATTTGCATAAAGTGTAAACTGTGACACCACCATAATATCACCATTTACATCGGATATACTGAGATTGGTCTTACCATTCTCATCCTCAAAAATCCTTAGTTTTATCAGCTTATCCACATAACGATCCACCATTTCCTCCGTATCGCCTTCGCCTATCCCAAGTAAGATCAAAAAACCTCTTCCTATACTGCCGATTATTTTATCATCAACCTTAACTTCAGCCTCACTGACTCTCTGTATAACTAATTTCATGTTATATTATATGCTCCGGGCATATATCCCCTTTCTGTTTTATTTCAATATAGTAACACATTTTTCATTCTTTTTAACTATTTTTTTGTTTTTATATATAAAATAATAAATTAATGTGGTAAAATTCTTATATATAGTCAGACAATTTGCTTTTTGAGGAGGTATATATGTTTTGTAATGTTTGCGGTCACTCCCTGAACGAAGGGGGATTTTGTCCTATATGCGGATGGGCTATGTCAGCCGACTCCACAAATTCCATACCACAGAATTTTTCATATAATCAGGCAGCTACACCGGTTCAGCCCACATCATATATCGAATATGGACAACCACAGTACGCCCAGCCACAGTACGCCCAGTCACAGCAGTTTTACGATATGAGACTTGAACCTGACGTTCCAAAAAAGAAGTCCAAATTACCGCTTATCATCGGTATCTCAGTAGTAGTCATAGGTCTCATTCTGCTGATTGTGTTCATTATAATCAAAAACAAACCAAAAGATTATACAAAAAACAGGGAAACAACCGGTGAGCAGCAAACAACAATCGAAGTTTCCTCAACCGACGGAAGTACAACCGAAACCTTTATTCAGGATGCAGAGGAAGGTTCAAAAACCATTATGATTTATATGGTTGGGTCAAATCTGGAAAGTGACTACGGTTCTGCTTCAAGCGATATAAGTGAAATGCTTGCCGCCAACTATGATTATGAAAATGTGCATGTTATTATTTATACAGGCGGTTGCTATGACTGGTACAATCCCGATATACCGGATAATCAAAATTCCATCATTCTTCTTGATGACGGAGATTTAACAGTCCTTGACGAATTAGACGAAAAAAATATGGGTGACCCGAATACCTTAAGTGAATTTCTCACCTACGGTTACGACAATTTTCCTGCCGAACAATACGGGCTTATCCTATGGAACCATGGTGGTGGCGCATTTTGGGGATATGGACAGGATGAATTAACCGATGACTCCCTGTATCTGGACGAGCTTGACGAAGCGTTTTTAAACAGTCCTTTTTCACAGGACAATAAACTTGAATGGATTGGTTTTGATGCCTGCCTCATGTCAACCATTGAAACCGCGCACACACTTTCACCTTATGCCAATTATATGATATCTTCCCAGGAATTAGAGCCGGGATGGGGCTGGGATTATACATTTCTTGAAGCTGTGGATGGCTCCTCATCCGGCAAAGAAACAGGCACTGCCATTGTGGACTATTACATAAGCTATTCGGAAGAATCCATCAGCCAGTATCCTTATACAAAGGTCAATGTAACTCTTTCGGTTTTAGACCTTAGCGAAACAGAGAATGTTGAAACTGCACTCAACGAACTTTTTGAAAAAGCAAACGATGATTTATGTGCAAAGACCTATCCTGTTTACTCTCGTATACGTTCTAAAACAAAAGAAATTGCCGCGGAATATACAGGTGAATACTCCTATGATGTTATAGATTTGGCTGATTTGGCAAGCAATATGGGAACCGTTTTCAACGAAGAAGCCAATAATCTTAACAACGCATTAAAAAAATTCGTGGTATACAATGGCTCAAACGAAGTTAAAGCCAACGGTGTCTCCATATATTATCCATATAATGCAAAAGAAGGAACCGCATATTACATACCTACTTATTCAACCTTTGATTTTGCATTGGAATATACATCATTTATAGCGAACTTTTCCGTTTTGCTCACAGGTGAGAACACCCTTACCGCTGACTGGGATATTTCTACCCTTGTCCCTGTACTAAACGATGACTACAGTTTTGACATAACCCTCACACAGGAGCAGGCTGCCAACGTTCAAAATATATATTATGTCATATCAAGAGCAGACATGACAAGACCGGATAACTATTATTTTGTTTCGATGAGCAATCAGGTGAGTTCAGATGATAACGGCACTTATACCGCGGAATTTGACGGTGACATTATATATATGCAAAATGATACCACTCACGAGCAATGTGAGGTAATGTATACTGTATTGGAGAGTACGGATAATTATACAAGATATCTTTTATCAAGTATTCTATATAATGAATCAATAGAAGAAGAGGATGCCATGTATGTCTACTTTGTCCTTGAGACTGACAGTGAGCATCCTGAAGGACAGATTATAGGAGCTTATCCTATATCAAATCTCATAAACAGCGAGGGAACTGATTTATTTCCTGACCGCTACGAGATAGATATTTTCGATTATACTTACATTGCTTTTGGTGCCTTATCTCATGAGTTTACCTCCAACGAGGATTTGACCAATTTAAATGAAGCCGACTGGGAAGACCTTGTCCTTGAATATTATTCTTTCCCTGTTACAGACGGGTTTTCAACAATAACAGGTTCTATGTATCCTGATGTTCCTTATTTCGGAATGTTTATAATAGAAGACCTGCAGGGCAACAGACATTGTTCTAATCTGGTTCAAATAAGATAATCAAAAAGAGCATCACCTCATATGCACACATACAAGGTGATGCTCTTTTTATAATCATTTAAGGATTATATAATTTACTCCTCAGACTTTGACTCATCCTCATCTTCCTCATCGAAGAAACTGTCATCAAAATCATCATCGTAGTCATCGAAATCATCAAGGTAATCCGGTGTAAGATACTTATATACAGCCACGCAGATACCAACTATTATTGTAAGTATACCAACAATAAGAGCTACTGATAAAAACGCATTTTTTGCTTCCTCTACGCACTCTTCCTCAGTTGATACAATCTTAACATCATCGTATTTTTTCATAGTAAATACCACCCTTTCTTTTATTATATAGTACACCAATTATAACATACTGTTTTTTTTATTTCTACCGTTATAACCGATTTTTTACAGTTTTTTCATTTTTACTAATGAGGCATACATTTTTTTCTCGCCAACACGCTCAAAATCCACCGTAATTTCCTTATCACTGCCGGCAGGGGCAACAGCAGTTACCACACCTTTTCCAAACTTCAGATGTTTTACGTTATCGCCCACACTGTATGATGTACTTTCTCTTGCAATATCCATTGGAAAGGCTTTTCCAAAGCCGGGATTAGCTGATGATACCGGAGTTTTTTTCGTATAAGGATTGCTCTTTGAGTAGTCATCTTTTTTTAACTTCGGTCTTCCGTATCCCACATTTGAAAATCCCCCAAGCATTGAGGAATAATCCTTATATGTATCTTCTGATTCACTGCTTTTTTGAGTGAAAAGTCCTTCAGTTTCAACATAATGTTTTGGTATCTCTTTAATAAATCTTGATATGTCATTAAAGTTTGTTACGCCGTTCAACATACGTCTGGAAGCTGCAGAAAGATAAAGTTTTTTCATTGCCCGTGTTATTCCCACATAGCACAATCTTCTCTCTTCTTCCAAAGCATCCGGGTCGTCACTGTCTATGGACATGTGACTTGGAAATAATCCGTCTTCCATTCCAACAATAAACACATATGGAAATTCCAATCCTTTTGAGCTGTGCAATGTCATCAGCGTAACTTTTTGTGATGGCTCATTTTCAGCATCTTCCTCATCTACATCCGCAATCAGAGCGATATCCTCCAAAAGTTCTGTAAGATTAGGATACTCCGCATTTTCCTCGTAATTGATTATCTTGGTTCTAAGCTCATTTATATTTTCTATACGTGTTTTGGCTTCATCTGTCCCCTCAGCAATAAGTTCATCCACATAACCTGTTTTTTCAAGAACGGCTTCAAATATACTGCCCGGTGTTTCTTCTTCTGTCACCATATTACGAAAATCTTCCATCATATCCGTAAATTTGCTGATTTTATCCACTGCTCTGGTCATTCCAGGCACTTCCTCGATATCGAGGAGTGCATCATACAGGCTTAAATCATTATTCATGGCAAATTCCTGAACCTTGGCAACTGATGTATCCCCTATACCTCTTTTAGGAATGTTAATTATTCTCTTTAATGAGTTGTCGTCCTCCGGATTGACAAGAACTTTAAGGTAACACACTATGTCTTTTATCTCTTTTCTGGAATAAAAGTTTTGTCCACCGTATACCTTATACGGAATACTCTCATATATAAGCTGTTCCTCAATAAGTCTTGACTGGGCATTTGTTCTGTACAGGATAGCTATATCATCCAGGCTTACACCCTGTTTGTTTATCCCTCTTACAGTGGCAGCAACACCTCTTGCTTCTGACTTATCATCATCATATCTGGTGAATTTCACTTTGTCACCATCTTCCTGATTAGTCCAAAGGGTTTTGTCCTTTCTGCCTTCGTTGTTAGCTATGACTCCGTTTGCCGCATTTAATATGTTGGCTGTTGAACGATAGTTCTGTTCAAGTTTGATTACCTTTGCATCCTGATATTCACTCTCGAAATTAAGGATATTGTATATGTTGGCTCCTCTGAATTTATAAATACTCTGGTCATCATCGCCTACTACACAAAGATTTCTATACTTTGCCGCAAGCTGTTTTACCAGAACAAACTGTGTATGGTTTGTATCCTGATATTCATCCACCATTATGTACTTAAATCTTTCCTGATACTCCGCAAGTACATCCGGGTTAGTTTCAAACAAAAAGATGGTCTGATATATCAGATCATCAAAATCCAATGCGTTATTACGCTTTAATCTTTTTTGATACTCTGCATAAACTTTGGCTATCTGCTGGTCTCTAAAGCTTGTTGCATGTGCTTTCTCATAATCATCAGGTGACATATATTCTTCCTTGGCTTTTGAGATAGCCGCTATCATGGCACGTTCCGGATAGAGTTTAGGATCAAGGGATAAATATTTCAGCACCTCTTTAATGACTGTTTTTTGCTCATCAGTATCATAAATTGTAAAGTCGCGGGTTCCGCCCAGCTTGTCTATGTGTTTTCTTAAAATTCTTACACACATGGAATGAAATGTGCTTACCCAAACACTCTCCGAGCCAAACCCAACTATGTTGTCAACTCTCTCCCGCATTTCTTTTGCAGCTTTATTGGTAAATGTAATTGCCAATATATTATAAGGATTAACTGATTTTTCCTCTATAAGATATGCGATTCTGTGAGTTATTACTCTGGTTTTTCCGCTTCCTGCTCCTGCCAGAATAAGAAGAGGCCCGTCAGTATAACAACAGGCCTCCAGTTGCTTATCATTTAAACCCTGCAATTCTTATTGCAGTCCCATCTTAGCTTTAAGAGCTGCAAGCTCCTCAGCTACCGCTGCATCAGGCGCTGCATCATACTTAGCTGCTAAAGAATCAACACCGCTCTCCTCTGTTGACATATTAAGCTCATTCATGGCATTTGCCTGATCCAGCATAGAATTTGCCTTTGCTTCCATTCTTTCAAATGCCGCAAAGCTGCTTGATGAATCACTGATATTGGCAGTCATGTCATTTATATGCTTCTGAGTCTTTGCTACCTTCATCTTTGCCTTTATAGCATCTCTTCTGGTATTGAGCTCATTGATATCCTTCACAAGCTTGTCATGCATCTGTCTCATCTTCATGGCATTTGATGCTGCTACATCATAAGTCTGCTGGAGACTCGCCTGCTTTGTTGAAAGCTGAGCTTTCTGCTCAAGAAATTTCATTGCATCTGCTTCATTTCCTGCAAGAAGTGCCTTTTCAGCATATGTCTGCATCTTGGCAATCTCACTGTTGCACTCATCCAACTCTCTCTTACATCTTTGTTCATCTGCCATAACAGCAGCAGTCTGCTCTTTAACCTCACCGAGATCCTTTGTAAGATTGCGAAGAGTCTGATCAATCATCTTCTCAGGATCCTCTGCTTTATCAAGTAAAGCGTTAATGTTAGCTGCCATAATGTCTTTAAATCTGCTAATAATTCCCATTTTATGTACCTCCAAAAAATAATGTCTGTTTTCAAAGCTCATTATACTCTATAAAATTTCCTTTATCAACTCAATTTTTTAGTATAATATACTTATCAGCCCACATATATCGTGTATTTTTTGCACTATATCTTATCTGTATTTTTCTATGACTTCCTGATTTGCCTTCATAGCCTGTTTTTCCATATCCTGTCTGAACTCAGTAAGTTTTGTTCTGAGTTCCTCATGTTTTACAGCCATAATCTGGAGAGCGAGATGAGCCGCATTTTTCCCTCCATTTATAGCCACTGTTGCAACAGGGATTCCGGGTGGCATCTGTACTATCGATAAAAGGGCATCCATACCGTCAAGAGTCGACCCTGCAATCGGAACACCTATTACCGGAAGAACTGTCTGTGATGCAATTACTCCGGGAAGGGCTGCCGCCATTCCTGCGGCTGCAATTATTACCTCTGTTCCATTTTCATTCGCCTCTGAAATGAACTCTGAAAGTCCAAGATGGGCTCGGTGCGCTGAAAGGCATCTCACATCTACCTGTACTCCGTATTCCTTTAAAATTTCAATGGCAGGTTCAAGCTTTGGTAAATCACTTGTTGAACCCATAACAATCGCTGTTCTCATGTTATCCTCCTCTTTTCTGCTGTTTTATTTTTTATTCTATTACATATTTAATTACATCCTCTGCCTTAACGGGTTGGTCTTCCAAATCATAAGCATTGATAAGTCTGTTTATCGCCTCGTCAATTATATTTTCGTCATTGGAATGAATATATGCAAAAGGTTCATTTTCCGATACATAATCACCTATATGTTTTCTTATGTCTATTCCCACGGCAAGGTCAATCTCACTTTCCTTTGTCGTCCTTCCCCCACCGAGAATCAGGCTTACCATTCCCACTTCACTTGTTCGACAGGCTGATATATATCCTGATTTTTCAAAACATACCGGCACAATATATTTTGCCTTTGGCAATCTTTCTGTGTCATATATGTAATTTTTGTCTCCGCCCTGAGCCTCCACAAACTGTATCATCTTCTCAAGAGCTTTTCCCGTCTCTATTGCCTCTTTGCAATACTTATACGCCTCTTCACAGCTATCGGCTTTTCCTGCTCCCATAAGCATATATGCCGACAGACTAAGGGACACTTTTATCAGGCGTTTTATTCCCTGATTGACTGCTGAGTCCGGTTCAAGAGCCAGGTCAATGTCTTTTAGATTCAGCACCTCCACAGCTTCCTGAACCTCCAGTGCATTACCCACCTTACAGCCAAGGGGTTCATCCATATCGGTTATCAGGGCATAGGTTTTTCTGCCTGCCGCATTGCCTATCTCAACCATGGTTCCTGCAAGCTCTACCGCCTCTTCCTTAGTCTTCATAAAGGCTCCTGAGCCGCATTTTACATCCAGAACAATTACATCCGCTCCTGCCGCCAGCTTTTTACTCATTATACTTGATGCTATAAGCGGAAGACTGTCCACTGTTGCAGTCACATCTCTTAAAGCGTATATTTTTTTATCTGCCGGTGCAAGATTTCCTGTCTGGCCAACCAAAGCAAGTTTTATTTTGTTTACATTTTCTATAAACTTTTCTTCGGGTATGGAGACATTAAATCCTTCTATACTCTCTAATTTATCTATGGTTCCTCCGGTATGTCCAAGACCTCTTCCGCTCATCTTTGCCATAGGCACACCTAAAGATGCAAGGACAGGCGCAACTATAAATGTTGTCTTGTCACCAACCCCTCCTGTACTGTGTTTGTCAACCTTAATTCCTTCTATTTCGGAAAGGTCAAGCATATCTCCGCTCTCAGCCATAGCCTTTGTGAGTTCAACGGTCTCATCCTTTGTCATTCCCCTGTTATATACCGCCATGAGCCAGGCAGACATCTGATAATCAGGTATACTGCCATCCGTATATCCATCAACTATAAACCTAATCTCCTCCGGGGTATGAAATCCGCCATCACGCTTTTTCAGAATCAAATCATACATTCTCATATATGCCGTCCTCCTGTTTAATACCATAATCTCACTTTGTCTCCTCGAAAGGTATGTTCAGTTTTTCCGTACCTGCTAATACAAATCTGCCATCCTTTATAACCGGCACCTTCTCACCATCGGGATGTACAGAATATATGGCATCAATTTCCTCGTAAGGAATTGTTATATCCGTATGACAGTTAAAATAAGCCTTTGCCCTTTCCTCATGGTTCTGTGATTTTCTAAGGACGGAATTTTCATTTTCCTTGGCTATAATCTCTTTTCCGTCCGGATTATATAGTCTGTTTTCCTCACTATAACTGTAACATGTATCTCCCACAGCAAAATGCGGACCCATCTTTTCAACTATCAGAATCGGAAGCTTATATAAAATATCATATTTATGTGCCATGACATAAGCTGTTGTATTGGTTCCTATGGCAAATTCTCCTATAGGAAGCGTGTCGTGATTAAACATAAGATTTTCTTTTATAAAAGCTTTATTTTTTTCTGCTGTCTCAAAATTATTGCAGTTGTAATCAGCTATTTTACCGTCCCGGAATACCAGCGTTAAATCTGTGTATTTCAATTCATTCAGATATACCTGACTCACATTCAGTACCCCATGTGTTCCGGTTAAAACGGGAGATGTAAAAACCTCACCTACCGGTATGTTTACATCAGCAAGACAGTTTTCAAAATTTGTCTCCCCGGCAGGGTTTTTCAGCCTGTGGAGCATTACCTTTATATCTGTTTTATTTTTTCCCTTTCCGAGAACATGGACATACTCTGCCCGGTCAAGCTCATCGATGATGTTTTGCTGAATCTCTCTGTATAACTCATTGTCCAGAGTATTAACCCTCACTACTTCGTCATATATTTTTTCAAAATCGCTGCCTATCTCCGGAATAGGATAAGCGATAATAGTAAAACTATACTTGTCTCTCGGAATAAATTCATTTGTTATCTCCGCTGATTTTGTCCCATACTCAACAGAAAGAGCCTGTTGTTTTTCTGTAAGTTTAATTGCAGTTTCGCAAATATCCGGCTTAAACGGATGTTCACCAAAAACCTCTATAACAGCCGGTCCCGCATATTCTGCCGCTAACTCCCTGTGTTTTCCGTAGGTATCTTTAATCACCTCCAGTTTTCTCTCCATAAAGCCCCTGTCGAAGAATAATGCCTCATCCATGCGATGATCATATTCATACTGCTTGTTTGCCGGAGTTGCCGTGTATCCTGTGCGCATTGTAAGCTTGCGATTTATCCGGCTGACGGGATATCTGTATATAACCGGAGTTAAACCATATTCTCTAAACATTTCTATGGCGTAGCGAACCATCCTCTCCTGACCGATTGAATATCTTATATTGACAGTCTTTTTAGGAGCAAGATCTATCCGCATGGTCTCAAATCCCTTTACAAAACCTTCCACATAGGTTTTTGCCATGGAAATAACTTCTTTTTCATCCAGTCCGTTCAGATACATTGACGTCTTTATCTCATTGTCTCCTATATATTCACCATAGGCATAAAGATATCTTATATCCCCCAAATTGCTTCTCATAATAATCTCTGTTGCAAATGTATTATCAGGGCTTATGGTTTCAAGCACTCTTTCCGCCACCAGCACATCCGCATAGTCATACATATGATAATAAATTGCTTCTTTTATAAATTTTTGTTTCGGTGCAGTTTCATCTGTAAACATACTGTATATTTCCAGAAAAAGTTCTACTGCGGCTATGAAATTCAGGAGCTTTTCCTCATAAATATAAGCAATAATCCCCCTTATCTCCGCATACAAAAAACTTAATACTGCTCCGTACTCTGCCCCAAGTTTTTCCGTTGCATAATCCGGATTTGCAAAACTGACAGCGTAATTTTCCGGCAGAATATCCTTATATAGCTCTTTGTTTATTCTTTTAAGATACTCAAGGGACAACTCATTTGATGTATTAATTATATTGTACACATCATACACATAGAGAATAAATTCAGAAACACGGTCAAAATATTCTTTTATCCCTTTACTGTATCTGCAATCCTTAAGAGTAAGCTCCTCACAATCTATCTCATTCAGTCTCCCTACTGCAAGCTCGATTCGCTCACAAATATCCTGATTATAATATTTCATACACTGCCTCCAAAAGGTTATTTTTCTATAATATTGCCCTTTGATACGTTTTTTATTATGATATCACGGACATATTCCCATATATTCTCCGAACCCTTGCCGGTATTTGCATTTCTTCCCATAACCTGGCTGAGCATAACCTCATGTTCTCGCCACGCAAGCCCGTCTGTGGCATCGTTCAGCATAATCGGCTGGGCATTGTCAAGGGTTCTGGCAAATCTTGCTTCAGGGCTTTCACATGCCTCAAATTCATCCCACAACCCTCTCATATATTCTGCCTGTTCTTTAGGAAGAATGTTGAAAATTCTGTCTGCCGCCAGATTTTCACGGTCTTTTTGTGTGGTTTTTCCGGTCTCATCATAAGCGTAGGTATCACCCGCATCTATTTCTACTATATCGTGGATAAGCACCATTGTCATAACCTTTAACACATCCACTTTTTCACTTGCATGTTCTGCCAAAAGTACCGCCATAAGAGCCAGGTGCCAACTGTGTTCTGCATCATTTTCTTTTCGTGTGGCATCAGAAATGTAAGTTTGTCTTCCTATTTTCTTCAGCTTGTCAACTTCCAGAATAAATTCCATCTGTTTTTTTAATCTGTCATCCATAAGCAATCTCCTCAATGTCCCAAAACGAATATACACACCGGAATAATAAGTGCAATTATATTCAGAGCAATAGAAACCCTTTTCCCGAATGCTCCGCCTTCCTGAGCAGCATTTCCCAGCCATGCGAACACCTCTCCAACCACGGTCAAAACAACCGCACAGAGATAAAGGGTGCCAAATATTCCGGGAGTATGTCCTCCTGTTGCAACAGAGGCAATGACTCCCGCTATCTCAATCGCAAGTGCCAGTCCTCCCATAATTAAGGAAATAATCGTATCCGATGCAACAGATGTATCTGAAAAATAGTATGGTTTTTTTCTAAAAATACTCATAATTTTAACCTTTTATTTCACACAGCCGATAAGCTCATTTATATCTTCAACATTGTTCTTTATCATATAATCTTCTATGCCTTTTATAATTTCTGCCGTTGCGTAAGGGTTGCGGAAATTTGCGGTTCCTACTGCCACCGCTGTTGCACCTGCCATAATAAACTCAAGGGCATCCTCCGGACACATAACGCCTCCCATACCAATGATAGGGAGTTTAACCGCATTAGCAACCTGATATACCATTCTTACAGCTATAGGTTTTATGGCAGGACCTGACACTCCCGCTGTCTTATTTGCAACAGCGAAGGTTCTTCTGTTCACATCAATCTTCATACCTGTAAGTGTATTAATAAGGGATAAAGCATCCGTTCCTGCTGCCTCTGCTGCCTTAGCCATTTCTGTTATATCAGTCACATTCGGACTAAGTTTCATAATAATAGGCTGCTTTGCCTTTGCTTTGACAGCCTTTGTAATGTCATACAGTGCGTGTGGGTCCTGTCCGAAAGCTATTCCTCCCTCTTTTACGTTAGGGCATGAAACATTTATCTCAAGGAGATCCACGTCACAGTCTGAAAGTCTCTCGACCACTTCAAGATAATCTTCACAACTTTTTCCGCATACATTTACTATTATTTTGGTATCCTTTGTCTTAAGAAACGGAATATCTCTGGCGATAAATGTATCTATACCCGGATTTTGGAGTCCAATGGCATTCATCATCCCCCCATAGGTTTCCGCAATACGCGGAGTGGGGTTTCCCGGCCATGGGACATTGGCAACTCCTTTAGTTGTAACAGCTCCAAGTAAATCCAGATTTACAAACTCATCGTATTCCATTCCTGAGCCAAAAGTTCCTGAGGCAACTGTTATGGGATTTTTAAATTCCACACCGGCAATATTTACCTTGGTATTCATTATAGCTCCACCTCCTCAGCATAAAATACAGGTCCGTCTTTACATACTCTCTTATTCTTTACCATGGAATGAGTATCTATATCCTTTGATTTGCAAACACAGGCAAGACATGCCCCAACTCCGCATGCCATTTTTTCTTCAAGGGAGAGCTGGGCTCTTATACCCTTTTCCAAAGCATATTCGCGAATGGCGCGAAGCATAGGTGTAGGGCCGCAGGCATATATGTGTGTCCCCTCTATACCGTATTCTTTTATCGCATCCATGACAGTTCCCTTCACACCAATGTTTCCGCTGTCACTGGACATATATACTTCACCGTAAGGTTTAAACTCAGAGGACAAAAACTCCTCATCCCTGTATCCCAAAACTATGGTTTTTTCACAGTCAAGTTCTTTTGCAAGCTGCAACATAGGAGGTATACCTATGCCGCCGCCGATAATAACAGCCTTTCCTGATTCCATATTAAAACCGTTGCCGAGAGGACCTAATATATCTACGGTATGTTCCGATGTAAGACGGGAAAATTCTGTTGTACCTTTTCCTGCTATTCTGTATACAAGCCTTAGGTTTCCTGCTTCTCTGTCAATTTCACACAGACTTATAGGGCGGGGAAGTAATCTGCTTCCGTCTGCACTGTACAAATCCACAAACTGACCCGGTTTAGCCTGAACGGCAATTTCCTCTGCATGTATAATCATAGAGTAAATATCTGTAGCTATCATTTCCTGACGAATAATGTCAGCTGTCATTTTTATCTTACTCATATATATGTACTCCCTTTTCCTATCTGTTTTTCAAAGCGGTATTGATGTCTTCTATCATGTCTATAACCGCCTGACGACTCGCCTCAGCGTATCTTTCCTCGCCAAACTCTTTATATTTTTCCTGCTTGTACGCTGCTATTATTCCTCTGGATGAATTTACTATTGCCCCAAGTCCGTCCTCGTTAAAGTAATGCACTAAATCCTCTGCTTTTCCGCCCTGAGCACCATATCCCGGCACCAGAATATATGTATTTGGCATAAGTTTACGCAACACCTTACCCATCTCCGGATATGTTGCACCGACAACACAGCCCACATTGCTGTACTTGTCACCCATACACTCATTTCCCCATTCTACAACCTTCTCGGCTACCAGCTCATAAAGCGGTCTTCCATCCACAAGCTTATCCTGAAATTCTCCGGATGATGGATTAGATGTCTTTACAAGGACAAATATACCTTTATTTTCTTCTTTGCACACGTCAACAAACGGTTTAACTCCGTCTGAGCCAAGGTATGGGTTGACAGTGACAAAGTCCTCATCAAATCCGGCATATTTTTTTGAGCCGACCGAAACTTTTCCCAGATGTCCCACAGCGTATGCTGTTGAAGTTGAACCTATATCGCCTCTCTTTATATCACCTATGATAACAAGCCCTTTACTTTTTGCATACTCACAGGTTTTGTGAAAAGCAATAAGACCTTCTATTCCAAACTGCTCATACATGGCTATCTGTGGCTTAACAGCAGGTATAAGATCATAAGTGGCATCTATAATTCCCTTGTTGTAGACCCAGATTGCCTCGGCTGCCCCCTTTAAGGTTTCTCCATATTCTGCAAAAGCCGCATCCTGAATATGTTTTGGAATGTAATTCATCATAGGATCAAGACCGACTACTACCGGTGCATTTGTTTCCTGTATTTTTTTTATAAGTGTGTTAATCATATATATGTCCTCCATTTAATTATTATCAAGTTCAAAAACCATACTACCATCCACTATGGTATGTGTAACCCGTCCAAGAAGTGTTTTTCCGTCATATGGTGTATTGTGCCCCTTCGATGCAAACTCGGAGGTTTTGACCTCCCACCTGATTTCCGGATTAAATATCACCACATCTGCTTTTGCTCCCTCAGACAATTTACCGTATTCGTCATCTATACCTATGACTTTAGCCGGGTTGCCGCTCATCTTTTTTGCCATGTCTGTAATATCCATAAGCCCCGGTGCGACTAATGCCGTATAGGTCAGCGCTGCCGATGTCTCAAGACCCACAATTCCGAAAGGCGCTTTGTCAAAATACTGTGTTTTTTCTTCATCTGAATGAGGTGCATGGTCGGTTGATATGACATCCATGGTGCCGTCCACAAGTCCTTCTATGAGTGCTTTAACATCATCCTCGGTCCTAAGCGGAGGATTCATCTTATAGTTGCTGTCAGCTTCTGTTATATCCGCATCTGTAAGGGTAAAATGATGAGGACACACCTCTGCGGTAACATCAGCTCCTAATCTTTTAGCCATACGGAGCAATTCAACGGTTCCCCTTGTGGAGCAGTGACATATATGAAGCTTTGTGCCAAGGTCATTTGCCAAAAAAATATCTCTTGCAGTTATAACATCTTCCACTGCATTGCTAATTCCCTGCACATTATATTTCCGTGATGCAACACCCTCGTTCAGCACTCCGTTTCCAACCAGAGCCTTGTCTTCACAATGAGCCATGACAACTGCATTAAGCCTTGCAGCTTCCTTCATGGCATCCCGATAGAGTCTTATATCCATAACGCTCTTTCCGTCCTCTGAAAATGCTACGGCACCTGCCCTGTGCATTGCCTCCATATCAACTAACTCTTCCCCCGCCATTCCCCTGGTTATGGCAGAGAGCTGTTTTATATGCACGACTGCCTCATCTTTAGCCTTGTCGTAAACATACTTCAATGTGTCTGTTGAGTCCACTACAGGTTTTGTATTCGGCATGGCGCAGATTGTTGTAACGCCTCCTCTTGCCGCTGCAAGCGAACCTGTCCTGATATCTTCTTTGTATGTAAGTCCGGGATCTCTTAAATGAACATGTAAATCTATAAAACCGGGCATAACATATGAACCTTTTGCATCAATAATCTGAGAATCAGCACCGCAGTATCTTTCATTTCTGCTTCTGATGTATATTTTTTTTATTGTATTCCCTGAAATCTCCACATCTCCCATTTCTGAAAGATTGGTTACAGGATCCACAATATGTCCGTTAATAATAACCATACTGCCTCCTTAAAATTTATAATGTTTCCATATATAACATATATGTAAGTATAACTGCTTCCTTTTTTGATATATCATCCTCAGGGATCCACAATTCTGCATTTACCTCATCCTCTGAACAGGACAGGCTGAGAAGTTTGAGTCCGGTATCTCCGATAATTGAAATTATGTCTTTAACCGGCAGCCCTTTTGTAAATGTATTATCCGCCTTGAGATTTAAACTTAAAATACCTCCCTCTTCAAGAGCACGTCGGTTTTCAGCCGTAAGCATATGTTTAAATTTATCTTTGTATAAATTATTATCTGCAAATATACTGTACTGATATTTTCTGCTGAGCTGCATGACTTTTTTTACAAACATCTGATAATCACGGGCTTTGTCAAATCTCCTGCAGATGTCTTTTTCCCTCTCCGGCTTAAAAACATCATCCTGTGAAGACATTTTAACCCAGGCAACCTCAGATGAACATTTCATGCGGTTGTCAAATAATTCTTTCATGGCATTGTCTACAGAGTTAATTTTTTCTCTGACTTCATCAAGTTTCATATAAAATATCTCCCATAAAAAACTAACATATAATCGGTTTTATTCTATCACGAAACTCACTTTGAAACAAGGCAATTTACTCTTAGTATTTAAATAAAAAAGAATATTTTACTGATATATTGAAATACTAATAAAAACGCAAAAAAGGAAAAAGGTAGCATGGAACGTATAACATTATATTTTTCTCTGGAACAAAGCACTCTGGTATCCTCCAGAAAAGTGCATATTGAAGATATAGCAACTGTTTATTGCAGAAATCCGGATATATACCACAGTGTATCTAAAATCGAAGTGGTCACCATGCCTGACAGAGAACAAAGTCAAATGGTTATAACCGCTCTAAAACTCATACAGCTCATATCAAATTATTTTGACAACGTGCATGTGGAAAGCATAGGGAATCCGGAGACAATAGTTTACTATAAAAATCTCAAAGACGGCACCAGGGCAAAAAGCAAAATCAAAGCTGTTTTTCTTATGATAATAGCATTTATAGGTACCGGTTACTCCATCATGACCTATAATGAGGAGGCTGATATAAGAGACCTTTTGTTAAATATATATGAATTATTTACGGGAACACCTGCAAGTGAAGATGGAATCGGTGCCGCATGCGGACTTATTGCATACTCTGTAGGACTTACTCTTGGAATGATTATATTTTTTAACCACGGAATCAATAAAAAAAGCATCGATGACCCTACTCCCCTTCAAGTTCAGATGCGACTTTATGAACAGGATGTCAATGAATGTATAATTCTCGACAGCAGCAGGGAAAATAAAACGATAGATGCAGATTAGAGAATATTTATGTTATGTATTCTATCTGATTGCGGGGGGAGCCATGTCAGCAGGATATATAGCTTTTATCACCTTGCTCGGTGTATTTGAAAAGCTGTCGGAAAAATATAAAACAAACCGTTTATTGAAGCTTCTTGAAACAGTTATAATTTTAGGTGTAGTCTCAGGCAATTGTGTGCACCTGTTACAAATAAAACTACCTTTAAAGCTTGCAGGTGTTATAATTTACACATTTTTTGGAGGAATATTTGTGGGCTGTCTTTCCGGAGCTTTAGCAGAGGTTTTGGATATATTCCCTATATTGTCCAGAAAATTTAAGGTTCGGGATTATCTTCCCTATGTCATCATAGCAGCCGCATTAGGCAAAGGACTGGGAAGTGCAATTCAGTTGATATTTTTATAATTAAGCAAGGAGAACTAAATCGTATGAAAGTTAAACAAAATGACAAGGAATATAATGAATATGTTGAATTGATAACCCCAAAACACAGTTGTCCAAAAAACTGTTTATTTGCTTTTTGTGTCGGGGGCATCATCTGCACCATAGGACAGGGAATACATGATATTGCCATTAATTTTTTTAATTGCAATGAAGAGGATGCCGGTAGCTGGACATCTGTTATCCTTGTTCTTATGAGTGTGATTCTTACAGGTTTTAATCTCTATAAAAAGATTGCAAAATACGGTGGTGCCGGTGCACTTGTGCCCATAACAGGTTTTGCAAACTCTGTTGCAGCTCCGACTATAGAGTATCAAAAAGAGGGTGAGGTTTTCGGAAAAGGCGTTAAAATATTTACCATAGCCGGACCTGTTATATTATTTGGGATTTTTACCAGTTGGGTTCTGGGATTAATCTACTGGTTATGTCTCACTATAGGAATTATATAAAGGAGGTAACATCTTGAATACTCAGGCAATAGGAAAACAAACAATTAAATTCAACCATCCCCCTGCCATAATCAGCTCTGCTGCAGTAGTAGGCGAAATGGAGGGTCAGGGTCCCCTCAGTTCATATTTTGATCAGATCGAAGTCGATCCTACTTTCGGAAAAGACTCCTGGGAGGAAGGGGAATCTGAAATGGTACGCAGGGCTGTCGAAACAGCCATCACTAAATCAGGGCTTGTAAAAGAAGATATACGGTATATATTCGGAGGCGATTTGTTAGGACAGCTAATCGGCACAACTTTTGGTCTTAAAGATTTTAACATTCCTCTCTTTGGATTATACGGTGCCTGCTCAACATGCGGAGAATCTCTTTCTCTTGCCGCCATGACAGTTGCCGCCGGATATGCGCAAAATGTAATAGCCGTGACCAGCAGCCACTACGGAAGTGCAGAAAAACAGTTTAGATTTCCTCTTGAGTACGGTAATCAGCGACCTCTCAGCTCTACCTGGACAGTTACCGGAAGCGGAGCATTTATCGTGTCTTCTGCCAATGAACAGAAAATGTCAAATTATCCCCATATCGTTTCTGTAACCACCGGAAAAATAGTTGATTACGGTGTAAGGGACAGCATGAATATGGGTGCCTGCATGGCTCCTGCGGCAGCAGATGTCATATATCAGTGCCTGTCCGACAACGGTATGAAACCTACACAATTTGATAAAATCATAACCGGAGATTTAGGGAAGGTCGGCAGTGAAATACTGATTAAATTATTATTGGACAACGGTTATGATATACAGAAACAGCATATGGACTGTGGTGTATCTATCTTTGACAACGAAAAACAGGACACTCACAGCGGAGGAAGCGGTTGCGGTTGTTGTGCGGTTACATTAGCCGGATATATATTGCACAATTTGATAAGCCATACATGGAAACGTGTGCTGTTTGTTCCAACCGGAGCTCTTCTTTCCACCGTCAGTTATAACGAGGGGCAGACAATTCCCGGCATAGCACATGGTTTGATTATAGAACATTTGTAGAATGGAGAATATTATGGATTATTTTAAAGCATTTATAATTGGTGGAATAATATGTATATTAGCGCAGCTTCTCATGGACACAACCAAGCTTATGCCCGGAAGAGTTATGGTAATTCTCGTATGCACAGGGGCTGTGTTAGGTGCCATAGGCATATATAAACCCTTTCTTGAGTTTGCCGGAGCCGGTGCATCCGTACCCTTGACCGGTTTTGGATACAATCTCTGGAAAGGTATAAAAGAAGCCGTAGACAGTGACGGCTTACTGGGGCTGTTCAGAGGCGGATTTAAGATGGCCGCAGTAGGAACATCTGCTGCGCTAATATTTTCGTATCTTGCATCGCTTATTTTTAAGCCTAAAATCACAAAAAACTAATCAATATGCAAACAGCTGTTTTTCATATAGATAGTATGTTTCCGGAAACATACAAGGGCTGCCGCAACAACAAATAAAAATTTGTGAAGCGGCAGCTTCCTTTTTGCCTGAAATCTTATCATTAGTTATCGCAAACTTAATAATAAGTAAAAAATTTATTTCAATCCCCCTGCTTTTCTCGCCAACATTTAATTGCTAAACTCCCAAAAAAAATATATACTATACATATAATATAGTATATATAAATTCGATAAACATTCTGGGAGGTGTGTTCTATGGCAAACATAAAAGACAACAAAACCAAACCCTATGCAGTTCAAATTACCTCTGGTGTGCCAAGGGAAATTCCTGAGTCAATGAAAGCAAAAAAAGCTTTGGCCTACAATCAAAATCAGCTCGCCTTAGAGCGAACTGAACTTTCAAAAATACGAACCGATCTTGCATTTACAAACAGCAAGCTTGCGGTAGACCAGACTCATCTGGCCTACCTGAGAACCATAGTATCGCTGATAGGTACGGGTGCAACCATACTGAAGGCGTTGCCGCTGTTTGGAATATCAACACTTTTTACATATCTGCTGTCAGGTTTTTTGTTTATCTTTGCATTATATTTTATTTATAAAGATATCACTACATATCCTAAAATGAAACGACAGCTTGAGGTAATGGAAACCAAGGCAAATGACCTTGCCAAAAAAGCTGAAAATAATATATATACAATCAGCGAGGATATATTATAATAAATAGTCTATTCATCACAGGTATACGAAAGAGGTACTCCGTAAACTCTTTCGTATACCTCTTTCCATATCCTTGAGTTTTCGTCCATCATATAAGATATATTTTCTTTTTTATTCCTGTTTTTATCAGGATAAATAGGTTTTTCAATATGAATGGTGTATGCCTGAACCGGGAAACCATCACCGTCTACAGTATCGGTGTCTTCCATTGTTATGAAACAAGGTATCACAGGAACCATATTTACAGCCGCAAAATTATAAGCCCCTTTTTTCAGAGGTTTAGGCTTACGATAGTTCCACCACATACTTTGTTCCGGGTAAACAAGGACAAAATGACCTTTCTGAAGAATCTTATTAACCGCTTTCATGAATTTTTTCATTGTATTGCTGTTTGAACTCAGAGGTAATGTATTGCAGTTTCTCATTAAAAAACCATAAAATCCCGGAAAAGACGTATAATTTGCCTCGCTTATAACCCGAAACATTTTTTTGCGATGTAACCTTGCCTTGTCAAAAGCAAGCTGCATGGCAAAACTGTCAAAAGCATTAAAATGATTGCAGGTTATAACACCACCGGTATCAAGTTCTCTAAGATTTTCAGTCCCCACTATCTCCCTTACAATAAACTGATTTTTTCTCATAAGCATTGAAACATACCAGCGGGCTATCTTAAAAGCATACTTTGTCCTAAGTTTGTTGCTGACATTTTTTCTCAGATAATCCACTTCATTAGGCATAAGCTCTCTTCCCTGTGGGTCATCTTCAACGTCAACATCAAATCTTCCCTGTTTCTCCAGTTTTTCTATTCTCCGAAGTACTTCAACACGATTCAGCTTGATTGCCTCATTTTGTCCGAAAAGATTGTAATAATTATTTTTCTTTTTTATTTCAGCGATGGCAAGATTCTCCAGGTTATCTCCATACGACTTATCCTTTTCTTCGTCTTCACGGTCAAAGTTGTTTAACACCTCTAACAACTCATCATATTTTGCCGTATCCATCGCATACTCCCAAAAATAATTTCCAAACCTGCAGTCTCTGTAATGCCATGGTTTTGTCGCAAGATTATAGTGAATAAGCTTTGCATCCCTTTCCTCGCAGGGAATTTTTCCTATCATCTGCACATTCCATCTCGGGTCAAGCCACAGAACTTTATCTTTGCACAAAATATTCAGATAATCCTGATCCTGAGCCACAACAAATGTGTAAGTATTCAGCAAATCCACAAACTGCTTTAACATATTTCTTTTCCTGAAAGCCTCACAATTTATAAGTACAACACCGGCATTAAAATATGCTCCCCTGGATATACCAAGAACCTTTTCTACATACTCACCGTACAAATCAGTCTGAACCACAAGCTGATCCCTCACTGCACCAATATAATTATCTCCCATATTATATCTGTAAAGATTTCTTATATCTTCCCTGATAATTGTATCACTGTCAACGTATAACACCTTATCATATTGAGGAAAAAGATTGGCAATAAATATTCTGTAATAAGTTGTGGATGTATAGTAATCCCTTATACTCAGGCTCTTTTCTATTTTTTTCAATTCGTTTACCACATTTACAAAATATATTTTGCAATTACGCTTTTCCATTTTTTTAACAAGGCACTGATTTTCATAAGAAATATCAGTGTGCAAAACATATAACTTATATAGACCATCCGGTGAAATATTTTCTATGATGGATTTCATGGTAACCATCATAAACTTTGTATATTTATCATCTGCAGCCAAAAAAACAGGTACAACTTTATTTTTCTTCCTCATACTTCCTCCTCAAATATATATACTCAAATATGACATCATCAAACTCATCATAATGAAACACCGAATACATTTTGCTCACATGCCACTGCTTGATATTAGCAGTGTGCGGATATGGCAGATAAAACAATCTCTTTGAAAAATGCCTTACGACTGTATTTTTATGCAAAAACTTCTGGTCATTAAATTTTTGCGGCAACATCTTTTTCTTCGTGGTGCTTCTGTACACAGCACTCTGGTCAGCAAAAAGCAGTTTTTTTGTCTTGATTAACTGCCGTGACTTTTCAAACAGACCGGTCTTTTTTGCCTCTTTCATATTAAAAAGCAGCACACCTGCATTTATATAATTAGGATTTAATATATATTTGCCGTAATGGTCTCTTGCCGCAGCATACTCATAACCCTCTATATCCTGATTATACAAAAGGGCTATATCCCTGTTAAACAGTATATCCACATCCAGGTATAAAATCTTATCCGGTATCCCCGGTATCAAATCCATAAAAAGCCGGAGCAGGGTATACGGCGAACAGTAACACTGTTCATTAGGACAATTCAAAAATTCTCTTTCATATATATCTGTTACATCAATCTTGATTATCTTATTATCAGCATTGTATTCCCCCGCAACCTTTTGCAAAAAATCAATCTTATCGTCAGTTATAGGAATATACTCTTTTTTTATTCTTGACACATCCATGGTAAGTACATACACATTAAATGGTTCTTTAACCTTTGTACGTTTAAAAACAGACAGCATACATGTCAGTATTCCGTCAAAAACATTATCATTTCCCGAAAATAATATATTCATTCTTCAACCTTCTTTTTTATATACTCAACCAAACAGACCGTATTATTTTGACTGCGTTTTTTCATAGTTTCAAATATTTCATCCCGAAGTTTTTTCCGTTTTTCCCGTACCGGAATACCTTCCTCAGGATAAAACGGTCCATCTACATAGGTAACCATACGCGGAGTTTTTCTTCCCACTCTTTTTTGGTATGTATTTGTAAATGTAAAGACCGGCACATTATATTTTACCGGATACCGCAGTGAGGCATCACCAAAATTTCTTATCCATGTGCAATATGGCCATATATGTGCCTCCGGATATATAGCAATACATTGTTTTCTTGAAATAATATCGCTTATATATTCCGTAAAGTTTTTTGATGCTTTTTTATTGTCAGGAAGAGGTACTGCACCAAGAGCCGGGGTTATGTGACCCAGAACCGGCATAGAGACATTGCAGGGATGCACTATAACGTAAGCACCACGCGGATGAGACAGGATGGTTGGAATAAATGCATCAGCTATATCGTTAGTATGATTTCCATACAAGAAAATCCCTGTATTTTTCACTTTTTTCAAAGCATCTTTATTTATGATTTTGTGACCATATTTAAGTTTTAAAAAGAAATAAGCAAAGGGCTTTATCAGGATATAATACAAAAAAACTCTTCCCGCTTTTCTCAGATACCCTCCCTGATATACATAATTTTCATCTATAACTTTGGGAGTGATTTTCGCCGCAGAAAACTCATCATTCAGCTCATCATTATAATATATAACCTTTGTTTCATTACTTTTCATCTTTTTACCCCAAAAATCCCTCACTGAATGCATATGCTTCCGGTGAGGGATTTTATTAATATTTTATTTACAGGAATCCCAATAATTATTTACCAGTATTTTAAATGCCTTGTTTGGCAAAACCGGCTCTGCTGCCTTCGCTATCATATCCTCCGGCACATTTTCCCTTCTGCCGAGCAAAACCCCGATATCCTTATATCGTTTCAGATATACATCTACTTGCGGTTTAAGCGGCGGTATGGAAAACATTTCTCCCTGAGGGCAAAGCAATGCCGTATATTTTCCTGCACCACATATAAAATTATATTCCTTTATAAGTGCATCATATATCTCTTTTGTTCTTCCATAGCCGCAGGTGGATATAACCACGAACTTCTTTTGGCTCATATCGAACCTTGGTTCATGAAATGCACCGTCACCTATATCTTTTACATCTCCCCGGTATGTTTCCATAAGCGGAAGACATCTGTCTGTAAATGTCTTCATTTCTCCGGGCATACCGAAAAAGAACAGCGGGAAACTCTCTATAATCAGATCAGCCTCCATAATTTTATCATAAACCTCTGTCATAACATCATTTATGACACACTTTCCGGCGGTTTTTCCCCAGCAGCTCATACATCCGAGACACGGTTTTATATTCATGTCTTTTACCGTAAGAATCTCCACCACAGCAGATTCATTCTCTTTTATTCCGTCAAGTACTGCATTTGTAAGCTTCAGGGTATTACTGTTTTCACCCTTCGGACTTCCGTTTATAACCAAAACTTTCATAAATTATCCCTTTCCGTTCGGAATTTTATGTCCACGCCGGTGTCTGCTCCTCAACGTAATCACAGATATCTTTTACTGTCATTAAATTAGATGCAGAATCGAACTCAATATTAAACTCTTCTTCAACAGATATTGCAAGGAGCATCATATTTAGAGAATCCACTCCCAAATCTGTTGTAAGTACACTGTCCATAGTTATATCAGACTCATCAATCTGAGGCATTACCCTTCCAAATATTTCCTTAAGTTTATCAAATACCATTTTACTTATCCTCCTGTTTTTTATTTCTCTCAATTTTCATCGCTCCGGTTCTTGGGAAATCTTCTTTTCTGACAACCACCTTTAGAACACGCTTATACGACGGAAGAGTTTTATTGATTTTATCGGTTATTTCCTGCATACTCTTTTCGATATCCTCAAATTCAGCCCCTGAAAATGCCGGCATATAAGGAAGTATCTCAATTCCTATTACAGATACACCGTTCTTGTCCATCTCGCTGACGAGACAATCCTTAACCATTTCTTCCTTGTAAAATAAATCTTCTATCTCCTCAGGTGACACATTTTCACCGTTAGGAAGTATAATAAGATTTTTTATACGTCCTGTTATGTATATGTAATCATTTTCATCAAATTCCACCAAATCTCCTGTCTTAAACCATCCGTCCTCAAATACGGCGGCTGTCTGTTCAGGCTCCTTATAATACTCAAGCATAAGGTTATCTCCCTTCAGCCATAACTCGCCATTTACAACCTTATACTCCTGTTTTGGATATGCCTTTCCCATAGAATAAGGATTAGAAACAGCATCACAGTTGGCAAAGGATAAATTTGCACACTCGGTCAGTCCGTATCCTGCACACATGCGAATCCCCATTTCCCCTGCTGTCTTCATAAGTCTTGGTGCCACAGGAGCAGCTCCGACTATCAATGTTTCTAAGTCTCCTAAAAACTCTTTTCCCTTTAGTTTTGCAATATTAAAAATTATCTCTACAAGCCCCGGTACGAGAACAAGTACATTAGGTTTTACAACCGGTATATCACTTACTGATGCTTTCATGTCAGTACAGGTATATATCAGTGAGCCTGAATAAAGCGGACCAAGGAAACTCCTTATTGAACCAAATATATGTGATAACGGAAGTATACATATATATTTTTTGCGGAGGAGTTTTCCCGGCTGGAATACACCGTTAAAAGCACCTCTCATCAATGCTCCGTGGGTAAGTACGGCACCCTTTGGGGCTCCTGTTGTTCCTCCCGTAAAATATATGGCGGCAACAGTATCCTTTGTTACCTCCGCAGGTGGTGCTTCCTTTTCGCCGGTCTGACAGGATTTCCACACCTCACATGGAAGATTTGTTGCCACATTTTCAAAATCCTTTGCAACAAACATTCCCTCCAAATCAAACTTGTGAGCCACCCCATTCAACGCAATTTTATCCAATGCATTTGGCAACATAATATATGTATATCCGGCAGTTGCAATGGCTAAAAGCAGTTCCATGGCATCCAAATCATTTCTTGCCATAACGCCAATCTTTGCCCCCGGAGTAAGACCCTTTGAGTACAGGAAGTCTCTTCTTCTTGCAACATTGGCATAGAGCTGATTGTATGTATATGTCGTGACCTTATCACTTATAGCGGGATATTCCCCGTAATCTTTCTTACACTTTTCAAGTAAATCAACCATAGTCGGAAGATACTCAAAAGTTGCCATATCCTCAGGATCAGCCATATCATAAAAATATTGTCCCATAAATCTTTCCTCTTTCTATAAATCTTTGTATTTTCTTTCCATCTCCGAAACAGTATTTTTATATTTTTTACATTGTTTCAGAAGATACTCCGACTTAAGTCCCCGTCCTTCTTTTTCAAGTTCCTCCGGTTTTCCAACATATATCTTAAGTCTTCTGCCGTGTAAAACATTATACTCACCATTTATATATACAGGTAATACCGGTGCTCCGGTCATAACCGACAGCATGGCAAACCCTGCCTTAAAATCGTCAATCTTTTCACCGGATGTGGTGTGACCCTCAGGAAAAATTACTACATGTTTACCATTCTTTATCATCTTTACTGCTTCCTTCAGCCATCCTGTATCTACACCATATCTGTCCAGAGGAATGGTTGGCTTACTGTACATCAACCAGTTTATAAGTTTTTTTTCGTGCCACTCCTTTGCCACCAAAAGGGAGCAGTTTCTAAACATAAAAAATAATGTAGGACCATCCTTGTAACTGCTGTGGTTCGGTATAAATATAACAGGTGTGGTTTTTATTTTCTTTTTTACGCTCTTATCCTCATAATAAATCTTAGGTCTGAAGCATACCCGTACATAAATTCTAAGCAATGTACGGGCAAACCCGGAAGTAAGTTTTAAAAAAGGATTACTCTCTTTTCTCAACAAATCATCTCCCAATTTCTCATTCTGCATAAAAAAATAGCAACCGAATTACAACTAAACTTCAATTTAAAATCAACTTTTGTTGATTTTTGTCAAAGTATTAATGCATTCGGTTACTTTTCTTTCATGGCAGGCAGTGTGACAGTAAATCTGCATCCCTTTTGAGGAAGATTTTCTGCACTTATTGTTCCTTCGTATATGTCTATAATTCTCTTGACAAGTGCAAGTCCCAGACCATTGCCCTCCTGTTTATGAGAATTATCACCCTGATAGAATTTGTCAAATATATGGTCAATGGTACCTTCCTTTATTCCCTCTCCGCTGTCATCAATATAAAATTGTATTTCATTATCATTCTCGCTGAGTCTTATCCTCAACAGACCGCCTACCGGGTCAAATTTTATGGCGTTTCCAATGAGATTGTCCCATACGTTTATAAGGAGGGTTGCATCTCCCTTAAACTCTACCACATCCAAATCTATATCAAGTTCAATATCTTTTTCTGTCCATTTTGCTTCAAGCTGCATTATGGACTGTCTGATTTGTTCATCCAGTCTGAAAACTTTCTCTTTCTTAAGAATTGCCTGATTATCTATCTTAGAAAGCAAAAGTACATTCCCGACAAGAGCTGAAAGTCTCTTTGTGTTAAATAAAATCTTATCCACGTACTCTCTTTGTTCTTCCGGTGTATATTCACCGCCCTGCAGAAGAGTTGCATAGCCCTCTATGGCACTTACCGGTGTTTTTATCTCATGGGAAACATTTGACACGAAATCCGTCTGCAAGACCTCAGTTGCCCCCAGTTCCCTAACCATAAGATCAAAGCTGTCATACAGCTCCTTCACTTCGTTTATGGGGCTGTTTGTGTTAAGCTTTACAGAGAAATCCCCTGCCGCAACATTATTCATTCCCTCGCTAAGTTTTTCTATGGGATGAAAAAAAATCCTGTTTACAAGAAATGCCAGAGCACCACCCATAAATGTTCCCATAAGCAGATAATAAACTGTGGTGGAAATTGAAATCTGCAGAAAGTTTTCAAGTATCCATTTTACAAGTGAGGAAAAAGCTATTGTCACAACGAACTCGCCAAGAACCAGTATGGAAAAGAATATATTTATGCTTGACAATATTGAACGCTTCTTTTGTTTTTTTTCGCTTATTTTCATATCTTAACTACCTTATATCCAACGCCTCTTACCGTAACTATTTTAAAATCCTTGTTATTACCGTATTTTTCTCTCAATCTTCCGATATGTACATCTATAGTGTGTGTATCCGTGTCCGAATCATAGCCCCATATATCGTCCATAAGCTGTTGTCTGGTAAATATTTTTCCCGGAAAAGAAACCATCTTATAAAGGAGCATAAATTCCTTCTGAGGCAATACATTTTTTTCTCCGTCTGATATAACAGACAGAGAATCACACTCTAAAACCGTATCGCCTAAAACCTGACGTCTTTCGCTTATCATCTGGGCACGTCGCAGCAATGCACCTACCCTTAGCACCATCTCATTTACATTTACCGGCTTTACCATATAATCATCCGTACCTGATAAAAAGCCCTGTCTCATATCATCATATTCGGATTTTGCCGTTATCATCAACACAGGGATATTGTTTCCGACTTCCCTCAGGGAACTCACCATCTCGTATCCGTCCATAACAGGCATCATAATATCAGATATAATCATATCATAATATCCGCTATCCAAAGCCTCAAGAGCTTCCTTACCGTTTGACACACCCGTAACAGCATATCCCTGTTTCGTAAGCACCTTACCAAAAAGCTGTCTCAATTCATTATCATCTTCAGCTATAAGTATCTGAAACATCATTTGCCTCCCTAAACACATACATTATCATTTAAATCTCCGTAATATAATTATATAATCTAATTATGAAATTACAACTAAATATCAATCTAAAATCAATTTTTGTTGATTTTACACTAAAAAGGGTGTTGTTTTGCAAACAACACCCTAAATATGTTTCCCACCGGTATATTTACTAATAATTTTCAGGCTTAACCTGGAAATAGCTCTTAGGATGAGCACACACAGGACAAATTTCCGGTGCTTTCTTACCTATACATATATGTCCGCAATTTATACATTGCCATATAACATCCCCGTCCTTGGAAAATACCATATCACCCTCAATATTTGCCAAGAGTTTTCTGTATCTTTCCTCATGTTCCTTCTCGATGGCAGCCACGCTCTCAAATGCTATGGCAATATCCTCAAAGCCTTCTTTTCTTGCATCCTCCGCAAATTCAGCATACATATCAGTCCACTCATAGTTTTCTCCGTCGGCAGCCTCCTTTAAATTATCCAATGTAGGCGGCATGCTGCCTCCCTTTAAGAGTTTAAACCACATCTTTGCATGCTCTTTTTCGTTATTTGCAGTTTCTTCAAATATATTCGCAATCTGTACATATCCATCCTTTTTAGCCTTAGATGCAAAATATCTGTACTTTGTATTTGCCTGAGACTCCCCTGCAAATGCAGCGAGCAAATTTTTTTCTGTTTTAGAACCTTTTAATTCCATTTCATTACCTTCCTTTACATTAATTAAGGTGGGATAATATAAACTTACCCTCACCTCAATTATACTATACACATTTTGGAATTTCTATTGTATATCCGTTTAAATACTCAGTCTGTTTCCGTCGAAATCAAGAACGATGATATCACCTGTTCCAAGACCTCCCGAAAGAATTTTTCTCGCAACCAGAGTTTCCACATTTTTCTGCAGATATCTCTTAAGAGGTCTCGCTCCGTATACCGGGTCATATCCCTCCTCTATGATATGCGCTTTGGCAGCATCAGTAAGTTTAAGTTTCAATTCTTTTTCCTCAATTCGTGTATTCAAATCCTTCATAAGAATATCAACTATACCGGAAATTGCATGCTTATCCAGTGGTTTGAACATTATAATTTCATCCAATCTGTTCAAAAACTCAGGTCTGAAATGATTTTTCAGGCCACCCATAACCATATCCGATGCAGTTTCTTTTATGTTTCCTGCCTCATCAATTCCATCAAGTAAATATTCTGAGCCAATATTTGAAGTCATAATCAGAATTGTATTTTTAAAGTCCACGGTTTTGCCCTTTGAATCGGTTATTCTGCCATCATCAAGTACCTGCAAAAGTACGTTAAATACATCCGGATGTGCCTTTTCAATCTCATCAAAAAGTACCACGGAATATGGTTTTCTTCTGACAGCCTCCGTAAGCTGTCCGCCTTCATCATATCCCACATATCCCGGAGGTGCTCCGATAAGTCTTGCCACGCTGTGTTTCTCCATATATTCACTCATGTCGATACGGACCATATTGGTTTCGTTGTCAAAAAGAGCTGCCGCCAGAGTCTTTGCCAACTCCGTCTTTCCGACACCGGTAGGGCCGAGAAAGAGAAATGAACCAATAGGTTTTGTTGGATCCTTTATGCCTGCTTTTGAACGGATTATGGCATCACTCACCAAATCAACTGCCTCATTTTGACCAACCACCCTCTTATGAAGTTCTTCCGCCAGATTAAGAGTTTTATTTCTCTCAGTTTCAGTAAGCTTAGCTACCGGTATGCCGGTCCATTTTGATACAATCTTAGCTATCTCTTCATCAGTTACACATTCATGGACAAGACTGTTTTCTTTTTTAGAAACCGCGCTTTCAAGCTCCTCTAACTGTTTTTTAATCTGAGGCAGCTTTCCGTATTGTAGCTCCGCAGCCTTTTCCAAATCGTAATTTCTCTGTGCAATCTGTATCTGATTATTTACATCTTCCAGCTCTGCCTTTAACTTCCTTATATTTTCAACTCCGGATTTTTCATTCTCCCATACCGCTTTCATCTGCATGGACTTTTCTTTAAGCTCCGAAAGTTCTTTTCTGATGAGTTCCAGTCTCTCCTGACTAAGCCGGTCAGTTTCATTCTTTAAAGCAGCTTCTTCTATCTCCATTTGCATAATCTTACGCGAAATCTCATCCAACTCTGCCGGCATAGAATCAAGTTCTGTCTTAATCATGGCACAGGCCTCATCCACAAGATCAATTGCCTTATCGGGAAGAAATCTGTCCGATATATATCTGTTTGATAGTGTGGCAGCGCTGACCAAAGCACCGTCGCTTATCTTAACACCGTGAAAAAGTTCGTACCTGTTCTTTATACCTCTCAAAATTGATATGGTATCCTCAACGGTAGGTTCATTTACCATAACAGGCTGAAATCTTCGCTCAAGTGCCGCATCCTTTTCGATGTACTTTCTGTATTCATCAAGAGTTGTGGCACCAATACAGTGAAGTTCACCTCTGGCAAGCAATGGCTTTAACATATTACCTGCATCCATGGAACCCTCTGTCTTACCTGCACCGACTATGGTATGAAGCTCATCAATAAATAAAATTATCTGACCGTCTGACTCCTTCACCTCATCAAGTACAGCTTTTAATCTTTCTTCAAACTCGCCTCTGTACTTTGCTCCGGCCAGCATCGCTCCCATATCAAGGGCAAATATCTCTTTATCCTTAAGGGAATCCGGCACATCACCTCTTACAATTCGCTGTGCCAACCCCTCTATGGCTGCAGTCTTTCCTACACCGGGTTCTCCTATCAAAACCGGATTATTCTTGGTTTTACGTGACAAAATACGGATTATATTCCTGATTTCATTGTCTCTTCCTATCACGGGATCAAGTTTTTGCTCCCTTGCTCTTTTTACAAGATTATATCCATACTTGTTTAAAGTGTCATATGTTGATTCCGGATTATCACTCTCCACCCTTTTATTTCCACGTACAGCAGCAAGCGCCTCAAGGAACTTATTACGGTTTATCCCATATCCCATAATTAGTCCCTTAACAGCCTTGTTCATCTTTTCCAAAATACCAAGGAATATGTGTTCCACAGATATATAGGCATCCGACATCTGTTTTGCCTCTTTCTCAGCCTGAATAAGTGCTTTGGAAAAATCAGGACTTGTAAAAAGCTTACCGCCCGAAACCTTAGGTCTGTACGCAACAAGCTTTTCACATTCCTTTGCAAAACTATCCACATTGATATCCATGTTGTTTAAAAGTTTAGCTATAAGACTATCCTCAACCGTAACCAGACTGCAAAGAAGATGTTCCTGGTCAATTTCCTGATTGTTATACTCATAAGCAAGCTTCTCACAATTTTCAATTACCTCTAATGATTTTCTTGTAAATTTTTCTGCATCCATCTCATTATCCTCCTAACCAATATATTCAGATGCTTTATGTTCCATCTGTTCTACTTCAACTATAACACTTAGTCAGGAAAAGTCAATACTTTTTTACAAGTTTATTATTCCAGGTTTAGTCTGTTTTTACAAAAATAATTTGTTATTCCTACAAGTGCCGCTACGCACAATGCCATCAGAAGAATAATATAATTCATAAATCCGCTGAGATCATCATAAAAAGAGGCATTGGATAAAGCAGCTGCAAAAAATAGATCAAAAACTATAATTATAGTTACATACGTTATAACGCTTTTTGCTTTTTTTCCGGATGAAAAACTGTGTCCAACTGCATTTGATGCATAATCAAGCCATATAAGTATCAATAATACAAGTGCAATTGCAATTATCACCCTTACAACAAAAAATAACTGCTCCGCTATATATTCTTCCCGAAATAAATCACCTAAATATTGGGCAAATCGTTTAAGCAAAGAAAAATCTCTACTTGCAATACATATAATAAGAGGATAAAACACACTCATGCTTGCACAAACACATAAATCGCAAATCATCCTTGCAATCAAAAGTTTTAATGTTGAAACCGGTAATGTATGTGTCAAATAGCCCTGTATTCCGAAAAATCTCATTTTATAATCGTTCAGAGAATATATCAGTATTGCTGCAATACTAATATATACGGAGCACGTAAACATCACCATTATCGTTAGTACTAATACCCCCACGTATCTGTTTTTGCTTATGTCGAAATTATCGTCTAAAAAATCAAGTCCGGCATAAAGAGCTCCCAGCACAAACACTATCAGATACATTCCCAGTACGTTCCTGTATCTGTTTACAAATTCATATTTTACAAGTTTTCCTAACATCTGAACACCTCCCTGAATACCTCATCAACGGATTTTCCGTTTTGCTCCCTCAAGCTGTCAGCACTTTGATGACATATTATGTTTCCCTCTTTTATAAAAACAACATCATCTATAATTTTTTCAATATCAGAGATAAGATGAGTTGATATCAGGACAGATGCTTCCGAATCGTAATTTGAAATTATGGTATTGATTATATAATCCCTCGCGGCAGGGTCAACACCGGCTATCGGTTCATCCAGGAGATACAGTCTTGCCCTTCGGCTCATAACCATGATAAGCTGTACCTTTTCCTTGTTACCCTTGGAGAGTTTTTTTATAGTCATATCTGTATCAAGATTAAGAAGTTCCATCATATGATATGCTCTTTCTTCATCAAAGTCCGCATAAAAATCTTTAAAGATACTTATTACCTGTCTGATTTTTAAGTTTTCATTAAAATATGTCCGTTCCGGAAGGTAGGACACCACGGCTTTGCTGTCCTTTCCAACCGGCTTACCGTCAATGCTTATGGTACCTGCATCCGGTTTAAGAAGGCCTGCCATAAGTTTAATCAGTGTGGTTTTTCCACTTCCGTTAGGTCCCAGCAAACCTATTATCCTGCCTCTCTCAAAATCGAGATTTAAATTGTTAAACACAATTTTATTATGAGAATATCTTTTATTCAATCCCCTTATACTGACAATTTCACCCATTTTATAATTCTCCCTCGCTTACATATTCCTCTATCTTCCTTATGAGGTCTTCCTTTTTAAATCCAAGCTTTGTCATACTCTCCACATAAGAAGCAACATACTTTAAACTCATTTTTTCCTTTATCAGGGCCGCGTTCTGACTGGCTTCTGACACAAACCTTCCCGATGTTCTTTCTGAGCAAAGCACTCCCTCTCTCTCAAGTTCAACCAAAGCCTTTTGCATTGTGTTGGGATTGACTCCCGCCATAACTGCCAGCTCTCTGACAGCAGGAATCCTGTCTCCCGGTTTAAATTCTTCTTTGGCTATTCTGAGTTTAATTTCGTCCATTATCTGAACATATATAGGTAAATCATTGTTAAATGACCATGACATCTACTCACCTCCTTTTATATATTATTGTACTATGTAACTAATACAATAGTACATCTTACATTATATGTCAACTATTTTTTTTATTTTCTTGACAATATCATATACTGGATATAGAATATATTCTAAAATTTATTTTAAAGGAGATGATCTTTTTGGACCCGAGTACGATTATTCAGTTAGTAGTACTTATCGTTCTATTGTTACTTTCAGCATTTTTTTCTTCTTCGGAAACAGCTCTTACCACTGTAAGCAGGATAAAGCTTAAGGCATTAGCTGACGAGGGTAACAAAAGTGCCTCAAAGGTTTTACTTGTGACAGAAAATCCCGGTAAACTTTTAAGCACCATTCTTATAGGTAACAACATTGTCAACATTTCGGCATCAGCCCTTGCAACCACATTTACCACAAATACTTTTGGCAGCAAATGGCTGGGTGTATCTACAGGAATTGTAACTATTCTTGTACTGATATTTGGCGAAATCACCCCAAAAACCATGGCAGCACAGTCAGCTCTTAAAATATCACTGATGTTTGTACACCCAATTAAATTTTTGATGTTTATACTTACCCCTGTCATCTGGCTTCTTGACAAAATCACAGGTTTAATATTCGCAATTCTCCGTGTAGACACATCCGCAAAAAATACCATGACAGAATCCGAGCTAAGAGCTGTTGTAGAAGTTAGCCATGAAGACGGAGTTATCGAACCTGAAGAAAAATTTATGATATCCAATGTTGTTGATTTTGGTGATGCACTTTCAAAAGATGTTATGATTCCAAGAGCAGACATCGTCTGTGCCGATATAACTTCTACCTACGAAGAATTAGTAAATATATTCAGAGCAGAAAAATTCTCCCGTATTCCGATATACGAGGATTCAAAAGACAGCATCGTCGGTCTTCTCTATTTAAAAGATTTATTCTTTTTTAGTCAGACCCATGATATGACAGATTTTGATTTAAAGAGTATTTTACGTCAGCCGATATTCGTATATGAATATCAAAAAACCAGCCAGATTTTTGCCGATATGAAAACATCCTCTGTTACCATGGCAGTGGTATTGGATGAATATGGTGCAACATCAGGTATAATCACCATGGAAGATCTTATTGAGGAAATCGTAGGCGAGATAAGAGACGAATATGACGATTATGAAGATGATTTTATAAAGAAAATAAACGATACCCAATATGACGTGGATGCCTCCATTAAACTGGATGATTTAAACGATGCCCTACACACTAAGCTTGTTTCCGATAACTACGATTCTCTCGGCGGACTTGTCATTGAACTTCTCGACAAACTTCCTGACGAAGGTGAAACAGCAACTTATAAAAATATTTCTCTTCTTGTGACAAAGGTTCACAAAAATCGTATTGAACGAATTACCATGACCATCGCACCGGAAGAAAATGACAAAGAATAAAACATAAAAAAGGGGATGTCTGTAGCACAGGCATCCCCTTTTCTTACTTTTTCTTTACATCCTTAGGTTTTGTATTCTTAGTTTTTTCCTCATCCTTTTGATTGCGTTCCGTCATCTCATCTATAATATGTTCCATCAACTTCTTTTTCATAAATATGTCATATCCGATAAGAGACAAAAACGTAAATTCTTTAAGATAGTCATCATCATCCGATGAAAAACCTCTTTCTATAAGCTCATATGTCTTTGTAATACTGTTAGCTGTATTAAAAAACTGCCTTTTTTCTAATTCATAGATATTAGAATATATGTCCTCCAAAGAGTATTTTTTGTCTTTGTCGTCATAATACTTATCAATGAGAGGTGTGAGTACTGTCTGTATATCATTTATTGATATTACATTTTTCAGATAGTAAATATATATCAACAGTATAATATGTTCC
Organism: uncultured Bacteroides sp.; assembly: GCA_964553965.1. Taxonomy (GTDB): domain Bacteria; phylum Bacillota; class Clostridia; order Lachnospirales; family Lachnospiraceae; genus Coprococcus_C. Next base: position 8,358 of record CAZKMB010000002.1, on the reverse strand, counting down.
TTTGAATATCTTTTTTTATTTGGCGGAGGAAGAAGTTCATTTTTTGTGTAATTATTTATCATCGTTTTTGTCAATGTTTTATCTTCTTCTGTCCGTTTATTTTTAGAAAGATATTTGTCCATAAACGTTGTAATCTGATCCATATACAACTCTATGGAAGGAATATCCTCAGGTGCAATATATCCCAGATTAATCCACTCACGAACCTGTTTTTTTATAGTTTCTTTTTTAATCTCCATTATCACACTCTCCACACATCGTACTATGCAATACATATTTTCGCATACATATAATATTATATAGTATTGAAAACCGGATGTAAAGGTGCAACTTAACTTACAAGCTCATTAACCATGTCCAGTTGTTGTATACTTTTAGCCTGTCCGTCTTCCGTAAGATACATTCCCGTACGTCTTATCCGGGCATTTTCCTTTTGGGAATCTTCCTGCATAAGTGAAAACTCCGTTCTCCTGTTTGCAAGATAAATCGCTCCGACATTAGCTTCTTTTAAACCAATCAGCGTATCGTCTCCCTCATCATCTTTTAACCATACTTTAAGCTTGCTGTATATGGAATCCTGCTCGTCTATCCACCCATTTCCGTCTTCGTCATAGTCAAGCAGCTCAGCAAAGCCATTTCCGGTTTTTGCCCCGAACAGCTCTGTACCGTCATTGATGATTCCGTCGCTGTTTTTGTCAAATGCCAAAAAGCCCGAACCCTTTGAAAGAAGGGATATGGTATCCTGCCGGCCATCGCCGTCTATATCGAACTTCCATTTTTGATCACTCACAGAAACAGGATTGCTGTCCAGATTTATGACAAGAGGATCAGTGTATATAACCTGAGTTTCCACAGAAAGATTTTCTGTCTCCCGGCAAAAGCTTCTTGTCATTTCAATCTGCATATTGAAATCAATGGTTTTCCCCTCTGCCGTCATAACCTTTCCCACAGTTTCAAAGGTCATGTTTTCCTCTTCGGAGTAACTGTATGAATTGTAATTTACAACATTCCACACATTTTTCTGACCATTTCCGGACGACAAATCCAATATGGTATTATCCTTCTGTTCTGCATTTCCCCGTCTGCCAATCAAAAGTGTAAGGCGGGATCTGAACTCAAAAAGAAAGCTTCGCAATTGTCCTATCAAATCCTGTATGCTGACCTCTTGTTTGGATTTAAGTTTAGGCATACTATACTGAGGCATATCATTTAAAGCAGATTCTTTACTGCCTGAGTAATCAGAAAAACTTCTCTCATATGTAGATAAAAATTCGTTTTCTGAATACCTCTTTTCTCCTGTTGCAAGATTTGTCATCAGGGTTTGATTATTTTGTCGGTATGCCACTTTCTTTGAACTGCTTGCTGCCATACCTACAGCACTTGATGAAATAATCATATAAAAAGTCCCTCCTCTGTTTTAGTACAATCGCACCATTTTAATCAGTCTACTCATGAGGCGGTTCTTTCTTATATATTATTATCGTCAATTATATATCCATTTTTTATATTACATTTTACAAATAAAATACTAACACATCTATTTTTTTTCCAGTCTTGATAAAACCATATCATAACCGTCATTGCCATAATTGAGCGAACGGTTAACCCGGCTTATGGTTGCTGTGGATGCTCCGGTTTCCTTTGCCACTTCAAGATATGTCTTATTCTCTTTCAACATCTTTGCAACTGCAAATCGCTGTGCTATTGATAAAACTTCATTTACAGTACAAACGTCCTCAAAAAAATCGAAACATTCTTCTATGTTTTCCAATGTTAGTATAGCTTTAAATAAATCGTTAACTGCATCTGTTCTTATTGTTTTTCCCATATAACCACCTGCTATTTATTTTCCTTCCTTACCCATACAGCAACCTGACTGCGATTAACATAAAAGTCTCCAAAGCCATCCTCATCGATTTTTATGTTATATTTTGCGTTGCCCATTGCATCTGAAAAATGGCATCCGGCAAATTGCTTACCAATATACATATGCTTGGTTCCACCGGTACCGTCTGATATAACAACTGCCACCCCTGAATCCTTATGCTCCTCGTCACCTTCTCTTGTCCAACCTATACAGTTCGGATCATCAAAATAATCATGCTGAGCGCCATAAGCCTTATTCTTCCTTAGCTTCATAAGAGTATCAAGTTCTTTTTTCTTAGACTTTATTTTTTTTGTCGGTATTCCCTTGTAATCGCCATAAAATACACAAGGATATCCCTCCTGTCTGAGAAGAATTATTGCATAAGCCATAGGTTTAAACCAATCTTCAACCCATGATTCAAGAGACTGTCCCGGCTGGCTGTCATGGTTATCGACAAATGTAACCGCCTTTGTAGGATTAACCGACACTAAAGAACCGTTAAGTATCGTTCTCAAATCATAATTTCCATGAGCTTTTGAGCAATTATGGAAATTGAAATGTAACGGAACATCAAACAGATTCACTTCTCCCTCTGTTGCACTGATATAATCCTGCAACACATTAACATCCCAATGCCAATACTCTCCTACCGCGAACAAATCCTTTTCGGTCATGTCTTTTATCTGTCGCATAAAATCCTTATAGAAATACTTGTTGATATGCTTAACGGCATCTAATCTAAATCCGTCAAGATTGGCAAATTCTGTATACCATTTGCCCCACCGGATAAGTTCTTCTCTTACCTCGCTGTTATCGAAGTCGATATCCGCACCCATGAGATAATCATAATTACCGCACTCTTTATCTACATTTTTATCCCATGTTTTACCCTCAAATCTGAATATGGATTTTTTTGCTCTGTCCTGATCCCAATCTATACCGTCAAAATGTGTCCAGTTCCATGTAAAATCTGAGTATTTTCCTTTTCTGCCCGGAAATGTAAACTTAGTCCATGCTCCGATAACCTTTTCGTCACTAACCATCTGATTGCGGCTGTTTGCATTGAACTCCTCCGCCGGTACTTTTTCAACCTCGTCAGCACCGATTTTATGATTGAGGACCACATCAGCATAAACATTAATACCCTTTGTATGAAGCGCCTTTATAGCTGCCAAATACTCATCTTTTGTTCCGTACTTGGTAGCCACCGAACCCTTCTGGTCAAATTCACCAAGGTCATATAAATCATATACTGAATATCCGACATCACTGTTACCGTTATTTCCCTTGTAGGCAGGCGGAAGCCACAGTGCAGTCACTCCGGCATTTTTAAGTTTTGTCGCATCAGCTTTGAGATTATTCCATAGGGATTGATCAGCCGGTAATTCCCACTCAAAATACTGCATCATAATGCCATTTATTCCCATATTGAACCTCCATATAATAACAATTTAAATTTTCACACTTTAATATTTTAAAGTATTATACCAAATTATAACCTCTAAAGCAAGAAAAAAGGGCGATTAGCGCCCTTTTAAATCTTGGAGAATACCTCTCCTATTTTGTCATTTATAAGTATATCTGCCTGGGCATCACGAGGTGTAGATGCCATATTTATAACAACAAGATACTTTCCGTGAAAATAATCTATAAGTCCCGCTGCAGGATAAACAGCTAATGATGTTCCTCCTATAATCAACATATCGGCTGCGGATATATGATTAATGGTTCTTGAAAGTATATTTTGCTCCAGACCTTCCTCATATAATACGACATCAGGTTTTATTACTCCGCCACATTCATCACAACAGGGTATTCCCTTTGAGGAAACTATATAGTCAAGGTCAAAAAACTTATTGCATCTCCGGCAATAATTCCTGTGAACAGATCCGTGTAACTCAAGAACTTCTTTGCTGCCTGCCGCCTGATGCAAGCCATCTATATTCTGTGTTACAACAGCCTTTAGTTTTCCCTGCTCTTCCAAACGGGCTAATTTTATGTGTGCCTGATTAGGTTTAGCCTTAGGAAAAAGCATTTTATCTTTGTAAAATTCATAAAAATCTTCTGGCTTTGTCATATAAAACGAATGGCTTACTATGGTTTCCGGTGGGTATTTGTACTTTTGGCTGTACAAACCATCAACACTTCTAAAGTCAGGTATTCCGCTTTCCGTGGACACACCTGCCCCGCCAAAAAACACAATATAATTACATTCATCAATAGCAGCCTTAAGCTTATTAATCATTTTTTCACTCCTTAAGCCCTAATCTGTAACCTCCAGTGTAACAGTTCCCTGTATCTCATAATCCAGGCCTTCCGGCTCCTCATAGAGTACTTTAACGTTTCTGTGCTCACCTTCTGCCAGATTTGTACAATCAATATACAAATTAATGTCATTCAAATTGATGTCATTGACAACACCGCTGACACCTGTTACTGATACTTTAAAATCATCAGATAAAATCAGCTTATATTTGTAACCATTTTGCTTGTTATTTAAAGTAATATGTTTATCTGTCGGTGAAAAAGTCTTTTCCTTAAGCTCTTCTATTTTAACCGTAACCACTATCTCCGTATCCGTGTCAGCCACGACTATACCATCATCCAAATATTCCTTCAAATCCACCGTAGTCTGCAAATCCTCTGTAATACCACTGACATATATATCATTTATCTCGATGCTTCCTATATTCTGTATCTTTTCCGGAAGACCTGCAATATCAATACTCTGCGGCTGATATATAACCTCTGCAATACCATATCCGTCCGCCGGAGAACCTTTGACTTTTATGGCTACATTTACTGTTTTGACAGGATATATAAGTACGCTTACAGATACTTCGTCATGGCTCATCGTCAGTTTTTCACTGGTTATGATATCACCGTAAGCATCATATAAAACGATTTTAGAGTCATATTTAAAATCTTCTTTTGCTCCGTCAACCATAACAGCCGCTGTAACCTCAGTAATCTTTTCTACGGTACTCTTTGGTCCCTCAATCGTAATTATGTTAGGTGAAGCCGTAGCTCCACCAACTGCATAACCCTCATATGGTGTTCCCGTAAACTTAACTTTAACCGGAAACTGCATTGTGACCTTTTCCTCAAGATTAAGTTTCATAGTATTATCAAGACATGTTATGGAAATTTCGTCGGCAATAGAATAATTCTTAGGTGCAACATTTATCTGCACAGAATTGGTAATGGACATGGTGGATAAATCCGCTGTTGCATTAAAATCAGCGGCAGACAAATCTCCCACTATTGATCTTCTGCCCTTTACAATTATATCAACGGTGTCACCCTCTGAAACTTCATATATTTTATCCAGTTCTTCAAGCACATCACCGTTAAGCTGCTCAACAGGAATATTATCAATCTGTTTAGTCACAATCGAATCTGAAATATTTATGACGGCAATCCAGAGTATAATCGCAAATATAACTGATAAAATTTTATATCCAAAGTTATAAAGAAGCTTGTTTTTCGCGTTTTTTTTCATTTTTCTTACCTCCTTTTCTGCGTTTAAAACGTCTGGACTCTGCGGTTTTAACCTGCAGGGAAGCAAGATGCTTACGAAGCATTTCAGGGTCTAAATTTCTGTACAGGGTACCTGTATGTGCTATGGATATTGTACCTGTCTCCTCAGAAACAATAATAGTCATACTATCCGATACCTCACTTATACCTACTGCAGCCCTGTGTCTGGTACCCAAATCTTTATTTAAATCTGTTCTTCCTGTCAACGGCAGATAACAGGTGGCAGCAAGGACTCTGTTATTTCGGATGATAACGGCTCCGTCATGCAAAGGTGTATTATGCTCAAATATATTCACCAGTAACTGCTTTGAAATAGCTGCATCAACACTGATACCGGTACTTTCATATTCACCCAGTGCCACATCCTGTTCAATAACAATAAGAGCACCTGTCTTATTTTTACTCAAATCTGTAGCAGCCGCAACAAGCTCCTGAATTGTGTTATCATTTACTCTGACCTCTTTAAGATTTTTATCATCCCTTATAAGCACATCAGATATAATATTCTTTCTTCCAAGTTCCTCTAAAGCTCTTCTGAGTTCTGGTTGAAATAACACAATGACAGCTATGATGCCTACGCTGATAGTATTCTTTATAATCCACAAAATCGTGTTAAGCTGAAAAACCGCTGCAAGACACATAAATACCGCAATAACCACTATTCCCTTAAATAGTGTCCATGCTCTGGTCTTTTTGAACCACAACATAACATGGTATATCAGATAAGATAAAATAATTATCTCAACTATATCTGATATGGTTATATTGGGAAGATAAAACCAGTCAAAATATGTACTTAACGCTGTCGCAAGCTTTTTCATGCAAACACCCCACTATAATTAAATCTGCTTTTTATTTACCTGTTTCCTTATCTGCTCTTTTCCGTTTCCATCTGTAAGTTTCTTAACTTTTTTATTTTCAACAGGAACGTCAAACTTAGGAACCGCTTTTACATAATAATAGTATTCGTCATCTTCAAACTGTACCACTTCTTTACGCGAATAATCAACCAATCCCTTACAGATTTGAATTACCACTGCTATAAGTATACCCAAAACTGACCCTAAAATCAGACTTCCGAATGAAACGGTTTCCACCTTCATGGCTGCATCAACTATAGGGAAACATATAATATTCAATACTCCGCCTGTTACAATTCCTATGTACTGTCCGTAGTCCACAGGCAATCTGTATACCACATAACCTGCTGCTATCACTATGGAAAGTGCAATAATAACGCACCAGACTTCCTTATTTTTAATCACATTGTCAATAAGATAATTAAATGCCTTTATCTCATCTTCGGACTCTGCTGTTTGCATAAGAGATTCTATATCTTTAGTCATTTTTGCAAAATAGAAAATTATCACGCCAAAAGCAGCCGGTACTATACCGGATATTCCGGCAATCATAATTACTATAAGCGGTGCCACGTAAAATAGATTCATAGTGTATAAAACAGGAATAAGAGCAAGCACCCAGCTACATTCCTTAAACATTCTCATATAGACACAATACATTACCAAAAAAAGTACGGCAAACGAAAGAGCTACTTCATTGGAAACACATGCCGTATTTACCAATACCACAACCCCGCCTATCAAAACTGAAATCTCATTTGGTACAAGTGCACATATAAGTGCTAACAAAAACACCATCATCTTCTGTTCAAACAAATCTGAATATCCAAATAAGGAATTAATGGAATTAAACATTATAAAGGATAATATAAACCTGAATACAGGTGTGGTAATCTCATCGTATTTTCTGAGGAAATCTCTCACTTTACCTCTAATCATCAATAATTCGGACATTATCTGTTCTCCTTTCCGTCACCGGATTGTTTTCCTGTATATGTATGATTTATTCGAGCTGAATTCATATGCTCGCTTTTAATTCTGTCCATCTGCTCTTTTTCCAACTGCTGTCTGCGCTGTTGTATACGCTTTTTCTCCTGGAGCAACGCCTGTTGTTTTCTGAGTTCTTCCTCATTTTTTGCAGCAATTCTTTCATTTCGTTTTCTCACATTTTCGATAATCTGCTGCTCTCTTATTTTTTCCTCTTCCTCGATACGTCGTTTGACTATCTCCGAGCGCTTTACACGATTGGATGAATTTTGTCCGGTTCCTGTCAAATCAGTCTCTTTTTTAGTTTCAGCTACGACCTTCATATCTGAATCGGCAATCATTTTGCTCTTTCTCATAGGGCCGCCCTCAGCCTCAATCAATTCCTTGAGCATGGAATTATACTTTATGAGTCCCGGTTTCGCCTTACTGTATCTATATTTGTATACGAAACTTGACAGTACAAACAAAACAAGGCAACATATCACATAATAGCCTAAAAACTTATACATAATATCAAAATAATCTATGTTATTAAGTTCAGCCAATATATCGTCAAAGCTCATCATCACGTAAGCAGCTACCACAGTCCAATAAGCTACAGTTGTCGCAATCAAAGTCTTTAATACACTATATCTTACATAATCATTTCTGAAATATCTGCTTAAAACAAGGCTTTTGTTTTTCTCATATTTTTCGTATATGGACAGTTTTGTCATAAGACCAACTCTGTGCTCATCAATCATGCTAATACCTCTTTTCAAAGTCATAATCATACTAATCTATATTAACATAAAATAATCCTCATATCAACTTTTTTATAAAACACAATCCTCGTTAACAATCGTTTCTGTTACAATAATTTGCTCAATTATTTATCAGAAAATCATTTCTATTATAACACCGGATATTATTAATAAATTCCAAATAAAATGAACTAACATAGATACCAATATATTATCAGTTTTTCTATAATAATAACCACAAGTAAAACCCAGCAAAAAATATATTATTCCGTAAACAAATACTCCTGTAAGTTCTAATTGCATTTTATATATATGAAAAAAAGAAAATAACAATGATGTAATTATATTTATTAGATAATCT
>CAZKMB010000001.1:0-162985 GCA_964553965.1 uncultured Bacteroides sp. | reverse complement strand
TTATTAAATCCCTACGAGGTGGTATAACCACCTATAAATTTTTAGATTTCAAATTGGAATTTGAAATTATCTTTTCTTAACTGGAAACTCTATTTCTGTTAAATAATCTCTCTCATTTTCTCTATTCCAACAACCATCAATATAACATTCCCTATGATTATCTATAATCTCATATCCATTATCTTCAATATATTTTAAAATTATGTTATATGAATCTCTTAAATTATCATAAGAACCTTTATGATAAATACATACTGCTGTAATAGGTGATGACTTCACAAACTTTATTTCATCAGTTTCATTCCCAACTTTTTCAACGGCTTCAGCATATCTTATTTTAATATTCTTTTCTTTATATTCTCCATCCAGGTAACTAATATAACAATAATTAGGTGTTACACTTTTTAAGTTTGGATTTACTTTTGAACATTCTGTTCCTGTTTGAAAAGCAAACTCTGATATTTTACCAAAATCTGTTATAATTCCATCACGATAATAAATAATATACTCAGGTATCTCTTTTATAAAAATTTCATTTTTCATATTCTCTCCCTCCAACAAATAATTTATTTTAGAAAGCTATGCATTGTAAATATCAAGATTATTTTCTATCTCTTTTTTCTTATTATGAAGTATTTTTATTATGTCATATCCGTCTAAAACTTTTTTAATGTCTTTAATAGATAATCCTTCTTTTTCGTAGTATCTTAACGCTTTAATTGTTGTTTTAGACATTTTAGAAAATTCTCCGATTCTTACCATATCTTGCCTCCTAAGTTTATTTATACAGCCTACTCTAAGGGGAGAGTCAATACTTTATTTATATTTTCTTAAATATTATCTTTTTTTCTTTCAGTGATATTTTGCCAACTTCATATCCGTATTCTTTAGATTCTTTTTTGTAAGTTAAAAATGAATGGTCTATATCAAATTCTAAAATGTTTCTAATTTCTTCATAAGTTAATATATAATTTTCTTCATTTTTTTCTTTTAAATATTTCCATAATGGTTCATATTTACTCAATATTAAGCACCTCCAGTTATACCTATTTCTTCTTTTCGTTGTTATATTCTTTTAATGCATTTTTTACTGCTTCTTTTATTATAAAATAAGCAATAACTGCAATAAATGCAATAATTATTAAATACATAAATAATTCTAATATACTTCCCATATAATTATTCCCTCCATTTTAATAAACAAATTCTCATTTAAACTGCTCCGAAACAAATGGTTTCCGCCTGATTCTGCAGTCAGGTGCAAAGCCCATCACCGAAGGAGCATTGGATATAGGTGCCTATCACATTCAGGTGATTCACACACCGGGACACACCAAAGGCTCCGTTATGTATTACTTTACCGCTGAAAACCTGCTGTTTACAGGGGATAACGTTCTGGAAGATGTTACAGGTCCGACATATCGACCTACCGGAAGCAATCAGGACATGATGGCTTCTGTAAAGCGCTTCAAAACGCTGGGGTATGCTGGAGACACACCGTTGTATCCCGGACACGGAAATGCGACAAGCTATGAATATGTACTAAATCATAATAAAGCTGTAAAGGAGTCTTAAATGAAAAAAGTTATTGGAATTGTTAGAAATGAATGTGGAACTATATTCAATCTGGTTATGTTCGATACGGACAGCCGAAAAAAATATTCTGTTTCGGCACCGTCAAATGCAGAGGCACTGTTTGGCAGTTATCCGCTTTATAATGAAGGAATAGATCTCATTGGGAACAAAGGGCTAATCATTTTGGAAAAGGCAGACGCAAACATTAAACTTATGACCTGTGCCGGATATTTTGTGGAAAACAGTGCGGAAGATCAAATTATTGCAAAAACTCAGCGGCTGAATATGAGAATTGTCAATGCCGCAGTTTTGACAGATAACGATAATAAAAAACACATTTATACACTTTAACGGTTTACAGGAGGAAACAATTATGACAGATTATGAAGCTTTAAACCAACTTGTTCTATGGGAACGTCAGGCGAGAGTTCGCAGATTACAAACGGAACTTTCTGACTGCTATTGGGAAGATGCAACTGTAACCACCAGTTGGAGTTCCGGAAGTGCAGCGTCTTACCTAAATAGAGAAAATAGCGGAAATCACCGTGCAGAGGCTACCGCCGATGAAGTAATTATAAATCGCAGCGTTGCACCACTGATTCATTATCACGGTGGAAATCGCGCCTATGCGGAGCTTCCTACGGAGTCAAACCACTGGATTCGTGTTAATGGTGAAGAAGCAGTCTGGACTTCCAATATGCGACTGCTGTATCGCTGCGAAAAAAGAAACGGGATATGGAAGATTTCCAATATGACATCCATTTAATATAAGTTATAATTTTCTCATCCGCTCTACTTCTCCCTTACTTCCTCAAGTTATTTTCCTTATCAAAAAATGCCTTTTCCAGCATCTCATACTCTGCATCCGAACAGACTTCTTGGCATCGTTTCTGATATTCTTTAGAACGTGCTAACATGCTATCAATCTTTTCACACGGAAACTCTGCACATTGATTGCATTTATCTACATGATGCTCTTTTGTACATTCCACCAAATGATATGTACAAGTTTTATGCGAAGAACATCCTTCACATCTGATTTCTTCATTGGATACAATGCATTCTCTCCAGCCTACCTCCACATCAATTACTGCAACGAAATTTTCATATTATGATATCTCTTTTGTAAAAAACATTACTTAGTTCATCTTCACATACAAACATTATACTCTTGCGTTCCAACCATTCCAGCAAGGCAGTCTTGTATTTATAAGTTTCAAATTAACCTCCACGCGAATTTACCGCATCATATTTCTGCAGTCCAGCTATTTCCATTCCTGTATGAAAATCAAAAGCTCTAATATCCGTTCCTATTCTGACCAATTCATTTTTGCATTGGTAATCCCCATTTTTCGGCACTCGTTGCATACATAATCTTTTTCTTTCTGATTGCCAATCTGATATTTCAATATTTTATCTTTGAAAACAATGTACTTCACATTTCCAGCCTTAAAATCAACATACCAATTTCCACCGTTATCAGGGTCAGTTCCCATTACTTTGGATACTTGCTCCGGAAAATCCTTGTTATCACTGGTAAAAAACAATACCGTCCAGTATTTTGGCTTTCCACCGGTATTCCACAATTCAATCTTATGTACACTCAGCAAGTCGATGATAGTATCATCGGTTACACTTTCTTTAATCAATACTCCCTCATATACTTCCTGCTTCTTCTCTTGAATTGCATTATTTCCACACCCATGCCGTTCCTTAACTTCGCTTAGTGTCAATTCATCCTTTAACAACACATCCATGGAAACATGAAACAATTCTCCCAACATTAACAATTTGTCCGTTTCCGGCAACGCAATGTCCGCCTCCCACTTGGATATGGATTGTCTGCTTACATTACACTTTGATGCAAGTTCCTCCTGTGTCATTCCATTTGCTTTCCGCAATTCTATTATTTTTTCAGATAACTTCATGAAAATCACCTCCTGCGATTACTGATTTTATTGTACAAAATCAATATTATTTTTACCACCAATTTTAAAGTTCTTTTTTGCAACCTGTAGTTGCCAACATAAAATCATAGAGGTTTTTGACCATACATATTCGTATTTTTATTATATATATTAGCATAATTTTCTGCCGTAATATGCTTCATAACTGTTTCAATCTTGTCAGCTCTTCCTACTCAAATATCAATTTATCCCTGCTTATAAAACAATAAATTATTCACTCGTTCTGTCACATAAATCTCATTTTCGACTAGCAAAATATATTTTTCAAGATTTCCAGCTTGCAATAAAAACCATCTAACATCATCAATCCCCATATACGGAGAGGTAATCCCCTCCCAAATAGTATTAGCAGATTTCTCTGCCACATGATAATTGCTTGTATAATTTCTTAAATTCATCATGTTTATTAACGAGCTGTCTTCTATGTACTTCTGATATGCCGCTTCCATTTCTTGTGTATCATCACCTATCGCAACTGCCTTTTTCAAAGCATCTTCATAGCTATAAATATCACTTTCAATTGTAACCACTTGTCCAACACCGATATAAGCGGAAACCTTCTCTGGATGATTTAATACATATTGACTTCCCAACATTGTACCATAGGAATGTCCAACAATTATTACTTTTTCCACATTAAACCGTGTACACGCATAATCAACCAATTCATTTAAATCAATTTGAGCTTGCTCAAAAGACGCCGTTTTGTTTGAAACATCTACATCCGCATTATTAAAATAAGTTCTACCACAGCCTCTCTGGTCCCAGTTAATAATGGTATAATCTTCTACGAGATGTTTCTGAAAAATATAATTCACAAACGAATCCGGACTTGAAGGACCACCATGTAGCCATATTATGACAGGATTTGAAGTATCTTTACCCTGAATCAATAAATACTGTTCTTGCCCATCAAGTGATACATATATTCCTTCATTCACTCCTTGTTCTTTGTCAATATATGCCCCTATGTAATTAAAATTTCTGCATCCAATAATTATAATTGCAACACTCAACAGGAATAATATTATAATTCGTACAGTCCATTTTATGATACGAAATAAAAGGCTTTTCTTTTTTACATGCTTACATATGCTTTTATAATGGCTTGCATGAATACCAATGTGTCCGATACCTAGAATAATTGTTGAAACGATAAGAAATACATTTCCACCATACACTCCAAGTAAAATAAATGCACAAACCGGCAGCGTAGCTCCTGCAACCGGGAAGCCACATATACTATTATAAAAATCAGACATTTTCTTTTCGCTTCGAAAGTATCTTACCCAGTAAATTTCATACAAAACCATTAGTATAAATGACCCTACTAACCATATACACCAAATAGAATTAGGTTTTATATTAAAATCGGAAAAGATTAGCACACAACAACAAACTAATATCTCTCCAATTTTTTCTATTATTTGTAGTACCTTACTTTCCTTTTTTGAATATTCTTCATAATTAGCTGGTTTATGTTTTGTCCAAATTATATTCGGTATAAACAACATCAAAAGATATATGAATCCTACATAGGAAAATCCAAAATGAAACATACTTATATTGCTCCTTCTCCATTTAAAAATCTATTCTCCATTATATCAAAGCAGTTTTATTTTGACCATTGATATTTTTACAAAGACAAGAATATATTGTATATTTCCATTGCTCACAAAGCATAATTATGCTATAATTGCGCCAAAGAAAGGAGTGAAGCATTATGCCACTTATTATGCCTATTAAGGATTTACGCAATACAACCGAGATTTCCAATATCGCACACAAGGAACAGGAGCCTATTTTTATTACCAAAAACGGATATAGCGACTTGGTTGTAATGAGCAGTGAATTATATGATAAATTCGCAAGAATGAATCGCATCGACCAAGCAATCTTCGAATCTGAGCAAGAAATTGCTAACGGAGCAGAAGCAGTTGATGCAGAGATAGTTTTTGCAGAATTGGAGAAAAAACATTTTGGATAAATACAAGGTAAAAGTCAACCCTAGAGCAATCCGTGAATTAGACCACATTTTCGAATATATCGCAAATGAGAAATTGGCTCCTGAAAATGCCAAAGGACAGGTTGACCGTATTAAAAAATCTATTTTAAGCCTAGACACATTTCCACAGTCCCACCAAGAACGAAATGAGGGCAGGTATGCCGGAAAAAGCTATCGACAGTTACTGATTGATAACTATATTGCCATTTTTCGCATTGTTTACCATAACTCCAACGAATCCTCTGCATCTATCCAGATCTGCATAGTCCCGTCAAGATAAAGCTTTGCGTACTCTACAGGGTTGTCTATCGCAAGGGCATTCAATGCACACTCTGAATTGGGTGTTGTCTTCAATCCTTCCTCTGCCTTTGCACAGTCAATCCGCAGAATATATCCGGCATAGGTGCATATATCAATGCTGTTATGGTAAATGTTGTAATCTGCATATATTATGTTCATTCAATCAGTCCTTTCTTGAAAATGTATCATAAGCATTTCATCCAGTTCCAACTGCCATTTCCATAAATTGTTATAAGTTGTTACCAGATTTTCTTTCCCTTATTTTTTCCCTTATGAGGGTTCGTAAACAAGGGCAGAACGATATAACACAATACAAGATGTAACGGAAAGGACACCAGTGAAAAGTTTAGTGTTTTCAAGGGTTGGACGAGATTTCTATAACAAGATATAACAGTTATTAAATCCCATAAAAACCGTCATCTGAGAACTGGAATTTCAAGGTGCTTTTTTCAATTCTATTAAACTATATATGCCCAACATAATATAAGCAGGTACTACAATATATAATGTCAAATTAGCATATCCGCTTATATTTGAAAAACAATAAGGCAAAGCACAAACATTTATAAGAAAATGAATAACAATAGGTACCCAAAGATTATGTGTCTTTTTATAAACCATTCCAAAGAATATCCCCATTCCTATTGTCCATACAACCTTACTGACAATAACAAGTAGTGACTGATTTAACACTCCAAATATGTGTCCTAATCCGAAGATTACAGATGATAAAACAACAGCTATCAAAGTGCTATTTTTTCTCTTTGCACATATCTTTTCAATAAGGTTAAGTAACAACCCCCGCACATATAATTCCTCGATTATCGCAACTCCAATATAATAAATAACACCTTCGACAAACACTTTTACAACAGATGGCTGACGATCAAATGGTATGAGTCCGATATAAAAAGCAATAAAACCTATAATTGCAATCATCGCTCCAACAATTCCATAACTTTTTAATCCATCCACTAATCCTGTTTTTGTAAAACCTAATTTCCAAGTAGGACACAGTAGTTTTAAATATATGTATGCAATAATTCCTATAATCCCAAAATTTATCATTAGTGTAAAGTAAATTGGTTCTATATCCACAATCTGTATGCTTACAAAGAAAGTACTTGGGATACCCGAAATATCCATAAATGCAATTATCAAAGTCAAAATCGCTATATAAATCAGTTCTTTTTTATTCATAACATCACCACAAACTTCTATTTCCAAGGTCTCTTTTTCTCCGTCCATCCCTTTGATTTCCAATGCTCAACATCTCGAGGATTAAAACCATTCTTTTGCATTAAATGCATAATCCAAAACATTCCCTTTGTTTTTATTCCCGGTTTAACATTTCCTGAATTACGTATAATTTTCTTTGCAATACTTGATGTTGTTTTGTCAATTACTCTTTTTTTCTTTTCGCTTACGCCGTTCCAATCGACCGCCGCAACACCTACTCCATATTTATATCTTTTAGCTACTCCCCAAAAAAACAAGCTGTCCATCATATCTTTATTTGTCGATTTCATACCGGCTCCGGCAGCTGTGGATATGCATACTCCTTGTTTCTTAAACATAGATTCCTCTGGACTATGCACCATCCATCTGTATCCGTAATGGTCTAAAAAAGCTTTCATCGCCCCGGTTGCATGATATACATAAACAGGACTGGCTAAGATAATAACATTTGCTTCATCCATTGCATCTGTAAGAGGCTTTAGTTTTTCATAATGTGGACATTTTGTCTCGGATTCAACAAAACACTTTGTGCAGCCTACACAAAATTCTCCAAAATCTTTTGGAAGAAAAAATTCTGTTATATCGCTACTTATTTTTTCTGCTAACATATGAGCAATATGATATGTTGAACCTTTATGACTTTGACCATATATAATTACTATCTTCATATTTTTCTCCATTTGCATCGTAAAATTCAAATCCCCTTTCAATTTTAGCACATTTCTCACATTCTTACCACCATAAAATGCAGGAACATGACAACCGCCACGCCCCTTTTACCTATCGTTCCAATGCTTTCTCTAACTTCCATTTCTGCCCTTTCAAGTCATTCTGCTTTTCATATAGGCTATTACGCTCATTGCAAAGCTCTTTCATACGCTCCAGTTTCTCCTTTACTCCCTCCCGGCAATCCGGCTCTATCTGCTCATATCATAGGCTTGTTTCGGGCGTTTATTTGCCCTTTCTTCCAGTTCTTTGTGGCTTTTTCTTTTGTTCGCTATTATTTTTAGACATAAAGAAACCGCAACCCCCGATTTCTCAAGGATTGCGGAATAATTTACTCTTTATTTGGCTCTACAATCACGAATTACTCGATGATTGTTGCAACTCTACCAGAACCTACTGTTCTACCACCCTCACGAATAGCGAAAGTAAGACCCTGAGCCATAGCGATTGGGTGGATGAGCTCGATTGTCATCTCTACGTTATCACCAGGCATACACATCTCTGTGCCGGCTGGAAGGTTACATACACCAGTAACGTCTGTAGTTCTGAAGTAGAACTGTGGACGATAGTTGTTGAAGAATGGAGTATGACGTCCACCCTCTTCCTTAGTAAGAACGTAAACCTGAGCAGTAAACTTAGTATGACAAGTTACTGAACCTGGCTTACAGAGAACCTGACCTCTAACGATGTCTTCTCTCTTGATACCTCTAAGAAGTGCACCGATGTTATCACCAGCCTGTCCCTCATCAAGAAGCTTACGGAACATCTCGATACCAGTTACAGTAGTCTTCTGCTTGTCTGGCTTGATACCAACGATTTCAACTTCCTCGTTAACGTGGATAACACCAGCCTCAACTCTACCAGTTGCAACTGTACCACGACCAGTAATTGTGAATACATCCTCTACAGGCATGATGAAGTCTTTATCAGTAGCTCTCTGTGGATCTGGAACATACTCATCAACAGTCTTCATAAGCTCAAGAATCTTGTCGCCCCACTCTGAAGTTGGATCCTCAAGAGCCTTAAGAGCTGAACCCTTAATGATTGGACAATCAGTGAATTCGTACTCCTCAAGAGCCTCAG
Organism: uncultured Bacteroides sp.; assembly: GCA_964553965.1. Taxonomy (GTDB): domain Bacteria; phylum Bacillota; class Clostridia; order Lachnospirales; family Lachnospiraceae; genus Coprococcus_C. The sequence goes on along the minus strand of CAZKMB010000001.1, from coordinate 154,090 downwards.
TGATCTCCATCTCAACTAACTCAAGTAACTCTTCATCATCAACCATATCACACTTGTTCATGAATACAACGATGTAAGGTACACCAACCTGACGTGAAAGAAGGATGTGCTCCTTAGTCTGAGCCATAACACCATCAGTAGCAGCAACAACGAGGATAGCACCATCCATCTGTGCAGCACCAGTGATCATGTTCTTAACGTAGTCAGCATGTCCAGGACAGTCTACGTGTGCGTAGTGTCTGTTCTCAGTCTCATACTCAACGTGAGAAGTAGAAATAGTGATACCTCTTTCTCTCTCTTCTGGAGCCTTATCAATATTCTCGAATGCAACAGCTTCACCAGTACCAAGTCTCTCATGAAGAGTCTTAGTGATAGCAGCTGTTAAAGTAGTCTTACCGTGATCAACGTGTCCGATTGTACCAATGTTACAATGTGGTTTAGTTCTTTCAAACTTAGCTTTTGCCATTTTTATATCCTCCTTAATTTTGCCCTTCCCGGGCTTATACTCGGCTACCAAATATTATATAAAAATATATAAACATTTTCAAGCCTTTTTAATTTTAAATATAGTTAAAATGCATTTACATGCATAAGCTTAGCCCTTCTTAGCAGCCAATACTTTTTCCTGAATGTTCTTTGGACACTGAGCGTATTTTTCAAAGAACATAGAGTAGTTACCACGACCCTGTGTTGATGAACGAAGCTCTGTTGCGTAACCGAACATCTCTGCAAGCGGAACAAAAGATCTTACAATCTTTCCACCGCCAAGATCGTCCATACCTTCAATCTGACCACGCTTAGCATTGATACTTCCGATTACATCACCGAGGTATTCCTCCGGCATAGTAACTTCAACCTTCATAATAGGCTCAAGAAGAACAGCCTCGCCCTTAGCCATAGCATCCTTGAATGCCATAGATCCGGCAATATGGAATGCCATTTCAGATGAATCGACTTCATGGTATGAACCATCGTAAACAGTTGCTTTGATACCAAGAACAGGATAACCGCCAAGGATACCGGCCTTTGAAGCTTCCTCGATACCCTCTCCAACAGCAGGGATGTATTCCTTAGGAATAGCACCACCAACTACGGTTGATTCAAACTTAAATGTTTCCTCACCGTTAGGATCCATAGGCTCAAAGTGAACTTTACAGTGACCATACTGTCCACGACCACCTGACTGCTTAGCATACTTACTGTCAACATCAACAGCCTTGGTAAATGTCTCTTTATAAGCAACCTGTGGAGCACCAACATTTGCTTCTACCTTGAACTCACGAAGGAGACGGTCAACAATAACCTCAAGGTGAAGCTCACCCATACCGGCAATGATAGTCTGTCCTGTTTCCTTATCAGTATGAGCTCTGAATGTAGGATCCTCTTCAGCAAGCTTTGCTAAAGCCTCACCCATCTTACCTTGATCATTCTTGGTCTTTGGCTCAATAGCAAGCTCGATAACAGGCTCTGGGAACTCCATAGACTCAAGAATAACAGGATGCTGCTCGTCACAGATTGTATCACCTGTAGTAGTAAGCTTAAATCCTACTGCTGCAGCGATATCTCCTGAATAAACCTTATCTATCTCTGTACGTGAATTTGCGTGCATCTGAACGATACGTCCAACACGCTCCTTCTTACCTTTTGTTGCATTTAATACATATGAACCTGAATTCAATGTACCTGAATAAACTCTGAAGAATGCTAACTTACCAACAAATGGGTCAGTCATAATCTTAAATGCAAGTGCTGAGAATGGCTCATCATCTGATGAATGACGAACAACTTCGTTACCATCTTCATCAACACCTGTGATATCAGGGATGTCTGTTGGTGCAGGCATGTACTCAATAACACCATCTAACATCTTCTGTACACCCTTGTTCTTATATGCAGAACCTAAGAATACAGGAACAGCTTCACAAGCGATTGTACCCTTACGAAGTGCTTTTTTCATATCCTCTACTGATGGCTCTTCGCCCTCAAGATACTGCATCATAAGGTCATCATCTAATTCGCAAACCTTCTCAACAAGGTTATCGTGCCAGATTGCTGCATCGTCCTTCAAATCATCAGGAATAGCAGTAATTTCTATATCCTCGCCCTTATCATCCTTGTAGTAGTACGCTTCCATCTCAAATAAGTCAATCAGACCAACGAAATCTGACTCTTTACCGATTGGAATCTGTACAGGAATTGCATTCTTGCCCAAACGATCAATAATTGTCTGCACAGCATTGAAAAAGTCTGCACCCATTTTATCCATCTTATTGATGAATGCCATACGTGGTACGTTGTAAGTGTCAGCCTGACGCCAAACATTTTCTGACTGTGGCTCAACACCTGCCTTTGCATCAAATACACCTACAGCACCATCGAGAACTCTAAGAGAACGTTCAACCTCTACAGTAAAGTCAACGTGTCCCGGAGTATCAATGATATTTACTCTGTGCTCTAATGCTCCAGCCTTTGGCTTGTGATGATCCTCTAATGTCCAGTGGCATGTAGTAGCAGCTGAGGTGATTGTTATACCTCTTTCCTGCTCCTGCTCCATCCAGTCCATGGTAGCTGTACCTTCATGAGTATCACCAATCTTATAATTAACACCGGTATAGTAAAGAATTCTCTCTGTAAGAGTAGTCTTACCTGCATCAATATGTGCCATGATACCGATATTTCTAGTTCTATCTAATGGATATTCTCTTCCAGCCAAGGTTTTTTCCTCCTTATAATATTAGCTAACAGATATACACCACACTAAAATCTGTAGTGAGCAAACGCCTTGTTTGCCTCTGCCATCTTGTGCATATCTTCTTTTCTCTTAACAGATGCGCCTGTATTGTTTGCTGCATCCATAAGCTCTTTTGCAAGTCTTTCTTCCATAGTCTTCTCACTTCTTGCACGTGAGTAAGTAGTTAACCAACGAAGAGCCAAAGCCTGTCTTCTGTCAGGTCTTACTTCGATAGGTACCTGATAAGTTGCACCACCGATACGTCTTGCCTTAACCTCAAGGGATGGCATAATGTTATTCATAGCCTCCTCGAATACTTCTAAAGCTTCCTTACCAGTCTCGTTTGTAATACGCTCGAATGCGCCATAAACAATCTTCTGTGCAACACCCTTCTTACCATCCAACATAATATTGTTGATAAGCTTGGTAACCACTTTGTTATTGTAAATTGGATCCGCTAAAACGTCTCTCTTTGCGATATGTCCTTTACGTGGCACGGTTCTTCCCTCCTTAATTATTATTTGAGATATAAATCTCACATTAATTCAACGGTACTCATATTTCCCTCAATATATGCGACTCCGTTACCGCCGCATACGAGTATTGTGAAAATATGTTCGTGCAAAAATTGCTTAAGTATCTATATGATATAGAAAACATAACCTACTTTCGCACTTAGTTTTTGTTTAGTACGGTTTCAACTAAATCTGCTTATTTTGCATCCTTAGGTCTCTTAGCACCATACTTAGAACGTGCCTGACGTCTCTTAGCAACACCTGCTGTATCAAGAGTACCTCTTATGATGTGGTATCTTGTACCAGGTAAGTCTTTTACTCTACCGCCACGGATAAGAACAACGCTATGCTCCTGAAGGTTGTGTCCTTCACCAGGAATATAACTTGTTACCTCGATTCCGTTAGATAAACGAACTCTGGCGATTTTTCTAAGAGCTGAGTTAGGCTTCTTAGGTGTAGCAGTCTTAACTGCAGTACAAACACCTCTCTTCTGTGGAGAAGCAGTGTCAGTAGGCTTTTTCTTAAGAGAGTTGTAACTTCTTAAAAGAGCTGGTGCAGTAGACTTCTTCTCTAATGAGTGTCTTCCTTTTCTAACTAACTGGTTAAAAGTTGGCATGTTTTCACCTCCGATTCCAAAATTTTTATAGTGTAAGTATACACATAAATAACCTGCGCTAATCAGTGAACACTTCAACTATTAACGCATGCTAAAATATTATATTATTTCATTTTCTATATGTCAACACCAAAAAACATTTTTTTCAAAAAGAAGTGGCAAAAAGAAGTGGCTGTGCATATTGCACAGCCACAATTATACATCTTATTCTGTTATTTCGTCCATTTCGATAAGTTCATCTGTTGTATCGTCTAAGATATCTTCTGCCTCTTCAGTGTCCACAATCTCCTCACCGGAGTCAAGTTTTACTGAACGGTATCTCTTCATACCTGTACCGGCAGGTATAAGTTTACCTATAAGAACATTTTCTTTAAGACCAATAAGCGGATCGACCTTACCCTTTATAGCTGCCTCAGTAAGAACCTTAGTTGTCTCCTGGAATGATGCAGCTGAAAGGAATGAATTAGTGGCAAGGGATGCCTTTGTAATACCGAGCATAACCTGAGTTCCCTCTGCCGGTTGCTTTCCTTCCTCGCGGAACATCTCATTGATTTCCTCATAATCAAGTGCATCAACAAGAATACCAGGGAGATAATCTGTATCTCCGCTCTGTTCGATTCTAATCTTCTTAAGCATCTGACGAACGATAACCTCTATATGTTTATCGTTAATCTCAACACCCTGAAGACGATATACTCTCTGAACCTCACGGATCATATAATCCTGTACAGCACGAACACCTTTAATCTTGAGGATATCGTGTGGATTTACTGAACCCTCTGTAAGCTCGTCACCGGCCTCAAGCACCTGTCCGTCCTGAACCTTAATTCTTGAACCATAAGGTATAAGATAAGCCTTAGTCTCACCTGTTTCCTTATCTGTAATAACAACTTCACGTTTCTTCTTAGTGTCTCTAATCTGAACTTCACCGCCGAACTCTGCAATAATTGCAAGACCCTTTGGTTTTCTCGCCTCAAATAATTCCTCGACTCTCGGAAGACCCTGAGTGATATCTCCGCCGGCAACACCACCTGTATGGAAAGTTCTCATGGTAAGCTGTGTACCCGGCTCACCAATTGACTGTGCAGCGATAATTCCGACTGCCTCACCAACCTGAACTGCCTGGCCGGTTGCCATGTTTGCACCATAACATTTAGCACATACACCGAGATGTGACTTACATGAAAGAATTGTTCTAATCTTGAGTTTGGCATCTCTTCTTGCCTTTGTAGAACCTTCCTCATGGAAAGGACGTCCCTCTGCATCAACACCATTCTTCATAATGTTTTCTGCTCTCTTTGGTGTAATCATATGATTCTTCTTAACTATCATGTTGCCATCAGCATCAAAGACACTCTCCGCTGCATATCGTCCGGTAATTCTCTCCTGGAAGCTTTCGATTACCTCGTTACCCTCCATAAATCCTTCGACATACATTCCCGGTTTCTCATCCATATCCTCGCAACAATCAACTTCTCTAATAATAATATCCTGTGAAACGTCAACGAGACGACGTGTAAGGTATCCTGAATCCGCTGTACGAAGAGCTGTATCAGAAAGACCTTTACGGGCACCATGTGCTGATATAAAGTACTCAAGTACGTCAAGACCTTCACGGAAGTTTGACTTGATAGGAAGCTCGATTGTACGTCCTGATGTATCCGCCATAAGACCACGCATACCTGCAAGCTGCTTAATCTGCTGGTCGGAACCACGGGCACCGGAGTCAGCCATCATGTATATATTGTTGTATTTGTCAAGACCGTCAAGAAGCGCCTTTGTAAGCTTTTTATCAGCCTCTTCCCAGACACCAACGGTTGCCTTATATCTTTCCTCCTCAGTAAGGAGTCCTCTGCCGTACATCTTGGCAATATTGTCAACAGTCTTCTGTGCATTTTCAAGGAGTCCCTTCTTTGCAGCAGGTACTGTCATATCTGATACGGATACTGTAATAGCACCTCTTGTTGAATATCTGTAACCCATGGACTTGATATCATCAAGAACCTCTGCGGTCTTAGTTGCACCATGAGTATTGATACACTTGTCAAGAATCTGCTTTAATTGTTTCTTTCCTACGTGGAAATTAACCTCTGGCTCAAGAACCTTACTCTTATCTGTTCTGTCAACAAATCCGAGATCCTGTGGAATAATCTCATTGAAAATGAGTCTTCCCAAAGTACTGTCTATCATACCTGTTACTTTTTCACCATCAGATAAAACTACTGTTTTCTCAACCTTTATCTTCTGGTGTAAAGTAATCTCGCCATTTTCGTAGGCAAGCATTGCAAGATTTGTGCTCTTAAACTTAGGACCTATAAAGTTTCTCGCAGAGCTTAATATCTCTTTGTAGAATACTTCTTTCTTATCCTTTGACATTTTGGCAATAACTCTTACCTTGACAATATCTGACAACTCAATGTTGCCGGCAGCACAATCATCTGTCAATGCCTTAATGTTAGCTGCTTCATCATCTGTTACATATTCCTTTGCAACAGTTGCCTTCTCAGCATCCTCATCTGAAAGCTGTGCGTACTTCTCCATGGTAAGGTAGTAAATACCAAGAACCATATCCTGTGAAGGAACGGCAACAGGACCACCATCAGATGGCTTAAGAAGGTTGTTTGGTGAGAGTAAAAGGAATCTACACTCAGCCTGTGCCTCAACAGAAAGTGGTAAATGCACCGCCATCTGGTCACCATCAAAGTCCGCATTGTACGCTGTACAAACAAGCGGATGAAGTTTAATAGCCTTACCTTCTACAAGGATTGGCTCAAATGCCTGTATACCGAGTCTGTGAAGAGTAGGAGCACGGTTCAACATAACCGGATGCTCTTTTATAACATCCTCAAGGACATCCCAAACCTGTGTCTCAAGTTTCTCTACCATCTTCTTTGCAGCTTTTACATTTATAGCCTTACCCTGAGCAACAAGCTCCTGCATAACGAATGGCTTAAATAACTCAATTGCCATTTCCTTAGGAAGACCACACTGATAAATCTTAAGTTCAGGACCAACTACGATAACGGAACGGCCTGAATAGTCAACTCTCTTACCGAGAAGGTTCTGACGGAAACGTCCCTGCTTACCTTTAAGCATCTCTGAAAGTGATTTTAAAGCTCTGTTTCCTGGACCTGTAACAGCACGTCCTCTTCTTCCGTTATCAATAAGGGCATCAACCGCTTCCTGAAGCATTCTCTTTTCATTTCTGACAATGATATCAGGTGCGCCGAGTTCCAATAATCTCTTAAGACGATTGTTACGGTTGATTATTCTTCTATATAAGTCATTTAAATCTGATGTTGCAAATCTTCCTCCGTCGAGCTGAACCATAGGTCTGATATCCGGCGGAATAACAGGTACTGCATCAAGAATCATCCATTCAGGCTTGTTTCCTGAATTTTTAAATGCCTCAACAACCTCAAGACGTTTGATAATTCTTGCACGTTTTTGTCCTGTTGCATCTGCAAGCTCAGTCTTGAGTTCAACAGCTTCTTTATCTAAATCAATTGCCTGAAGTAGTTCTTTTATCGCTTCAGCACCCATTCCCACACGGAACTTATTTGAGCCAAACTCCTCCTCAGCTTTTCTGTACTCCTGCTCATTTAATACAGCCTTGTATTCAAGTGTAGTCTCACCCGGATCAAGAACTATATATGCGGCAAAATAAAGTACTTTTTCAAGAATCTTTGGTGAAATATCAAGTATAAGTCCCATACGGCTTGGAATACCCTTAAAGTACCATATATGTGAAACCGGCGCAGCCAGTTCAATATGACCCATACGTTCACGTCTTACGCTTGCCTTTGTAACTTCTACACCACATCTGTCACAGACAACGCCTTTGAAACGAATCTTTTTATACTTACCACAGTGGCACTCCCAATCCTTTGATGGTCCAAAAATCTTTTCGCAGAAAAGACCGTCCTTCTCCGGCTTAAGTGTTCTGTAGTTGATGGTCTCAGGTTTTTTAACCTCACCTCGAGACCATTCTCTTATCTTTTCAGGAGATGCAAGTCCTATTTTGATGGCATCAAAATTGATAGGCTGCTCTTGAACTGTTTCATTGTTTATAGCTGACATCTTACATATCTCCTTTCCTAAAATTCTTCATCATCAAACTCATCATAACTATCGTCATAATCATCTGATAAAGATGTGAGTTCATCGTTCTCGTCTATTCCGCTGTAACCATGAGCCTCATAATTCTCATCGTAATCAACCTTTTCATTGCCGATGATATCTTTTACCTCATCATTGCTGTAATCAAGTGATTCACCGAGTTCAACCTCTGTCTGGTCTTCCCTGAGCACACGTACATCAAGTGCAAGTGACTGGAACTCTTTAAGCAATACCTTGAATGATTCAGGTATACCAGGTTCAGGAATATTATCACCCTTTATAATTGCCTCGTAAGTCTTAACACGTCCTACAACGTCATCAGATTTAACTGTAAGTATCTCCTGAAGTGTATATGATGCACCATATGCCTCAAGAGCCCAAACCTCCATCTCTCCGAATCTCTGTCCACCAAACTGCGCCTTACCACCGAGTGGCTGCTGAGTTACAAGTGAGTAAGGACCGGTTGAACGTGCATGTATCTTATCGTCAACAAGGTGATGGAGCTTAAGGTAATGCATGAAACCGATTGTTACAGGTGAGTCAAATTCTTCACCGGTTCTACCATCACGGAGTCTTACCTTTCCTGTACGGTTGATTGGAACGCCTTTCCACTCTTCTCTGTGGTCTCTGTTCTCATACAGGTAATCCATAACTTCTTTCTCTGTATCATCTTTATATTTTTCGTAGAATGTCTCCCAGTCTTCATTAACGTAATCATTAGCCATCTCAAGAGCATCCATGATATCAAACTCGTTTGCACCGTCAAATACAGGAGTTGAAACATTGAATCCAAGTGCCTTAGATGCAAGTCCAAGGTGAACCTCAAGTACCTGTCCGATATTCATACGGGAAGGAACACCAAGAGGGTTGAGGACGATATCAAGAGGTCTTCCGTTTGGCAGGAATGGCATATCTTCCACAGGAAGAATACGCGAGATAACACCCTTGTTACCATGACGGCCAGCCATCTTGTCACCTACGGAAATCTTTCTCTTCTGTGCAATGTAAACAACAACCTTTTTGTTAACTCCCGGTGGCAATTCGTCACCATTTTCTCTTGTAAATATCTTTGTATCTATTATGACACCATATGCTCCGTGAGGTACACGAAGTGATGTATCTCTAACCTCTCTTGCCTTTTCTGCAAATATGGCTCTGAGGAGTCTTTCCTCTGCCGTAAGCTCAGTCTCACCCTTTGGTGTAACTTTACCTACCAGAATATCACCGGCACGAACCTCGGCACCAATACGAATAATACCGCTCTCATCCAAATCTTTAAGAGCCTCCGGTGCAAGTCCGGCTAAATCTCTTGTTATTTCTTCCTGGCCGAGCTTGGTATCTCTCGCCTCAACTTCGTACTCTTCTATATGAACTGATGTATATACATCCTCGCGAACAAGTCTTTCGCTGAGAAGAACCGCATCCTCGTAATTGTAACCTTCCCATGTCATGAAACCGATAAGAGGGTTTTTACCAAGTGCAATTTCTCCGCCTGCTGTTGAAGCACCGTCTGCAATAACCATACCCTTTGTAACTCTGTCACCCTTTTTAACTATAGGTCTCTGGTTCATACAGTTACCCTGGTTACTTCTTGCGAACTTGATTACGTGGTATTCATCTACAGTGCCGTCATCGCATTTAACAACTATCTTTTCACTTGAAGAAATCTCTACAACACCATCGTTTTTAGCAACTATACAAACACCTGAATCAACAGCTGCCTTAGCCTCCATACCTGTTCCAACTACAGGAGCTTCTGTGTTGAGAAGAGGTACTGCCTGACGCTGCATGTTAGAACCCATAAGGGCACGGTTCGCATCATCATTTTCAAGGAAAGGAATCATGGATGTAGCCACTGAGAATACCATCTTAGGTGATACGTCCATAAGGTCTACCGTATTCTTAGGGAACTCAGATGTCTCTTCTTTGAAACGGCCTGAAACATTGTTCTTTATGAAATGGCCATTCTCATCAAGCGGCTCATTTGCCTGAGCTACAATGTAGTTATCTTCCTCATCAGCAGTAAGATATACTACTTCGTCGGTAACTACAGGATTAGCAGGGTCTGTCTTATCGATTTTTCTGTATGGAGCTTCAACAAAACCATACTCATTAATACGTGCATATGTTGCAAGTGAGTTGATAAGACCGATATTAGGACCTTCAGGTGTCTCGATAGGACACATTCTTCCGTAATGTGTATAGTGAACGTCTCGAACCTCAAATCCGGCTCTGTCTCTTGACAAACCACCCGGACCAAGAGCTGACAAACGTCTCTTGTGAGTAAGTTCTGAAAGAGGATTGTTCTGATCCATAAACTGTGAAAGCTGCGAACTTCCAAAGAACTCTTTAACAGCTGCAGTTACAGGTTTAATATTTATAAGTGACTGTGGGGTGATGCTGTCTATATCCTGAGTAGTCATTCTCTCACGAACAACTCTCTCAAGTCTTGACAAACCTATTCTGTACTGATTTTGAAGCAGCTCGCCTACAGCTCTGATACGTCTGTTGCCCAAATGGTCAATATCGTCCTGGTTACCAATGCCATATTCAAGGTGCATATTGTAATTTATGGAAGCAAGCATATCTTCTTTTGTTATATGCTTTGGAACAAGCTCGTTTACAGATGCTGCAACAGCTTTCTTTAAATCTTCCTCATCATCATATTCCTCAAGGAGTTTTTCAAGAACAGGATAATATACGTCTTCTGTTATGCCTGCCTCTGCTGGTTCAAATCCGACATATTCGGATAAATCAACCATCATATTAGAAAGAACTTTTACATTTCTTTCTTCTGTCTGAATCCACACAAACGGAACAGCCGCATCCTGTATAGCCTTTGCATCGTCACGGCTTAAGGTTGTGCCTGCTACAAATAACACCTCACCTGTACTTGGATCTACAACATCCTCTGCAAGTACATGATTTGCTATTCTGTTCTTAAACGCCAATTTTTTATTGAATTTGTATCTTCCGACCTTTGCAAGATCATATCTTCTTGCATCAAAAAACATGCCGTTTATAAGGCTTTCTGCATTTTCAACAACTTCCGGCTCACCCGGTCTTATCTTCTTGTAAAGTTCGATGATACCTGTTTCATAATTGTTAGAAACATCCTTAGCTAAACTGGCCATAATCTTTGGCTCATCGCCAAACAAATCAATTATCTCCTGATTTGTACCGATACCGAGAGTTCTGATAAGAACTGTTATAGGTACCTTTCTCTGTCTGTCAACACGTACATAAAATACATCATTTGAGTCTGTTTCATACTCCAACCACGCACCACGATTAGGTATAACTGTTGATGAATAAAGAGTTTTACCTACCTTATCATGTCCTATAGCATAGTAGATACCGGGAGAACGAACCAACTGGCTTACTATAACTCTTTCCGCACCATTTATTACAAATGTACCTGTGTCTGTCATGAGTGGGAGATCACCCATAAAAATGTCGTGCTGTGCAATTTCACCAGTTTCATTGTTACGAAGATGTACATTCACCTTAAGCGGTGCAGCGTAAGTAGTATCTCTCTCCTTACACTCTTTTATTGTGTACTTTTTGTCTTCTTCACACAACTGGAAATCAACAAATTCCAAACTCAACTGTCCGGTATAATCGGTAACAGGAGAGATATCTCTGAATACTTCTCTTAAACCTTCGTCTAAGAACCATCTGTATGAATCTTTCTGAACTTCAATAAGATTTGGCATATCCAAAACTTCTTTTTCAGTTGAAAAACTCATTCGCATTCCTCTTCCCGATTTTGCAGGACGCATTCTGTACTTTTTCATCGACGCATTCACCCCTTGAATTTATTTGATTTTTGTTATCCATTCTAAATTACGGCATACATAGCCATAATAATGACATTTTAATATGTTATCATAACAGGAAAATAGTGTCAACAGAATAATTGGAATTTTTGAATATTTTTAGAATTTTTATTTTTTTAGAATAAAAAGAGCGGGTCGGAGAAATAACACTTCAACCCACTCTGTAAATATACTTTGAGATAATTACTTAAGAGTAACCTTTGCTCCAACTTCCTCAAGCTTCTTCTTCATCTCTTCAGCCTCGTCCTTAGAAGCGCCTTCCTTGATTACCTTTGGAGCGCCATCAACAACGTCCTTAGCTTCCTTAAGTCCAAGACCTGTAGCTTCACGAACAACCTTGATAACCTTAACCTTCTCTGCTCCAACCTCAGTAAGCTCAACATCAAATGAATCCTTCTCATCTGCTGCGCCTGCACCGTCTCCGGCTGCTGCTGCAACTACAACACCTGCTGCTGCTGATACACCGAACTCTTCCTCACAAGCCTTAACGAGATCGTTTAACTCTAAAACTGATAAACCTTTAATAACTTCAATAATTTCCTGAGTTGTCATTTTAAAATTCCTCCATTTTCTTAATTTAATAATCTGTTTATTGTTGATAAATGTAATTACGCTTCCTTTGCTTCTGCAATCTGCTTAATAACACGAGCAAAGTTTGCGATAGGTGACTGGATACTTCCAAGGAACTTGGAAATAAGCTCGTCTCTTGACGGAACAGCTGCGATAGCCTTGATTCCTTCTGCATCATAGTATGTTCCCTCTACAACACCTGACTTCATCTCAAGTTTTGGAGCTTCCTTAGAAAACTTCGCGATAAGTCTGGCCGGAGCAGTTGCATCAGTCTTTGAAACAACAACTGCTGTTGGTTCTTCAAGATCTGCCTTAAGTGACTCAAACTCTGTACCATCAATAGCAAATCTTACCATAGTATTCTTGTATACCTTGTAGAATACACCTTCTTCTCTGAGCATCTTACGAAGTCTTGTATCCTGCTCAACAGTAAGGCCACGGTAATCTACTAATACCATTGACTTAGCATCTTTGATGTTTTCTTTGATTTCTTCAACTACAGGCTGCTTTAATTCTACCTTTGCCAAAATCATGCACCTCCTTATAAAATTAATGAAACTGCAATGAATTGCGAAAGAAAAAACTCCCACGCTCGCAGCATGGGAGTAAACGTCAAAATCAGTGATTCTACGATTCTTCCTCGGTAGGCGTTTTCTCCTTACACCTTGCGGTACCTACTGTCTACGGCAGTTCATCGAAAGAAATACTATCATATGAATATACTGTTGTCAATAGTTTTTTTATTTTTCTGCTCTTACAATTAATGTTTCGTAACCCTTATCCCTAAGCTCTCTTTGAGCTATAAGAGCTTCCTCTACATTATTGTAATCGCCGACCCGAACCTGATACAGTCCCTCATCCTCATATATTGTAGTAAAATATCCCTCATTTGCCAGATTGCTCATACTGTACCGGGCTGATACATAACTTCTGAATATACCTATCAATATCTGATAGCCTGCGTTATCCGCTTCCTCTTTTTCGCCAGCAAACACAGCGACATTTTTTTCATCCTCCGCGATATTACCGGATGCAATTCCTGCCAGCCTTATAGTCTCGTCTATTCCATCCGCTATTGCCTTTGCTGTCTCATTAAATTTTGTATCAAAGAGGTTGTTGTCAATATCACTGTTTATAAAACCTGCCTCTACAAGTACTGCCGGCATTTTAGTTCTCCGGAGCACCGCCAGATTAGGTCTTTCCTGAACATTTATATTGCGATACCCCACCTGTTCCAGGTTTTTATTTATGTTTTCCGCCATTTCTGCCTTTATTCCCGAATTATCATATATAAGTGTCTGAACTCCATTATACTGATTTGGTGAAGGTGAAGAATTTCGATGGATGGAAACAAAAAAATCCGCTCCGCTGTCATTACCTATCCTTGCCTTTTCTACCGGAGAATTATAGACATCGTCGGTTCTTGTATACTCCACATCATACCCCTGACCTTCTAATATGCTGCCAACTGCAAGGGCAAGTCTGAGCGTATCATCTTTTTCACGCCGTCCTTCATAGGAAGCCCCGTTATCGTATCCACCGTGTCCGGCATCTATCATTATCTTTACAGGCATAGTAACCTCGAAAAAACTCTTTAAGATAAGATATGTTACATAAATATATTTGTGTGCATGTACACGCCAAGTTTAAAATATTTTCTCATCATTATCCCTGATATATTTAAGGAGCTCCTCATCCCGTATTCTGTTAGTATATCCCTCAAATATGTAATTGTGATCCACATCCAGGAGCAAACTGATTTTTAATAGCAGTTCACCATATAGTCCGCTGCCCACATCCTCTATCTGCCTCAGCCTGTCAACGCTCTCGTCAAGCCTTTCTGCCATTTCTTCCACCGTTATGCCTCTGTACTCGCGAATAAATTTTATCCTCTTTCCCGCTTTTCTGAATTTTTCTAACATTACAATCCCTCCATATAAAAATGTGTTTTACACAACAATTATATTTTGAGTGTTTTTTCTTATAGTTTTTTCTGTCGTAAACTGTGCATTTTTACGCATGAAATGCATTTTTCATGTCAAAAAACCTGTTTTTTTGCATTTCATCAAAAAAATAATACAGTTTAGTGTCTATTTTATCATTTTAATTTTCAAAATAATACAATTATCGTATCAATTATTAAAAAGGTGACTTACTATGAGCAATCCAGAAAACAAGGAATTAACTCCATACCAGAAAAAAATGATTATTTTTTTCTTTAAATGTATTGGCTCCGAATTAAGTAAGACAGCAATTTTTTTAGTTCTATTCACCTTCTTGGGACTAACGTCCGAATTCTGGGCAGCTTTATTTTTTATGATGCTGTATCGCACATCAAGCGGTGGTTTACACTGCAAATCATATCTAAGCTGTCTTACTGTGAGTTTTTTCATATTGTTTTCTGGAATTATGCTTGGTACCCGTATATCCGTGGGGTTGCAAATTATAATACCATCCACTTTAATTATGGCGGTCATTGCCTACTATCTGTCGCCTGTTCAGGCACCTACCAGACCACCCTTGGAAGAACATTTGGTCAGGCGGGCTAAAAGACGAACCTTTATATCCATTATGATATTCCTGATTACTGCCTGTATTTTCCCAAAAACATTATTTACAGGAATCGGATTTTGGTTTTTGATTTTGCATGACATACAGTTATGCACAGCTTATTTTTTAAGGAGGTATAGAAAAAATGTGGCGATTTATACTTAATGGGAGTTTTTTTGACAGACTTTTCCCAGACAATCTGTTCAGTTTCTGGTTCTTAGGCGAACCGGAATTTCCTAAAAAAGAGGATTAAAAAAAGATAAATATGCCGCCTCAAACGGCATATTTATCTTTTTTATATGGTGATATTAAAGGATACCCAGTTTTTATCTCCAACTAATATGTTATCTATGTTTACTCCCGTATTGTACTTTTTCGCAATTGCTTTGACAGATGCAAGTCCTATCCCTCTGTTTTCGCCTTTGGTACTGTAACCCTCCCAAAAGAGTTTTGGCATATCTTTGTACAATATCGGCTCTGCAATGTTTCTTACATCTATGGTCAGCTTATCCCCTTTGTTATACAACCTCAAGCGCACCACCCTGTCATCGGGTTCAAAATCTTCCACATGCTCACAGGCATTAGTGACAAATACTCCCAATATCTCCACTGCATCCTTGGTTTTAATGTTAATTTCGCTGTCGTCCGTGTTTACATCCACATCAAGCCTTATGCCCGCTTCCCTGTACTTTCTGTACATGTTATATATACAACCGGCTACAATGGGATTACAGCACTTGGACAGCAGTGAATTAATCTCATTTTCACTTTCTATTATACTTAAATAGTCAGACTGCAGATGTTTTATATCGTATGCGGTTCCTGACATCTCCACCACACTTTTCAATGTTGCAAGTTGATTTTTGTAATCATGTTGTCTTCTCCTTACATCCTTCAGCAATTCATCATAAGCGGTGCCGTACATATTTTGCAAATCCATACTCAATGTTTTCTTTTCCAATTCAAATATAGATTTTTGCTTTTTACACAAAATTATAAAATATACAAACAGTAGCAAGAAGAAAAAAACATAAATTATAGGCATCTTATTATTAATTTCAAATTCTAATTTTGCATATAGCACAAACGCCACACTAAAAATTATACATATGATAATATTGACATCTAACAACTGTTTAAATGGCTTATTTTTATTAATTATCAAGCAATAGTACAAAATGATAGCCATATTTAAAACTACAATTCCAACTATCAAACATTCAATTTCCATAGAAATATCAATTTCAAATGCGAACAGCGAATATATAAACATAACTATTAACTCTATTATACTAACTGATATTATACCTATAGCTGTTCTAAAAAAATTTATAACTGCTGATTTATTAAATACTTTTTTACACCACACAAAAACAAACAGCCATAATCCCAGATAGATTATCTTATCCATAATTTTATATGAGCAAAGTACACATACCGTAATATAAGGTACAAAAAATAGCAATTCACTCTTTTTACACTTTATTTTCTTACAAAACGCAATATGTAAACATAACCACATCGTTATGCTCTCCATAAAAATAACCAACACATTAATCATCTTCAAATATATCTCTCATTTCTTTCACGTATGCCCTGCCTATCTCTATATTCGCATCGCTGTCTTTCATACGAACATATCTGTTTGTTAAATCTATATGAGATATATAATCGCGATTCAACACAGCGTACTTGCTGCATCTTATAAACATTTGCTCATCCAGTTCCCTGATGATTTTAGTCAGAGTTTGATTTGGCAATACAAGCAAATCATTTACGGTATGTATGCAAAGTTCCCTGTTATTTACTTCAATATAAACTAAATCCCGACTGTTTACAGAATATATGATTCCGTCTTTTCTAAAATAAAGTTTTTTATTTTCCTCAACTCTCACAGGAAATTCCAAAGCTTCACTCACAAGATTATACACAACTTTTTTATCAAAAGGCTTTTCAATATAACCATAACAGTGTAATTCCGCATAGGATAAAAACTTTGGATCTTCCAGTGAAGTTATAAAAATAACCGGTGTAAATTTATATTTTTTATTATTTCTCAGTTCTCTCACAAAGGTAAGACCGGACACATCGTCCAATTCATATTTGTCAAGCATTATGTCAATCGTAAATAAGTGTATCTGGTTAAAAGAAAGCACACAATATGCCTCGGCAATATTATGTGCTTCAAACACCTTCACGTCAGGTATCTCCTGAAGAATCCTGCGCAAAGCTCTCATATGGGATTCTTTATCTTCTAAAATCAAAATATTCTTTATCATGCATCCTTAGTCCGGGTAATCTTTTTTATCATATCAAAAATTGCATCCATATCAGCTTTATCACTATACCCTTTTTTCTCCACAAAATGTAAAATCAGCATTATACACAAATACAGTTTGTCCTCTTCCGAGCATCTTTGAATCGACCTGCGAGCAGTATCAACCTCTGTCTGATGTCCAAAAAGAATAAAATCCGAAGAGACATCCATCTCGTTTAACTTTCTTAATACATTAACAGAAACGTTATTCTCTGCACTCTCTATCTTTTTATATGCTGACAGCGAAATATTCAGTCTGTTAGCAAAAACCTCTTGAGTATATCCCATCTGTTCTCTCAGATACCGCAATCGTTCTGCCGTTTCTAACTTTTCTGAGGAAATCTTTTTTCTTGCCATAATACCACCTAATAAAATATGTATTTATTAGATTATACCTAATTTACAAGAAAATAAAATCCATTATGTATGTACTAATGGTTCATTTTATATGTACTTTTCAGCATATCCCTTACAAATCCCATTTCTAAGTTTGACGAAGACTGAAAATAAATAAAGAATAAAATCAAAGGGACTATAAAAACAGCCCCTTTGATTTTATTCTTTATGACTTATTCTGTGCAGCAACCAATGCTTCACTGTTATATATATGTCTGAGTTTAGGTTTCTCAATTTTTCCTGTAGGATTACGAGGAATATCAGCAAAGATAATCTTTCGCGGACGTTTGTATCGAGGAAGTTCTTTACAAAATTCGTTTATCTCATCCTCAGTGACTATCATTCCCGGTTTAAGCTCAATGATAGCCGCTGATATCTCGCCCAGACGAGCATCTGCAATTCCTATAACTGCCACATCCTTAATAGCAGGATGTCTGCTAAGGAAATTCTCAATCTGTACAGGATATATATTTTCACCGCCACTGATGATGACATCTTTTTTACGGTCTACAAGGAATATAAATCCATCCTCATCCAACATAGCCATGTCTCCGGTGTGAAGCCATTCGCCCTTGAGTACTTCATTGGTAGCTTTTCTGTCCTTATAGTAGCATTTCATAACACCGGGACCCTTTACGGCAAGTTCTCCCACCTCGCCCTGAGGCACGATATTTCCGGCTTCATCTACTATCTTTACTTCCCAGCCGTAACCCGGAACACCGATAGCTCCAACTTTATTTATATTTTCCGTACCAAGGTGCACACAGCCGGGTCCGATTGACTCTGACAGACCATAATTGGTGTCATACTCATGGTTAGGGAATATCTCTTTCCATTTTTTTATCAGGCTTTGAGGTACAGGCTGGGCACCAATGTGCATAAGCCTCCACTGTGACAGACTATAATCCTCTACTTTGATATCTCCTCTTTCTATGGCGAGGAGAATATCCTGTGCCCACGGTACCAAAAGCCATACAATGGTACATTTTTCATTTGACACAGTCTCAAATATAGTCTTAGGTGTAACACCCTTCAGGAGGACCGCTTTACTTCCCGAATACAGGCTTCCAAACCAGTGCATTTTAGCGCCTGTATGATATAATGGCGGAATACACAAAAATACATCATCCCTATTCTGCTTATGATGCTTTTGCTCACACATGGCAGAGTGCATAAGCGCTGTGTGTGTGTGTAAAATTGCCTTAGGAAATCCGGTGGTACCTGATGAAAAATAAATGGCTGCGTCATCTTCATCTGTTATCTCCACATCAGGTTTCTTACTTGAACAGTTTGCCGTAAGTCTGTCATAATCCTCTGCGAAAGAAGGGCAGTTACCTCCAACGTAAAACAGAAGTCTGTTTTTTTCTATCTCATCGGCAATTTCTTCTATACGTCCTATAAATTCCGGTCCAAACACAAGTACATCCACATCTGCAAGTTTAAGACAGTATTTAATCTCCTCAGAATCATATCTGAAATTGAGTGGTACAGCCAGAGCTCCCGTCTTCAAAATGCCGAAATATATAGGCAGCCACTCAAGACAGTTCATAAGCAGTATGGCAACTTTGTCCCCCTTTTTTATTCCCCTTGAGATAAGCAGATTTGCAAAACGGTTTGCCTTTTCATCAAATACAGCCCATGTTATCTCTCTTCTGTAATCACAGTACGGATTTGGCTCGATAAGCTCGTAATCTCTCCATGTGACTCTCTTTTTCTCCTGTATGTCAGGATTAATTTCAACAAGACATACCTCATCGGCATATTCTGTTGCATTTCTCTCTAAATACTTAGTAATTGGCATCAATATTTCCCTCTTATTTCTATAAAATATATCGTTATGCATTCATAGCATATCCGACCTCGAATGCCTTGAGATTAAGTTCTACTGTCTTAGGCGGAACGATAGCCTTGATTGTTTCAACCCATGCTTCCTTGGAAAACTCCATCTTTGTTGCTGTAAGACCAAGAATTATTGTGTTAAAAATTCTTGTATTACCCATTTTTTCAGCTTCTGCCATGGCATTTACTGATATTACATTATATTTCTGCGAAAGATTCTCAATAATATTTTCAGGATACTCCATAGCTCCCGTAACAACAGTCATCGGATCAATTCTCTGGTCATTTATGATAATTGTACCGTCTTTTTTAAGAAAATGTGCATATCTCATTGCCTCAAGTCTCTCAAAGGCTATAAGTATGTCAGCCTGTCCTTCCTCTACGATAGGCTCAGCGACTTTTTCACCGTATCTTACAAATGTAACAACACTTCCTCCACGCTGTGCCATACCGTGAACCTCTGAAATCTTAACATCATATCCTGCTGAGGTGGTAATATTTCCGAGTATTCGGCTGGCAAGCAAAGTTCCCTGACCACCTACACCAACTATCATTATATTTACTGTATTCTTAGTCATACTTACTCACCCGCCTTCTTTAATGATATCGCATCAAACGGACACTTACTCATACAGAGTCCGCAACCGTTACACATGGTCTCATCAATTATTATATGTCCATCTTTCTTAGTCATTGCAGGACATCCCGGCACAAGACATGCTCCGCACTTCTTGCACTTTTCATCATCCACAATACATTTGCCTTTC
Source organism: uncultured Bacteroides sp. (assembly GCA_964553965.1). Lineage (GTDB taxonomy): Bacteria > Bacillota > Clostridia > Lachnospirales > Lachnospiraceae > Coprococcus_C. The sequence goes on along the minus strand of CAZKMB010000001.1, from coordinate 133,831 downwards.
GGAACATAGGATTTAAGAAGCGCACAAGGTGACTTGCAGATTATAACTGATACTGCCTCCCTTGCAATTTCTTCCTTGATTGTCTTTTCCATTGCAACCTGGTCAAACGCATCAACTTCGTATACATTTTCAATTCCCATAGCCTTGCAAAGGTTATATATATTGATTGGGTATGTTGCCTCACCCATAAGAGTCTTTCCTGTCGCAGCATGATCCTGATGTCCTGTCATACCTGTAGTGGAATTATCAAGGATAAGCACTGTTCCGGTTCCCTTGTTATAAACCATATTCATAAGGGAATTTACACCGGTGTGCAGGAATGTTGAATCTCCGATTACGGCAACCCAATCCTTAATAAATTCTCTGCCTCTTGCCTTTTCCATACCATGGAGGGTGGAAATGCTTGAGCCCATACACACTGTTGTATCGATTACGTCAAGCGGAGCAACGGCACCGAGAGTATAACATCCGATATCTCCTGCTGCGTGAATCTTAAGTTTCTTGAGTACCGAAAATGTACTTCTGTGCGGACATCCCGGACAAAGGATAGGCGGTCTGTTAGGCACCTGCTCCGGTGCAGCTATATCAAGCTCCTCTCCTAATATTGCCTTTCTGAGCATATTGGCACTGTATTCACCCTGAACTGTAAATATCTCCTTGCCGATAGCTTTGATGCCCCATGACTTAACCTGCTCTTCTATAACAGGTTCAAGTTCCTCAACTATGTAGAGTTTATCAACCTTGGATGCAAATTCTTCAATGAGTTTTCTCGGAAGTGGATTTACAATACCAAGCTTGAGCACTGATGCCTCAGGAAGAACCTCCTTCACATACTGATAAGGAATACCGCTTGAGATAATTCCGATTGACGTATCCTTAATCTCCATCTTATTGATATCCATGTCACAGGCATCCTCAGCAAGATCTTTTAATCTTTGCTCAACGAACTTATGTCTTTCAATGGCACAGGCAGGCATCATAACCGTCTTGCGCATATTTCTCTCATAAACTTTATCGGAAACCTCTACTCTGTCCTCAAGATTGACAACACCCTGTGAATGTGAAAGTCTTGTTGTAGTTCTGAGGATAACCGGTGTGTCATACTTCTCACTTATCTCATATGCTTTTTTTGTAAATACTCTCGCTTCCTCACTGTCAGAAGGCTCTAAAACCGGAACCATAGCTGAACGTGCAACCATACGGCTGTCCTGTTCATTTTGTGAACTGTATATTCCCGGGTCATCTGCCGCAACAAGAACAAGTCCTCCGTTAACTCCTATATACGATACAGTGAACAGGGGATCTGATGCCACATTTACACCTACATGCTTCATAGAGCAAAGAGAACGCACTCCTGAAATTGATGCGCCTATGGCAACCTCCATGGCTACCTTTTCATTTGGCGACCACTCAGCATATATCTCCTTATAGTTAATAATATTCTCGCTAATCTCTGTGCTTGGTGTTCCCGGATATGCCGCAGACACTTTAACGCCCGCCTCATATGCTCCACGGGCAATTGCCTGATTGCCAAGCATTATCTGTTTCTTACTCAAATTTTTTTCCTCCATTTTTTTTAAATTATCTATAAGTGATAATTTTTATCACAACGCTAATGCTTATTATATAATATAACTACCACATTTTGCAACATATTCTTTTAATACTTTAACGCAAAAAAGTGAAGAAAATTTCTTCACTTTTTTATATCTTTACAGTAAACCCTTTTCCCCCAGCGAGACTAAAAATTCATGGGTCTCCGAAAGTCCCCGTTTCTGCTGTATGGAACACATGATAACTGCATCCCTTTTAACCTTCGGATATAATACTCCCCTTTCGCCCAATACAAGGAGCTGCTGTGTCTCACCGAAAGTAAAATTTGCCGCCAGTGCCATACGGATTATGATATCCCGTCCCGGCTTTCTCTCTCCTGAAAGCACCTGATATACATATGATTTTGACAGTATCGTTTTTGCGATAATATGTCCGACAGTAACAATGTGAATTTCCATGAGTTCCGTCAAGTATTCATCAAACGCTTTGCCACCCCCCGATTCCGTTTAATATTTCTTTGTTTTCTATCATTTTCTCAACATTTTTCGGTGATTTTTCAATAAGAGAAAGTAATTCTTCCGTGCTGTATATATTTTTCTTTTCCATAGCATCCCCCATAACCCCGTCATCATTAGTTTCAAACATTATAAAATATTCATAAATTATATAACATATTTCTTTATTTCACAATCTTTTTCTGTCTGATAATCGGTGGCTGTGCACTTTTATTTATTCTTTAAGTATGCCTCGCAGACTTTCTTCTCTTCTTACATCAATATCATGGACAAATGTTTTCATATACTCCACTCTCCATTTCCTGTTGTGGTGCGCTCCGCTTTGGCAGGATGCTCTTATTCTCAGACTGCTGCATCTCAGTGTCATACATGGTGCGGTCATCGTCCTCCACGTAAACGTCATATCTGGCACCCTTGCCGTCCACGGCAACCTTTACCGCTTTCTGCCTGTTGATGGAAATGTTGTCGCTTATCCTGTTTCCCGTAAGGCGCTCCAGCATCTCCACCAGTTCCTCCGGTGTGAGATACTCCACATATTCTTTTTTCATACAATATTCTCCTTTCGTTATGCAGGAGAATATCTTAATTCATCCACAAAAGAAATCTCCTGCTTTTAATATGGGTTTTTTAGCATAGATTTCTTTGAAATTCGCAGCCGGATGGCTGCCATAAATGAATTACAGAACAATAGAAATATGCTGTATTAAAAATAGCATGTTGTACGCTTTGTGTCAATATTTTTTATTTCTTTTCCCGAATTTCATATCCCGAACGCTTTCTTCCCAAATGATTCAGCAATACTATATATAAATCTTATCATTGCCTGTCACAAACTTCTCAACACTGATTTTTCCGTATGTCTGACACGTGATACATACAACGATGGTTTTTTCTATCTCGGAAAAGACTGTAAGACAATATATTATTATAACATTGACGATGACACTATGGACGATATATATGTATGTGATGAAAAAATTATACTGATGGATTATTCTGACGAAAGCATATGCTTTGTTACCGAAAGCGGTCTGTATTATCATTATAATGGTGAAAGCTTTATTCCCATGTTGCAGGACAGCCTCAACTACTATACACAAAATTAAAAAAACAGATTGTATAGCTCTTTCCTTAGCTATACAATCTGTTTTTAATTATCGTACCATACCGCAATAAACACACTTTTCATATGCATAAGACGGTGTTTCCTCTACCCAGACATCTTCATATACGCCAACGATAGGTCTTTTAACTCTTTCGCTGCTTATATTAAAACGAGTTGAGGATTGACAATTAACACAAAACTCATGTTTGAATCCAGATTCACTATGATAGCTACTCTCTTCCTGATAGAAGTACCCACAGACATCACACGTATACGTTACCATAGTAACGGTTTCGTACGATTGTACAGTCTCCCAATGTCCGGTTCCTTCTACACTTACAAATTCAAAGGAATAAGGGCACTCCGTAACCGAAGCCTGTGTTGTCGTCGGTGCTGCTGTTGTACCCGGTGCCTCTGTATCATCTGCTGTAGCAGTTAACTCTGAGCTTTCCGGCACAGTTTCCTCCGATATATCGCTTTCATATTCCCTTATGGCGACATCGAAAATATTCTCTATACCTTTATGAGCTTCTACACCATCAGCCTGATTACTCTCCTGATATTTCCCTTTACCGGAAGCCTTTTTCTGTTCCTCCTGCCTGTTGAAATAATTTATCAGAACCACTATCAAAACAATCAATGCAACGGAAGCCACAGTCGCAACTATTATTGTAATTCTCTTTTTAAGATTATTATCCTGAATATTTTTTTCATCCGACATATAATCACACCTCCTGCCCATATATCAAGTATTATATCTCATTTATATTGACATTTGGTACGCTATCCGCGGAAAATTAATCTTTCCTGTAACACTCAAAAACAGCTTCAACCTTTTCTTTATTAAGCTTTGGTGTAATTAAACTTACAAGCGGAACTATAATAAGTCCGGCAAGCATTGCAAAGGCACCACAGTTGATTGGTGACTGCAGCATCTCAGGAAATGCTGTTTTTACAAGCATATTGGCAATCATTACGCCACAGGCAAAGACAAAGTTTACAACTACAGAAAGCTTTGTAACCTTCTTCCAGTACAAACTATATATAAATGGTGCAAGGAATGCTCCTGCGAGAGCTCCCCATGAGATTCCCATGAATTGAGCTATAAAACTTACATTGCTCTTGTACTGGAACATGGCTATAATTGCAGAAATGGCAATAAAGACAACCACAAATATTCTCATGACAAGAACCTGTTGTTTTTCTTCCATCTTCTTTACAAGATTTCCCTTTATAAGATCCAGTGTAAGAGTGGAACTTGAAGTAAGCACCAATGATGAAAGGGTAGACATGGATGCCGAAAGCACCAGTATAATTACAACTGCCATAAGAAACGGAGATAAATTCTCCAACATAGCAGGTATTATAGCATCGTATCCAACCTTTGCCACGTCAATATCGTAAAGTCTTCCAAAGCCTCCAAGGAAATAGCATCCTCCGGCTACAATAAGGGCAAAAATTGTAGAAATAATTGTTCCCCTTGAGATAGCTTTCTCATCTTTTATAGCATAAAACTTCTGAACCATCTGTGGTAATCCCCATGTACCAAGGGATGTAAGAATAACAACGCCGAAAAGACTTACCGGATCAGGTCCGAGGAAAGATGCAAATGCTCCCGGTGTGGATGTGACAGCAGGGTCATTTACAAGGGCGAGAGACTGATATGCCTCCATAAAACCACCATGAGTATTAAGTACTGCAGCAATTACCGCAATAATTCCTACTATCATAATAATACCCTGAATAAAGTCATTTACGGCTGTAGCCATATAACCGCCTGCTATGACATAAACACCTGTAAGAACAGCCATAACTATTATACAGACAGAGTAATCAAGATTAAAAGCCATACCAAAAAGTCTTGAAAGTCCATTATACAGTGATGCAGTATAAGGAATAAGGAAAATAAATACAATTACGGATGCCACTATCTTTAGCATCTTTGAGTCAAATCTCTGTCCAAAAAACTCCGGCATGGTTTTACTCTCCAGATGATGGGTCATAACTCTTGTTCTCTTTCCCAAAACAACCCATGCAAGAAGAGAACCTATGATTGCATTACCTATACCAACCCATGTTGATGCAATTCCAAACTTCCATCCGAACTGTCCCGCATATCCGACAAATATAACAGCGGAAAAGTATGATGTACCGTATGCAAAAGCTGTGAGCCATGGACCTACGCTTCTGCCCCCTAATACAAATCCGTTAACATCAGTAGCATTCTTTCTGCAGTATAATCCAACGCCAACCATAACGCTGAAAAATACAATCAGCATGATAATCTTGATAGCCATTTCTTAATCCTCTCTCGTTTTTTCTCTTTCACTTTAAGGCGTAACGCTTTAACGTCTTAAAGTGGCATAGTTGCATTATCACACACAGACATCCGTCTGTCAAGTAGCATTTTCAATTATTTTAATATACCGTCCATCCCTCTGACAAATCCGTACCGGTTTCAGAATAGAACCGGGCTTTTATTTCTTCCGGATTTTCTTCTAACTCAAGCATGGTTTTAAATGTATTGTATATCAGCAGAGAATTATCATATCTGTTTATCCTGTCTTCTCTGTCCATATGAGCCCGAAAATGATCCATCTGCCATATAAGTATATCAGCAACGGTAAAACCTTCTATTTTATGCTTACACAGAAAGTTACCTGTGTCATGGTAATAAGCATACTCCTGCAGTAATTCAGGTGAAGAAGATATTCCTTTCCACAGTTTATCACCTTCCGCATCTGACAGGTTTGCATATTCACATAATCGCACAGTCCAGTTATGCAATTCTTCCATAGCTCTTTCCAACTCATTATTCTGATTCAAGGTTATGTATCTCCTTTAACATTTTTATTTCTTCATCCGTAAGTCTTCTGTAACTTCCTGTCGGTATATCTTCGTCCAAAACAAGAGGTCCCATGGCAAGACGTTTTAAATATGTTACTTCCATTCCGACAGCTTTAAACATACGTTTAATCTGATGATATCTCCCCTCAGTTATGGTTACAATACATTCCGATTTACAAGATTCGCCCATATCCTGAATACATAATAATGACAGTTCTGCCGGAAGGGTAATATTCTCATCACCGATATCCAGTCCTTTCCTAAAGTATTCTATGGTATCATCTGTTACTCTTCCCTCAACCTCAACCTGATACTTTTTTTCTACGTGTTTGCCCGGTGCCAGAAGATTATTTGCCAGTTTTCCATCATTAGTTATAATCAGAAGACCCTCTGTGTCTTTATCCAGTCTGCCCACAGGAAATATATCACGTCTTTTATTTTCAGTTATAAGTTCGACAACCGTCTTTTCTCTGCAGTCCTTTGTTGCCGATACAACACCGGCAGGTTTATTCAGCATAAAATATTCATACTCGTTGTATATTATCTTTTCCCCGTCAAAGGACACTGTATCGTTTTCACTGTCGATTTTTATATCACCTTTTTTTACTGTTATGTCATTTACGGATACCCTGTTTTTTTTAAGTATCTCTTTGACCTGTCCTCTTGTTCCTATTCCGGCATCCGCCAGATATTTGTCCAATCTTATACTTGCCATACTACCTCTTTTTTTATAATCAATATCTTCTCAACATTTTTCTAAAGCATAAAAAAGCAGAAGAGCCACAGACAAGCTGCGACCCTTCCACATTCTTATATACAATCTTGGGGAGATTGTATATGTATTATAGCACACTATCAAACATATTTGCAATACTTTTTTTATAATTTCCTGAAGAATTATAAAAATAATTTGTATTTTCACTGTTTCCTGATGCATTGCTGTATATCTGCATGAATTTTGTCTGCATATTTGTTGCAAATGATACCCTTCCCGTAAACAATGACTTCACTTCTGACATATCTGCTTCTTTAAATGCCTTTTCATCAAGCTCAAGGGTATTGTTTTCCTTTATGTTAATTCCCACTCTTCCGAGAGCAGCCCCGTATACATCTGTCTGGTTAACCAGTCTCACACTGCTTTTCAGTGCTGTTTTATCGTTAAGTTCCCCTGCATTTTCGATAAGACTGTTGTATTTTTCTACAAAGCCCTTTACATTTGACAATATGGCATCTCTGTCATAATCATATGTAACATTTCCCTCGTCATCAGTTTTCTTAACCTTGGCATACAGGCTGTCATCCATAAGCTTACTGATGGCATTTACCGATGCCTCTGCCGAATCCTTTACCAAATCAAGTTGCTTTTCATCGGATACGGATGTGTTCTTTCCTGAGGCTGAATTATCCTCGGAATAGTATTTTTTTGCTACCTTGTAGTAGCTTCCGTTTTTTACGGAATACCAGTCTGCCAAAAAATTGCTTGTATTGTCGGTGGAATTGAGACCGCCAAAAAAGCTGTTCATGTAATTAGATGTATCTCCAATTATATTGAAATTCATAACCATCACTCCCTGATAAATAAATCTGCGACATCCTTGTCTGTTTACATAGTTTCATTCTTATTATACATCATATCGGTATATTGTGCAAAATATTTTATATTTTTTTAATTTTATCCTCTTTTTATTATTCTAAGAGCTATTTCCTTTACCTGAGCAAACTCTTTTGTCCTAAAGTAGGCAACAAAGAACAGTAAATTGCTTACAATAGCTGCTGCGATTCCTTTTAACAGAAGAAAACCTATATTTCCGTCAGGTATAATACTTGTTATGACAAATGTAAGTCCCGATACTACCGCTATTACAAATACATACAGAAATAATCTTAAAACATATTCTCTCATACTGCGTTTAAACATTGTGCTGAAAATGTTATGGAGTATCCATGGCATACTTATCAGAACTTCCGATATAACTGTTGCAAAAATTACTCCGTATATACCCCAGAACTGAGCCATAATTATACTGAGAATCAGGTTTGCAAAGGCAGTTATGAGTGGTCTGAATCTGTCCTCATGCCATATTCCGGCAGCATCTTTGTAGGTTATAAATACCTGATTGATTTGTTCCACGGCAAAATACAGAACAAACGCTATAACTGCTCCGAATCCAAGGGTCAATTCCTCACCTGCCCATAATTTCATAAATGGCTGAAAAAGGCAGAGAAGGCAAGCTGAACAAAATCCGCAAATCCATGCCATGATAAATGTAAACTTCTTCATATCAACATAGTTTTTCTCACTGCTTTCCATAAGCATACTGTTTCCTATGCCCGCGGTACAGGATGACAGCATAACTCTTCCGATGTTCCACACGGCAGTTAATATATAAAAATAGTTATTATATATGGCAACCATGGTAAGTCCTAAGAATTTTGATACAACTATGGAGTCCGCCGATGATACTATGGCATTCCCCAGCTTCATGGTAAATAAATCCTTAATTCGCTGATTTATCTTTGCGGCATGTTCCTTCTTCATCTTTCCCTGTGGTTTATAATCAGGATACATTTTACTTGCACATACAGCCGTAACAATATTTGTCATGACCTGGGTTACAATGGCTGTTATAAGGTAAATGTAATAATCACCAAGAAAGATTATCACTGCAAACTGGGCAAAATACTGAAATGTATTTGTTGCCAGGGTCACCTTGCTTATAACATCATTTCTCTGGTGTGCCATAATCAGACTGTTTTTATATGCAAAAAGCCAGTATGACAAAACCGTACAAAGCAGATTAAGCCAATACACCACATATATGCTTATATCATTAGGAACGGAGGCTCCGTCTTTTATAAGACTTGGTACAAGGGGGCTTATGGCTGTACCTGCAACGGCTATGACCAGACCTATTATTCTGTAATACGTCCTGTAAAGTTTTAACAGTGCACATATCTGCTCCGTATCCTCATCTATGATAGGCTGATACATACTGTACACCATAGCTGAGCCTACCCCCAGCTCCGCCAGATTAAGTATCCATAATATTGAACCAAACAAGCTGTTAAGTCCCAAATATTCTGTTCCCATATAATACAGCATTACTGTACGCATGAGAAATGGCATCAGAACCTGATATCCCTTTAACAGCATACCAAAAACTACATTTCTGGATGCATTTTCAACTCTGCTGGTTTTCATAAAATTCTCCTTTTAACCTGTTTTATTTTAATTCACCAAGCCATTTCACAACCATTTCATATTCCTTTTCCTCTATGGCTGTATCAGAAAATCCTGCTCTTTCCAATATGGCTGTTATTTTATCCGTATTTCCGCTTTGTTTATTCTTTTCTGTTAAATATTCTACCTGTTCCCGGTAATTAATTTTCTCTGCAAATTTCTTGTCCTTTCTGCGGACCTTTTTACAGTACATTGAATATTTTATTATAAGCTTATCATTTATTCCGGATTTTATATATCTTATATATATTTTTATCATCTTAATGCCTTTTATGCCCATAAAAAGCAAAATCAGGGCGATGACTGTTCCTGCAAGTGCATAACCGATTGTCCTTATAAGTTTATTCGGTATCTTAAAGTTTACTATATTGCCCCCACTTACACCTGCGGAGGTTTCATCCTCACCCATTACCTCATCAAACATTTCCCAGAAATCTACAACTTCTTCCGTCTCACCTGCAGGGGTAACCTCAACCGGTATAAAGCCCTTTCCCGCAACATATATCTCAACCCATGCGTGGGCATCCGCATCGGTAACATTCAGCCGGAGTACCGCTGTTTTTCCAAGCTCTGAATAACCGTTATAGTAGTCTTCATATTTTTTGTCTTCTATCAGAATCGCATCTTCGAACTGGTTGTAGTCTATGGCATACCCCTCAACATATCTTGCAGGTATACCCATATACCTGAATACAAGAACTGCTGTCGTTGCATAGTGAGTGCAGTATCCCTTTTTATTTTCAGTGAGGAAATAGTTTACAAAATCCTCTTTTCGCGGTGTTTTGCCCGGTCTTATGGTATAAGGTATGTTCTCCTGAAAATATTCCTGCAGATCTTCCGCCTTTTCTTCATCCGAAACGCTCCAATCTATTGACCGGCACAGTTCTTCTATGGCTTCGATATTTTCCTCAGGAACATAGAGATCTCTCTCTGTATATGGCGCATCTTCATAATCTGACATGGTTACTACTGTTTCATTTTCATCCAATCTCGGATAATATTCTATTTCATATGCATTATCGTCGATTTCTATCTCAGATGTGTAGTAAGGATAGTAGAATAATCTTAACCTGCTGTCAACCTTTTTAATATCCATTGTGGCTTTAGCAGTTCCCGTAACACCATTTTCGTATGCATCCTTAAGAGCCCCTGCCTCCGGTGAGGTTTCTGTGTCGCTGCTCTTAAAATCTTCAATGCCGGTCCAAACATTTTCATAAGGTACATATTCCACGCCTGTAAATGCCTTCAGAAATATTCTGTCATAGGTGTATGGTGTAATTTCCACCATTAAATCAGTCTCGTAGTCCAGTCTCACTGTAGATACATCTCCAAGTCTGCCGCTATTCAATCCTCCAACATCAGTCTGGCCTCTGTAAAATCCGCTTAATCCGTCCATGAGAAGAGTTGACATGGCCGCCATAGTGAGATTTTTATATTTGTTTCCCTGATATCCCAGATTAAATGTATCCTTTGGCTTAAAGGTACACACCATCAATACAACACAGATTGCAAATATTCCTGATATTATACCTGCCTGTCCCAGAGCTTTTATATCATACACATAGGATATGTTCTTTTTCTTTCTCTCTTTTGAAAATACGCGGTCATCCCTCTTCGTTTTTATCTGCGGACTGTAATGCTTTCCCGATTTAAAAACGTAAGCCATGGATATACCAACTATAATCATAATTACATAAAATACATCAGGTTCATCAGTAAGATATAGCGGTATGAGATTAAGACTCATAACTACCATCAGGGCATTGACATACTGCATTCGTCTTGATATGTATACGTTTAATAATATATCCAGAACTACACCTATGAAGAGACAGACGAATGTTACGGTTACATATCTGTTTTCTATCTGCTCCGTATAGAGTCTTTGAATATCCACATTAAAATACTGTGATGCCTCATCCACTGTCATATTTACAAGTGCATAAAATCCACTGTTTATATATGCTTTAAAACGGTATACCATAATGCCGAATGTAGCAAATAAAATCAGATATCCAATGTTTTCTATCAACAGTCTGTAATATAAAAACGCGCAAAGAACCGCCATGACCCCTATTACAAGGTGACATAGCACCTGATTATATTCCACGTCAAGGGCAGACAGATAAAATCCTATGCTTCCCATAGAAAGCAGGTATACTATAAAGCCCTTTATCAACAGTGTAAGGAGCCTGTTTTCTTTTTTTTCGTAAAAAGCCGGACTAAGAACAACACCTTCACATAACCTGTTGTTTTCTGTCAGCTCTCGTTTTTTCTTTTCAGACACCGTCAATTCTCCCTTACATTAACTGATACTCTTCCGTTTTCAGCAGTTACATGGACAAATGCCTTCATCTCAGGATGTACACTTGCCATATAGGATGCTGCCATGTCATACCCTGTATATGTCTCTTCATAAAACATTCCGGCAAAGGCATCATCTGCATCCTCTGCATATTCTATTCTTATATCCTCATACTCGTATCTCAAATTGCTCCAATACATAAGTCTCACCGTAGTTTTGTCTTTTATGAGACTTATGATAAGTGAGTATGTTGTACATATAATCTGCTCTAACAACCTTCTGTCACTTCCGCACAACTCAGGCAGAATAACAAGCTGTCTGTCAGACATACTTACCCTGTCCTTTACCATCAGAATGTCGCGTTTGGCTGAAAGTTTCCAATGAATACTCATGAGCTTGTCTCCGGGTATATACTCCCTGATTTCCTGTACATCTGAAAAATCATTTCCCCTCTTTGTGCTCTCCTCACTTTCCAGCATGCCTGCCTCAAGTCCGGGTAAATTTTGTATGTCTTTCCCAATCTCCTTTGGTATGACAACCACATCTTTTGATGCGTTAATTTTTTTTCTGAAAAATGTAAATCCCATCAAATCTTTTATCTTTATGGACTTTACATTTAGAGAAACAATTCCCGGAAGTTCAGGTATGACAGGTATTTCAAGTTCATATCCCTTAAAGGAATGTACCGGAATGACAATTGTATTGTTTCCTTCTGTTTTAAAGAAAGTATTACGCACCACAATATCAACCTTGACATCAAGAGCAACAAACGGTGTGGGGTTATTGATTTTTATAGCTAAAAATGCCTCTTCATTCTGTCTTACATATTTACTTGCCCTGTCTTTTTTTATGACCTCTGCGGTTATGTATTTTCGCATTATCAACCCACCTGTCAGAGATGCAACCGGTGCAGCAATCATCAGTATCATAACCATAAAAGTAAAATGACTGTGCAGAAAGTAATATAGCAGCAGGTCTGCCACGAATAAAATACCGTATCCAATTATCCTAAATATATTTTCCATAAATATTCCTAATTTCTCGGAGCAGGTATTGCCTGCAACACCATATTAATTGCCTGTTCCATGGTAATTCCCTGTGCTTTTCCCCTTGCACTGAGCTTTACCCTGTGTCCCAATGTATCCTTGGCTACCATCTGTACATCTTTCGCTGTAACAAAATCTCTTCCGTCTATAACCGCCATGGCCTTAGCCATCTTGAGAATTGCTATTGTTCCTCTCGGACTGGCTCCCATGGAAAAGATATCCATCTGTCTCGTAGCTTCCACTATGTTCACTATATACTCAAATATATCATCATGCACATATAAATCATTTACGTGCTGTCGCAGGGTTATCAGGTCGTCAACAGTCAGTATACCCGTTACATTTTCAAGGGACTTGCCGGCATTTCCTTTTAATATCTCCACCGCATCGTTATGGCTTGGGTATCCCATGGAAAGACACACCATAAAACGGTCAAGCTGGGATTCTGGAAGCATCTGGGTTCCCGATGAACCATAAGGATTTTCTGTGGCTATTACAATAAAGGGATTCGGCAATTTACGCGTTACCCCGTCCACAGTGGCTGTCTGCTCCTCCATAACCTCCAGAAGAGCTGACTGTGTCTTAGGTGATGTTCTGTTAATCTCATCTGCCAGAAAGAGATTACAAAACACTGCGCCCTCTTTATACTCAAATTCTTTTGTTGCGGAATTATACATGGAAAATCCAAGTATGTCACTTGGAAGTACATCAGGTGTAAACTGTACTCTCTTATAATCAAGGGACATGGTTTTTGCAAATGTTGTCGCCAGCGTTGTCTTTCCCACTCCCGGTATATCTTCCATAAGTATATGACCGCCTGCCATTATCGCTGCAAGCACCTTAACCACAACATCCTGCTTTCCCTTTATGACTTTATTAACTTCATCCTGTATACTGCTGATTTTTTCTTTCACGTTTTCTATACCCCCTTTTAAAATAATCCTGAGACTACCTTATCCCAGGATTATCAATGTTTTCTTATTTAGTGATGCCAAGTTTTACTGCTTCCCCGGCAACAGCTTCCGCTACAGCTTCCGCTACTCTTTTGTCAAAAGCTCCCGGAATAATGTAATCTTCACTCAATTCTTCCTCTGTCACAATAGATGCTATGGCTCTTGCTGCTGCCAGCTTCATCTCCTCAGTAATCTGTTTTGCACGCACTGAAAGAGCGCCCTTAAATATACCCGGAAATACCAGCACATTGTTAATCTGGTTAGGGTAATCAGAACGGCCTGTCGCCATAATCCTCGCTCCGCCCTTTTTTGCCTCCTCAGGCATTATTTCCGGGGTAGGATTAGCCATGGCAAATACTATAGGGTCACTTGCCATAGATGAAACCATATCCGCTGTCACCACTCCCGGAGCAGAAACCCCAATAAAGACATCTTTGTTTTTAATTATGTCCGCAAGGGGACCTCTCTCTCTGTCTTTATTGGTAATCTCAGCCATATCCGCCTGAGCTTTGTTCATCCAGTCTTCTCCCGGACAGAGAGCACCTTTCTTATCAACCAACACTACATTTCCTATGCCTGACTGCAACAGGAGTCTGCATATGGAAATTCCTGCTGAGCCGGCTCCGTTTATAACTATATTTGCCTCAGATAATGGTTTTTTTACTATCTTTAACGCATTCATAAGACCTGCCGAGACGACAATTGCCGTACCGTGCTGGTCATCATGAAATACAGGAATATCCAGTTCTTCCTTGAGCCTTTTTTCGATTTCAAAGCATCTTGGTGCTGAGATATCCTCTAAATTGATGCCTCCGAAAACCGGTGCGATACGTTTTACGGTTTCCACTATCTCGTCTACATCCTTTGTGTCAAGGCATATAGGAAATGCGTTAACTCCTCCAAATTCCTTAAAAAGGATTGCCTTTCCCTCCATAACGGGTATAGCTGCCTCCGGTCCGATATCTCCAAGTCCCAGTACAGCCGTACCGTCTGACACCACAGCCACCATATTAGATTTACAGGTATATCTGTATACATCTTCCCTGTTATCTCTTATGTTGCGGCATGGTTGGGCAACACCGGGGGTATATGCAGTGCTTAGGTCATTTCTGTCCTTTATCTTTACCTTGGACACAACCTCTATCTTTCCTCTGTTTTCTTCGTGCATCTTTAAGCTCAACTCATTAAAATCCATTATAGTTTCCTCTAATTATTCATCTTTAATTTTGAGATTTCCTCATTGTAATCTTTAATCATATTTCTTGATGTATCTATCTTACCCATATAATCCATCAGGGATGTATCTGCCACCTTGGTTCTGGTGTACTCTTCATATACAAGTTCACCAATTTTTTCATAGCAGTCTTTTATATTTGTTTTCTCTTTGCTGATTTTTGCTTTGAGTTTTGTAATCTCAATAGCATCTCCTGTTTCATTTTTTACTGTTTTTACAAAATCTGAAAATGCCATAACCTTACCTCCTAATATGCTTTTCCATCCTTATTAAAACGTTTAAGACCCTTATAGTTACCAATAACATTTACTATCATAAATATTATATTTACAACATTTGCAATTATCGCACCGGTATATATATTGAAATTTATACCCATATTGAAATTGGCAAATGAACTGTTGTCATACATAACCTTACATCCTGCAAAAAATACGGCTGCGGATGCCACGGAAAAACCCAGTGCAATCCAGGCTATAGCAGGGAGCGGTTTTTTTTCCGGAACCATGGCTCTTATCATATCCACAAGGGATATAACTGCGGTTATACCTGCTAATACCACAGCTAAAATCAACAGTATTTTTATTCTGCTCTCAAGTTTGTTTTCTAAAAACATGGTTTCAGACAAAACCTCAAGCATCATATCATTTGTCTCTTTTCTGTATATCATATCAAACCAATAGAAAAAAGGATTTCCGAGCACTGCTCCGGTAATGGTAGTTGCAGCACCGGAAACTGCTATGGCAAGCATGGCTATCAGAGTGTACGGTGTAAGCTGTACGTCCGGCTGTGGCTCATACTTTACCTCTTCTTTTGTTGTCGGTGTCTGCTTCTTTTGAATGTTGTTTTTTGCTTTTTTTCCACCCATAATATATACTCCTTAATCACTCACTGAATTAATATACTAAAGTATAGCATATTAGTTAAAAAAATCAAACAGGGACATCTGTGTTCCAAGGGTTTTATTCTTATATTCTCTCATATATCTGAACAGTTCCTCCCTGTCATACTGTATGCCGTGTTCCTCACAGAGTTCTTTAAAAATCTTCATAAGGCGGTCATTTTCCGGGCTTACGACCTCATAGGCATTGCCATAGGTTTCTATGTATTTTTCCTTCAATCCCGGAAATTTCATGTCGAGATTTTCATAGAAGTATTCCCTGTTGCCCTCACGGAGTGTAAGTCCTATACCAAAGTTGATTATACCATATACCTCCGCCTTTATACAGTAATCCATAAGTCCTCTCAGATTTTCCTCTGTATCGTTGATGAAAGGCAGAAACGGTGACAGCCACACTATTGTGGGAATACCTCTCTCTTTCATTGCCATAAGCATTTCAAACCGTTCTCTTGTGGTAGATACATTGGGTTCAATGAGCTTGCACAACTCTTCGTCACAGGTTGTAAGTGTTGTGGCAACAACACATTTAGTCTTTTTATTTATCTTTTCCAGTATATCTATATCTCTCAGTATCAGATTTGATTTTGTCTGTATAACAAGTCCAAAATCAAATCTCTCTATCTGATTGATACATCTTCTTGTAAGCTTTAATTTCTCCTCCAAAGGAATGTACGGGTCCGTCATAGACCCTGTAGATATCATGCTCTTCGTCCGCTTACGCTTTAAAGTGTGTTCTAACAGTTCATCAGCTCTGAGTTTTACCTCAACATCCTCAAAGTCATGATTCATCCGGTAACATTTACTTCTGGAATCGCAATATATACATCCGTGGGTGCAACCCCTATACAAATTCATTCCGTTTTGAGGGGATAGAATTGCTTTAACCTCTTTATAATGCATAATTCCACCTCTCTTATATAAAGTCGAAGCTTACCTGCTCGTACTCCAGATCCTGATATTCCAACTCGTCCTGGTCAACCTTGCTGGTAAAATCAGTTACAACCGTAAGCTGCCTGCCGGCGGACATCTGTTGTCCCAAGATATAATTAACATCAAATCTTCCTGTTATTGCAGGTGTAGCCCCTCTTGCCGGCACAATAAGCTGTACATTGTTAGCCTTGAGCAGGGCAAATATAGGCTCCCATATATATACATCTTTCGCGGCACCGAAAGGATTATCTATAAATATGGTTTTTGTTCTTATATCTTCATTTCCGTTTTGATACATACCTGCTATATAGTTGATGATTGAAACCAGAAACTGTATATATATTCCCTGGGACTGTCCGGTGCTTCCCACCGCCTCCTCATATCTGAGGTATCGGCTCTGTTCTTTTATTCGCTCTCTCTTGTACAGATTAAGCTTAATAGCGTTCATATCTGTAACTATGACTCCGAAAAGCTTTTTAAGTGCCAGACTGTTTCTTATGAATTTAATACGCTCCTTATCACTGTCATAATCATCCGTCTGAGCCACAATTCTGTCTATGTAATCCGACATTCTCTGTTTTAAAAATTCCTCTTTTACATACGGAACGCTCAGACCTACCATCTGTATTGCTTCACCGTCTGCCATAATCTTAGAGAGCTTAGGCAACTTATCAAGCTCTGTCTTAACATCCAGACATCTCTGCAGACACTGTTCCTCAAAATTGTTCTTGAGTGTTTCCATATCCACAAGGCTTTTTGAAACCCGTTCCTTTTCAAGGCTTATGTATTCTACAATGGATTTGAGATTTTCCATAAGAAGACCTGCTTCTTCATAATCTCCCGGTATGACCACGTCATCCCTTATGGTTGCCGCCAACTCATACACTTCCATCTGATCCAGTGCTGATGCCGTATTGCCCTTAAACTTCATAAGTTCATTTCTTGCCTTGTCCAGATTTTTGTTACTCTTATCATATTTTATGAGGTTTGTCTCGAACAAATCTCTGAGGCTGTCCTTGTCTTCCATTATAGGAGCAGCATTTTCAAGGCTTATGTCATTGATAGAAACTATTCGTTTAACATCCTTATACAGGTCTATCATATAGCCCTGCTGTTTAACATATTTTTTGTATTCTTCCTCACATGCAAGTGCTTCCTCACCAAGACGTTTCAAAAGGGCTTCGCCGTTTTTCAGAGTGGCTGTTATTTCCGAAAGCCCCGCTTCCTCCTCCTTATACTCTCCAAAGGCATCCTGAATATTTCTTATGGCGTATTCTATACTGCCGGATAACCTGTCTATGGCAGAGTTTTGTTTGTTTCGCATACTTTCATAGGAAGATATCTGGGTTTTAACCTCATCAATGGACTTTTGACACGAATCAATAAGCTCGCTGTCACCATAATACAGAAGATTTCTGTAATACAAATCCTCCAGTTTTTCTATGCTCACACCACGCTTTTGAATATTTTTTATGCTCTTTTCCATGGATGATTTTATGGTATCCATAATGGCTCGCTTGTCTTCTATCGCCTTGGCATCCTCACTTCCAACCGCAAGCATTGCCTTAAACCTTGCCTTGAGTTCATCGTCAGAACCATTTAATACTTCAAACTCTTCATCGGGATTGTAATAGGCTTTATAATTGGTATCCCATTCTGCCTGCATATCAACAAGTCTTTTCTCTAATGTTTTTAATTTTGACTCCTCTTGTGCAAGACCTGTTCTGTCGTCATTATAATTATTTGTAAGTTCCCTTATTCTTTCTTCCAGTGTTTCAATCCGGAGCTTACTTTCTCTTGAGAGTTCTTCCTGTTTCTCAATCAGCGCAGCTATCTCGCTGATTGTATAAAGCTTACTTGTATCCTCAAGTGCTTTTTCGTATCTTCCTCTTGTATCCTCAAGCGTTTTCTGCCACTCGGATACAGCTCCCTTATAATTCTTAAGTTTTAATCCTGACTCTTCCTTTTCCCTTGCAATCTTATCAGAGTATTCCACTGCAGTTTTCAGCCTTTCACCTACAGTAAGCAGTTCTCCGTCTGCAATCTTTAGAACAAATTCCTGATCCTCCTTGTATGCCTTAAGCATATCTTCCTTAAGTTTAAGCTGTTCTCTGTATTCCTCAACAGTGCTGTTTTCTTTTTCTATGAGATTTTTCACGGTAGCATCATCTGTCAGGTAGTCCTTTGACGAATGAACGGAGAAAACATTTTCACCATAATATATAGCCTTGTCATCAATGCTTTCCACATCGTATATATTGACCGGAATATCACCGGTATCAACACCGTATATATTTGGATCATCCTTGATAGTCTGATAATCTTTCACAACCACACCATAAGGGAGTTCCGGGTTAGCCTCCAATATCTTGCACTGTTTTTCTTTGTCTAATGCAGAAAGATAATCCATGCCGCTAATCGAAGTGATACCGTGTCTTGTCTCAATATATTCGATTACCCTGTCAACACCTCTCGATATGTCAACTATCCTGCCTTCCTCAAGACGTTTAATCTTTTTAGCAGAGGCATCTATATTATTTTTCAGTCCTCCGATTTCAATTACCGCTTTGGTAATTCTTTCTGAGATAACTCTAATCAGGTCATCTGTCTGCTCAGCTTTATACACGGCTTTTATGTTATCTATCTTTCCTGAGACATCTTTAAACTCTGTTTCCCTGTTTTTCAGATTGTCTATAAGCCTGTTATTATCCTCTTCTTTCTCGTTAAGAATGGATAATGCAAGACTTTCGTCGTTGATGAGATTTTTATTTTCAGCGATTGCCTTCTCACATTCTGTCAATTTCTCTTTAAGTTTTTCACAATATCCGCCGACTTCTTCAAGCTGCGAGTCTATCTCAGTAAACTTTATATCATTCATTGTCATCCTGATTTTGGACAGTTTCTCACTGAGGGAAACTATTTCCTCATCAGCCATTTTTTTTGAATTTAACGCCACGGCATGGGACAGTCTTGCCTCATGAATAAGCTTTTCATTGTATTCTCTCTTATGTCTCGCCTCATTTATCCCTGCCTCTATTGTTTCAATCTGGCATCTTATATCAGTCATCACTACATCCATGCGGGTCTTTATGTTATGGACATATGTATACAGAAGTCGTTCGTCAAATCTTCCCTCTGACATCATATTTTTTATCATGGTTTCATACTGCTGATATTTTTTTCTGTCTTCAGCGTATTCCAGATATTCATTTATACTTTCTTTAAAGTTAAGGTCCTTTTCCAGTTCTGCAAGTCTTATTTTTTCTTTTGTCAGCTTATCTGTCAGTATTTCCTCTCTTGACTTTAATTCTTCTAACTGTCTTTTGTCTCTTGATACTTTCAGACATTCTATACGTTCTCTCTGTCTGTTTTTTTCAAGGCGCTTTTGCTCACTGATATTCTTAAGCTCCTCTATTTTTTCTTCGTCCCGTCCGGCATAATATTCTCCTGTCACACAGATGTCGGCAATCAGCTTTGTCAGTTTGCTCTGTTCCTCATATAAATCCATAAAGGATGCCACTTTATCAGCCAGTACACTTATGAGTTCTATCTGGTGGTCATACGCTGATATATCCTTTTTCTTTCTCGCAAGAATGGTGAGCTGTTCCTTTATATCCATAAGCATCCTTGCCATGGTATCCTGGTTTTCCCCGTCGCGTTCCGTCTTTACCATAAACGCTTTTTCTATGATTTCCTCAATAAGGAGATCCTCAACTACTTTTCTGGTGGTTTTGTAGTTGTTTTCAAAATAGGTTCTGACATGACCCTCAGTTTTATTGATACCCCTGATAATCTCCCACTGGCTTTCGTGGATGCCTATACCGCTTATAAATCTTTTATATTCTCCCTTGCGGTCAAATACTTTTACTTTAAGACTCATATCCCTGTGTTCTAATTCCTTTAAATATGTTCTGAGCCCCTGAAATGTAATCCTCTCTCCGTCTTTTGTAAGCGGAAGATTCACTATGTCATTTTTATTATATTCCCTGTAAAAAATACAGTAATTGAAATACTCTACAGAAGCCACTGCTTTATCATTTTTCTCATCGCCCTCTGCATCCTTTGCTTTTCTCGCACAGAAACCGGTGGTTACATATCTGTAGCTCTCCTCAGTATCTCCCTCATCTAATTTCCACTCAACAAGAGAATGTATGGTTGTATTATTGTTTCCGGTTCTGAAAAGCTTTTCAATAGGCTGTTTTTCATCCAGCGTACAATTTGGGAGCATATTCTGCATGAGAAGAAGCATAAGAACACTTTTTCCGCCGCCGTTTGCCAAATCGTAAAGTGTATTTTTCCCATAAAGTCTCATGGTAAAATCATCGTAAAACTGAGTACCGAAATTATATTTAACATTATTAACCCTTATTCTGTTTATATTAGGCATCAGTTTCACCTCCCAGAACCTTATATATTTTACCCTTATATTCCTCAAAATAATTTTCTACAATTGCCTTAAATCTGTCTGTCGGATAATATCTGTCCTCCACTGTAACAAATAACTTTTGCTCCGCAAGGAAGTTAAATGTCAGCTTGACATATCCAGTTTTTGAGGCTCTTGATGCTCTGTTCTTTTCTTTGTCATCAGATGTTACCACCGGAAGTTCGTCCCATAAAAGAGCTATGGTTTTAAAGCTTTCTTCCTCAAGCTCATCCATGGTATATACGGAAAGATCCCTTGTTATCGCTGACAGGTAATCCGTAACCTGCTCCATTACATCTTCTGATTTTATGTACTCTTTAACCTGATAGGATGCGGAATCCTGATAGAAAAGCAGCAGTGCATTGTACATAATAAAGTACACCATATAAAGCTCTTTATTAAGTCTCAGTCCCAACTGGCGTTTCATATCATCGTTGGTGTAACCAAACACACGATTGCCCTCTCCCGCTGTCAGATATATGGCTTCGTTATATTCGTAAATATTTAAATTGAGCTTTTTCATAAGCTTTGTAACAACGTCATAAACTGCGGAATTTGTGTAATACTCCTCATATAAATCTCTGGTATCGGGATTTGAACGGGAGACCTCCCCGCCTGTTATAAGTGTCGCATATATGTCCAATGCTTTATCCAAGCTTCTTCCTTCCATCAGTATCCCATCCTCCTTTCAAATACCATATCCGTTATTATAAATTCTTCCTTTTCCCCGTCTTCTGTCTCAATATAGGAGGACAAGCTTACCTCCTCATCATTAAATTCTATAAAAAACTCCATGGCCGAAAAACGCTCTTTTTCATCAGATGTCAGATTTTCCACTACCATTTCTTCCAGCAGAGTTTCCTGTTTTACCAGCATTTTTTTCATGTTATATTCTTTTTTTCCTGCCAGATGTACCAAAAATGAATAATAATCCCTGTTGGCAAATATCTCTTTTCCAAATTTAATTTCCAAAATTCCGTTAAATTCCTTTAGGGAAATTCTGTTCCATTTTTCAAGCTGATCTGCAAGTTCATAAAAAAGTCTTCCGAAATTTGCGCCTATAGATCTGTCAAGTTTTTCATCCTCATACATAAAATCCATGTCCGGAACGGTCTTTTCAACCTTTTCGCCTTTTATCCTGTCCTCTGTCTTTAATGTGAGCATATTATCTATGGAATTCATTGAAAATGTTTTTTCAATTCGGGGTGCAAAAAGAGGAGCAACC
This sequence comes from uncultured Bacteroides sp., assembly GCA_964553965.1. Classification (GTDB taxonomy): domain Bacteria; phylum Bacillota; class Clostridia; order Lachnospirales; family Lachnospiraceae; genus Coprococcus_C. Next base: position 111,552 of record CAZKMB010000001.1, on the reverse strand, counting down.
ACATTTGCCATAAGCTCCGGTCTGTCCACATCCATAAGTTTCTTCAGACTCTGTCCGAAGTCAAAAACAGGGCGTAATTTTCTGAGTTTTGCACGGGCTATAATCTTATCCGACAGCTGTTGCAGCTCCATGGTTTCCGATATAAGCTGACTGTGGTTATAAATAGTTTTCTTTAATTCCGTTTCCAGTGTACTTATCTCTTCAAGGGATTTTGAGCGAAGAGTCTTTTTGCCGTTCTCTCCTTCATTTTCAAATGCGGCTTTTTCTATTGCCTTATCCACCAGTGCCTTGTTTTTCGCAAATAGTTTCTGTTCCTCCGAAAACCATTTTGCTGTGGTTGCCATATATTGCTCATATGCCTTGGCACCTTCAAAGACATCTATCCCCAAAAGTTTTAAGACTTTTTCCTTTTCAAGAATAAGCTGAGTTACCTGACTGTTAATTCTTTTGACTACATCTATACCGCCTTTAAAATTATTGGAGCTTATCATTTTTTCAAGGAGAAGCTGGGATACATTTATCTTACTCTCATCTTTAATTTCCTTGGTATCCAGATAAAATTCTATCCCCTCGGCAGTGATGGTATAAAGAACCTGTCCATTTTCTATTCTGCTGTCCACAAACTTGACTCTGGCAACTCTGTTTCCCTTTTTTTCCGGATCATAGAATTTAAACTCAAATGCCTTTCCGTCATTTTTGAGTTTATCAAAAATATATACCGCCAATTGTTTTTCTTCCTCGGCAGTTTCATCCAGTTCAAAATCTCTCTTCAGTAATTCTATCAAAAAACTCTCATACTCTTCGTAGGTTATATCTTTTTCATGGAAATTGTTCTCATTAATAAAAAAGCGCAAAGATGCCATGGTAATGTATCCCATATCAAGAAAACTATATTTTCCGTCTTTATACTGGGAAAATGTAGTCTCACTCAACACGAAAAAAGGGTAATACTTCTTTAGGTTGTTCATCCTCGCGTTATGTTCTGAAATTATATCATTGATCATTATATGTTTTAATGCCATATGTTCCCCTAAAAAAAATATAGTAATCCGGCGAAAAAAGGCTGTCAAAGGCAGACAAGCGCCATCATCGCATAATTACTATAATTTTAATACAATATAAGATTTTTTACAAGCAAGTCATGTCATATTTTGTGGTTTTTTTGTCTAAATAAGAAAAAATGACAGGCAATTGATATTAAGTCTGTATATGCCTAACATCAATTGCCTGCCGTTTTATTAAAATTCAGTTATTAAGCCTTACCAACTGAACCGAAAAGTTCCATCTTTTCCTTAACAGTAGCCTTGATAGCTTCTGCGCCCGGAGCAAGGAGCTTACGTGGGTCAAATCCCTTACCCTCAAGATCCTTACCGGCCTCGATATACTTTCTTGTAGCTTCCTGGAATGCTAACTGACACTCAGTATTTACATTAATCTTTGAAACGCCAAGAGAAATAGCTTTCTTAATCATATCTGCAGGTATACCTGTACCACCGTGAAGAACAAGTGGCATATCGCCTGTCTTCTGCTGAACTGCATCAAGAGTCTCAAAGCTGAGTCCTGCCCAGTTTTCAGGATACTTACCATGGATGTTACCGATACCTGCTGCAAGCATAGTTACACCGAGATCAGCAATCATCTTACACTCATCCGGATCAGCACACTCGCCGGCACCTATAACGCCGTCTTCCTCGCCACCGATTGAACCAACCTCAGCCTCGATTGAGATACCTTTCTCATTGCAAAGTTTAACAAGCTCTGTAGTCTTTGCAACATTCTCTTCGATTGGGTAATGTGAGCCATCAAACATAACTGATGAAAATCCTGCTTCGATACACTTTAAAGCACCTTCATAGCTGCCGTGGTCAAGATGAAGAGCAACAGGTACTGTAATTCCAAGCTCCTCAAGCATACCATTAACCATACCTACGATAGTCTTATAACCACACATATACTTACCAGCGCCCTCAGAAACACCTAATATAACAGGTGAATTGAGCTCCTGTGCTGTTAAAAGAATTGACTTTGTCCACTCAAGATTGTTGATGTTAAACTGACCTACAGCGTACTTTCCTGCTTTAGCCTTAGTTAACATCTCTTTTGCTGATACTAACATTTTGTTTCCTCCATATCATATTAAATTTGCCGTGCATCCAAACCGATGTTGAAAAGCAAAGCACGACACGTATGAGGTCATTATACTATATAGAAAGTAAAAAATAAAGAGCTTAAAAAAAAATGTTTCACGGACTTATCAGCACAAAAGAAAAAACATCCTGAGGATTTCCTCAAGATGTTTAAATTTACATTTTAATTACTCAACTACGTATGGCATAATTGCAACGTGTCTTGCTCTCTTAATAGCTACAGTTAAAGCTCTCTGATGCTTAGCGCAGTTTCCGGTAATTCTTCTTGGAAGAATCTTACCTCTCTCAGATATATATCTCTTAAGCTTATTAACATCTTTGTAGTCTATAACTGCATTCTTATCTGCACAGAATACACAAACCTTTTTTCTTCTGCGAATAGGTCTTCTCTTCATAGGAGCATCTGTACGCTCTGTCTTTTCTGTCTTATTTACAGCCATTTTATTTACCTCCATCTTACTTAAACGGTAAATCGTTTTCTATTCCGTCCGGAATACTCATAAATCCATCAGCACTGGCACTTGCCGGTGCAGGTCTGTCCTCTGACTGATATCCACCTGCTGATGAGTTAGCCTTACTTTCAGCAAACTCCTGCTCTTCAACAACAACCTCTGTAGTATATACTTTGTTGCCGTCCTTGTTAGTGTAACTTCCGGTCTGGATTCTGCCGGTAACTAACATCTTTGTTCCCTGCTTGAGATACTTTTCAGCAAACTCCGCTGTTCTTCCGAAGGAAACACACTGTATAAAATCAGCGGTCTGATCACTTCCGGATGCGTCCCTTCTTCCGCGTCTGTCTACTGCTAATGTATATCTGGCGATAGCCAACGGCTCTGCGCCCTGTGAATATCTTACCTCTGGATCACGAGTCAAACGACCCATCAAAATTACTTTGTTCATTGGAATTCCTCCTTATCTACTACTCTGCGTCCTGTCTAACACAAAGATATCTGATAACAGATTCCATAATACGAACGTTAGCCTCTATCTGAGCCGGGCTGTCTGCTTCTGCGTCGAACTGAATGAAGTAGTAGTAACCTTCCTTCATCTTCTGAATTTCGTAAGCTAATCTCTTCTTACCCCATTCATCAACGTTAGTAACAGTACCGCCTGCCTTCTCGATAATAGCCTTTGCCTTATCAACAGCTGCTGTTCTAGCGTCATCATCGATCTTTGCACTAACAACCAACGCTAATTCATACTTGTTCATGTTATTGCACCTCCTTATGGTCTAATGGCCTCCGAATTGCCGGAAGCAAGGAATATAAATAATATATCACAATTAAGGATAATATCACATATTTTTGCCAATATCAAGCAGAAATTCAACAAAATATTTAAAAAGATTCGCTTATGATTTTTTTACTGCAGCTATAGGTTATGGCAAAATATATTCCGTATATACCTATTGTTATGAGAGCCGATACCATTATGGAGCCAAGCAAATCACCCCTGCCGAAAACAGCAAGTATAAGAAGTGCAGTCTGTATACCAAATATCGAATGAATTATAGCAAGAGTAAGAGGTAATCCGAAAAACAATCCGCACTGGGTTCTGAGGGAACGTCTTATCTGTTTTTCGTCCACGCCTATTTTTCTCAGTATTCTGTATTTTTCCCTGCTGTCTGCCGCCTCCGAAAGTTCCTTCAGTGAAAGAATTGCACCACTTGATATAAGGAATATAATTCCGAGATAAAGACCTACAAATATAAGAAGGACTGTGAAACCTACCGAGTCATTACACAGGGTTTTCCTTGTTTCACAATTCACATAACCATGCTCCTGATTCCCGGAATTAAGCAGAAGTTCAACCTCCTCATTGTTAAAATATCTTTCTATTTCTTCGTATTGTTCATCATCATCTGTGTCATAATTTGCTGTCATAATACTATCTGCATAATCTGCGAATGAAAAATCCGTATCATCCGGCAGAATAAGAACACCATTGTTATCAAGGGATGCACTCATTAACACAAATCCATCCTTACATTCGGAATATGCCGGATAATATGTTTTGCCATTTACAGTTATATCCTGTCCTGCCTCCAGAGCATCATCATAAAAACTCATTACCTGTTCATAATCTGCCACAATAATGTATTGATTACTGCCCAACTTATACTCCGGCATATCATATATATCCGCAACGTGGTTGTAATCAGATATCGTAATCATGGGAATCCATACAGTATCCGGACTGTAATATAATTTATATATATCCTCAGTTGTAAGTGTTTTCATATTCACGGATGAGTCATAAAACATCCGTATATTTGTGACATCCTTGAGAAAACTGTCATCAACTCCGTTTTCTTCCATAATTTCACTGACTGTTTCCAAGTTCACCCCATAATCTTCATCTACGGTTCTACTCACCAAAAACTGTATATCCATAGATGCTTTCTTATCAATAATTGCGTCCATGGAGTTTTTTACTGTCACTGAACACGACAGAATACATATGGTAAAAAACAAAAGCAGGCTTATAATACCACCGGCAAAAACGGATGTATTTACACGGCTTGAAAGCTCCTTTGCCGTAAATGCGGTAAGTCCGCGATAATATATTTTTTTGCTGCTCTTTATAAGTAGTATCATAATACCGGACAGAGACCAGAACACCGCAAAGTTTCCGATTATACCTTTTAGTATTTCCTTGCCTATTCCGATTAAGCTGGTTATATCCGTAAAGTTCACCGTAACTCTGTAATATGCTGTTCCGAGAAGCACCGCACCGATTGCAAATACAATCAGGCAAACAACCGGATTTTTACCATAATTTTTCTGTGGCTTTTTATCTGCATGAATAAGATTTATCAATCTGTTTTTTCCCACAACCAATGTCTGAAAAATTATCACCACCGCAAATATTACTATAAAGTAAACCATTGTTTTAATGATAGAGTTGGGTGAAACAGTAAAGTGAAACCTTGTTAAATCCGCATCAAAAAGATTTGCAATCACAATACTCATTCCCTGGGATGCAATTATGCCAAGACCCAATCCCACAAATAATGATACTATGCCTACCATAAGTGTTTCCACGCACAATATGGTCGAAACCTTAGCTTTTCCCATACCCAGAAGAAGATATACACCGAACTCTTTCTTCCTTCTTTTCATCAGGAAACTGCTTGCATATACTATAAGAAAGCCCAGAACAAAAGATACGAAAATGCTGACAATCGACATAACCTCTATAATTACATCTACAATATCCCTTGTGTCGTTGGTTATTTTCAACATTACGGTCTGACTGTCAAGGGCATTAAAGACATAAAACACTGCCACACCAAGGGCAAGGGTTGCAAAATATACAGCATAATCTTTGATAGATTTTGTTATGTTTTTTAAAGCCAGTTTAAAGAGCATCATTTAAATCCCCTCCTAACATGGTCACAACATCTATTATCTTGTCAAAAAATTCTTTTCTGCTGTCATTTCCTTTTCTTATTTCATTAAATATTCTTCCATCCTTTATAAATATAACTCTTCCCGCATAGCTTGCCGTAAAAGCATCATGCGTAACCATAAGTATGGTTGCCTCAAGTTCCTCATTGAGCTTTTTCATACTGTTCAGAAGGTATCTTGATGACTTGGAGTCCAAAGCTCCTGTCGGCTCATCCGCCAACATCAGCTTGGGATTTGTGATAAGTGCTCTTGCTGCCGCCACTCTCTGTTTTTGTCCGCCGCTCATCTCATAGCTGTGTTTATTTAAGACATCTTTTATATCCAGCTTTTCTGCCATTTTCTCAACCCGTTTTTGTATCTCAGCAGGCCTAACGTTTTGAATAGAAAGTGGCAGAGCTATATTTTCATAGGCAGTGAGGGTATCTAACAGATTAAAATCCTGAAATATAAAACCCAGCGCATTTCTTCTGAAACTGTTTATTTCTCTGCCTTTCATAGCCGTAATATCGTCACCATCCACATATATGTGTCCGGCGGTAACCCTGTCAATTGTTGATATACAGTTCAGCAATGTGGTTTTTCCGGAACCGGATGCACCCATTATACCTACAAATTCTCCTTTTTCCACCGTGAAGGATATATTATCCACAGCCTTGGTAACATTATTTTTGTTGCCATAATATTTTTCTACATTTTCCAGCCTCAATATCTGACTCATTTTTATTCCTCCATAACTTTAAGCATTTGATTTGTTATGACTGAATTATATTTCATTTTCAGGAAACCTGACATTGATTAACATTACAGTTACCTTACAGTTTTGTAATATAAGCGGTTACTCCACATCAAGAAATTCATTTTTTCCAAAGGAGAACTTCACTCTGGTGTATTCTCCTTCCCTTGACTCTATTTCAATCTTGTGTCCCATCTTGTCGGCTAATTTCTTACATATATACAATCCCATACCCGTCGATGTGCGGTCTTTTCTGCCATTTTCTCCGGTAAATGTTTTGTCAAATACACATGGTAAATCCTTCCCGGAAATTCCTATCCCGTTATCTTCTATGCAAAGCTTCGTCATCTCATCATTTTCCTCTGTATAAAAGCGTATGCAGGACTGTTCATCCTGTTTCACATATTTTAAGGAATTGTTCACCACCTGAGACACCATATATTCAAGCCACTTGGAATCGGTTATAACGGTTTTGGACAGTTCTTCTTTTTCTATCTTCACCCTCTTTTCCATAAACAAGGTTTTCTGATCCATAACTACCTTGTTTATCACATTTTCCAGGTTACAGGCTTTGAGAAGATAATCTTTTTCCGCTGCATCTGCTCTTGCATAGAAAAGAATCTGTTCCACATAATAATTTATCTTATCAATCTGCTGTTTCTGTTTAACCGGATCGGTGTTTTCATTGTAATTCATGAGTTTCAACGCTGATATAGGCACCTTTATCTCATGTATCCACAACTCCAGATACTCCTTAAATTCCGCAACCGTATACTCTATGGAATTGATATGCTCCTTCATGGATTTATTTATTGTGTAAAGACTATCCGCAAATATCTCTCCCTCTGAAAATCCGGGTTTTTTTATCATCTCCGCAACAAGATATTTTTGATCCAGCGAATCAACCATGTTTTTTAAATCATCAAAAAATTTCTTTTTCTGAAAATATTCCATATGAATTACAGCTAACTGCACCAGCAAAACTATAACTGAAATCGCAACGATGTACTGTATATCTGCCTTGAACGCATTTCCCATAAATATAACGCAGCACAAAACAAAAACCGTTCCTGTCAAAAAATAAACTTTATCCCTTATAAATCTTACATACTTCATAATATAATGTATCCCTGTCCTCTCTTTGTCTGTATAATATCCTTAAAACCACATTCCTCTAATTTTTTCCTCACCCGGTTTATATTAACCGTCAGAGTATTATCATCAACAAACTGTTCTGAATCCCACAGATAATTCATGAGCTCATCTCTGGATATAATCTGTCCGCGTTTTTTTAACATATAAGCCAGTACACCCATCTCATTTTTACTGAGTTCCACCACCTTATCGCCGATTTTCATAACTCCCCGTCCCAAATCTACCACAAGATCGTTATATGACAATGTATCCTCTTTTTCGGTTCTGCCCATTCTTCTGAACACCGCTTCAATATGAAGCAGAAGAACGGAAGGATTATATGGCTTGGCAATAAAATCATCCGCTCCGAAGCTTAAACACAAAACCTCATCCATCTCAGTATTCTTGCTGGTTACCATAATAACCGGAACAGAGGATGTTTTACGCAATTCCTTTAAGAGGCTCTCCCCATCCACATCCGGAAGATTGATATCAAGCAAAACCATGTCACTCTCTGATTCTGTGATTTTTTTACACACATCCCTAAACTCAGTTACATAATCAGCCTGATATCCGTTTCGGCAGAGGAGAACTTTCAGCTCTTCCCTGACATCTTTATCATCCTCTATTATCAATATCTTTTTCATAATATTTCTGTCCTCCTCCCAAAACAAACTATAGAAAATACGCTAACAAAAAAATCAAAAAAAGTCAACGCAAACCTCTCTTGCCAATTTTGTTACATAAGGTTATAATATTTCGTGTAATTTTGTGATGCACAGGATTATGTCTTTTTCATGACATTTTATATATTCAAGGAGGACCAGACAATGAAAGACGAAACAAAATGCCTTCACGCAGGGTATACACCAAAAAACGGAGAGCCACGTGTTCTTCCGATAGTTCAAAGTACTACATATGTTTATGATTCTGCTGCAGAGGTTGCCGCAATATTCGATGACCCTACAAAAGGGCTTTGCTACTCACGTTTTGGCAATCCTACAGTTATGGCAGTTGAAGAAAAGATTGCCGCATTAGAAGGCGGTGTAGGTGCTATGTGCACATCATCCGGTCAGGCTGCAACTCTTCTTTCTATCCTCAATATCTGCCGCGCAGGGGACAGTTTTATCAGTGTTCCTCAGATTTATGGCGGTACAATTAACCTTTTCTCTTACACATTAAAGAAAATGGGCATTGAGTGTATCTATGTTGATGCCTCCTGGAGTGACGACGAAATAAAAGCCGCATTTAAAGAAAACACAAAATTAGTTTTCGGCGAAACTATCGCTAATCCGGCTCTTAAAGTTTTTGATATCGAAAGATTTTCAAATATTGCCCACGAAAAAAATGTTCCGCTTATAGTTGACAATACTTTCGGAACCCCTGTTTTATGTAAACCGATTGATTTTGGTGCCGACATAGTAATTCATTCAACCAGCAAATATATGGATGGTCACGCTTTACAGGTAGGCGGTGTAATCGTTGACAGCGGTAACTTTGACTGGACTAACGGTAATTTCCCTGAACTGGTTGAGCCTGATGAATCATATCACGGAATTTCCTACACAAAGCAATACGGCAAAATGGCTTACATCATCAAAGCAAGGATGCAGCTCATGAGAGATTTCGGTGTTTATCCTGCTGCTCACTCAGCTTTCCTGCTCAACTTAGGACTTGAAACCCTGGCAGTTCGTATGAAGCAGTATTGCGAAAATGCCCTTACTGTTGCCAAATATCTTGAGGTTTCTCCTGCAGTTGAAAGTGTTTCTTATCCGGGTCTTCCAAGCAGCCCTGATTACGAACTTTGCCAGAAATACTTAAACGGCAATGCCAGTGGTGTTATCTCCTTTAACATAAAAGGCGGCAGACCTGCTGCTGCTAAGTTTATGGATTCCCTTAAACTTGCATCAAATGAGGTGCATGTGGCAGACATCCGTACCTGTGTTCTTCATCCTGCCAGCGAAACTCATCGCCAGCTCACTGATGAGCAGCTTGTTGCAGCAGGCATCGACGGTGGTATGATCAGATTCTCCGTAGGCCTCGAAAATATCGATGATATTATTGCAGATCTTGATGCAGCTTTGAAAGCAGCTATGAACTAATATATACTTAAAACGAAAGAGGGCTGTCACTGACAGTCCCTCTTTTTTATTTATACACATTATGAAATTATGATTTCCTTATTTACACTTCTGTGGATTTCCTCCACATTTTCACGTATCTCCAAAAACAGCCCGGCTATGACAGGATCAAAATCTGTTCCGATTCCCTGTCTGATTATATCAAAACATTTATCAATGGGCATTGCATCTCTGTAACAGCGTTTTTCAGATACAGCATCAAAGACATCTGCCACCGCCATAATACGGGCACAGAGAGGTATATCCTCACCCTTAAGACCATCAGGATATCCTCTTCCGTTCCATTTTTCATGATGATATCCGGCAACCTCTTATGCCATCTTTCTGTACTCTTCATTTCCAAGATTTTTAAATGTCTTTTATATAATTTCGGCTCCATTTGGTGCGTGGAGTTTCATTGTTTCAAATTCCTCATCCGTAAGCTTACCCGGCTTTTGCAATATCGCATCCGGCACGGATATTTTTCCTATATCATGCATTGGTGCAGCTTTTATGAGATTTTCTATATAATCCTTTGTCAGCTCATGATTATACATTCCTCTGACTCTGAGCTCTTTTGCTATAAGTTTAACATAGAGACTTGTTCTTTTTATATGTCCGCCTGTGTTTCCATCCCTGTTTTCTATAAGGTTTGCAAATCCCATTACAGTTTCCCGATGATGTCTTGAAAGCTGTCTTATTGCAGGATCTTCAAGGTTCATATATACACCCAATACAAAAACAGTAACCACTATACTGCTTATAAGTGTTTCGGGAAATATCATCTGTATCACTGTTCCTGTCGTAAGCACCAACAGCTATGTAAATATACTTGCGCACTTATGTCGTTCTATGAAACGCCATCTTCCAAAGAAAATCACAAACATAATCACGTTATATATGGCTGCCATCACAAAACAGGTGTACGCAGAAGCTCCCATGGAATAATTTGTAACCTTGCCTTGTATATATTGCAGCGAATCGATGTTAATAAGCACAAGGATTATATTGATTATGTATGCAATATAGCAGAGAATAGTCAGACAACCAATCTGTAATTTAGAATGTTCCATAAATAGCTCTCCTAATCTACTCTTTTTTGTATCAAATAGAAAAATAGCGAAAGGTTAAAGCCCTTCGCTATAATGTAGGTGTGAAAAATACTATTTTTTGATAGCTCTTCCAACTGCAATAAGTATGCAGGCACCGATAACACCGCTTATAATTCCTCCAATAGGTCCTGCAAAATGTATGCCTATAAGTCCAAAAAGTGCACCGGAAATAGCCCCGCCAACAACTCCAAGGATGATGTTTATAATAACACCGAAATTAGAACCCATGATAATGCCTGCTATCCAACCGGCAATGCCACCGAAAACTAAACTTAAAATAAAATCTATCATAGCAACCTCCTATAATATTTTTACAATCAGACCGATTGCACTGAAGGTATTATATCATTACATGGTATATTTTTACAATATGATTTATTCATTATTTCTGATGTTTTCCGTTAATTGAAAAATTGGATATTAATAAATACATCATAACAAACCTTCGGTGTTTGGGAGCACAATAACACCTCATAAAAACGCAATGCATTTGCGCGGGCATCCAGTCCTTTGATAACATACAACGGATTATCCTCTGAATAATTCACTGCCTTATATATATTCACAGATTCTCCCGTCTGTGGGCTTGCATAGGACATAAGAGCATCGGAATATAAGGCTGCTTTCTGTGTGGTTGTTCCGGTACATTTCATGACCGTATTTTGGAAATCTCCATGTCAATTTCATCATTCAAAAAATCATTCCAGAAATTTTCATGGGCTGCAAAACGCATATTCCAGTCAGAAGGGAATTGTCCGATAAATTCCATCACTTTATCATACTGTTCCCTATTTTCAAAAGTAATAGACAATTCATAGCCTTTGGTCTGTCCTGCTTTTCTACAGAAAATGCCTTCCTCGGTATACCATGTAATGTAGCGTAAATCATCATCCTCCGGATCAGGTGTCTCGTACACACAAGAAGTAGATTCTGTAGTTAATAATGTACTTGCATCATTGATAATCACCCCAGTTAAACCTTCCAATTTTTCAATAAAAGTCCTGTAAAATTGTTTTTCCTGTTCTATATACTTAGCAGCATTTTCTCCTCGTTGACTTACCGGCATAAGAGGATTTTCCAAGTCATACAGCATCTCTCTTGCTGCCTGTAATGCGGATACTACTGTACTGTCAAATACATCATTGTAATTTGCCACGCCATTCTGTCTGTTCTCTACCTGCATCATTCGCAATAATATTAACCCGTACCAAACATCCAAACTATAAATCGCATCCAAAGCAAGTCTGGCATATTCCAATAGTTCATCTACTCCTTACGTTTTCTTACAGCCTCTGCCAGAATGAACTCTATCTGGCTGTTGATGGAGCGGTAGTCATCATCTGCCCATTTAGCCAAATCCTCCCAGAGGGATGGTGAAAGGCGAAGAAGAATCTGTTTCTTTGCCTTTTCCTTTTCCTTCACCTGCTTTTCTCTATTCCTAATGTCTGCTTCTAACTTCTCTAACCGTTGAAGACGTTCATTAAGTTGTTTTTCTTTATCATCAATATTTAATTCTTTACTCACGTCTCCACCTCACCATTAGTATATTGAACTACTGTTGACAACCGGCTGGGCTTCCTTACTTCCGCAGAGCACTACGAGGAGATTGCTAACCATTGCCGCCTTTCGCTCCTCATCCAGAACTACAACCTCATCCTCGGAAAGTTGGTCAATTGCCATCTTAACCATACTTACTGCTCCTTCTACTATCTCGTGACGAGCAGCTACAATGGCTGTAGCCTGCTGTTTCTGAAGCATAGCTGCCGCAATCTCATCCGAGTACGCAAGATCAGTAATTCTAACCTCCTTGATTTCGATACCTGCCTCGCAGACCTTTTCCTGAAGCTCTACCTTCATATTTTCAGCAATCTCTTGAGAGCTGCCGCGAAGAGTTTTCTCGTCCGGGTCATTGCCCATAACATCATATGGATAAAGTCTTGCATTGTTACGGATAATAGCATCACACTGAGTTGATAAGTATTTGTTATAATTTTCTACATTAAACACCGCTTTTGTAGGATTTACTATTTTCCAAATAACGGCAGCACCGATAATTATAGGATTACCCAGAGCATCATTAACCTTCTGTTTCCTGTTATTTAACGTATTTGTCTTAGTTGAAACTTTCTTTGATGATCTCGATGAGGCTCCAACCCCTGTTTCAGTCGTATCAGCTGTTCCGGATTTTACGGCAGTTGCCGCAATTTCTTCCAAAACCGATGTAGCTGACGGATTATAACATACAGTAAAGGGATTGATATAATAAAAACCTGCCTTTTTGATTGTACCGTAATATTTACCAAAAAAAGTATAAACTGCTGCCTCGTTTGGATGTACCACCTTAAGACCTGCAAACAACGTTGAAAATACTATGATAAGAACAATACCAATAAAAAGACCTATACCACCTGATACAGTCGGAAGAGCAATTGTACCGTCAAGTATAAATCCACTACATATAACCATCGCAATTGCTAAAATTTCGCCAAAGATAATACCAAAAAGTGCTGCCGCACCATTTGCCTTGGTAATCTCTTTCTCTACAACATCGTTTACATTTAGCTGAGTTTCATTTTTTTCACTCATACAAACATCCTCCCTTTTTAATGCGTAAATATAATTTGATATTATTTTGATATCACTATAATATAGCTTTGCGGAAGACTTGTCAAATGAAATCCTTTATCGCTCCGTCAGACATAACTATTCGCCTGCTGCATTTTGCAGCAAGTTCCTCATCATGTGTAACTATAATAATGGTTTTCCCCTCATAATTGAGCTTTTTTAATATATCGAATACAATTTTACTGCTACACGAATCAAGAGAACCTGTAGGTTCATCTGCCAGTATAACAGGCGGATCATTTACAATCGCCCGTGCTATAGCGACACGTTGTTTTTCTCCTCCTGACAATTTGACACATTTTTGTCTGTATCTGTCTTCCATTTCAACCTGCGCCAATGCATTTTTCACTCTTTTTTCTTTTCCGCATTACTCATTTTATTCTTTGAAAAATCCAGCGGCATCATCACATTTTCTGCAACGGAATAATCCTCAATCAGTGAAAAATTCTGCATAACATAACCTATTTTTTGTTTCGTTCCTTTGAATAATCAGATATTTTTTTATAATCAATTTCATTATCATCAAAAAATATATCCCCGAATCATAACGGTCAATAAGACCTATCATGTTTAACAGGGGTGTTTTCCCGGCACCGGACTTACCTGTTATTGACACTAACTCACCATCCGCTATATCAAGGTTTATATCAACTAATATTTTTATAAGCCTGTTTTTATCTATAAAAACATTTTTACACATATCCCTAATTTTAATCATTCTCACCTCGCATTATCTGATACGGAGTAAATCTGCCAAGCAATACATTCTGGTATACAGAAACAATACAAACATATATAAAAACCACAAATATACTTATCAGTATACATGAATCCAAACCAAATACCATAATTCAATATAGCAGAAACCGGTACAAATGTTATAAGTTCAACCTTAATCATATTTTTATCCCCAAAAGCAAAATTGTATTTATGTGTCAACTTAGTATACTGTATTCTTATTTGTTATATTTCTATATGTACTGTAAATAATCCGTCCTCAACAGAAAGTGTCATCCTGTATCCATGCTGTTCAAATATATTCTTGGAAATGGTAAGCCCTATTCCACTGCCTTTTTTGCTGTTTCTGCTGTTATCCCCCTTAACAAAAGGTTTCCACAGCTCGGATATCTTATCTCCCACATCCTCAATGCCGGGATTGGTAATGGTAATCTTTTTTCTTTCCAATGTTACAGATATATTTCCACCCTCTTTTGTATATTTGCAGGCGTTGCTTATAAGATTGTCAAATGCCTGTGTAAGAAGCTGCCTGTCCCCTGATACGGACAGTTCTCCCTCTACGTCTGCCGTAAGCTCTTTTTCAGCAATAAGGTTATCATACTCAGCTAAAATTTTCTCCAACATATGTTTTATATCAAGCTCTTCTTTTTTTAGTATTATCCTGTCTGTCTCCAGCCTTGAAAGTTCTAAAATATTAGAAATAATACCGTTCATATAATCTACGGTATCCAATATGGATGTTGCATAATGTTCTCTTTTATCCATATCAGGATTACCCTTTAAATTCTCCGCATAACCTGAAATTATCATAAGAGGACTCTTTAAATCATGTGCCATGGCATTGGTCATGGTTCTTCTGTAATCTTCCATATCATACTGAGACTTCAGCTTTGTATATTTTATTCCGGAGTTAAGGATGGCAAAGGCAACTGCCACTGTTAAAACAAGCGCATACACGAAAATTATCAAACCGCCCCATGTTCCTGACACATTAAAATTAACGCACATATACACTCTGAGCTTCATATCCCCTCCAAGGACCACATTGACCATTCCACAGGTTGTCACTTCAAAAAAGCCATATTTAATCATGGTTGTGTCAACATATAATTCGTCCTCAGCTCTAAAGGTATCTGTCTGTTTAATATAATCGTCAAGAATTTTTGCCACGTGACTGTCCTCACCGTTACCTGTCAGCACAAAGCACGAAATTTTATAACCGGTATCTTCACCAATCACTATTCGTTCATAACCGGATGTATCTTCCGGTGTCAAATCATAAGACACATACACCTTACCACATTTTTCTCCCCTTGCAAACACAATATCCAATTCACCGGGTAAAAATTTATAATCCGAAATGTATATATCCCTGACCTCTGTCGCAAATTTCTCTTCTGCATAGTAATATATATTTTCACTATTTTCCTTTTCCCTGCGAAGATAGGCTCCATAATCCCCCATATATTCCACATCACAGGAATAATAATCCACTTTTTCATTTTTTTCATCAATAATTACGGCAATGCATTTTTCCGAGGAATCAATAAGAAGTTCTTCCGTGTCACCGTCATATATGGAAGCCGCGTTATACAAGACGGAACTTCCTCCCAGTATCAGGCTGATTCTGTTTTCCAATTGCTTAATTATATCTTCCTTTTTAATATAGCTTTGGCTGAGACTTGAGTATTCTGCGTATAGCTTATTTACAACAGAGTCTTTGTACATATAATACGCCATTTCCCCTACGGAAAAAATATACAGATTCAAAACACCTGTGACAACAGCTAAAAGAGCTATGGCTCCTGAGAGCCACAGAACAAGTCTCTTTATAAAAATCCGTCTGAATGTCTTCCTCTTCATAAACTACTCCACTATCTTGTATCCCTTAGTAACTACAGTTTTTATCTGGTTGCCCGCTGTTCCGAGAGCATTTCTGAGTTTCTTCACATGGTTGTCTACAACTCTGTCTGTTCCATCAAAATCATAACCCCATACTCTTACCAGAAGTTGTTCTCTGTCTATGACCATACCTTTATGTTCTATCAAGTACTTAAGGAGTGCATACTGCTTAGGCGGTAAATCCACTTCTCTTCCTCCCACTGTAACGATAAATCGAACGGGATTGATGGTTATATCTCCACAAATCATCTCCGAGGCGGAAACCATTCCCTTGGAACGTTTTAGCATGGCGTTGGTCTTGGCATACAGCTCTGCAAGGGAAAATGGCTTAACTACATAATCATCACATCCCATATCATACCCCCGGAGGATATCCTCCTCCCTGCCTCTTGCCGTTATAAATATAACAGGTGCTATACTTTTTTTTCGAAGCTCTCTGCACACGGTAAAGCCATCTGCACCGGACATCATAACGTCAAGCATAATCAGGTCATATTGATTCTCGTAAACCAGTTCTAATCCCTCGTCACCGTTTGAAGCTGTGTGAACAATCATCTTACCTTCACTTTTATTTGTGAAAAAATCAGTTATTACCTCTCTTATCTGTTCATCATCTTCCACAACTAAAATATTGTATGTCATAACCTTCCTCCATAATTAAATGCCACTTTAATTCACTTACATTTTACAATAGTATCGTACCCAATCACAAGCCTTACTGTCAACTATTCATTTCTAATTGCAAGCAGCGGGCTCATTTTAGTAGCTTTTTTTGCCGGGAAATATCCTGCCAATACACCAATGAATGTAGAAAAAGCAATAGCCACAAAGGGAAGCCATATCGGTATTACCGATAGTTTCAGGTTACCCATCTCAACAGCCTGTGCTGCCATAGGGCCTGCTAAAATATTTACTGCAAAGGATATCCCATAGCTTAGTATAACTCCAACCACACCGCCTAAAAAACCAATAAACGTAGCTTCTCCAATAAACATCCCACAAATATCGGATATATCGCATCCGAGAACCTTCATTATGCCGATTTCTTTCCTGCGTTCATAGGCAGACATCGTTATGGTATTAGTTATACCGATAGCTGCAACCAAAAGTGCTACGGCACCAATTCCTCCCAAAACACACTGAGCTATAAAGAGTATATTATTGGTTTGTTCTATCCACTCCTGATTGTTATCCACCTGATAACCCATTTCCCTGAAATACTCAACGGCATTCTCCACGTCGTCTCTATCATCAACAATTATATCCGCCATCTGATACACCCATCCGTTAAGTGCATTTCCGTTTCTGTCTGTAGGCTGTCCGTATATTACGCCGCCTTTGTACACCTTGTGAAGATAACTTTTCAGACTGTCAATCTCTGCCCAAACGGCATAAGAATACTTGTTGTATGTATTCACATCACCCTTAACCACACCGGCTATAGGAACTATCTTTTTAGGAGCGGTATTTATGATATTGCCATCGTCATCAAGACGAAAATTCTCCTCTGACGTGAATTTAAAGTATACTGTGTCTTCCATAAAATCCATATCCGCAAGTTCTCCGTCTTCCCAGTACGGATAACGGTATGTCCTGCTGTCATAGGCATCGGTTATAATCTGATTACCGATAATAACCTGCAGTTCATCTTCATCAGGGTCAGGAGCACGCCCCTCACCTATGGGTATCTTAGCAAATTCATCACCATTAATGCCAATAATAGTGGCAGAAACATACCATTTCCCCTGCTCTAATTCTACGGCAGCAGCAAGATAGGGTTCACATTTTTCCACAAATTCAAGTTCTTCAAACTCTGAAAGTTTTTCATCCGTAATCTGTATACTTCTGTCTGAGCCGTTGTACGTTATGGTTATCTCATTCATTCCCGCATAGGATGACATTTCTTCCGTAATGGATGTTTTTAGTCCAAATCCCAGCGACAGCATAATCACCACAGATATGGTTCCAATGAAAACTCCGGTGACGGTAAGCACCGTTCTCCATTTTCGACGTCTGAGGTTGCCTAAACTAAGACCCAATATATCTTTAAATTTCATCCTCATCCTCTTCTTTCTTTTTCTTCAGTTTCTTTGCCACAACACCAATTACGATGAACAAAGCCCCCACAGCTAACAGTATTTCTGATACTCCGTATGTTTTTTCTTTCTGAACTTCTCCTGCATCATCATTCATCTGCATAGAATCATCGGCATCTCTCACTTCAAGTTCAAATTCTTCAACCATACTGTCTGAATTTCCTTCCGAATCTTCAAAGGTTATGACGACTTTTACAATCCCATCCTCTGAATTTTCCTCAATTCCCTTAACCAAAAGGTCCGCATATCCTGTTCCGCCTGCCTGAATATTTCCAATAAAGTATGTACTCTCGTCAATTCCTTTTCCTGATACGGCAACATTTACATTACAGAGCACTGACTTGCCCCTGTTATTTACCGAAAACATCACATTAGCTTTCTGACCCACCTCGATACAGTCAGAAGAAAGCGATTTTTCGGTTATAGATACATTAGAAACCTGCTTTACCGGAATTGAAAGATTTGTCACATCCTGATATACCATGTCGTATCTGTCCTCGTATTCCGTTGTAACCGTAAGAATATATGTGTCGGTATTAAGATTCGCCTTTACTCTCATCTCAATGGAGACATCCCCTGTCTCTCCGGCAAGAATCTTATCAATGTAAAGTGTTCCCGAACCGGATGTGGGAATAAACTCACCAGTTGCGCTTTCCAGAGTAAGTTTCATATTAGACACTGCCGTTTTAGCAGACTTATTTTCAATATGCAGGGTAAGTGTAAATGTGTCTCCCGCCTTTATATCCTCCGGAACCGAAGTGTATCCCGATATTATTATGCGTGGAATTGCTTCCGCCTTAGTGCTTAATCCGCAAAAGCCAAATACCATAAGACACATCATTATCAGCAATATTCTTTTCATCTTTTTAAGTTTCTCCATTGTCATTAATCTCCTTTTTATTTATATCTATCTTTGTTATTTTTCCATCCTTAATATGTATAACCCTGTCTGCCACTTGAGCTAAGTCCCTGTCATGGGTAACCATAACTAAAGTTTTATTTTGTTCATTCACAAGTCTTCGCATAAGTTTAAGTATTTCTTCAGTAGTTACAGAATCTAAGTTTCCCGTAGGCTCATCTGCAAACACTATGTCAGGGTTAACCACCAAGGCTCTTGCTATACCCACTCTTTGTTGCTGACCTCCTGACATCTGAGCAGGGATATGTTTCCTGTGCTTGCTAAGTCCTACCATCTCAAGCATTTCCATAGCCTTCTTTGTCCTTGCTTGTTTGTCTACACCTCTGAACATAAGGGGAAGAGCCACATTTTCTTCTGCATTCATACTGCCTATGAGATTGAATGACTGAAATATAAATCCCACCTTATTACGCCTCAAACGTACCAACTGATTTTCTTTCATCTTTTCAATCCTTTTTCCGGCTATCTGTATCTGCCCCATTGTTGGTGGTTCAAGTCCTGCCATCATATTGAGAATGGTTGACTTTCCCGAACCGGATGTACCTACAATTGCCACGAATTCACCTTTATTCACCTGAAAAGTGACACCATCTACGGCTCTGACTTTTTCAACTCCCACCCTGTATATTTTGTAAAGGTCTTTAACATCTACAACAACCCTTTTTTCAAGTTGCTCCACACTTTCACTCCTCTCATTTGCATAATCTCTGTTTATAACCTATCACTTTTTTATATCCTTTATGTATCCCATACAATAAAAAAAGCTTTTGAGATATACTTTTTCGTATATCTCAAAAGCCCGTTTTTTAACAACTGACTCCCCAGTGTGAATCAACATTTGTCTTTATTTTTCTTCCCTGATGTTCTACCCATACATCCCTTTCAATATATCCCATTTTGCACATTGCACCGACAGAGGCACAGGCAGTTTCCATAAAATCCATGTCGCTTCCGCCATCTGCACCACTCCGGCAATATTCAATAATCATATTATGTCTGTCTATAATCTGAACTATTACCGTGTTAATCGGTTTGTCAAAGTAATGCGCACGTTCTACCTTCTCAGCCATATTTAAGGCTAAAGCACTGTTAACCTTTCTGAAGGGCATCACACAGTATACCTTCCCTAAGAATTCTGCACAGGTGCATCTATAGGAAATACCTCCAAAAGACAGAGGAATATCAACCATACTACGCTTGCTAAGTTTACCATTATAACCCAGGGTTTCAGGGGTAAAATCCAAATATCCTATAATCATAGATATATTCCTCCCCGCAGGCAGTTATATATTATATTATTCAAAGGGATATAATATAGTGAACATTACTGAGCTAACATATCCTTTGCCATCTGAATTAATTGTTCAGTGCATATCACCTGAAGCTTGATACGCTAAGTTTCTTGAACTGAAAAAACCGGTTTTAGAGGTTTTTGGTACCGGATTGATTCTATTCAGACATTGTCTCTTCCTCATCATCTCTGCCCATACCGAGATTTTCAGGAACAATATTAGTTTTAAGGACAATAACCCTGTCATTTTGCATTTTTTCCACCATGTCCATATCCACCTCAAACATTTTTGCAAGCTCCTCGTTGGTAACCGGCGGACGAAACTTTCTTCTGTGAAGGTTTCCAAACCTTTTTTTATTGTAGTTCTTCCAGAAAATAAGCAGTACACACAAAATAAGTATGGCGATAAAAAGTATATAAAAATACTTCTGTATCTCTAAGACCATTTCACTATTGTATATGGTAAACTCCGGCAGATACCACCCGTGTTTTATTGCAAGAGAGCCATATATAAGGTATCCTACATAAGATATGATTATGAGCCATGCTCCTATGGTAAGAATCCACTCAATAACCTTTTTCCAGCCCTTTTGATTGCCATATATAAAATGCTCCCTCAAATCATAGTCTACCTTTTGCGGCAGAGGATTTGTAAAACTATCCAACTGTTCATTCATTACTATAACCCCCTATCCGGACTGTCCCATGTAGCCATCTTCTTTCGTTTCTTAAGCAAAGATGGCAATGATGCAATAACAATAAGCGCATTTATATACCAGTACAAAAACGGATACCATATGGCTGTAACCGCATTTCTGAGAAGGTGCTTGTCATATCGGCTGTCAAGAATCATAGCTACGGCAAACTGTATCAGACATACCACAGAAAGAAAAAGACTCTTCCATATGTATGGCAGTGCAATCCACTCACCCAATATAATATAATTAAGGATAAGTATGATAAGCATTAACAGCCAGCAGAGTGCCCACACAATAGAAACTATCTGCTCAAGATATACCACAAACATTCTTCTGGTTTTCCAATCGCCAAATATGTCATAATGGCGTCTAAGTATCTCCATACCACCCTGAGTCCATCTTCTTCTCTGCTTAAATAATCCCTTTATGGTTTCGGGAACAAGCATCATGCACAGAGCATTGGGCTCATATCTTACATCCCAGAATTTTTTCTCAAGTTTCCATGTCACACCTATATCCTCTGTAATCATATCTCTGTCCCAGAGCTTGCAATCCATAAGTGCACGTTTTCTAAAGGCAACAACCACTCCCGATACAGTCATAACTTTTCCCCAGATTCTCTGGGTTCTCTTTATAAGACTAACTATACTTGCGTATTCACATAGCTGTAATTTTGCGAGCAGAGAGCTCCTGTTTCTCACTCTCGGATTACCGGTTACTGCCCCTACTCTTTCCCCATTATACGGATTGGTAAAATGAGGTACTATGTAATTCAAAGCATCCGGCATAATATATGCATCAGAATCGACTCCCATAAGGATTTCGCCTTTTGAAGCCAAAAGTCCAAGATAAAGCGCATTTGCCTTTCCGTTGTTTTCTTTCAAATCCACAAATCTAAGTTTGTCATACTTATCCAAAAGTCCCATTATAACCTCAGAGGTATTGTCAGAGCTTCCGTCATTTATGGCTATTATCTCATAATTAGGGTATTGAATATTAGATAGCTGTTTTACTGTATTTTCAATTGTCTCAGCCTCGTTATAGCAAGGCACAAGTATCGATACCATAGGCGTTTCGTAAAGTGGCAATGGCTTTCTTCGCTCATTACATATGTAGAACATAATTCCACCTACCACCCATGCCATAGACATAATTGCCGGATACCAGAATACGAATAATTCTATTATTCTTAACACTTTTAATCCCTTCATCCTTTCATATCTTAAGCGACCTATAAATTAATTTAAACAAGAGTTTATCACTTGTATCACTATTTTTCAATAACCTTAATATGTCAAAAAACCAATCAAAAATTTATGCAGTACTCACAAAAGTCCTGAAAATATTATATTTTCAAGACTTTTGTTTTTATATACACAATATTTTTTTCTGATATTTAATATTCAGGAAGCGAATATACATATCCATCCTCGACAAGTATCATTGGCTTTTTAGTCTGCATACTTTCTATCTCCTTTTGCATACTCAATATATGCAGCTTTCTTTTCTTTATCGTAACCTGCTATTGGTTTCTTGCAGATTTTAGCCTTATTTATTGCCGCCTTATCAGCTTCAACTGCTCTTCTATCCATCTCTCTATCTGATACACTGATTATTTCTTTTTCTTCCTGACGAGATATAACTTTTATTACCCTTCCATTTTTTGTACTCACTGTTGTCATAAAAAACACCCCAGAACATAAGTCCCGAGGTGTAATATGCTGTTCTGAAACGTCGCAAGACGTCCTGAATTGTGTGTAATTATCTCTTTGAGAACTGTGGTGCTCTTCTCGCTGCTTTGAGACCGTACTTCTTTCTTTCTTTCATACGAGGATCTCTTGTTAAGTAACCTGCTTTCTTTAACGCAGGTCTGTTTTCAGCGTCAGCCTGTAACAAAGCTCTTGAGATACCGTGTCTGATAGCACCTGCCTGGCCGGTGAAACCGCCACCCTTAACGTTGACAAGTACATCATACTTACCTGTTGTACCTGTAGCTGCAAATGGTTGTCTAACGATAACCTTAAGTGTCTCAAGGCCGAAATAGTCGTCCATATCCTTCTTGTTTATAGTAATCTTACCAGTACCCGGTACGAGATATACTCTTGCGATACTGCTTTTTCTTCTACCTGTTCCGTAAAATCTTGTACTCTTAGCCACGAACATTTCCTCCCTTACTAATACTTAATCTCTAATACTTCCGGATTCTGCGCCTGCTGCTTGTGCTCAGGTCCTGCATATACATGAAGTTTCTTGATCATCTGTCTTCCAAGTGGTCCCTTAGGAAGCATTCCCTTAACTGCAAGGTAGATAACGTCCTCAGGTTTCTTCTCAAGCTTCTCTTTAAGAGTCTGCTCCTTCATACCTCCAACGTAATCTGAGTGATGATAGTAAATTTTCTGATCTAACTTCTTACCTGTTACCTTAATCTTTTCTGCATTAACTACTACTACATAATCGCCTGTGTCGATATGTGGAGTAAATGTTGGCTTGTTCTTACCTCTTAAGATACTTGCGATCTCTGATGTTAAACGGCCTAATGTATGTCCTGTAGCATCAACTACATACCACTTTCTTTCAATGTTTGATGGGCTTGCCATAAAGCTCTTCATTGTGGTTCCTCCTTAATTAAATCTAAAATGTACATTGTATATTAATACACTTCCTCCGGGGCATTGGCGAAAGCATATTGCTTACACGTAATGTCTAAAAAAGCGCGCACTTCGGCTTTAAAAGACACATCAACAATTTCATATTATATTACACGGTACCTGCTGTGTCAACGAAATTTTAAAACTTTTCCCTGATTTTTTTAATATTTTGTATGATTCTTATTTTACAGATACTCTATTCCAACCAATGTAAGGCCACAGGCCTCTGCGGTTTTTCCTGCTTTTGACCTGTCGCAGGCGCAAAGAATATCTTTCACGGATTCCGGAGTTCTAAGACCTGTACCGCAATCAATGAGAGTACCCATGATTATCCTGACCATATTGTAGAGGAAACCGTAGCCCTGAATCCGCATTGTTATCATATTTCCCTCTTTAAAAAATGATATATCCTTAACTTCCCTTACTGTGGTTTCTGTCTGAGTTTTAACAGAGCAAAAAGACTTAAAATCGTGTTTGCCTATCAGATAAGCTGCTGCCTCCCGCATTTTGTCTATATCAATATCATAATACACAAACTTAGAGTATAGTCTCACCATGGGATTTGGGAATCTGTCATTCCAGATTCTGTATTCATATGTTTTTATGCTGTCACAAAACCTCGGATGAAAGTCATCGTCCACCCGGCAGGATTTTCGGATTCTGATATCATCAGGGAGTCGCTGATTCAATGCAAAACTTAATTTTTCTGCAGGTATCCGCGTGTTTGTGTCAAACACCGCCACATTTCCCATCGAATGAACCCCTGCATCAGTTCTGCTGGCACCTGTAACTTTTATATCCTCATGCAATAAATCGGATAAATTTTTATTTAAAACTTCTTCAATTGTAATGCCGTTGTCCTGTACCTGCCATCCGTGATAAGCGGTACCGTCATAAGCAACCGTCAATTTAACTCTCATCATTTTTCACCATAATCAATTCATCTATCTCATTCTGAAAAGTCTGTTTCCTCGTGCGACAATCTTCAAGCCATCTCCGCTCATGTGATATTTCCAAAGCAACTTCATTCTTTCGCCTTGAAACAGGCTGGAGATTATGTACAAAAGCATAGTCCTGTATAATTTTATTTTCTTTTTCCACCAGATATCTGATAATTACTTTTTCGCCAACCTGCATAAGGTACACAAAATATACCACAAGCGCGATACCAAAAATCAGCCCCACCACAGTGTAAAGTTTTCCCTCGAAACAATTCTGAACCAGTGAACATACAATCAATGCAATAAAAAATCCATATGCTTTCTTCTTTGTAAGTATATACTCTTCTTTAATGTCGATTATTTCTCTGGCGAGTTTTTTTTCTTCTGTCTCAAGTCTGAATATGTTTTCCGCACTTATTTTTATCTCCCTGTCATATAATTCAATTAGCTCAATTAGTTGTTGTTCACCGATTGCATCGCGTTGAAGTTTAAATTTGCCATTAAAAACCGAATTATTTTCCTTTGCCTTTTTATGTTCAAGAATAGCAGATTTTAAGATTGTCATCTGCTCCCTTTGCATGACGACAAGACTTTCAATTTCTATCTCAACATTTTCAAGCTGTTTTTTCAGGATTGATATTTTTTCATCAGAATCAATAGCTTCTGTTTTAAAAGATACCACACCTTTTTCCCGGTTTTTGTTTCGCGTTGTGAGTTTTCGGAGCATCCTCATCTCAGGTATCCATAATCTGACAGCAGGATAGATTACAAATACAAAAATCAACAAACATGCCATCATGCTGAATGTATCAAACTTATTAAATCCATATACACTCTGACTTGATCTTAGCCTGAAGAAACCCGTCACACAGTAAATAAGTATCAGCAGCGCAGAAACGGCAAAATACATTCTTGTCCATGTTTTCTCTATTGTGAGTTCTTTTCTTTTGTATATGTATTTTCTATTAAATTCCTCGTTCGAAAGCTCTAATTCAAGTAATTTTTTACTTTCCCTGCACTTATTCAACCGCTCCGATATCGTGATGAGTTCTGAACTGTCTATGTCTGTATCCATCCAATCCATATTTTCCCCCGTTTTCCTTTACCACTTAACAGCAATCCATATACCTAAAAATGTTATTCCCGCAATAAGAAAATATGCCGCCACGTCTGTCACATCATAAGACAGTGGTTTTAATTTAGTTCTTTCTTTTCCGCCGGTATAGCACCGCGCATCCATAGCCTCCCCCAATCTTGCGGCTCTGTCAATAGAATTTTGAAAAAGAGGTATGACGACTGTTTTCATACTTTTTATTCTTTTTATAGGTCCGCCCTTGTCAAAACATGCACCTCTTGCCTGCTGTGCTTTGATAATCCTGTCCAGTTCTTCAAATAAAACCGGTATAAATCTAAGGGCAATTGTTATACTCATACCGGTATTTCTGCTCAGGTGAAAACATTTTTCCATGCCATCCGTAATCTCTGTTGGCGTTGTTGTATACATTATAACCGAGGATGCCAGTATCATCAATACCATACGCCAAACCAGATATCCAAATTTGATAATTCCTTCTGATGTTATATCAAGGAAGAAAAACTCTGCAATCACCTTACCCGGTGTTGTAAATATACTTATAGCCGAGCAAACAATAACAAATATAAAGATGCCTTTTGTCCCTCTTATCATATGAGAAAAAGGAACCCTGCTAAGATATTTTATACCGATAAAGATAAATGTAAGCATGGCAAACAGAACCGGATTTCTGTCTATCAGCAAAAGAATTATATATATAATTGTAAATCTGATTTTAACACGCGGATCCAGCTTATGAAGCAGCGATTCACCGCTGTAATACTGACCTATAGTTACATCCTTTAACATATTTTTCCTCTACTATTATAACATTATACAAATTTATAATGGACGCCAAGAGCCTGTTTAATGTTCTGTATACCTCTGTCACAGTCTGCCGTCATGCAATCGACCGGAAGACCTGACAGCCGGAGTTTTATTAAAAGCTGCATAATCACAGGCAGATTTTGATAATTATGCTCATTTTTCTTCCACATATCATAAAATGCGCCCGCCGGCTTATCATTACATACCACCCTGCCATCATCCATAACTATGACCCTTTCGGCATATTTTGCCACACTTTCCATATCGTGACTAACCATAATAATGGTTTTTCCGGCATCTTTGTGCAACGCATTAATTATATCCAGCATTTCTTTTTTACCTTCCGGATCAAGTCCCGCCAACGGCTCATCCAGTATAAGGTATTCCGGATTCATGGCCAGAACTCCGGCAAGGGCAACTCTTCTTTTTTCTCCCCCTGAGAGCCTGCTTACAGGCATATCATATATCTCATCAGATAGTCCAATTAGAGATATGGCTTCATAGGCACGCTTTTCCGCCTCAATTTCGCTTATACCCACATTTCTCGGACCAAACACCACGTCTTCATATACATTCTTTGCAAAAAGCTGCTGTTCCGGATACTGAAATACATATCCCGTCTTACAACGCAATTTGCTCACATCCGTTGTTTTGTCATTTACATCCAGACCATCAACATACACATTTCCTTTTTTGCATTTTAGCAGAGCCGGAATTAGCCGGAGCAGGGTCGACTTTCCTGAACCTGTTTTTCCAATAACTGCCACATATTCACCCTTTCTCACGCTAAATGAAACATTATCCAAAATCTTTTTTTTACCGTAGAAAAAGCTGACTTCATTAAAAAGTATCGCGTTCACAGGATCAATTTTTTCATATGAATTCTTTTTTTCGGGCATGGCAATACCTTTTTCAAAAGCATAGGGATACTCATGTTTAAATCTTGCCACCAGCCCCTCCACGGTAAAAATATTATTATCTTTTATCAGTTTCTCATCAAACAGCCGGTTAGTTATTTTTACAATTTCAGGACATTCAATTCCGTACATCCTCAATTTTTCGGGGTCAGAAAAAATCATTTCTTTTCTTCCCTTCATAACCATTTTACCCTGATGCATAACATATATATTATCACAAAATACAAGTTCTTCCATCATATGGGTTATCATGATTACTGTTATGCCTAATTTTTCCCTGAGTTCTTTCATGAGTGTTATTATTTCCCATCTTGCCTCAGGATCCAACATACTTGTGGCTTCATCCAAAACTATACACTCCGGTTTCATGGCAAGAACCCCTGCCAAAGCAACTTTTTGTTTTTCGCCACCGCTTAGCTCATTTATTCGCCTGTCTGCCATATTTTTCACATTGACAGCGCCTGCTGCAAGCCCTGCTTTTTCTATTGAATCAAAAACTCTCTCCCAAAGCATATGTTGAGGAACACCTATATTTTCTGCTCCGAAAGCCACATCCTCTGACACAACACTTCCTATAATCTGGTCATCGGGATTCTGAAAAACCATACCCACCTTTGTTCTTATGGCTCTTTCATTTGCCTCATCACCGGCATCCATATTTCCGATTACGATTGTTCCTTCAACCGGCACAAGCAATCTGTTTAATACCTTTGCAAATGTACTTTTGCCTGAACCGTTTTTGCCAACAACACCTATAAACTGACCTTTTTTTGCATCAAAATTAATCCCACGGATAGCATTTATCATATCCGTGAGATATCCTTCCTGATCCCGTTCAAAATATTCAAAAGTCAAATTTCTTATTTTTATCATATAAACATATCTCCACTTGGTATCATTATACCAAACAGTACCGAATATATGCAATGGCATATATGATATATGATATATGTCTTTATCTTTTTCGTGTTTACTTCGCACAAAAGATTTAATATCTTCAATGATACTTTTATCTCTCAGAACAGCAAAGCCGGGATTACCGGTTCGTTTAAAAAACCTCTGTTTACCCATCTTCCATACTCAAAAGATACGTATACACTTTCAATTATCCATCCGACAAAACAATATATTATAAAAAAAGCTATCCATTCATATATGCTGTAATTGTACATACTATTTCTCCTTTTTTGTCCATTATAACAATAAAATATGAAAAAAGTTGCCATAAATTCTGCAATAAAGAATTTACGGCAACTTTTGCCTATTCAAACATCTCAAGGACAACACTCTTGGAAACAGCACCAATTTCTTTTTTTACAATCTCTCCGTCTTTAAAAGCAATAAGCGTCGGAATACTCATAATGCCATACTTTGAAAGAAGTTCAGGCTGTTCATCTACATTTACTTTTCCAACCTTTATGTCTTCGTTTTCCTCTGCAATTGCATCTACAACAGGTGCCATCATTTTACATGGACCGCACCAGTCAGCCCAGAAATCAACCAAAACGGGTAATTGACTCTTTAATACTTCTGTCTCAAAGTTATCACTTGTCAATTCAATAACTGCCATACTAATTCCTCCGTCCTATATAATATTCCATATATATAATTGGTAATTTGAAGGACAATTATACCATAATATTTAAAAATATGCTTTAATTATTTTCTCTTTTCTTTTCCCCAGAAATATATCGCCAGGGTTCCCGGGCCTGTATGGCTGCCGATAACAGTTCCGATACTGTTGATTACCACTTCTTTCTCCATCTTAGGGAATGTTTCCAAAAGAAGGTTTTTAACATACTCTGCATCATCCGGTCTGTCAGACACTGATATCCAGCATTTTCCGGAATAGTCTAAACCGCCTTCTGCAAGCTCAGTCATATTTTCGATAAGCTTCTTTGCAGCTTTTTTCTTACCTCTGGTTTTCTCCCTTGGTACTAACCTGCCATCAGGTGATACGTACATAACAGGACATATATTAAGTATATCTCCTATAAGACCCGATGTTTTAGAAACTCTTCCGCCTTTGACAAGATGTTTAAGTTCAGACACATAGAACCAATGCTCAAGTCTGCTTTTATTTTCCTCTATCCAATTTGCCAGTTCGTCAATATCTGCACCCTCGGCTCTCTTCTTTGATGCTTCCGTCATAAGCAAACCATAACCTGTAGAAGCACAAAGGGAATCTATAACTATAATCTTTCTGTCAGGATACTTCTCCAAAAGCTCATTTCGTGCTATAACAGCCGAGTTATACACTCCTGAAATGCCGGATGACAATGTGCAGTGAATTATATCTTTTCCATCCTCGAGAAACGGAGTGAAAAAATCAATAAACTCTTCCGGATTAATCTGTGATGTAGCTGTATCAGCTCCTTCATCCATTTTCTTATAAAACTCACTAAAGCTCAAAGACTGCCCCAAATCATCAGAATAAGGAACACCATCAAGACTATAATGAAAACAAATGTATTTCACATCAATTTTTTCAAACTGTTCCTTTGTCAAATCTGCAGTGGAACAAGCACTAATAATGTAATCTGCCATATTATACCTCACATAATTATCGTCACCATCGGACGTAGTTTTCAATACTATGTTATACATTTTTGTATATTATGTCAAGGGGCTTTTGTAATTTTTCACTATTTCTTCATTTTTCGGAGCATTTCTTTGTCACTGTCACTTACCCTGTAGGATTCCAGCATTTTTTGTATCGCCTTATTATATGTAAAATCATCCAATGTATTATTTCCATCTTGCAAATATATAAGAGTTTTTTCTCTCTGTTTTGCAAAAGCGGTGGCAACAGCCCATGCAACACCCATTTTTCTGTAATAACCGTCCTGCTTCATACCGTCAAGTATACACAAAGTTTTATCTGTATATTCATCTGTAAGGTAGTAATCCATCAGTATTATTGCCACAAATCTCTGTTTAAATTCAGAATCTGATGTTATATACGGCTCTAAAAATTCAAGAAATCTCTCTCTATGCTTTGCAACTATTTTTAATGATGCACAAAAACAATCGCACAACGACCAGTCATTTATTTTTTCCACATATGCGGATACATATTTCAGTATAATCTCTATATCTGCTTTTACATAGCCTATAACAAAACCCTGAATATTAACCTCTTCAAAGGAATCGTCCAACGCATTGTCAAGATATGTCTGCCAATCACCCTTTGCCAGTTCTTTTGCCAGTTTCCTCAATTCAGGAATCCGAACTCCTATTATGGGACGGCTTCCCGGTATAAGAGACCTGGAAAATTCACCATATTTCTCTTCTGCTGCTTCATAAAGGTATTTTTTAATTTCCTGATTTGTCATTGTATTTTCCTAAAGAATATTTACTCCGTGTAAGCGGGCTGTTTCAATCACATCATCCGGCCATATTGAAGACTGAACCTCTCCGATATGAGCTCTTTGAAGGAAGAACATACATATACGCGACTGTCCGATGCCGCCGCCAATTGTATATGGAAGCTGCTTATCAAGGATTGCCTTTTGAAACGGTAACTTAGCCCTTTCCTCGCAACCCGATTTTTCAAGCTGTCTCTTTAGCGCATCTTCATCTACTCTGATTCCCATAGATGAAAGTTCAAGCGCCATATCAAGAACCGGATAATACACCAGTATATCTCCATTCAGATGCCAGTCATCATAGTCAGGTGCTCTGCCGTCATGTCTTTCCCCCGATGTCAATTCATCACCGATACCCATAAGGAAGACTGCACCCTTCTCTTTAGCGATAAGGTTTTCTCTTTCCTTTGGTGTCTTATCAGGGTACATATCCTCTAATTCCTGTGTTGTGACAAATGTTATCTCATTCGGAAGAAACGGATCCATAAAATGATATCTGCCACATATATAGTACTCAGTCTGCTTTATTGCCATGTATATACGGAACACTGTTTCTTTCAGTGTTTCCACGTTTCTGTCTTCTTTGTTTATAATTTTTTCCCAATCCCACTGGTCAACATAAATAGAATGAATATTATCAGTGTCCTCATCACGGCGGATGGCGCTCATATCCGTATACAGACCTTCACCAACCTGAAATCCGTAATCGGCAAGGGCAAGTCTTTTCCACTTTGCAAGAGAATGAACTATCTCAACTGTTGCATCATTTTGTTCTTTAACACCAAATACAACCGGTCTCTCCACTCCGTTCAAATTGTCATTAAGACCTGACTCCGGCTTGACAAACAGCGGTGCTGAAACTCGTGTAAGATTAAGAGCTGATGCAAGCGCACGTTCAAAATAATCTTTTACCTCTTTAATTGCAATTTCTGTGTCCTTAATGGACTGCGGGCTTTTATATCCTTCCGGAATGTATATAGTTCCCATATATAATATCTCCTTTTATATTTTTTCGCCGTGATACCCTTACCGGTTTCACTGTAAGGGGTTCATTATAATTCGCAATTGTTAACTGTTCGTGGGAACGGAATTACATCTCTGATGTTGCCCATTCCTGTGACATACATTATCATTCTTTCAAAACCAAGTCCAAAGCCTGCATGTCTTGCAGAACCATACTTTCTAAGATCAAGATAAAAATCATAGTCCTCCGCTTTAAGACCAAGTTCCTCCATACGGGCAGAAAGTTTTTCGTAATCATCCTCTCTCTGACTTCCGCCGATTATCTCTCCGATTCCAGGTACAAGGCAGTCCATGGCTGCGACTGTCTTACCGTCTTCGTTAAGCTTCATATAAAATGCCTTTATCTCCTTTGGATAATCAGTTACAAATACAGGACGTTTAAATACTTCCTCTGTGAGGTATCTCTCATGCTCTGTTTGAAGATCACATCCCCAATATACCTTAAACTCAAATTTGTCATTATTCTTTTCCAATATGTCTATAGCCTCTGTATAGGTTACATGTCCAAATTCTGAGTTCATAACACCTTCAAGTCGTTCAATCAGTCCCTTATCTATGAAACTGTTAAAGAATTTCATTTCCTCCGGTGCATTTTCAAGAACATATCTGATAATATATTTTATCATGCTTTCCGCAAGTATCATATCATCCGCAAGGTCAGCAAATGCTATCTCAGGTTCAATCATCCAAAACTCAGCCGCATGACGGGTGGTGTTTGAATTTTCCGCTCTGAAAGTAGGACCGAATGTATAAATGTTTCTGAACGCCATGGCGTATGTCTCACCATTTAACTGTCCGCTAACGGTAAGGTTGGTTGGCTTATTGAAAAAGTCTTCCTTAAAATCAACATTTCCTGCATCTGTCATTGGCAGATTATTCATGTCCAATGTGGTAACCGTGAACATCTCACCTGCCCCTTCACAATCACTGCCTGTTATAATCGGAGTGTGCACATACACAAAATCTCTTTCCTGAAAGAACTTGTGAATGGCGTAAGCAACAAGTGAACGCACTCTGAATACTGCCTGGAATGTATTTGTTCTTGCACGGAGATGTGGAATAGTACGAAGATACTCTAAGGTGTGTCTCTTCTTCTGAAGAGGATAGTCAGGAGTTGACTCTCCCTCTACCTGTATCTCAGTTGCCTGTATCTCAAAAGGCTGCTTTGCTTCCGGTGTAGCAACAAGTGTACCCTTTACAATAAGGGCAGTACCTACATTTGCTTTGCATATTTTGTCGAAATTAGACATAGCATCATGGTAAACTACCTGTAGCGGTTCAAAAAATGTACCGTCATTAAGTACAATAAATCCAAATGTCTTGGAATCACGGTTACTTCTCACCCATCCCCCAACGGTTATCTCTTTATCAAAATACGCTTCTTTGTTTCTGAATATCTCTCTTACTTCTACGAGTTCCATTTGTCTTACTCCTTATTTAAACTGATTATATATATATTGTTATATATGTAATAATTTATTTTTTGCAGGATTTTATATGCTATCCACCATTTTCCTGACATAATCGTATATATGACTTCCAGCATCTTTTCCATACTTTTCTATAATCTTAACTATACGTGTCTCTATGATAATACCATCTGCAATCTCACTATATCCCGCAATCTGCTCCGGTGTATTTGCGCCAAATTCGATAACCACCGGTGTATCGGTAATCTTTCTAATGCGGGCTACAGTCTCAACCAGCTCACTGCTCAATTTGTCAGATGGCTGATTATTATCAGCTGTCGGTAATATATAGATATATCCGGTTGCATCTGCTGCAATCATCTTTATTCTCTCACCGCTGTTTGTGGAGATAAGAGATATAATGTCTACATCACTTTGTCTGGCATACTCTATGAGCTCACCTTTTTCCTCATAAGACAAATCCGGGATAATAACTCCTCCTACACCGGCCTCTTTACATCTCACAAAAAATCTGTCATATCCGTATTTGTATACAGGGTTTAAATATGTGAGCAACACCAAAGGTATATCGATCCTCTTTGATGCCTTCTCCACCACGTCAAATACCATATCTGTAGTGCATCCTCCCGGTGCTGAAAGTGCTCTTACATTTGCCTCCTGAACCACAGGACCTTCGGCTATGGGATCAGAAAAAGGAATTCCGACCTCCACTATGGCTGCTCCGGCTTTGGCAATCTCTACAATAAATTCTTCTGTCTTATCTATGCAGGGATCACCGGCTGTTAAAAATCCGATAAATGACTTCTTACCTGCTAATGCTTCTTTTACTCTACTCATGTAAATCCACTCCTCTATATCTTGCTATAGCTGCAACGTCCTTGTCACCACGTCCTGACAGACAGCAGATAATAATCTGATCCTTGTCCATAGTCGGTGCAATTTTCATAAGATGTGCTACCGCATGGGAGCTCTCGATAGCTGCTATAATTCCTTCTGTTTTTGCTATATACTCAAAAGCATTTACTGCTTCATCATCTGTAACCGGTACATACTGAGCCCGTCCTGTATCATGAAGATTCGCGTGTTCCGGTCCCACACCCGGATAATCAAGTCCTGCTGATATGGAATAAACCGGAGCTATCTGTCCGTACTCATCCTGGCAGAAATATGACTTCATACCGTGGAATATACCAAGGGAACCGGTTGCCACTGTAGCTGCAGTTTCGTTTGTATCAACACCTTTTCCTGCCGCTTCACATCCGATAAGCTTAACCTGTTCGTCATTGATGAACTCATAAAACATTCCCATGGAATTACTTCCGCCGCCTACGCATGCCATGACAACATCCGGAAGTTTACCCTCTTTCTCAAGTATCTGGGCTCTTGCCTCCCGGCTTATAACGCTCTGAAAATCTCTGACTATCATCGGGAACGGATGAGGTCCCATAACCGAACCGAGAACGTAAAGTGTATCCTCTGTTCTTCTTGCCCACTCGCCCATACATTCATTGACAGCATCCTTGAGTGTCATGGTTCCCGATTCAACAGCGTGAACCTTTGCCCCAAGCAATTCCATACGATATACATTGAGAGCCTGTCTTATGGTATCCTCTTTGCCCATAAAGATTTCACATTCAAGACCAAGAAGAGCTGCGGCTGTTGCTGTTGCCACACCGTGCTGACCTGCTCCTGTCTCTGCGATTATTCTTGTTTTTCCCATCTTCTTAGCAAGAAGTGCCTGACCTAATACATTATTTATCTTGTGTGAACCTGTATGATTGAGATCTTCACGCTTAAAATATATCTTGGCACCGCCTAAATCTTTTGTCATCTTCTCTGCATAGTAAAGTAGCGAAGGACGTCCTGCGTAATCTCTCAAAAGAGTATCAAGCTCATTCACAAATTCAGGATCATTTTTGTAATGTTCATAAGCTTCTTCTAACTTGTTAACTTCATTCATCAGAGACTCAGGTATGTACTGTCCTCCGTGAATACCATATCTTCCTTTTGACATAATTTCCTCTCTTTCCGTAAAGCCCCTTATATGTATGTAATATCCCATTGGATTATAGACATAATCAGCCCAATTCTAAAACTATATTATTATACACTCATAACCCTGTGAATAACAAGTATTTTTTGTATTGTAACGGATTTTTTCCTGTATTATAAAAACCGGTGCCCAAACAGCACCGGTTAAATTATGTTTAAATTGAGAAAAGTAACTCTCCGTAAGTTGGATAAGGAAGCATAGCCTCCGGTATAAGTGCCTCTGCCTCATCAGCGAACACTCTTATATCCTCCATATCTTTAAGCACTGCACTCTGGTAGAACTTAGCTGCCTGAAGATGATCTGCAATCTGCTTAGCAGCCATGTTATCAGCTTTAAGCTTTTCAATTCCGTTGTAAAGATTAGTCTGAGCCTCTGAAAGCTTTTTGATAAGTGACTCTTCACTTACAAGCGTAACATCAGGAACTACTGACTTCTTCAGACTTGCTGTTCTTGCAAGCTGCTCTGTATAGCTGACAATTGCAGGAAGAAAATCCTTCTGAATCATCTCAATCATAGTGTTAGCCTCAAGATTAATGGTCTTCATATAGTTCTCAAGCATAATCTCATAACGGGAGTAAAGCTCCTGCTCAGTAAATATCTTGTGCTCGATAAGAAGTTTTTTATTCTTCTCGCTTATAAACTGCTCTAAAGCATCAGGTGTAGAAACCAGATTGAACAGACCTCTTTTTTCTGCTTCCTCCACCCACTCGTCAGTGTAACCGTTCCCGTTGAATATAACTCTCCTATGGTTGGTCATGGTTTCCTGAATCAGTTTTCTTATCTCACTTTCCAAATTCTCCTGTGGCACCTTTTCCAATCTTTTACTAAACTGATTTAAAGTCTCTGCCATAGCAGTATTCAGATAAACATTCGGATCTGCCACAGATGCCGATGAGCCCAACATTCTAAACTCAAATTTATTACCTGTAAACGCAAACGGTGAAGTTCTGTTTCTGTCTGTTGTATCCTGAAGAAAATGAGGAAGCACCTTTGCAATATCCATCTCAACCTCATCCTGATGGTTTATGGCTCTGTCCTTCTGAATCGATCTCAAAATTCTGTACAAATCATCCCCCAGATATATGGATACGATAGCAGGAGGTGCCTCATGGCCTCCAAGTCGATGGTCATTTCCGGCACTGGCAACGGATATTCTGAGCAAGTCAGCGTAATCATCCACCGCTTTTATAACCGCCACTAAAAATACGAGGAACTGAGTGTTTTCTGCCGGTGTTTTTCCCGGTTCAAAAAGATTCTCTCCGGTATCTGTTGTAAGTGACCAGTTGTCATGTTTTCCGCTTCCGTTTATACCCTCAAAAGGTTTTTCATGAAGAAGGCAGACCATATTATGCTTATCGGCAAGTTTCTTCATAATCTCCATAGTAAGCTGGTTGTGGTCTACTGCTACATTGGCAGTCTCAAATACAGGTGCCAGCTCATGCTGGGCAGGTGCAGCCTCGTTATGTTTTGTCTTGGACGGAATACCAAGTTTCCAAAGTTCCATATCAAGTTCGTGCATGTATGCTGCAATTCGAGGTTTCAGATTTCCAAAATAATGGTCTTCCATCTCCTGTCCCTTTGGTGCCGGAGCTCCAAAAAGAGTACGTCCTGTATATTTTAAATCCTTACGGTTCTGATAAACATCCTTATCCACAAGAAAATATTCCTGTTCAGCACCAATGGTGATAGCGATATGATTTACATCTTTTTTACCAAGAATGTGAAGTAAATTAACTGCTGCCCTATTAAGAGTTTCCATAGAACGCAAAAGAGGTGTCTTTTTATCAAGCGCCTCCCCGCTATATGAGCAAAATGCTGTTGGTATGTACAGGGTTCTGTCTTTTATAAATGCAGGAGACGTCGGATCCCATGCAGTATATCCGCGGGCCTCAAAAGTAGCTCTCAGACCTCCTGACGGAAAACTGGATGCATCCGGCTCACCCTTAACAAGTTCCTTGCCGGAAAAATCCATAATCACCTGACCATCACCTGTAGGGCAAACAAAGCTGTCATGTTTTTCAGCGGTAACATTTGTCATAGGTTGGAACCAATGAGTGTAATGTGTTGCACCATTTTCGATTGCCCACTCCTTCATGGCAACTGCCACAGAGTTTGCAATGTCAAGTTGGAGGTGTGACTCGTCTTGAATTGTCTTTCTGAGTGCCTTATACACATCTTTAGGCAATTTACTGCGCATTATCCTGTCATTGAACACATAACATCCATAAATCTCCGGTATGTTTAATTCCATTGTTGGTTCCTCCTGTTACTCACATTTATTATATGAATGTAAATTTCCTGTATGCTTGTAGTATACTCGATTTTAGGAATTTTTCAATGTTTTTTTATATTAAAATTTGCATTATGGCACTATTTATTCACATATGCCTGCCGCACCGTTTTCTCATCAAAGTCCGGTGCATGGATTTTAGTCTGCTAACACATTTCAAGAAGATATGGTATTGCAGTCTCAAAGTTAACTCCGTACCAGCAACCATTTTCATCTTCCATAGTGATACGAATACATTCAGAAGTATAATCCGCTGCAATCTTAAGAGCTTCTTTCCAGGTCTTACCGCGCATAAGACCACCGACAAAGGTACTTGCAAATACATCTCCTGTACCGTGATAGCTCTTCTCATGTTTCTTATGAGAGTAGTAGAAGTACTCATCCTTTTCTTTATCGTAACCCATTACGCCGGTGGTACCTTCCTTAAAACTTACCCCGGTAAGTACCGCTATCTTAGCACCGAGCTCTGAGAGTTTAATAAGCATTTCCTTAACATAAGCTTCGTCATACACTTCCTTGTATTCCATACCTGTCATAAATGATGCCTCGGTTATATTAGGAAGAATAATATCTGCCTTGGCACAAAGGGTAGCCATCTTCTTTGCAAAAGCCTCGTCAAAGGCAGGATAAAGCTTACCATTGTCCGCCATAACCGGGTCAACCACAATCACATTATTCTCTGTTTTAAACTCGTCAAACATATTTGCAATTATATCTATCTGTTCAAAAGAACCGAGATATCCCGTATACACTGCATCAAAACCAATACCCTCATTCTTCCAGTGGTTGGTAACAGGTACTATCTCCTCAGTTAAATCCCTGCAGGTAAAATTCTTAAACATTGTGTGAGTTGATAAAACGGCTGTAGGAATAATTGCGGTTTCCACTCCCATAGCCGAAATAATAGGAAGTGCTACAGTGAGAGAACACTTACCTACACATGATATATCCTGAACTGTTACTATTCTTTTCATAATCGTCCTCCTCGCATAACAGATTAGCAAAAATACATCTGTTCACTTTACAAATTCTGATAATAATATTATACTTATTTTTGACCATATCAAAATATTCAAAATAAACTTTTTAAATATGGTCAGATTGGAGTCATATGCTTACTTATTCATTTGAAGATAAAGGGTCAGATAGTTTATACGAATATCTCTACAAAAAAATAAAAAATGATATACTCTCCTACAATCTGTCGTCGGGGGAAAAATTGCCTTCCAAACGTGCGCTGGCAAAGCATTTAAACGTGAGCACCATAACAATAGAAAACGCTTATTCCCAGTTAATGGCGGAAGGATACATCTATTCCGTACCAAAAAGCGGTTTCTATGTAAGTGACATAAACACCAAAAAATCATCCGTCAGAAAGCCTGCAAAGAGCAGTGAAACTCCCACTCCGGTGACACCTTATTACTATGCTGATTTTGTAAATAATTATACTTCCGCAGACAACTTTCCTTTTACTATATGGACAAAACTTATGAGGGAAATAATGTCAGATAAATCCGAAAAACTTATGGTCAGATCTCCTTCTGCCGGGGTTTTGGAGTTACGGCAATCCATATCTGACTATCTCTATCAGTTCAGAGGAATAAATGTTGATGCAGATCAGATAATAGTAGGGGCAGGTACTGAATATCTGTACGGACTTATTATACAGCTTTTAGGCAGAGATAAAATATATGCCTTAGAAGATCCGGGATACAGAAAAATCTCCAAAATTTACGATGCAAACGGAGTTGATGCGGTACATATCAAAATGGACAATGCCGGTATCGATGTTCACGCTCTTGAAAAATCTACGGCTGATATTCTTCATATATCTCCGTCGCATCATTTTCCGACAGGAATTGTCACACCTATAAGCCGCCGATACGAGATACTCTCCTGGGCTGCGAAGTCACCTGACAGATATATCATCGAAGACGATTACGACAGTGAATTCAGACTCCTGGGTAAACCCATACCTTCACTGCAGAGCATAGATGCCCTCGACAAGGTAATTTATATGAATACATTTTCCAAGAGCCTTTCTTCCACTATTCGTATCAGCTATATGGTTCTCCCAAAAACCCTCATAGCAAAATATAATGCCATGCTCAGTTTTTATTCCTGTACCGTGTCCAATTTTGAGCAGTATACTCTGGCAAAATTCATCAGTGACGGACATTTGGAAAAACATATCAATCGCATGAGAAATTATTACCGCGGACAGCGTGACGACATACTTAAAGCGATTTGCGCCCAGCCATCTTTTGACAAAACGGTTATCAGGGAAGAAAATTCAGGTTTGCATTTCTTATTAAAAATAAAAACCGATTTAACCGACAGTGAAATAATTAAAAAAGCTCAGACAAAAGGCATAAATATCTCTTGTCTGAGCCAGTATTACCATGATAAAAATCACCCTCAGGAGCATACTCTTATTATAAATTATTCCGGATTGGACAAAGTTGCAATTCCGGAGGCGATTAAAAGACTATATCAATGTCTCTGGTAGCTCAGGTGTCATTTCCAGATTATAAAACCATAGCTTTCCATAATCACAAAGTACTTGACCAACCTTTCATACAAAGGTTCTGCCTGCTCACCAAAATGTTCCCTTACCCTTTCACCAAGGGCAAAAATATCTTTATTGCCATCAAGCATAGGCCACAGAAAACTTCCTATGTCCTCCATGTGAACCATGCTAACCCGGGGTCTTTTAAAGAGCTTTTGGGCTATACGGTTCATTGCTCCCTTATTTTCTATGTGAAGTGTTACCAAGCCCTCTTCATCGGCAGACCATTCAATATCAGGTCTGCGAAGAGGTATTTTTTCTAAATAATTGTCTGATGTCACCGTTCTTTTCTTACTCATCACTAATTTCCCTTAGGTGTTCTTTTCTTCCATACAGTAAACTTGAGAAGGGTGAGAATAATAAGTCCAAATACAACCAGACTTCCTATATTGGATACGGTAGCCGATAAACCAAGCTTACCTGATATATCGATAACCTCTCCTACGCCAAATACGGCAAGAACAGCAAGAACGATACCAACCAGGCCTTCTCCGGCAATCATACCCGAACAGAAAAGCACGCCATCATTAACAATAGCTTTCTTCTCCTCATCATCCCTCTTCATTCTGTCGAAGATGAGTCTTACAATACCACCCACCATAATGCAGGCATTAAGCTGAACAGGAAGATATACACCTATGGCAAACGGAAGTACAGGAATACCCAATACTTCAACAATAACGGCAATAATTGCACCTATGGCTACAAGAGACCATGGGAGTTTGTTATCCATAACTCCCTCAATAATCATCTTCATAAGGGTTGCCTGTGGCGCACCAAGCTCCTTAGAACCAAATCCCCATGCCGTATCAAGAAGATAAAGAGTTCCGCCTATTGCAAATGCTGCGGCAACAACACCAATTATCTCACCAATCTGCTGCTTTTTAGGTGTAGCACCAAGCAGATATCCGGTTTTTAAATCCTGTGATGTGTCTCCGGCAATCGCCGCAACTATACAGATAATTGAACCTATGGCAATTGCACCCTGCATACCATGAACACCTGTATCGCCTGTAAGTTTGAGGATAACGGTTGTAAAAAGCAATGTGGCTATAGCCATACCCGATACAGGATTGTTACTGCTTCCGACTAAGCCAACCATTCTGGATGATACTGTGGCAAAGAAAAAGCCAAAAACAACCACTATAACCGCACCAAGAGGACTTACCGGTATAGCCGGAACAAGCCAGATAAGAAGAGTAAGTATAACAATTGCACCTATGACAACCTTTATACTCAGGTCTCTTGCCGTACGAGGCAACACACCATCACCCTTGACATCATCACTGTCTTTGCTCAGTTTTATTCCCTTAACGGCATCCCTGAAAGTTGTAACAATAAGCGGAAGTGATTTGACAAGACTTATAACTCCGCCTGCTGCCAGAGCGCCCGCTCCGATATATCGTATATAAGAGCTCCATATTCCGCTGGCACCTTCAGCGGCAAAAATCTCTCCAATAGTACTATCCGCAACCGGATTCAATACGGTGTCAGCACCGAGCAATACAAAAAGCGGTATAAGAACCATCCAGCTCAGGACACCTCCTGCAAACATATAAGAGGAAATACGTGGTCCGCAGATATAACCTACAGATAATACGGCAGGGTAAATCTGTGTTCCAATCTCTCCTGCAAAGTTCTTAAATTTAAGTGAAACCTCACTTGGAACAGCCTTAAGTCCATCAATAATAAACTTGAATATGGCAGCAAAACCCATACCTGCAAATACTGTTCCCGCATTTGAACCGCCTTCCTCCCCGGCAAGAAGAACTTCTGCACAAGCAGTTCCCTCCGGATAAGGCAGAGTATTGTGTTCCTTGACGATCAGGGCATTACGAAGGGGTACCATAAAAAACACGCCTAATAATCCACCCAGAAGAGCAATTATAGTAATCTCCATTATACCCGGCTTGTCCATAACTCCGTCCTTAGCCCAAAGGAAGAGTGCCGGAATTGTAAATATAGCACCGGCAGCAAGGGATTCTCCTGCTGAACCTATAGTCTGGACAAGATTACTTTCCAGTATCGAGTTTTTTCGCATAATAACACGTATTACTCCCATGGAAATAACAGCCGCAGGAATAGAAGCTGACACTGTCATACCGACACGAAGTCCCAAATACGCATTTGCAGCACCAAATATCACGGAGAGAAGTACACCCATCACTATAGATGTGATTGTTATCTCAGGTGTAATCTTATCTGCCGGTACATATGGCTTAAATTCTTTGTTGTCATTCATAAATAAATCTCCTTCTAAATTTTTCACATCTTTTCAATAATATACGAAAAAGCAACATATTGCAAGGAAATATGCACTTTTCTAATACATTTTTCGTGAATTAGCATAAAATTCTCCAATGACATCACTAAGTATAATAATTTTTCCTCTTTACTTATAGATTTATTCCATTTACAATATAATCGTAAATATCATATTTACAAAGTAGGGATGTAACCCATTAGGGTTTTTCTCCTCTTTTTGTACTAAAGATAAAACAATTACGCCAGTTAGAACAAAAAAAGGAGGAAAAGGATGAAAGAAACAAAAGTAGTATTAAGTAATTCTGCCAAGCCTATCGAAAAGCTAAGACCTATTGATGACACTTTTATGCAAAAGTTAGGCGAAGACAGAGGATTTTGTGAGGAACTTTTGAGAGTTGTCCTATGTGCACCCCACCTAAAGGTAATCAGTAATACCACTCAAAAATCTATACATAATATTGATACCCGTTCGGTAACAATAGACATAAAGTGTATAGACGAAAATGGGGTTGTATTTAGTGTAGAAGTTCAAAAAGCTAATGACGACGATCATCAAAGAAGAGTTAGATACAATAGCTCTTGTGTACAAATCCAGTCATTAGAAAAAGGGGCTAATTTTAAAAATTTACCCGATGTCTGTATGATATTCATTACCGAAACTGATTTTCTAAAAAAGGGAAAAGCTATTTATCATATAGACAGAACCATTAGAGAAACTGGCGAAACTATTTCTAACGGATACTCTGAAATCTATGTGAACACAGAAATTGATGATGGCACAGACTTATCAGAGTACATGAAAATACTAAAGAGTGAATTGGTTTGTAGCAACCAGAAATTTCCAAAGATATGTGATTTAACAAATTACTACAAGCACGGAAAGGGGCGTGACGTTATGTGCCAGGCGGTAGAGGATTACGCAAAAGAATACGCTAAAGAATACGCTAAAGAATACGCTAAAGAATACGCTAAAGAACAGATGTATGAAGTAGCTGA
This sequence comes from uncultured Bacteroides sp., assembly GCA_964553965.1. Taxonomy (GTDB): domain Bacteria; phylum Bacillota; class Clostridia; order Lachnospirales; family Lachnospiraceae; genus Coprococcus_C. The sequence continues at coordinate 68,227 of CAZKMB010000001.1, read as the reverse complement.
GGTTATGATTAAAAACGGTGATTCAGATGAGTATATCAGTAAAGCAACCAAGCTAACATTAGAAGAAATCTCAGAACTTAGAAAAAAATTATAATACGAAAACGGTCACAGATTCCACACAACGGATAATCTGTGACCGTTTTTACAATCATACAAATATCTATACAATCAAATTAAGCTTCCACGGCACACATTCAAAGGTAACCTTATCCACGTCTTCCACGTACTCTCCGTCAGCGTGAAGTACCACAGGTTCACTTATCTCTATCTCACACTTCCTGCAATTTACAATGTCAAATCCCTTAATTTTCTCATGCTTCGCCATACACAGAAGCGGCAGGCAGAAAAAGGTTCTCCACTTTGGTATGGTGTGGACTAAACACATCGAAAGAAGACCGTCCCTTGCATCAGCAGATGGTGCCATAGGCACACCTCCGCCTTCCGCTCTGAAATTCATGGCTGCCGCAAATATAACCCTGCTCAGTCGTCTTTCCTCTCCGTCTATGGAAACCTTAAAGTCAACTGTGGTCATGCTAAACAAAGTCTGAATGGTCAGTATGATATATGTAAGTTTTCCCATATGAAATCTGTTTAAAACCTTTTTCAGTGATGATGTGAGAGCTTTTTTGCAAACAATGGCATCAAGTCCCACACCCGCACTTATGGAAAAATATCTGAATTTATCATTCCATGTGACCTTACCGATATCTATAGTTTCCGTTTTATCGCTCATAATAATATTTACCAATTGCTCCAACGGTTCACATTTTATGCCAAGTCCCCGTGCGAAATCATTACCGGAACCTGTAGGTATAACAGCAAAATTAATCTTATCAAAATCAGTTATACCGTTCAGAACCTCATTTACGGTTCCGTCACCGCCTATAACTATAAGATTTATTTTTTTGCACATACATGACGAAAGCTCTTTTGCAAGTTCTGTAGCGTGTCCATCATATCTTGTAGCCATCGCCCTGTATTCAATATGGTTATCCTGCAGATAGTTTTTCGCTTCCTTCCAGATTTTCAGGCCGCGACCAGTTCCCGACTTAGGATTGACAATAAAATATAACATATATCTACCTTTTCCTTTGTATTTATTATACCTGTATTATAACAGTTTCTGTTTCTTTTTTTCAACAGTAAATATAAGTCCGGCTAATCCTGCCATACAAAGTAATGTCATTGCTTTTACAGGTGTTGCATCACCTGTGTTAACATTTTCGTCAACCTTTACTTCCGGCTTTATCTCAGGCCATTTCCAATATGCACCCTCACCGCCTACAAGCATTTTGTATGCGTTAAATGCCTGCATAGCCTGAACGGTGGCGTATGCATTTGCATTTCCACCGAGCATATATGTATATCCTGCTCCGTTTACAACACGATATCCATATAATGCAGTTATAACATTGTTGTCTGCTGTACCGAAACCGTTTACCTCATTTGCCGGGTCAATACCAAGTGATGTAAGAGCGAGAACAACTACTGCGGTAGTATTGCTGTTACTGTCAAAATCGTAGTTTGCAGACATTTTATTTTTAAAATACTGCACACTTAAATCCGCAGCCTGCGCAACAGCAGCATTTTGTGACTTATACGGTGCAATAGCCTGTACAACAATTGCTGTCATATCCACACTTGTTGTCTGATTATCAAATAAGCCAAAACCTCCGTCGGATGTATTCTGATATGTAAGAAGCTTGTTTACAATCGCTTCTCTTGTCCACTTTGCACCCTCAGGTATAGCCGTATTTCTTGCATCAAGAGCCAAAAGAGCATATGCAAGTTCGTTTGAACCTGCATCCAAAGACGGATGATTGTACAGCATTGCTGCAAGGTTAACTCCACCGACATCTGTTATATCCTTACCCATAGCAGAAATGGCAAGTGCGGTTCTTGCAATATCTGTAGGCTTTTGTGTTGCCTCCCACTCAGACACCTCTGTCTTGACCGATTCATAATATTTGTCAAGAGACTCTGCCGAAAATGTCTTTCCGGCTCTAAGCATATTATAGACATACCACTCATATCCATAAGTGAGTTCTGTTCCATACAAACCACTCATATATGAGCTGCAGCTATCAACAGATGCTGCAGGAATCTCAGCCATAGTTTTATCTACAGCCGGAAATGTCGGTGCAGGTGCAGGCTCCGGTGTCGGTACAGGAGTTGGTTCCGGTGTCGGTACAGGAGTTGGTTCCGGTGTCGGTACAGGAGTTGGTTCCGGTGTCGGTACAGGAGTCGGGGTTGGTGCAGAAACTGTCACCTTGCAGTATGCAGGTGTTATAAAGGACTCCTCTGTTCCAACTTTACCCACTCCCCAGGCTGTTACAACATATATACCGGCTGTATCAAATGTAAGGCTTACCTTGCCGTCGCTGTCTGTCGTAACTCCGGTCTGTACGGCGCCGTCCACATATATCTGAGCTCCCTCACACGGACCGGATACGGGACTATATCCTGAATCATAGCCTGTTCCTGCAAGTTGAAGCTCTACTGCCGTTCCTTCTTCCGCACTTACATTAATCTCGGAAAAATATGTGTATTTGTCAGTCCATCCACTTGTATCGGCGTACAAAAAAGCATAAACGTGATCCCCGTCATTTACCGGATCAGTTGTACCCCCTGCCGATGCATTATTCACATAGTAACCACATGGTGCACCATATGTTCCGGTAGTTCCCCAAAACATTGTAGCCCAGCCAGATGTATTTTCTGCATATCCTGCAGCAGCACCGCCCGGATAATACTCATCATGTACCTTTTTTAACACATCAGATACAGTATAACCTGACTGCCCTGTCAGAGTAATTTTCTTGTACGCAATATCTTCACCGGTAGCTGTAGCAGCAAAATATCCGCTGTCACTTATAGTCACATAAACGTCAATATCCACCGGTTCTGCACCGGCAACCTTTGTAGGTATCAGACATACACAAAGTATAACACTCAATGCCAGTGTCAGTATACTCCTTGTCATTTTTTTAATTTTGTTCATTTTTTCCTCCTTAACTTATATAAACCACAACAAAAGAAAGACCACCACAGATAAAAATCTGTCGTGGCCATTTTTCACGTCCAGTATCCATAATACAATGCTGTCACAGCACAAAGCAAGCTTATAACTGCCTTATTATAAGCTAAACCATTATGTATATACCATGCATCATAGGTCTTCCGACTCATGCAATCCGAAGAAAACTTCACGTTTGTCCCTCAGCCTTCTCAGGTTTTAACCCAATGACCGGCTCACGCCACGAAGGACACCCTCTTGCACATACGGCAACTGGCTATGTTCCGGACTCCCACCGGATTCTCTCATCCCGGGGCCTGTTTAACAGTCTTAACCCCAAGTCACGATGCAGTTTATTATATTATTGTTTCCATACAATTCTATTAATTTCGCCATAAAATGTCAATACTATGTTTGAATATTTTTTCTGCAATAATCTGAACCAAGAGGGGCATGACAAGGAACAGAGCGTATATCCCGAGAAGCAGTATGTCAGTTACTCCGGCCGGAGGTATTACGATAACCGGATCATAAAGTATGTGCGTATATCCAAGAGCCTGAGCCACCCATATAACCACAATACCAAAAAACATTCCCATAAAAAAAGCCCTGTCTCTGTTTGAAAAAGAATATATTGAATAAGCAGTCCTTCCTCTCAGGGAATAACCTCTTGATTTCATGGAATTTGAAATCTCTATAAATTCTTCCATTGTCCAGCCAATAACACTTGAAAAACAGGAAACAATATTTTTTTTATTTTTACCTATTCCCATAGCCGCTTCTCTTACCATATTTTTTCTTTTTATGATACGGGGTACGGTTCGGAATCCGATTGCGATTCCAAGAGAAAGTTTCGGGCATATCCGCCCGAATATGTAAATTACTTTATCTCTTGTTACAACCTCCAGCATACAGCCTGAGACAAGCAACACTGTCACAGCTCTGAGCCCGATGAAAAATCCATAGATAATGGATTCCGCCGTAATACTATTGCCTATGCTGTTTCTGCACAGCACAGTAACTCCGAAATGATTATAGGAGCCGTATATGGCAGCATACAGCAATGCAAGACATAAATATACTATGATTTTTTTTATACTGCCTTTTCCTTTCAGCTTAAAATAATATAATGCAAAGGCAAGATATGCCGTACAGATATAAGCCGGATGGTTAAAGTATAAAACACAGATTATTGCAACAGTAAAATATATGAAGTTAATTATAGGATGATATTCCTTGAAGCTCATTTTATCCCTCTCGCATAATTCCGTATTTCTTCTTCATTCTGTCAAGTTTTTCAGTCATAGGCTTTGAGAAAAGCAGCAGGGTCACAAAGGTTGCCGCTCCATGAACGCAGTTAAGCGGCAGACCTGCTCCGTATGTGACAAGTATACTTGCCTTATTTATCTCTATCCCCATAGTGAACAATGCGCATGTGTCAAGCAGGGGGCCAACTATGGCTATTACAATTATACATCCTGTCAACGCTGTCCATACAGGTCTGTCGCTCTTCATTATCCCCCATCTGCCAAGAAGTCCTGCCACCAGTCCGCCCACTCCATAGGCGAACATCTGCCATGGTGTCCACGGTCCCTGCATAAACATAAAATTACTTACAAAGGCACTTACCGCACCCACAAAAAATCCTGTTTCTCCTCCAAACGCCAATCCGGCAATCATAATTATACCTGACATAGGTTTAAAATTCGGTATCATGGCAAAGGCAGCTCTTGATATCACTGCAATAGCACATATAACAGCCAAAACAACAAGCTCCCTCGCCTCCGGTTTTCGTCGTTCAAATCTTACAAAGAAAACAAACATGGATAAAAGTATTATTACCATTCCCGTCAGATAATATCTCTCCGGAGCCAGCCGCCATGTTATATATATAATTGCCGGTATAACAAGAAAGATAATCACATAGATTATCATTGATATATATTTATTTTTTTGGTTTTTCATGAATTTACTCTGCACAATTCTATTACATCCTCGTTTGTTATGGCATTTTTAAATATGTGACGGCTCATTCTGTTTGCCGCTGTGGTATAAAAGCTGTTTTCGGCGAAGAAACGATGTGGCGTGTTGGTTGTGACTATCTGTCCGTCAAAAAACAGACTTACATAATCTGCATTTTTTGCACAGAATTCCACATCATGGGAAACCATAACTATAGTCACGCCTTTTTTCTTCAATCTGTCCAATATTCGAGCAAACTGCAGCTTGTAGATGCTGTCCATACCCTTCGTAGGCTCATCCAATAAAAGAATCTCAGGATTTGTCAGCAATATCTTGGCAAGAGCCACCCTTTGTTGCTCCCCACCTGACAAATCAAAAGGATGGGAATCTAAGATATTTTCCAGCTCACACTCTTTTATAATCTCATTCAGATACTCTGTTCCGTCTTTTTTTTGAATCATTTCCTTTAAATCATCCAGTACGGTTTTCTTCACAAAAAGACATTGCGGATTCTGGGGAAGCATGGCTAAAAGCCCATCAAACAACTCTCTGTTTTTATACTTCTCAATTGCCTTTCCCTTAATCTTAATCTTTCCTCTGTAAGGCTTACATATATTGCAGATTGTTTTCAAAGTAGTGGATTTTCCGGTTCCGTTTCCTCCCAGAATGGCATGCATACAGCCATTCTTTACTTTGAGTTCCACCCCCTTCAATATATCGTCGCCGTCTTTTTCATATCTGAACCATATATTTTTCAGTTGTAGTGCCGGATTAATTTCATCCTCCAAATCACAGGTTTTATCTTCCGCTCCTGAAACAGTTATCTCTTTATCTTTCAAATATTCATCCAGCCAGTTTCGTCCGTCCCTTACTGTTATAGGGCTTCTGCCTTCCTCCTTAAGCCCATAATACACCTGAACCGGAGTGGGCATTGAGCCAAACATATCGCTGGAAATGCTTTTTAAATATCCCCCTATCTCCTGAGGTGATTTGTCAGCTATAATCTGCCCCTTATCCATTACAATCACACGGTCAGATGCACTTAATATATCCTCTAACCTGTGTTCGGTAATTATAATCGTTGTGGCAAGCTCTCTGTTTATTTTCTTTATTGTATTTAAAAAATCCGAGGCTGCTATCGGGTCAAGCTGGCTTGTAGGCTCATCCAGAATAATCACGCCCGGCTGCATAGCCATTATGGATGCCAGATTAAGAAGTTGCTTTTGTCCTCCTGATAACTCTGTCACATCCTTATGGAACCAATCCTGTATACCAAAGTAGCTTGCCATTTCAGCCACCCTGAGTCGCATTACATCCTGACTTATACCAAGACTCTCTAAACCAAATGCCAGCTCATGCCATACTTTGTCCGTAACTATCTGGTTATCCGGATTTTGCATTACGTAACCTATCTCTGATGACTGGGTTCTTAGATTTACATCTTTTAGCTCCACACCTTTGTACAATATATTCCCTCTTCTTTCACCATAAGGTGAGAGTACTGTTTTCATATGTCTCAGCAATGTTGTTTTTCCGCTTCCGCTCTTTCCGCAAAGGGTTATAAATTCTCCCTGCCTAATACTGAGATTTACATTGTCAAGCACAAGCTTGTTCTCCGTTTCAGGATATGAGAAAGTTAAATCTTTGATTTCAAATAAATCCATAATATATCCTCCGCAACATCTGTCATCAGGGGCAGACTCAAATAAATAAAATAAAAAACCGAACCTGTAATTGTAAATATATTTTTCTGAATAAATATATCCGGCAAAAATGTATAATACATTCCGCCTTTTATACCACACAGGACGATAACCGCCACGCATATTGCCATCAGCACAAAAAACACCCCGTCACGAAATGTAAATCTGTATATGGCAAAATTACTTCTCTTCCTGCATCCGTAACCTCTGCTCTTCATGGAATCTGCCGTAATCACACTGTTTTCCAGCGACCATGATGTAAGTCCTGCCAAGAGGGATGAACCGTTTTGAATTTTCTCCTTCAACATTTTCCCCTCACTGTACATTCCAATACATTTTCTGGCATTTTTCATTGAATCAAGTTGTTCTTTATATCCGGGAACAAATCTCATAATCATTGTAAACACAAGCGAAACCGATGGCATGATATTTCCAAAGAGGTAGGTGAGTTTGTCCTTGGTTATAATTATGTTGTATGTGAAAAACCAGACTATTACCGAGGTGAGCATGGCAGCAACCGACATACCGTATATCAGAGCCTCAAAGGTGTACGGCCGGTCTCCCACAAAAAAAAGTATTGTGCTTCCTCTTGTATTAAACAATGGGTTTATAAAACTTATCAGCACAAATAACGGTATGAGCCCGGCTAAAACCTTAAATGCTTTTTTCTTTGCAAGATATATATAATATCCGAAAGAAGAAAGCATTTCCATAATAAGACATACAGGATGCATAAATATCATACAGAAAATAAAGGTTCCTATATAAAATATTAAGTTTATAAGCGGATTACACCTTGAAAATGTGTCCTGCATCTTATACTCATCCTCCGCTACTGGCTACAACTGTAGTACCAGACTATTGTGTCATTTTCACTTACATTATAACCGGAGCATCCGTAATTAGGTGAAACTCCGTTAACCGAATACATCCACCCTGAGGTTCCGCCGCAGTCAAATTCGTATAAGTGGTTAATTCCCTCAATATAATAACTTCCGTACATAGGGGTATAGGCGTATTCTATCTGTATACCGTACAGGCTGCACGCATCAACCAAAACGTCAAACACCGTATCCCCTTCCGAATACTCAACGGTAGCAGACAATATGTATCCGCTTTCCGGAACATAAGCAGCCTTACCCTCCTTCAGCTTATCTATATTTTCAAGTATGGATGTGCATTGAATTGTAATTGTACAACTTTTTGTTTCAGCAGCCTCCGTTGTGTCAACCGACTCTGTGATATCAGCTTGTTCTGTGGTACCGTTTTCCTCTGTAGTATCAGTTTTCTCTGTCGTATCAGTTTTCTCTGTCGTACCGACTTGCTCCGTAGTGCCTTTTTCTTCTGTAGTATCAGATTCCTCCGTTGTATCAGTTTTCTCTGTGTTTCCGGCAGATATCGTCTGGTCAGCAACCTGTCCCGTAGTTTCATTTTCATTGTCTGTATTTTCAGTCTGTGTGGTCTGATCATCCGATGACTTTTTTTCTACCACAAAAACCGCAACTATAACCATAACTGCCATTGCCACGCACATAAGTACATTTAACAGTATTTTTTTCTTCTTATCACTCATATCAAAATCCTTTAATATTCTATTCCTTTTCTGGCACCTATGCCTTTGTCAAACGGATGCCTGATTTTATTTATACAGGAAACATAATCCGCCATATCTGTAAGTCTGTCCGGTGGGTTTGTTCCGGTTAATATAATCTCACAATCATTCTTGTATTTTTCCAAAAATGTATAAAACTTTTTTTCATCCAAAAGATTTTCGTTCAGAGCATGAATAACCTCATCAAAAACCACTACGGCTTTTACTTCGCAATCCCGTTCAGTTAAATTTTCTTCCATATCCATTAATATTTTGTCATTTATCTGTTTCTGCAGCTCTCTTTCGTGTCCGGTCAGTTCCCATGTAAATCCGTAATTTTTCTCCCCGTGAAATATCCTGATTAATTTTATATCTTCCAGTATACAAATCTCCGAGGATGATTTATCCTTTAAAAACTGTCCAAATAATACCGGTACTCCTGCCCCCGCTGCCCTGACGGAAAGCCCGATAGCCGCTGTTGTTTTTCCCTTTCCGTTTCCGCAATATATATGAATCATTCTTTTCCTCCACAAAACCCCTCCTTGCACAAAAAAATATATCTACGGCAAAGAGGGGTTTTTATCTCGTTATATCATCTTCATCTTCTTTAATACAAATGCCACCAACGCACATATAAGGAAAATTATACCGCATATAATGGCAAAACCAAACGGGGTGCTTGAGAACGGCATCCATTCAGCTGCCACATTCATACCAAATAAACCTGATATTATGGTAGGTATCGCCATTATTATTGTGATTGATGCCAAATATTTCATGATATTATTAAGTCGGTTGTCAATAACCGTAGACATCAATTCCCGTGTACCCTTTAAGATATCCCTGTATATCTGGGTCATCTCTATCGCCTGCAGATTCTCAATAATCACATCATCCAAAAGTTCCTGATCTTCCGGGAATTTTCTTATGCCGCTGTATCTTGTAAGTCTGTCCACAATCATTCGGTTGGCTCTTAATGATGTGTCAAAGTATACAAGGTTTGACTCTAATTCATGAAGATTGATTATATCAGAATTTTCGGTAGCTTTTCCCATGCGTTCTTCCATCTCAAGACGTTTCCTGTCGATAATACGGAGGTAAGACTGGTAGAGTGCACATGTTCTGTATAATATCTGGTAAGTAAATCTAACCTGTTTTTTTGTGGTAAAATCCTTTAAATTGCCGTTTAAAAAATATTTTAATACCGGTGTTTCCACGGAGCATATGGTTATTATGGATTCTTCTGTCCATATTACGCCCAGAGGAATAGTTGTATATGCCTGCTGATTGTGTCGTATCTCAGCAGTAGGTATATCAAAAATAACCATAACATAGTCATCATTTACATCAACTCGCGAAGCTTCCTCATCATCCAAAGCAGCCCTGATATCCGTCAAATCAATATTATACTTTTTTGCTATCTCAAGACTCTCATCCTGACTCGGGGCAGTCAGATTAATCCACATTCCCGGTTTGTATTCATTGATTTCCATAAGCTTGCCTTTTTCGGTTATATATCTACTAATCATGACCTGCTTCCTTTCGTAAATATTTTATGATTATATTTTTTAAATATATTGCTTTAAATATACATATATCTTTCCTTTTCGGGTTTCATTTCCGCATCCGCAATAAATGTATTTGCCATAACCTCTGAGTGAAAACGTATCATTTTCTTTGAGAGGTATACTGTTTTTTTCACATAGTCTGCCGTTTAAGGTGACCTTCTTTGATTTGAATAAATTCAAGGTCTCACTTCTTGACAATTTTGTAACACATGCTGCCACAGCATCAAATCTGTCGGATGCCACCACTACACTTATGTCCTTAAACTCCGGTTTAAGCTCGGCTGTTTCTGCTGACGAATCCAAAATACAACATTTGACATTTGTATGTTTTATTTTGGTTAAATTATCACTGATGTAACCGGATATGCTTTCGTTACAGTATATATATGCTTTCTTTCCTTCTCTGACAACGATATCGCCTATCATATTGCGTTCTATGCCCAGATTCATTACGGCACCTAAGAAATCCCTGTGGTTCAGTTCGTCGGAAAATTTATCTATGACGGGTTGAACCTTTATAATGCTTATAGGGAAACTCTCCTTATAGCCAAACATATCTTCCGAACCAAAGCAGACCATCTGCCTGTCACAGCAGCCGCCTTCTCCCGATGTCTTAAAATCAATGTATCCGATGTCACTTTTTATATCGTCTATCAGGGATAGTTCCGCAGGAGCAAGAAAGTTACTGTAGGTATATGTGCCTTGCCTGTATGCCCTGTCTGCCAAATCCTTTAACCTTGACCTGATTATCTGTTCCTCATCCATAGATAAATCCTTTTACATATATGTGATAATATATCTGTTCTTTCCTTCTTCCTTAGCCCGGTAAACCGCCTTATCAGCACATTCAAGTAACTGATCATAGCCAATGCTCGGACTCGAACAATAAGCCGCACCTATGCTGGCCGTAAGGCTTACCCTTGCCCCGTTGTTTGTGTATATATCTGACAGCTTATCTATTGCAAAATTAAGTTTGTCCACAAGTGTATCCGATGGTATATCTTTGACAAATATACAATATTCGTCTCCGCCAAATCTTGCAACCAGGTCGCAGTTTGCAAATATGACCTGAAGTTTCACTGCCGTATCCTTTATAACCTGATCTCCCATAACATGTCCTAAAAGGTCATTGACATTTTTGAAGAAATCCATGTCCACAAATATAAAGGCTGAGCTCACGGCTGTATTCTCTTCGATGTAGTTTCGTGTTTCGTCCTCGAAGGTCTTTTTGTTCAAAAGTCCTGTAAGGCTGTCTGTTCTGGACTTAAACTCAAGACGTTTTTTCTCCCTGACGGAATCGTCCACATCCACAATCTTTCCCACAATGGAAACCAAATTTCCGTCATCATCAATTATAGGCAGGTATATGACGTTACACCATATGTATGTTCCGTTTGCCTTTCCGAGACGGATGAGTAGTTCCTTAACCTCCTTGTTAGCCACAAGACCCTCTGTGGAACTGTAAAACTGATCTTCATCAGCGGGATGAACATGGAGTATCTCACTCAGGCTTCTGATGGAGAGATTGTCAACCTGTTTTGGAATATCCCAGCCAAACTTTTCTTTAATCTTTTCGGATGCTATACACGGTTCGCCAAAGAGACTAATCTCATATATAAGTTCCTCAGAATTATCTATTATCATTTTGTATCGTTTCTGTTGGAGAATTATGTTTCTTTCCTCGGCCCGTCTTTGTTCTTCGTGCTTTTTCTTTAATTTATACATACTAATCATGGTTATAAGAACTGCAAGGAACAAAACAACAACAACGATAATGGAAATACGGTACATATACACAAAATCGTAAAATGTGTACTCATAATGATGTCTCATGGTTTCCCGTACAATCAGATTATCCATCTCATCTGCGGAAATCATGCCAATGGTCTTATCTATTATATTTATGACCATTTCGCTGTCTTCCGGTGACAAACCGCCATCCCCGTCATTATTAACTATGGCAGAAAAGCACAAGCTGTCATCCATACCGTCAATGGGAACAATCGTAAAATCGCCATACTTCGGTTTAGCCATCCAGTAAGATGCTATATACCTGTTAACCAAAAGCATATCCTGACTTCCGTCATATACCGCATCAAAACTTTCCTCGACGGTATCATATGTATTTATGTTGAATTTTGGATAATATTCTGCAACAACATCCTTAAAAGTCACCGAGCCTGTTGCTATTGCCATATTGTATTCCATGGTTACATCAAATTCAAATTCCTCTTTACATACAATTACACGCTCACCGGAAAAATACGGCTGACTAAGATACAGATTATCTATATTAAGATTTGTTTCGTTGAGTTCTACCCCCGTTACCAGATCAAAACCATTTGACTGCAGGTAATCGTGTTTTATGGTTCCCTCCGGAAGCGCCACCAAATCAAATTTCAGTCCGCTTACCTCTGACAATTTATCAAAGATTGCTCTTGATATTCCCTCACATTCTCCCGTATGACTGTCCTTGTAAGATACAGGAATATCATCAGATATGTATCCCACCTTCAGAGTCGTACAGTTCCGGATAAATTCCAGTTCCTCCTCAGTGAAATCCTCTCCTGCTTCATCAGTGTAGTACGCCCTTTCCATACCTTCATCCGCATAAACTTTATATGACGGAAAAAAAGCAGTCAGAAACAGAACGATGCTTATAATTATGCTTATTGTTTTTATGTGTTTCTTCCTTTTCATGTGCATCACTCCCGTCTGTATCCGTTCCCTAAAATCAATTAGCTCACATATGTAAAATATTAACATATTATGTCGTAAATTTAAAGGTTTTTCTGTCATAAATCTCAACAAATCCAATAAAAAATCAGGGTGTCCTACAGCAGACACCCCTGTTTTTATCAGATGAATTTTGTGACTTTATAATCTTCTTTTTCAATCAGCTCTTTAAGAGTTTCATTGTTGATATCTGTATTGAGTTTCAACACGGCTTTTCCCTCAGTATGACTTACAATAGCTTCATCTACCTCCGGAAGTCCTTCTAAGAGTTTCTTAACTCTTGCCTCGCAATGTCCGCACATCATTCCCTCAATTTTGATTGTTTTCTCCATACTCACATCTCCTTGTTTTTTATTTTTAAATTTAAACAGATTAAGCCGTAACGCGTTGGTAACCACACAAAAACTTGACAGACTCATGGCGGCTGCACCGAACATAGGGTTTAGTTTCCATCCCAAAAGGGGATACCACACACCTGCTGCCAGCGGTATACCTATCACATTATAGCAAAATGCCCAGAATAAATTTTGGTGAATATTTTTTAATACGGCCCGGCTCAGTGATATGCTGCAGGCAACGTCGCATATGCTGTTTTTCATCAAAACAACGTCTGCGGCATCTATTGCGATATCCGTTCCGGCACCTATGGCAATTCCTATATCTGCCTTTGTAAGTGCCGGTGCATCATTTATGCCATCACCTACCATAGCCACCACACCATATTTTTCCTGCAGACTTTTTATTACCTTTTCCTTCTCATCAGGTTTTACGCCTGCAACTATCTCGTCAACACAAACCTTTTCGCCTATTGCCGCAGCGGTAACACTGTTGTCTCCGGTAAGCATAATTACCTTTATTCCCAAGGATTTAATAAGTTCTATACCTTCTGCACTGTCTGCTTTTATTATATCCGCAACACCTATAAGTCCTGTCATCCTGTTATTTTTTGCAAAATAAAGCGGTGTGTTTCCTGCTTTTGAGAGCATTTCCGCCTGTTCCGTGATTTTTTCTGAGATATCTGTGTATTGTCGCACAAATTCAACATTTCCGCCAATGATTTTTTCGCCGTTTATAACAGCAGTGAGTCCGTTTCCCGGCATCACATTAAAATCTGTTACATTTATCTTTGTTCTGTCGTTATAGTTTTTCTCATAATAATCCACCACAGCCCCGGCAAGGGGATGTTCACTGTTTTTTTCCAAGGCATATGCCATAAAAATCAACTCATCTTCATTTATGTCTCCTACGGGAATCACACAGGTTACCGCCGGTTTTCCCATGGTTATGGTTCCTGTTTTATCCAGCGCCACCGCCCTGACTTTTCCTGCTGTTTCAAGAGAGACAGCATTTTTAAAAAGTATGCCCTTCTTTGCGGCAACTCCGTTTCCAACCATAATCGCCACAGGCGTTGCTAAACCGAGAGCACACGGACAGCTTATGACGAGGACGGACACCGCTCTGGCAAGGGAAAATCCGAGACCCCCACCCAGGATTTTCCATACTATAAATGTGATAATTGCAATTACAATTACCGCAGGCACAAATATCCCGGATACCCTGTCAGCCACCTTTGCAATAGGTGCTTTGGTTGACGCAGCATCTTTTACCATCTGAATTATCTGTGACAGTGTTGTGTCATCGCCCACTTTAACAGCCCTGCACCGGATAATGCCATCATGGTTTATGGTAGCCGAAAAAACTCTGTCACCGATTTTTTTATCCACAGGTATGCTTTCCCCTGTAAGGGTGGATTCATCAATTGCACTGTGTCCCTCAATGACAATTCCGTCAACCGGTATGCTCTCACCGGGTTTTACCAAAAATGTATCATCCACCTTCACCTGCTCTACCGGAACAATAACTTCTTTTCCCTCTGATATAATTCTTGCCGTCTTGGGTGCCAGTCTCATAAGCCCCTTCAACGCATCTGTTGTCTTTCCCTTTGAATATGCCTCCAATGTCTTTCCCAACGTTATAAGGGTGAGTATCATTGCTGCCGATTCAAAATACAGGTCATGGAGATACTCGTGGGCTGCCGTAATATTTCCCCTTACAATTACATCCGACATGGCAAATAAAATATACAGACTGTATAAAAATGATGCACCGGAGCCAAGAGCAACCAATGTGTCCATATTAGGAGCTCCATGTATCACTCCTTTTACACCGTTTACAAAAAATTTACTGTTAATTACCATTACCACAATCGTAAATATAAGCTGTATCAATCCGATTGCCATGGGATTTTCTGATATTCTTTCCGGCAGCCACATTCCAAACATGGTATGTCCCATCGACACATACATCAGAGGAATAAGGAAAATCAATGACACAATGAATCTCTTTTTTAGCCTCGGAGTCTCCTTGTCGGCAAGTTCACTGTCTTTCCCGTTACTGTCTATATTTCCTTTGCTTTCCGTATCTGTATTTTTCTTCGCTGCGCCATATCCCGCTGCCTCAACCGCATTTATAATATCCTCAGCCGATACCTGACCCACTACAGCCATGCTGTTTGTTAACAGATTTACCGAAACGCTTTCCACTCCGGGAAGTTTTCCAACAGCCTTTTCCACCCTGGCACTACAGGCAGCACAACTCATACCAGTAACATTAAATTGTTGCATGAAATCACCTCTTCTATCTCATAAGTTTTTGTAGTGTGACAACCAGCTCATCAATAACTTCTTCTTTTCCGTCTTTTATGTCATTTACAACGCAGGATCTGATATGTCTTGCCAGAAGTTCTTTGTTAAAGCTGTTCAGTGCTGCATTTACGGCAGAAACCTGATTTAAAATATCCACACAATAAGAGTCCTTTTCCACCATGTTTTTTATTCCTCTTACCTGCCCTTCTATGCGGCTGAGACGATTGAGCAAATCCTTTTTTTCTTTTTCGTCCCGCTCCTTTTTCTTACCGCAACAACAATTATCCTTTACATTTTCCATATATACATCCTCTTCTATATCCGTAGTTTCTTTCAACAGTCTTATTATATACCCCACGGGGGTATATTTCAATTGTAATAAATGATATATTTTCTCATTTCCTTATCTTATTTATGTTCAAAATCTAAAATTTTAATTATATTTTTTCTATATCTATTGAAAAAAAAACTTTAAAATGATAATCTATTAGAGTTATTTTTAGTTGTTTTTTTGACGGCAGTATCTATCTGCCTTATTTTCGGGAACGAGGTGCATATATGGATAAAATAGGATTTGACAACGACCTGTACATGAAAAAGCAAAAAGAACATATTCTTGAGCGAATCGAAAATGCCAACGGCAAGCTTTATCTTGAATTCGGCGGCAAACTTTTTGACGACTACCATGCAGCCCGCGTTCTTCCGGGTTTCGATGTTAATGCCAAAATTAAACTGCTCTATGAGTTAAAAGATCAGTCGGAGATTATATTTGTCATATCTGCCGGTGATATTGAAAAGACAAAGATGAGAGCCGATCTCGGAATCACATATGATATGGATGTGTTACGTCTCATTGACAACATCACCAATCTTGGCATAGAGGTAAACAGTGTAGTTATAACCAAATACACAGGTCAGCCTGCTGCTGATGCTTTTATGTCCAAACTTACCATGCGCGGAGTTAAGAATTATGCCCATAAACCTATAAAGGGATATCCTATAGAGTTGGACTATATCTGTAGTGAAGAAGGCTTTGGTGCCAATCCTTATATTGAGACAACCAAACCTCTTGTTGTTGTCACAGCACCGGGTCCCGGCAGTGGCAAACTCGCCACCTGTCTTTCTCAGGTGTACCATGAAACACAGAGAGGAATCCCTGCAGGATATGCCAAATTTGAGACCTTTCCTATATGGAATATCCCCCTCAAACATCCTGTAAATCTTGCCTACGAAGCGGCGACTGCCGACTTAAATGATGTTAATATGATCGATCCTTTTCACCTTGAAGCTTACGGTGAAACAACCGTGAACTACAATCGTGATGTGGAAGCATTTCCTATAGTAAAGAGTACTCTTGCACGTATCAGCAACGGTGCCTTTGACTACAAGAGTCCTACTGATATGGGTGTAAACATGGTAGGCTATGCCATATTTGATGATGATGTTGTCAAAGAAGCCAGTTGTCAGGAAATCATAAGACGTTTCTTTGCAACAAAATGTGCCCACAGACAAGGCAAGGGGGAACAGGAAGCTGTAGATAAGATTAAGCTTATTATGAGGCACTTAAACATTACTCCTGATATTCGTCCTGTCGTTCAGCCTGCTCTGCAAAAATCTGCCCGTGAGAATCTCCCTGTCGCAGCTATTGAGCTCCCTGACGGAAGGATAATCACAGGAAAGGCAAGTGCTCTCCTGAGTGCCAGTTCCACTGTAGTTCTAAATGCAATCAAGGCACTTACCAATATTGATGATGACTTAAAGCTTTTAAGCCCTATTATACTTGAGCCTATCGTAGAGCTCAAAACCAAGATTTTAAACAGCCACGATACCCTGCTCAATTTAGATGATGTGCTGACTGCTCTTTCAATTTCCGGAGCAACCAACACTCTCACCGCCAAGGCAATGCGTGCTCTTCCTCAGCTTAGGGACTGCGAATATCATTCAACCCAGATGCTGACTCCCGGTGATGAAGACACTCTCCGTAAACTCGGTCTTCGCATAACCTGTGAGCCGGTATATCCAAGCAAAGAATTATTTTTCTAAAAAAACCGCCTGAGCAAAAATGCTCAGGTTGAATAATAATCAAAAAGGTAGCACAAGTATCAAAAAAGCATTATAATAGACCCTGTGATGCTATTGTAGCACAGTCGGTAGTGCAATTGATTCGTAATCAATAGGTCGTCGGTTCGAGTCCGATCAATAGCTTATATATAAAAAAACACGGGGGTGCAGTTTTTCGCACTCCCGTGTTATATTTATATAATTAATTCTTTTTAATTCTGCCACAGGCAACACAAATTCCGAATATACTCATCAGCATTATAATTGCAGCCATTCCAAAATTATCTCCGGTAGATGGTGTAACATCGTTTCCTGTGGTATTTTCGGTTGTAACCGTTTCTGTTGTGACTATTTCTGTTGTAGTCTCCTCATTTTTTGTCGATATCGATACATTTTCATATGCGAGTGTATATACCGAGAACTTGTCAGTCTCGAACGTAACCGTATCCGGATCATTATCCAAATCCTTCAGTATATCAATTTTCCCGTCATGTACCCTGATTATGTAAAAGCTACGGTTACTTTTCCTGAAGGCTTCCGGAATTTTGATTGTAAGTGTTAAAGGTTTTTTAAGCTCGGTAATCTGTGTTTCATCAACTCCAAGTATCTTAAATATGTTTATATCAAGTACCGAAACAATCTCCAATTCACTTTCACTGACAATTTCCTCTATCGACTTTCTCTCATCAGCCGGAAGGGCACTTATCTCAACAGTATCAGCAGTAATCTTGACCTCGAGATAAAGTCCGGATGCTCTTTCTTCCTCGGTGAAAACAGAATCAATGATTTCATCATCATCTGACACTGAAAGCGAAGGTGTCTCTGAATCAGCTTCAATCACAACATCCGTAGCGCCCAAAATCTTTCTTGCGGCAGAATCAAACACTCCGACGTAGCCATTATATACAGACAAACCATTATTTTTGATTATATTTGCAACCGCAGTTTTATTGTTTGGAATATATGAGCGTTCCTCAGCAATCTCCTGCATCATGTCCGCATCACAGCATAAACTCTTTAATATAAATGCCGCCGTCTTATCAGTTTCAGTATCGTTACCTGTTCCGGAGACACCCAGATATGTGGAACCCCATACATAACGCACAGGTCCTTCACATATTCCGTAACTGTCTTTATTATTCATGGACCATACATAAAACCAATCAGTTCCAAAATAACCGAATACCCTGCCGCTTGACATATCAGCATTCCATTCTGAGCTCCAAGCACTATTTCCCGTTGTATATCCCTTGGCACTAAGAGTGGCAATAAAATCATCAGCTCCTGATACAGGCGTATAATATTTCTGAGCATATCCTACTAAAACATCTATAGACTCGTCTTTTTCTACACCTGTTGTCATATAATAGCCTGCCGCCTTAACCTTTTCAGCAGCCTCATAAAACTTTTCAGGTGTTCCTATAAGCTCCTGTATCTTATCAGAATCGGATGTGCCAAAAACCTTCTCTGCAATATCCTTGTTATATATAAATACATTCGGGCATGTATTCCATGTCATAAGCTTAAGCTCACCATTTTTTTTGCCCGACTGTTTCTGGTATTCATATGCATCGGCATAATCATCCTCTGTAATTCCTATACTGCTTAACGCATCAAACTGTGACCAGTTTATCATCCCATTTCCAGTCATATATTCCCATGTAGAAACAACATCTATATCAAAGGCAAATATACATGTAGCATCTGTCTGCGAATAATCATTTACAAAATCAATATAATCCCATGACGTCCCGCTCATATCAAGATTCCAGCATTTAATCTTATCTTTATACTCCGGATATTTCTTAAGCACTGTATCTACTACCACAGATACCTCATCGCTCCATGAAAATATATTTAGTTTCCCCGCCGGCTCCCCCGCGATATAATCACTAAAATTCTCAACGGTACCATCATCACATATGTAGTAATATTCCCCATCACATTCTCCAACCGTTCCAAATCTTGTCAAGTCTCCATAATCTGAAGAATAGTATGTTTTTCCATTCACTGTAAAAAGTCCCGGTTCCTGCTTTATGCAATCATCTTTATAATATGCCATACCTTCGTCTGTGATATAAAATTCTCCGCGGTACAAGGATCCGTCTGCCTTCGCACGATAACAGTATGCAGTTATGTTATTATCTATATCCACATAACAGATATAAAATTCTGTATCCGCATACATAATTCCCATGGAATCAAACCCATAATACTTTCCATCTATCTCTACGACATTATTAATCAGCATAGACCCATCTTTATAATATGACTTTGTTCCATCAGCATTGTTAACCCACCCATCCTGTGTGGTTGCACCGGTTGCTGACACGTTTCTTACATTGACAGCAATTCCAAACATAAGCACAAAGCAAAGCAGGAAAGCTGTTATTTTCTTTAATCTCTTCATCCTTTCTCCTCCTAAAAAACATATATGTTTTATACTACTTTCCCCCTCTGATAAAGTCAAGCGACCTTGCATAAACGACACTAAAAAAGGGCAGGAAACTTCTTTCCTGCCCTAAAACCTTTATCATTTTTTTGATGATGAAATTATACTAACTCAAGAATAACTTTCATAGCACCGTCACCACGACGCTCACCAATCTTAACAATTCTTGTGTAACCACCGTTACGTCCGGCATACTTAACACCGTACTCATCAAATAACTTTGCAGTTAAATCAACTTTCTTAGTACCTGCCTTCTTACCGGCAGCCTCAGTTGGAACTTCAACTACAGGATATAATACCTTAAGCATCTGTCTTCTTGCGTGAAGTCTTGAAGGATTGTCCTTCTTAACCTTCTTCTCAACTTCATCGTACTGAGTAACCTTCTTGCCGTCTACTACTTCCTTGATTCTCTTTCCGTCTTTATCTTTCTTAGCAACCTTTGCTGTAACTGTAACTTCCTCGAAGTTATCCTTTTCCTTAACAGCTAAAGTAATGAGATGCTCAGCAATCTTACGAACTTCCTTAGCTCTTGCCTCAGTAGTCTCAATTTTTCCGTGATAAAGTAACTGAGTTACCTGATTACGAAGTAATGCCTTTCTTGCATCTGATTTCTTTCCAAGCTTTCTATACATAGCCATAATTATTTATCCTCCTTACCCGTAAGGGTCTTCACTGTGCCTACTATTATTCAGCGTGAGTGGTATCAGCTTAGTCATCACCAGTTTTTAATGATAAGCCTAATTCTTTTAATTTTCCTAAAACTTCCTCAAGAGACTTACGTCCAAGGTTACGAACCTTCATCATATCCTCTGAAGTTTTGTTTGTTAATTCTTCAACAGTATTAATACCTGCTCTCTTAAGACAATTGTATGAACGAACAGAGAGTTCCAATTCATCAATATTCATCTCAAGAACTTTTTCTTTCTCATCATCAGTTTTCTCAATCATAACCTCTGCAGTATTAGCAATCTCTGACAAGTCGATGAAGAGACTTAAATGTTCACTTAATACCTTAGCAGCAAGGCTTACAGCCTCATCCGGTGCTAAAGTTCCGTTTGTATATACATCAAGTGTGAGCTTGTCGTAGTCAGTAATCTGACCGACACGTGTATTCTCAACTGTGAGGTTAACACGCTCTACAGGTGTATAAATTGAATCCACAGCTATTGCATCAATTGAAGTGTCACGTTCTTTATTCTTATCTGAACCAACATAACCTCTGCCGTTTGTGATGGTAAGTTCCATCTCAAGCTTAGCATCAGCTCCGCTCAAATTGGCAATAACAAGATCCGGATTAAGTATCTCCAGGTCTCCATCAAGCTGAATATCTCCAGCTGTAACGACACAATCACCTGAAGCCTCAATATAGCCCTGCATAACTTCCTTAGAAGCTGCATTATTTTTATTTTTAATACATAAATTCTTTATGTTCATTACGATTTCTGTTACATCTTCCTTAACACCAGGAATTGAACTGAATTCATGTAAAACACCTTTAATCTTAATAACACTTACCGCTGTACCAGGCAATGATGACAACATAATTCTTCTAAGAGAATTACCGAGAGTTGTACCATATCCTCTGACTAAAGGCTCTACGACAAATCGACCGTACTTATTGTCCTCAGAAATCTCTGCGATTTCTATTCTAGGCTTCTCGAATTCAAACACTATTAACCCTCCTTATGGAAAACCGGTTTCTAAGTTACTTCTTATTAGAATATCCACCACGCCATAAATGACGTGGTGAATTATTTTATCTTACTTTGAATATAACTCGACGATAAGTGTTTCGTTTACAGGTACGTCAATCTGCTCTCTGAGTGGCATCTCAACAACAGTACCGCTTAAAGTCTCTAAGCTTGATTCCATCCATGATGGAGCTGTATAGCCTGCGTTTGCCTCAACGATATCCTTATATCTCTGAAGAGACTTGCTCTTCTCTCTGATTTCAATCTTGTCACCGGCACTTACTCTGTATGATGGAATGTTTACACATTTGCCATTTACAAGAACGTGCTTGTGATCAACTATCTGTCTTGCTTCTCTTCTTGTTCTTGCAAATCCCATACGGAAAATGATATTATCAAGTCTTAACTCTAACAATACCATAAGGTTTGGACCTGTAAGACCCGGCATTCTCTCTGCTCTCTCGTATAAGTTACGGAAAGGCTTCTCAAGCATACCATAGATAAACTTTGCCTTCTGCTTCTCTCTAAGCTGAAGTCCGTATTCACTAACCTTTCTGTTAGCTCTAACTAATTTTCTGTTTGATTTCTTATTTACACCGAGATACATTGGCTCCATACCCAAAGATCTGCATCTCTTAAGAATTGGGGTTCTATCTACTGCCATTCTTCTTGTACCTCCTATTAGACTCTTCTTCTCTTTGGTGGACGACATCCGTTATGTGGAACCGGAGTAACATCCTTGATACTTGTAACATTAAGACCACAAGCAGCGAGTGCTCTGATAGCAGCCTCTCTACCTGAACCCGGTCCTTTTACCATAACCTCTACGTTCTTTAATCCGTATGGTAAAGCAGCCTTTGTAGCAGTCTCAGCTGCCATCTGTGCTGCATAAGGAGTAGACTTTCTTGAACCTCTGAAGCCTAATCCACCTGCACTTGCCCAAGATAATGCATTACCTTCGGCATCTGTTAATGTAACAATTGTATTGTTAAAAGATGACTGAATATGTGCCTGTCCATTTTCAACGTTCTTTCTGACACGCTTCTTTGTCACTTTTTTAGTAGTAACTTTCTTAGCCATTAACCTAAACCTCCCTGGTCATTCTAATTACTTCTTCTTATTAGCTACTGTCTTCTTAGGACCCTTACGAGTTCTTGCGTTTGTCTTAGTCTTCTGTCCACGAACAGGGAGACCCTTTCTGTGACGGATACCACGATAGCATCCAATCTCCTGTAAACGCTTAATGTTAAGAGCTACTTCTCTACGTAAATCACCCTCTACAAGCTGAGTTTCATTAATAATCTCACTAAGTCTCTTTACTTCATCATCAGTAAGATCACGAACTCTGGTATCAGGATCTACATTTGCTTCTTTAAGAATTCTTGTTGCTGAAGTCTTACCAATACCATAGATATAAGTAAGTCCAATCTCGACACGCTTCTCTCTTGGTAAATCAACACCTGAAATACGAGCCATTCTAATATACCTCCGTAATAATACTACTTTTGCCTTTGTCTATCAGTATCTCTTGTAAATAAGAGGTGAAATGCATACTAACCCGACAAAAAACATTAATAAAAAATGAAATAATTGTTTAGCACTTATGTGCTACAGCCGCTTTGATGTTAGCAATGTGGTAAAAAAATATACACACATGCACAAATACAAGGCATAGTTACAGATGGGCTATCATCTTAGATACCTTGTTCTAACTTTCCGGTCAGATCGAACATCCACAATGATGAACGATGACCTATCCTATAACATATATAATGTCACCTGATAGATTAACCCTGACGCTGTTTGTGCTTTGGATTTTCGCAGATTATACGAATACTGCCTTTTCTTTTAATGACTTTGCACTTATCGCAAATCGGTTTAACTGATGCTCTAACCTTCATTAAAATGCACTCCTTTCAAAAAAGTCCGCTACAAATTGGTATTCTATCATCAATTTGTATATAATGCAAGCTTTTTTTCATAAGAAATTATTTTCTTACTACACAAATGCCCTGCGGTACGCAAAATTTATTTTGCTCTCCATGTAATTCTGCCTTTTGTCAAATCATATGGAGATAAAACCACTGTTACCTTATCACCCGGAAGAATTTTAATATAGTTCATTCTAAGCTTACCGCTTATATGTGCTAATACCTGTAATCCGTTCTCAAGTTCAACCTGAAACATTGCATTTGGAAGTTTCTCCAATACAACGCCTTCCATTTCTATTTCATCTGCTTTTGGCATATATACCCTCCTCTTAATTATAATTCAATTCCATCTGCTCTGGACAGTATAACCGGCTCATCCTCTGTTATGAGTACGGTATTTTCATAGTGTGCTGACAGTTCTCCGTCGGCAGTGACTATTGTCCAGTCATCATCCATCCATAATATTTCATGAGTTCCTACGTTTATCATAGGTTCTATAGCAATTGTCATACCTGCTCTTAATTTTGGTCCCTTCCTTTTCTGTGGAAAATTAGGCACCTCAGGTGCTTCGTGAAGTTCAGCTCCCACTCCGTGACCAACAAAATCCTCTACAGCAGAAAATCCTCTTGCAGTGATATAATTATATACCGCCTCGCCTATGTCTCTTATGTGATTACCTTCCCTGCACACCTTCAAAGCTTCAAAAAAACTCTGTTTTGTAACATCAATAAGTTCCTGAGCCTTATCACTGATTTGTCCGACACCATAGGTTCTTGCTGAATCAGAATGATATCCCTTGTAGATCACACCACAATCAAGACTCACTATGTCACCTTCCTGAATAATTCTGTCTTTTGACGGAATTCCGTGTATTACTTCATCATTTACCGATACACATACGGAAGCAGGGTATCCATTATAATCAAGAAATGATGGTATGCAACCATAACTTCTAATTACTTCCTCGCCAAGTTTATCAATATCATATGTAGATATTCCCGGCTTAATGGCTTTCTTCATCTCCTCATGGGTAAGAGCAAGAATTCTTCCTGCTTCCTTCATCAATTCAATTTCCCTGTGTGATTTGATTATTATTGCCATTATATTATTCTCCTAAAATTGCAACGATTGAATCGAATACAACCTGCATATCAACTGTGCCGTCAACCTCTCTCATAACACCCTTATTGCTATAGTAATCAATAAGTGGCTGGGTCTGGTTGTGGTACACTTCAAGTCTGTTTAATACGGTTTCCGGTTTGTCGTCGTCCCTCAATATAAGATCTGCGCCACAAGCATCACATTTTCCTTCAACCTTAGTTGGGTTATACTTAATGTGATATGTAGCTCCGCAACCTACACATGCTCTTCTTCCTGACATTCTGTTTACTATGTTCTCATCAGGAACTTCTACATTAATTGCATAATCAATGCTCTCACCTACTGCTGTAAGTGCCTTGTCAAGAGCCTCAGCCTGTGGGATTGTTCTTGGGAAACCATCAAGGATGTAACCGTTCTTACAATCGTCAGCCTTAAATCTGTCCATTATTAAATCAACTACTAACTCATCCGGTACAAGAAGTCCTTTATCCATATATTCCTTTGCCTTTGCGCCAAGTTCTGTACCGTTTTTGATGTTCGCTCTGAATATATCTCCTGTTGAGATATGCGGAATATCATATTTTGCGGCAAGCATCTTTGCCTGTGTTCCCTTGCCTGCGCCGGGTGCACCTAACATAATTATCTTCATAACATATTCCTCCATAATTAGGAATAGGAATGTATCCTATGGATACACTCCCAAACCTGTATTATACTAATCATTCAAGAATCCGGAATAGTTTCTAACTATCATCTTTGATTCTATCTGCTTAATTGTTTCTATAACAACACCTACTATGATGATAAGTGAAGTTCCGCCAAATGATACGTTTGCTTTAAACATACCGTTAAATACAATTGGAATCATTGCAACAATGATAAGTCCTACTGCACCAATAAATACGATGTAGTTAAGTATCTTGTTGAGATAATCCTGCGTTGGCTTACCAGGACGTATTCCCGGAATAAATCCTCCACTTCTCTTCATGTTGTTTGCTACTTCCATTGGATTGAAAGTAACTGATGTGTAGAAGTATGCAAAGAAAAATACTAAAAGTATATATACAACCGCACCTATGCTGGCTATAGGACTTGATTTGCTAAACCAGTTGTTCTGGTTCATACCCTGCATAATCTTTACCCATACGCCTGAAACCTCTACACCAAATAAATTGACAACAATCTGTGGAACAGAAAGTATGGACGATGCAAAAATGATTGGTATAACGCCTGAAGTATTTACCTTTAAAGGTATGTGACTTGAGCTTCCGCCCATAAGACGTCTTCCCTGCATTTTCTGTGCATACTGAACAGGTATCTTTCTCTCCGCATCCTGAAGAAGAACAACAAGTACAGTTGTAAACATTATCACCGCTACTATAATTACCGCTGCAATAATCTGCTGAACAATATCCTTGTTCTTCATGAACATCTGATAGAGGTTTGCGAAATCATTAGGCATTCTTGATACGATATTAATCAAAAGCACTATTGATATACCATTTCCGACACCATACTCTGTTATTTTTTCTCCAAGCCACATAACAAATGTACTACCTGCTGTCAGAGTAACAATAACTACGAGGTGTCCAAGGATACCGTCCATAGTAATATAACCGCCTCGCTTGAAGTTTATGGAAAGGAATATACTTTCAATAACAGCAAGGAATATAGTTGTATATCTTGTTATGTTGTTAAGCTTTTTTCTGCCGTCCTGACCATCTTTGGAAAGCTCCTCCAATGCCGGAATAGCAATAGTCAAAAGCTGTATAATGATAGACGATGTAATGTATGGTGTTACATTTAAAGCAAATATGGTCATATCTGTAAATGAACCACCTGTAAGAGTGTTAAGCAAACCGCCTGTTTCCTCTCCAAACTTATTTTCAAGGAAAAGAGAAAGTGCTTCTGTATCAAGACCGGGAACCGGAATAACTGAACCAACTCTTAAAACTATTAAAATAAAGAATGTAAACAATAAACCATTACGAATCTCTTTCACCTTAAGAGCATTAGCTAAGGTTTTGAACATACTACATCACCTCTACTTTTCCGCCAAGAGCTTCAATCTTCTCAGCAGCAGCTTTACTGCAAGCATTTACCTTAACAGTGAGCTTCTTTGTTAACTCTCCATTTCCTAAAATCTTAACACCATCTCTTGGGTTCTTTACAATACCAGCCTCAATAAGAGTTGCTACTGTTACTTCTGAACCGTTATCAAATCTCTCAAGAGCAGATACGTTGATTGCAACGATCTCCTTGTGATTTCTGCAAGTAAATC
Organism: uncultured Bacteroides sp.; assembly: GCA_964553965.1. Lineage (GTDB taxonomy): Bacteria > Bacillota > Clostridia > Lachnospirales > Lachnospiraceae > Coprococcus_C. The sequence continues at coordinate 41,489 of CAZKMB010000001.1, read as the reverse complement.
CTCTCTTTGGGATTCTTCTGTAAAGTGGCATCTGACCACCTTCAAAACCAGGTCTTGGTGCACCTGAACGAGCCTTCTGACCCTTGTGTCCCTTACCTGCGGTTTTGCCATTTCCTGAACCATGTCCACGGCCTCTTCTGAAGCTTGCACTGCTTGTTGCACCCTCAGCCGGCTTTAAACTTGATAAATCCATGACTGTACCTCCTTCTAATCAAATAATAATTAAACTTCTTCTACTTTTACTAAGTGACGAACCTGCTGAACCATTCCCTTTGTTGCATCATTGTTAGGAAGCTCTACAGTCTTATGCATCTTTGTAAGACCAAGTGCTGCTACAGTTGCTCTGTGCTTAGGAATTGCTCCGATTGGTGACTTAACTAATGTGATTTTTAACTTATCTGCCATTATCATATACCTCCTTAGTTAAGAATCTCGTCTAAAGACTTACCACGGAGTCTGGCTACCTCTTCAGGTGCTTTAATCTGTGAAAGACCTGCGATTGTAGCAAGAACTACGTTCTGCTTATTATTTGAGCCTAAGGACTTTGTACGAATGTTCTTGTATCCTGCAAGGTCAAGCACTGAACGTGCAGGACCACCGGCGATGATACCGGTACCTTCCGGAGATGCCTTAAGTAAAACCTTTGCACTTCCGAACTCACCGGTCCAGTCATATGGGATACTTCCATTCTCATTTATATTTACCTTAACTAACTTCTTGATTGCGTCTTCTTTACCCTTACGGATAGCCTCAGGTACTTCTGATGCCTTACCTAAACCGGCACCAACGTGACCGTTTCTGTCACCCACAACTACGAGAGCAGCAAATCTGAAGTTACGACCACCTTTAACAACCTTAGTTACACGCTTGATGGCTACTACATTTTCTTCTAATTCTAACTTACTAGCATCGATTATTTCACGCTTCATGTGTCGTTTCCTCCTTCTTAGAATTCTAATCCAGCTTCTCTTGCTGCATCTGCTAAAGCTTTAATCTTACCCTGATATATGAAACCGCCTCTGTCGAAAACTACTGTTGTAATTCCAGCATCAAGAGCTCTCTTAGCGATAACTTTTCCTAAGTAAGCTGCTGCTGCAACATCATTTGTCTTCTCTAACTCAGCCTTTACATCTTTCTGTACTGTTGAAGCTGACACTAAAGTTTTTCCAACTGTATCATCAATAATCTGAGCGTACATATGATTATTACTTCTGAATACAGCTAAACGTGGTCTATTGGCTGTGCCGCTGAAACGGTTACGAATCTTTAAATGTTTTTTAGTACGTATAGCACTTCTTGATTCCTTCTTAATCATCTTATTCACTCCCTTAATTATTTCTTACCAGTCTTACCAACCTTACGTCTGATAACCTCATCAGCATACTTGATACCTTTGCCCTTATATGGCTCCGGTGCTCTCTTCTCTCTGATTTCGGCTGCGTACTGGCCAACTTTTTCTTTATCAATACCACTTACTGTTATCTTGTTACCATCTACAGTAGTTGTGATGCCATCAGGATCAGTCATCTCAACTGGGTGTGAATATCCAAGAGCAAGGTTTAACTTACTTCCCTGCTTTGCTGCTCTATAACCAACACCATTAACCTCAAGAACCTTAGTGTAACCTTCTGTAACACCAACTACCATATTGTTAATAAGTGTTCTTGTAAGACCATGTAATGACTTCATCTTCTTTAAATCATTTGGTCTCTTTACTAATACTTCGGAACCTTCCATAGTGATTTCCATCTCTGCAGGAAGAACTCTCTCAAGAGTTCCCTTAGGTCCCTTTACAGTCACCTTGTTATTTTCTGCTATTTCAACAGTTACGCCTGCAGGAATAGCGATAGGCATTCTTCCGATACGTGACATTTCGCCGTCCTCCTTAAATATTTCTATCTATATATTACAATCATCTGTTCTACCAAACGAAAGCTAACACTTCTCCGCCAACATTGGCTTTTCTTGCTTCCTTGTCAGTTAAGATACCTTTATTAGTTGAGATGATTGCTGTTCCGAGTCCTCCAAGAACCTTTGGAAGCTCATCCTTTGATGCGTAAACACGAAGTCCCGGCTTAGAGATTCTCTTAAGGCCTGTAAGGATCTTCTCATTCTTATCTGCACCATACTTAAGTGTAATTTTAATAGTCTTGAAGTTGCCTTCTTCGATAACGTCAACTGCCTTTACATATCCCTCTTTGAGGAGAATGTCTGCAATCGCCAGCTTCATCTTAGAAGCAGGTATATCTACTGTATCATGTTTTGCAGTATTTGCATTACGGATTCTTGTAAGCATATCTGCAATTGGATCGCTCATTGACATAATTCTTTTGCCTCCTTATAAAATCTTACCAGCTTGACTTCTTAACGCCTGGTATCTGTCCCTTGTATGCTAATTCACGGAAACAAACTCTACAAATTCCGTATTTTCTTAAAACTGAATGTGGACGTCCACAAATCTTGCAACGTGTATATTCTCTGGTTGAGAACTTCTGAGGGCGCTGCTGTTTTACCTTCATAGATGTTTTAGCCATGTTAATTCCTCCTTACTTCTTAAATGGCATACCGAAAAGAGTTAATAATTCACGAGCTTCCTCGTCAGTCTGTGCTGTAGTAACAAATATGATATCCATACCTCTTACCTTATCAACCTTATCGTACTCGATTTCTGGGAAAATAAGTTGTTCCTTAATACCTAAGGCATAATTTCCTCTACCATCAAATGCATCAGGATTAACACCTCTAAAGTCACGTACTCGTGGCAATGCAAGGTTTACAAGTCTGTCAGTGAACTCATACATCTTCTCACCTCTTAAGGTAACCTTACATCCGATTGGCATACCCTCTCTAAGCTTGAAGTTTGCAACTGACTTCTTTGCACGTGTGATAACAGCTTTCTGACCTGAAATTGTTTCAAGATCCTTAACTGCTGCATCTAACACTTTTGCATTTTCTCTTGCTTCACCAACGCCCATGTTGATAACAATCTTCTCAAGCTTTGGTATCTGCATAACATTTTTATATCCGAACTTTTTCATCATAGCATCTTTAATTTCGTTGCTATACATTTCTTTAAGTCTGCTCAAGTTCCTGTGCCTCCTTCCTTCACTCACTAATCGATAGCTACTGTCTTACCGTCAACTTTTGCTACTCTAACCTTATCCTTCTTCTCACCGGAGAAACCTATTCTAACCGGCTTGCCCTTGTAAAGGTACATAACGTTAGATAAATCGATAGGAGCTTCTTTCTCTATAATTCCGCCAGCCTGATTCTGCATGCTTGGCTTGCTGTGTTTATGAACTATATTAACACCTTCAACTAATACAGTATTATTCTTAGTATCAACTGCTAATACTTTACCTTCTTTGCCTTTATCTTTTCCGGCAATTACTTTAACAAGATCGTCTTTTTTGATTTTCATTGTTGCCACAGTCTTTACCTCCTATAATACTTCTGGTGCAAGTGAAACTATCTTCATGAACTTCTTATCTCTGAGCTCTCTGGCTACAGGTCCAAAAATACGAGTTCCTCTTGGATTACCATCATCCTTTATAATAACTGCTGCGTTCTCATCAAACTTGATATATGAACCGTCTTTACGACGAGCACCCTTCTTTGAACGAACTACTACAGCCTTAACAACGTCACCTTTCTTTACAACTCCGCCTGGTGTTGCATCTTTAACTGAGGCAACGATGATATCACCGATATTTGCATATCTTCTGGTTGAACCGCCTAAAACTCTGATGCAAAGGATTTCCTTAGCTCCAGTGTTATCAGCAACTCTAAGTCTACTTTCCTGCTGAACCATTGTTTACGCCTCCTTATTTAGCCTTCTCAACTATTTCAACAAGTCTCCATCTCTTATCCTTTGATAAAGGTCTTGTCTCCATAACTTTTACTCTATCGCCAATTCTACACTCATTATTCTCATCATGAGCCTTAAGCTTGTAAGTTCTCTTTACAATCTTACCGTAAAGAGGATGCTTAACATTATCTACGATTGATACAACGATTGTCTTGTCCATTTTATCACTTGTAACAATACCTACACGTGTTTTTCTTAAATTTCTTTCCACGACAATTTCCTCCTATTACGATAATTAATTAGCCTTCTCAGCTATAACTGTCTGTATTCTTGCGATGTTCTTTCTTACATCTTTAATTCTGCTTGTGTTTTCAAGCTGATTAGTGGCATTCTGGAATCTCAAGTTGAATAATTCCTTCTTAGCAGCTACTAAATCGCTCTGTAACTCTTCAACAGATTTTGAATTTAATTCGTTCTTATAATCCTTAAGCTTCACTGCTATTATACCTCCTCTAAATCTGCTTTTGAAACGATCTTACACTTTACAGGTAACTTGTGAGTAGCAAGACGAAGAGCTTCTCTTGCAGTCTCCTCAGGTACACCGGCAATTTCAAACATAACTCTTCCCGGCTTAACTACTGCTACCCAGTACTCAAGTGTTCCCTTACCTGAACCCATACGAGTTTCAGCCGGCTTAGCTGTTACAGGCTTATCAGGGAAAATCTTTATCCAAACCTTACCATTACGCTTTACATAACGTGTCATAGCGATACGGGCAGCCTCTATCTGATTAGACTTAATCCATGCCGGCTCCATAGCCACGATACCATATTCACCGTTAGTAATTTTATTTCCTCTAAGCGCCTTACCTGCCATAGAACCTCTGAACTGTTTACGACGCTTTACTCTTTTAGGCATTAACATTATTTATCGCTCCCTTCCTTATTTCCCTTAGTAGGAAGTACTTCGCCATGGTAAATCCATGTCTTAACACCAACTTTACCGTAAGTTGTATCTGCCTCAGCAAAACCGTAGTCGATATCAGCGCGAAGAGTCTGAAGAGGAATTGTTCCCTCGCTGTAGAACTCTGTTCTTGCCATATCAGCACCACCAAGTCTTCCTGAACATGCTGTCTTGATACCAAGAGCTCCAGCCTTCATGGTTCTTCCCATACATGACTTCATAGCTCTTCTGAATGAAATACGGTTCTCTAACTGTGCTGCAATGTTCTCAGCTACTAACTGAGCATCGAGATCAGGCTTCTTGATTTCTTTGATGTCAATGATAAGCTTCTTAGAAGTGAGCTTCTGAACCTTAGCCTTGATCTTCTCAATACCTGCTCCGCCCTTACCGATTACAACACCGGGCTTAGCTGTATATACACTTACCTTAACTCTGTCAGTTGTTCTTTCAATCTCAATCTTAGAGATATTTGCAGAGAAAAGTTCTTTCTTTAAAAACTCTCTAATCTTATAGTCCTCAACAAGGTTGTCTGCGAACTCGCCGTTCTTAGTATCAGCGTACCACTTTGAATCCCAATCCTTGATGATTCCGACTCTTAAACCATGTGGATTAACTTTCTGTCCCATTGTTTACCTCCTATCTTTCATCAAGCACAATTGTGATGTGGCTTGTTCTCTTCTCAATTCTGTAAGCTCTACCCTGTGCTCTTGGCTGAATTCTCTTCATTGTTGGTCCTTTATTTGCATAACACTCTGCAATGTAAAGATCCTCAACCTTCATACCATTGTTATTCTCTGCATTAGCGATAGCAGACTTTAATAACTTCTCGATTACCTTTGATGCATATCTGTTGTTGTAAGCGAGGATACCGAGTGCTGAAGTTACATCCTTGCCTCTAATCGCATCTAATACGAAACAAGCCTTTGTTACAGAAATTCTTGCATATGATACTGTAGCCTTTGGTCTTGTATCCTTATTCTCATTTCTGAGTCTCTTTATCTGGGATCTATGTCCTTTTGCCATGAATGTGTCCTCCTTTCGAATTATCTCTTCTTACCTTTCTTCTCATCCTTGCCATGTCCTCTGTATGTTCTTGTTGCTACGAACTCACCGAGCTTATGTCCAACCATATCCTCAGTTACATATACAGGTACATGCTTTCTTCCATCGTATACTGCTATTGTATGACCTACAAATGAAGGGAAGATAGTTGAACGACGTGACCAGGTCTTAATAACCTGCTTATCATTTGCTGCATTTAAAGCATCAATCTTCTTTAACAAATAATCATCTGCAAATGGTCCTTTTTTTAATGAACGAGCCATATGTTACCTCCTTACTTAACGTTCTTACCGTCTCTTGTTCTAATTATCATCTTGTTAGACTGCTTATTCTTCTTTCTAGTCTTGAGACCCAATGCCGGTTTACCCCATGGAGTAGATGGTCCAGGTCTACCAATACTGGTTCTACCTTCACCACCACCATGTGGATGGTCATTAGGGTTCATAACAGAACCGCGAACTGTAGGTCTGATACCCATGTGACGCTTACGTCCAGCCTTACCAACATTTACAAGACCGTGCTCAATGTTACCAACCTGACCGATTGTTGCACGGCAAACGATAGGAACCATTCTCATCTCGCCTGAAGGAAGTCTGAGTGTTGCATATTTGCCTTCCTTAGCCATAAGCTGAGCTGAGTTACCAGCGGAACGAACTAACTGAGCTCCCTTTCCAGGATATAACTCGATGTTGTGAATTTCTGTACCTACTGGAATTTCTGAAAGTGGTAAACAGTTACCAACCTTAACTTCTGCCTTAGCACCATTCATTACTGTATCGCCAACCTTAAGGCCAACAGGAGCAATGATGTATGCCTTCTCGCCATCTGCGTAATTAAGAAGAGCTATATTTGCTGTTCTGTTTGGATCGTACTCAATAGAAGCAACCTTTGCAGGAACATCATCTTTTCTTCTCTTGAAATCAATAATTCTATACTTTTGTCTGTTTCCACCGCCGTGGTGTCTAACAGTTATCTTACCCTGGTTATTACGTCCAGCAGTCTTATCCTTCTTAGCAATAAGAGATTTCTCAGGAGTGCTCTTTGTAATCTCCTCGAAATCAAGACCTGTCATATGTCTTCTAGAAGGTGTATATGGGTTATATGTCTTAATTCCCATTTTATTTCTCCTTTCAAAGTCAATTTATTATCATGCTTTTTTTGCATATATTAATCTGCACCGGTTTGTTCCCGTCGGACTCTTACAGTCCCTCGAACAATTCGATGTCAGCGCTGTCAGCAGTGAGCTGTACAACTGCTTTCTTTGTCTTGGCAGTCTTTCCAAATGTCATACCACGTCTCTTTGTCTTTCCGTCATAGTTCATGGTATTAACCTTTGCTACCTTTGTTCCATCGAACATTTTCTCAACAGCTTCCTTAACCTGAGCCTTTGTTGCATCAGTGTGTACAAGGAAAGTGTACTTTTTCTCAGCCATAGCGTTCATACTCTTCTCAGTAAGTACAGGCTTTAAGATTACGTCATAATATTTAATATCTGCCATTATGCATACACCTCCTCAATTGCTGCTACAGCATCCTTAGTCATAACGAGTGTCTCGTACTTAAGGATATCATAAACGTTGATTGCGTTTGTCATTGTAGTCTTTACAGTTGGAATATTTCTGGCTGAAAGAATTACTTTCTCGTCCTTATCCTTAGTTACAACCAAAGCGTTTGCAGCTTTAAGGTTATTTAAAATTCCAACAAACTTTGATGTCTTAATCTCATCTAACTTAAACTCATCCACTACTACAAGCTTTGAATCCTGAACCTTTGAAGTAAGTGCAGACTTCATAGCAATCTGCTTTTCTCTCTTGTTCATCTTCATTGAGTAATCACGTGGCTTTGGAGCGAAAACAACTCCACCACCTGTCCACTGTGGAGCTCTTGTTGAACCCTGTCTTGCATGACCTGTTCCCTTCTGTCTCCAAGGCTTTCTTCCGCCACCTGAAACTTCCGAACGAGTTTTTGCACTCTGAGTTCCCTGACGACTATTTGCTAACTGGCTTACTACAGCCAAGTGTACTAAATGTTCATTTATTTCTACACCGAATACATTATCGTTAAGCTCAAGCTTATCTACTTCTTTACCTTCGATGTTATAAACAGCTACTGTTGCCATCTAATGTTCCTCCTTCCTTAAAAGCCGGCTTATTTGCCTGCTTTTACTGTTTCCTTAATCATTACTAATGATTTCTTTGGTCCGGGAACGGCACCCTTTACCAAAATTACATTGTTTTCTACATCTATCTTAACAACCTCAAGATTCTGTACTGTAACTCTTACGTTACCCATATGTCCAGGCATTTTCTTACCCTTGAATACTCTACCCGGAGTAGTAGCAGAACCATTTGAACCTGCATGACGATGGTACTTAGAACCATGAGTCTTAGGACCTGTTCTCATACCAAATCTCTTGATACCTGAAGCATATCCCTTACCCTTTGACTTAGCAGTAACATCAATCTTGTCGCCTTCTGCGAAGATGTCAGCCTTGATTTCATCACCGGCATTGTAATCTGCAACGTTCTCTAATCTGAATTCTCTAACGAATCTCTTAGGTGTTGTTCCTGCCTTTTTGAAATGTCCTGCCTCAGCTTTACCAGCGCCGTGTGGGTTTCTGATAACTTTCTTTCCTGAAACATCCTTAGTAGTTACTCTTTCTTTCTTTTCGCCGAAACCAACCTGAATTGCATCGTAACCGTCATTATCAACTGTTTTTACCTGAGTTACAACACATGGTCCGGCCTGTAATACTGTTACCGGTGTTAACACACCATCTTCGTTGAAGATTTGAGTCATTCCAACTTTAGTAGCTAAAATTGCTTTCTTCATAATAAAACTTTCCTCCTAATTTAAATTCACAGCGGATTGCCTCGGCAATCATACTAAATTCACTCAAAGAGTGTAATTAGGTACTGCATATAAAAACTTTTTTGTGATGAATTACTTCATCTTAACGTCGATGTAAACACCAGCTGACATATCCATCTTCTGAAGAGCATCGATTGTCTTCTGACCAGGTGCAATTACATCAATGAGTCTCTTGTGAGTTCTCTGCTCGAACTGCTCTCTTGAATCCTTATACTTATGAACAGCTCTAAGAATTGTGATTTTCTCAACCTTTGTAGGCATCGGAACAGGTCCGCTAACCTTTGCTCCAGTACTCTTAACAGTTTCGATAATCTGCTTTGCAGCCTGATCGATTAACTTGTGATCGTACGCCTTCAATGTGATTCTCATAGTTTGACTTGCCATAAAAAAAGCCGCCTCCTTTTCGCACTTTTTAGTAGTACGACAAGTGGTGACTGTACAACTTTCCCGTGTGTGTCGTAATGATGAACATTCCAATTCTCACACGTCATCTCCGCCCCTTTGACGGATGGTTATTAAGTACAGTGACTTGTCGCCAGTTATCTTTAATTGACATTCGCTCCACGAAAAACCCGCTTAATTGCTTAAGCGGCAACCTCCGCTTCCACGCTATCAATGTCACAGCAAGGATGATTATATAACATAAAGAGCCATAATGCAAGAACTTTTTTTAAAAATTTTCGCATTACGGCTCTTTATGTTTTTTGTTGCTTATCCATTGTTTGAAAGTGCTCTGAAATTGGCAATTGCCGACACTATTTCGTCATTTTTTTCTTTTGTGTCTATATTTCTGCCATTTTCTATGGCTATACTCTTTTCTTCCTCTGTTATATCCGCTTTTAGCTTACCGGATATACCCGTATCCATACCGATGCCTAAATTTATATTACTTTCCTGTTCTTTCATGGTTCTGTCCGAATTTCCTTTCATACTTTTTGTTAGTATGACCGCAAATTCTATTTTTATTATGAAAGAAGCTTATATATGGTAGGTTCTATTTCAAAAAATTTGCACATTTCTTTTGCTTCTGTCAGAGCCCGGTTTTTCTTTTCCCTGCTCACATTGCTTTTAACCGCTCTGATAAGTATGTTTTTAGGTGAGTGTGCCATATCGACAAATTCTAAAAGGTTTGTTTTGTATCCGCGGTATTCAAGCATATTCCCTCTCAGCGCATCCGTAACAAGTGCTGACATACGTTCTTTTATAATGCCATACTTCATCATAGGTGCAAGTGTTTCGGATTTGATTGTCCTATTAACTTCATGTTGACAACATGGAACCGAAAGTATGTATGTGGAATTCCAACTGACGGCATTATACAGGGCATAATCTGTTGCCGTATCACAGGCATGGAGAGTAACCACCATATCAACCCTCATTCCGGTTTTGTAACCGTCAATGTCACCAAGTTCAAATTTCAAATTTTTATAGCCGTATTTTTCGGCTGTCAAATTACATTTTTTTATTACGTCTTCCTTTAAATCCAGCCCTGTTATGTTGGCTTTCTTTTTTCTTATCTCCGTAAGGTAGTAATACAAAATAAATGTTAGGTATGATTTACCGCATCCAAAGTCGATTATATTGATCGCATCGCCTTTGTAATCCTTTAAAACATCATCCACTATCTCCACAAACCGGTTTATCTGTTTAAATTTGTCGTACATTGACTGTACCACTTTGCCATCCACGGTAAATATCCCCATATCCACAAGAGGAGGTATAACCATGCCCTCCTGCAATATATAATTTTTCTTTCTGTTGTGGGAATTGTCAGTCTCAGGGTTGCCCGGTGTAATTTTCGGTGCGGTCTGTCTTTTGTTTTCATTTTTAAGCAGCTTACCGCTCTTGGATATTTTTAAAGCAACTTCTCTGTTTTCAAAGAACAAATTCATCTGTCTGTATTGCTCCGGAAAATATTGGGTTATATTTTCCAGAATTTTATCTTTTTCTACGTTGCTCTGGAATACCTGTTTGTCCGTGTAAGCAGAAAACTGATATATCTCTTTCCCTTTCAGTTTCATCAGTCTGACATCAATTTTATTATACATGTAGTCTTTTTGATTTTTATTGCTGATAATAATTTTGTATGGTGTCTCACGAAATATTGTATTAAGTTGGCTTATAATTTCAGTCATATCATACATATAACCACTACATTTCCTTTTTATGGTTTTATTTAAGTATTCCGCTCCGGTCGATAATTTGTATTATCTCTTTAAATTCTTCGCAGGTCTTTGTAAGGGCAAATCTGACATATCCCTCTCCAAGGGTACCAAAGGCAGTTCCCGGTGTCACAAATATTCCTGTTTTTTCTATAAGGCAGGTGCAAAATTCCATGCTTGTTTTGAATTTAGGCGGAATAGGCGCCCACATAAACATTGTTCCCTGACAGTCCGGCACATCCCATCCTATATCTCTAAGTCCCTGACAGAGCACGTCCCTTCTTTCCTGGTATTTCATGCACTGTTCCTTCACAGGCTCAAGCGGTCCGGTCAGGGCAGCTATTCCTGCCATCTGTGTAGGTATAAATATTCCAAAGTCTATCTGTGAACGAAGCATTTTAAATCTGTCTACAATTTCTTTATTTCCTACACAAAATGATATTCTTGCGCCGGTAAGATTAAAGGTTTTTGAAAGTGAGAAAAATTCCACACCCACTTCAGCCGCACCTTCATGCTCAAGGAATGAGCCGCCGTATCTTCCATCGTATATTATGTCAGAATACGCATTGTCATGTATAACCATTATGTCGTATTTTTTTGCAAATGCAATAAGTTCGTCGTAAACCTCAGGTGGTGCAGTTACACAGACTGGGTTCATCGGATACGACATGATTATGTATTTTGCTTTTTTTGCCACATCCTCAGGTATTGTATCAAAATCAGGTAAAAATCCGTTTTTTTCCACCAGCGGATAGTAGTATATATCCGCTCCTGCCAAAAGAGAGCCTGCCTCGAATATAGGATATCCCGGATTCGGGCAAAGAACCACATCCCCCGGATTACACAGTGCCATGCCTATATGTCCTATTCCCTCCTGGGAGCCGTTTACAGATGTTACCATGTCCGGAGTGATATCTACATTGAATCTTCTCTTATAATAGGAAACTACAGCATCAGTAAGTTCCGGCAAATCCCTGAGAGAGTAACCGAAATTACCCGGTTTTTCTGCCGCCTCCAGAAAGGCTTTTTTTACATGTGGGAATGGTTCAAAATCAGGTGTTCCAACCGATACATTTATAACCCTTCCCCCATTTTTTATAACCTCGTTCTGCTTATCCTTAAGGTCTGCAAATATTCCGGTTTCAAATAATTTAAGTCTGTCTGCAAATTCCATTTTCTTATCCTTTCAGTTTGTTTTTTCTTTAGAGCAATGGCGCAATGAGTCGCAGCAAGCTCTGTCCTAATGCTTTTATGCCACTCGTCTTTTTTAATTCCTCTATTGTCACTTCATCACACAATTCCAATGTATTTTTAAAATCTTCTTTTATCTCAAATATGGTGCTTGTGTTAAACATCCACACACCACACTCAAAATGAAGATACAGGCTTCTGTAGTCAAAATTTATGGTTCCAACCGTAGCTACGGTGTCATCTACTATCACGGTTTTTGCATGTATAAATCCAGGTGTATACTGATATATTTTTACTCCCGCATTTACCAGCTCATAATAGTAAGACTGGGTTACCATATATACTATTCTTTTGTCAGGTATTCCCGGTGTAATAATGCGGACATCTATGCCGCTTTTTGCAGCCAGTGTCAATGCCGTAACCATTTCATTGTCAATGATAAGATACGGTGTGGTAATATATACATAATATTTTGCTTTGTTTATCATATTGAGGTATATATTTTCTCCCACAATTTCTGAGTCAACCGGGGTGTCTCCGTAAGGCTGAATATAACCATCGGAATATACAGGCGTTCTCTTGTACTTCATCGGGGTGTACACGGAGTAGTTTTCTTCCTTTTTTGTCAACATTCTCCATGTCTGAAGAAACATAAGGGTAAGGTTCCAGACCGCATCACCTTTGAGCATAATTCCGGTGTCCTTCCAATGTCCGAACTTACTTCCGATATTTATATATTCATCCGCAAGGTTTATTCCGCCGGTAAATCCGACGTATCCGTCTATTACTGTTATCTTTCTGTGGTCTCTGTTGTTCTGTCTCAATGTAACAACCGGTGATATAGGATTGAACGGTGCCACTTTTATGCCGTATTCCTGCATTTCTGCGATGAATCTTGACGGCATCCACATGGCGCAACCCACACCATCATATATAAGACGTACATCTACTCCCTCTTTAACTTTTTCTATCAGTATCTCCAACACGGTATTCCACATTTTACCCTGCTTTATTATGAAATACTCCATAAATATAAAATGTTTCGCCTTTTTAAGTTCCTCCACCAGTGTATTGAAATTTTCCTCTCCCAGAGAAAAGTATTTTACACCGGTATTTTTATATACAGGATATCCTGCTGCCTTTGATATATAGGTTGACTGTACACTGGCACTCTTGCTCAACTGTCGTATTTCTCTTTGATTTTGTTCATCTGAAGGCATATATTTAAATGTATCCAGATGATTTTCCAGCGCTTCTTCAATAAATTTTATTCTTGTGCGATTTCCCGCAAAGAATATATATAACATTCCACCAACCAGTGGCATGGCAAGTATAAGCATTACCCATATAAGCTTATATGCCGGATTATCTCTTTTATTTACAATATATATAACTGCAATATAGGTGAGAAGCAACGCAACAACACGCCAGTATATTGTATATGCACTTATCCATGAATAGAATGCCACCGTAACTCCGATTTGAAGAATAATAAGGAGCACAACAAGCACAAGCTTAACCACAGATATTCTTCTTGACATATCTGTGGAACCAATTTTTGAATGTTTTGTTGTATCTTTTGCCATATAATCCACATCCTTTTTAACTCACGATGCTTTTCTATTTTCTATTTCCTCTTTTCCCTATCTGCTCCATCTTCCCGATGCTCCGCAAGGTAAAACCAAACCGCTTTCCGTAACCGGAAGCCCTATCTCCTGCGATATCACCTCGCCGCCATACTGTTTTTTTACTTCTGTTGATATCATATATGTAAGTACTGCAGGTGCAAGTCCCGTAGTATATGAATTTACCAGAAAGAATAACGGTTCATCACTGAGAAGCCTGCTTGTAAGCCGTATAAACGGATGTATCTTTTCTTCCAGTTTCCAGATTTCTCCCTTCGGTCCTCTTCCGTAAGACGGAGGATCCATTATTATTCCGTCGTATTTGTTTCCTCTTCGTATCTCCCGCTCAACAAATTTAACGCAATCATCCACAAGCCATCTTATAGGCGCATCCGCCAGTCCTGATGATACGGCATTTTCCTTTGCCCATCCAACCATTCCTTTTGATGCATCTACATGAGTTACCTTCGCTCCCGCCTTTGCGGCTGCAAGAGTCGCCCCTCCGGTATACGCAAATAAATTTAATACTTTTATCTCTCTGTTTGCTTTTCTTATTTTTTCGCCGAACCAGTCCCAGTTCACTGCCTGCTCCGGAAATAAGCCTGTATGTTTAAATGCAAATGGCTTCAGGTTGAATTTTAGTTCTTTATATTCTATGCTCCACTGCTCCGGAAGCTTCTTAAATTCCCATTCACCACCACCGGTTTTACTTCTATGGTAGTGTCCGTTTAGTTTATTCCATGCCGGATTTCGTTTAGGTGTATCCCACAATACCTGCGGATCAGGTCTAAGCAGTATATAGTCTCCCCATCTTTCAAGTTTTTCACCCTCGGAACAATCTATCAATTCATAATCTTTCCAATCGTCAGCTATCCACATACCATATCCTTTCTAAAACTCAAATAATACTATATTATATCCACCCTTTCCAAAGAAGTCAACGTTTCTGTCAAGTGAAGATATTTTCTACAAGCATCTATACTTTTTTCTACCAAGGGATTTCCTGCATATTGCAGGATATCAGCTCGCTTAAATATCATCGTTATTTTTTCAACCTCATTATATTGTTTGTATTTCTCCTCTACCTGATGTACCGCATCCATTAATCTATGCAACAGTCCCTTACTGTCATTAATAACTTCTTTTAGTCTTATTTTATCATATACTTCATCCCAAGCAGGGCAAAAATATTGAACATTTGATAACTCATTAATCCTATCAAGTGAATACAAGCTCTGCTCATAATCAACAAATATCGGCAAGTCATGAGTTACAGGTATTGCATCTCCTGTGAAAGCTATATTATTATTAAACATAAATGACATTGAACCATGGGAATGTCCCGGAGTTAATAACGCACATACTTCTAAGCCGTCTTCAAGTGTAATCTTATCTCCGTCTTGAAGCGGAACGTCTACATTTACAGATTCCGAAAGTAACGTATAAAAATTAGGAATCGGTCGTTGACGGTACTGTTTGTCAATATCCTCAATCCAATCCAGTTCCAAACTTGGCGCATATACTTTGCAATCTGTAATTCTTTTAATCGTCGCCGCAGCACCGACGTGGTCAGGGTGAGCATGCGTAAGAAAAATTCCTTTTATATCTGACATATTTCTGCCGATAGAATGTAAGTATTCTTCTATTATTTTTTCCGAGCCGGCGACACCGCTATCTATCAAATAACAGTTTTCTCCGGTAATCAAATAAATATTTACATATCTTTTTACTTCTGGTGTTACATCAAAATCTTTTCGTATTAAATGCACATTTTCTGCTATCTTCATAATCTTTTTTTCCTTTCTCATTCAAGAATTATCGCATTACTTTCAACAGAATTTTCTCTTAATAAAGCTATTTTTCCATACTCTTCTGATGAAAAGCATTCCTCTAAATGTTCTTTTGTATCGAATTCGATAATAATTACTCTATTAGGGCTCCAGTCTATACCTAGAGGTGTAATTTTTTCAGAACGAATAATATATCTTCCGTTGTATTTTTCCACAATCGGTACAACCTTTTCTATATACTCCGAATATTCATAACCTTTGTCTTTATCAAAACATATCGTTGCTACAAAATAAACCATATATACCTCCTTAATTGCAAGTGTGTGCTTGCATTGTTTTTAAAAAGAAATGGTACAAACCTGTGTACCATCTCTATCCGTCTATGCCATTTACAAAATGTTGAACACTACTTTTTATATATTCTTTTGTTTGAAGCTCTGTTAGCTCATCCCCAAAAGAAGCCTTAAAAAATACAAACCCAAAATTCATTGCTAAAAAAGAAACCGCAAGACTTTCAATGTCATCCGTATGCAATTTCTTAAGTTTCTGCATTTTTGTAAAATAATTTACAAGAACTCTTTTAAATGTGTCCGGAATCTCTCTGATTCCGGCTTCCGTCAGATCATACAAATCCGGTGAACGAAGCCCCAGCGAGACTTTAACCATTTTAGGTGTTACTTTTCTCATATATACTTCCGAAAAAGAGGACAAATCCTTAATCAGGTTTCCGGTATACAAAAAATCTTCTTCTCTAAGACAAGGATTCCATTCCGGCAATGACATTGCCGCTACGGCAATCTCTTTTTTTCCTTTGAATTTGCGAAAAATAGTACATTCATTGACTTCTGCCCTTTTCGCAATATCCTTTGTCGTAGTAGCTGTATAGCCTTTCTCCATAATCAAAGACATTGTTGCATTTATAATTTTGTTCTGCGTTTCATCAAACATAAAGCACCGTCCTTGCAAGTAGTTACTTGCATAATAATATATATTCACATAAATGTCAAGTACATATTCCTGTCACCGAATAGAACTTATCATTATATGTTTTTCAATTACCTGCTCATAAAAGTGTTCCTTCCCACTCTGCTTCTTTAAAACCTACCAGCACTTTATCGTCAGTTATTACCATCGGACGCTTCACCAACATTCCATTTGCGGCAAGCAATTTTAACTGCTCCTCTTCACTCATTGACGGCAACTTATCCTTTAACTGCATTTCCTTATAAACCAGTCCGCTGGTATTAAAGAACCTCTTAAGTGGAAGCCCGCTCTTTTCATACCACACCTTCAATTCGTCATAGGTCGGATTTTCTTCCGCTATATGACGCTCTGTATACTCTATATTGTGAGCATCCAGCCATTTTTTCGCCTTTTGACAGGTTGAACATTTTGGATAACATAAAAACAACATTACATACACCTTCCTTTTTTTATTTCACCTCAATGGGAAATCTAACATAATTACCTTATTGGCTAACTCATTTAGTAAGCGCATAATAAGATAGTGCTACCATTCGTTTTGTAATGCCAGTAGCATTGCCTGTATGGTTTGCTGTGAAGTACCTTCATTGACTTCAATAGTAGCGTTCCCAGGACGAATGATAATCGCAGCTTTTGTATCTGGTATAGGCGCTTGGACTTCTATTTTTTTTGAAGACAGCTGGTTTTTCGCAGGTATCTGTTGTGATTAGAGCTGGTAAATTTTCTATCATCTCCTCGCGCAACTTTTTGAGATTTTTATAATATGTCTGTTCAACGATACCATTTGCCTTACACCAAGCCTTAACAGTCATACCACTATCACGACACTCACTTATAATAGATTTCCATTTCTCGTGTTTGAAGTGCTGACGAACTTTAGTAACTTGATCCATAACTAACCTCCTCGCATTACTACGCATTACTATAACTCGCATAACTATATGGAGTTCATTATCTCATGGATTACAACCATGCCAAATGGCATTATCTTATTGTGCGCTTACGATGGGTGTAGAAAACCGATTATATTATGCAATCATTTCAATCCACTCTCCCCGTGCGGGGAGAGACGGTATGACAGCCTAACATTTCCACTTACATTAAAAATTTCAATCCACTCTCCCCGTGCGGGGAGAGACCAGCATCATAGCTTATAAGCTGTTGTTCGCTCTCATTTCAATCCACTCTCCCCGTGCGGGGAGAGACGGAAGTGCAAACGGACTGTGCAACTATACTACGATTTCAATCCACTCTCCCCGTGCGGGGAGAGACGTATTCAGACGTTTTTAAATAACATGAAAAAAAGATTTCAATCCACTCTCCCCGTGCGGGGAGAGACCATAAATCTTGCCGGTATCCCGTATGTGCCATTTATTTCAATCCACTCTCCCCGTGCGGGGAGAGACGTCCTCTATCAACGATTTTGCCATCAACGATTTTATTTCAATCCACTCTCCCCGTGCGGGGAGAGACAGCAAAATTTCACAATACTGAAACAAAATGATTGTAAAAAATTGCACATAATTCATAACTGTATATGAATTATGATATTTTTCAAATAAACTTTCTATATTTTTATCCCTATACAAAAGGTGCGAAACACCCTATACTTTTATGACCTCTAATCTGTCGCACTTACATATCATAACATCAATACGCCCCCTGGGTCATAGGCTACCTTCACCCCAAAATGTTCAATTCGACTTTGATATTGATTTCCCAAATTATAGAAGCGAATGCTATCTTCTTGCAAATCAATTACTTCCAATAGCTTGTCTTTCATAACTAAAAATTGTGACGAATCGATCAAACATTCAAAAACCGAGTCTTGTACGCGTTGTCCATAATCCGTGCATATCTTTGCTACCTTTCTCAATCGAGCTTTCCCCTTCACATTTTCCGTTGAAACATCATATGTTACTAACAAAAGAATATTTATCACCTACTTCCATAAAAAAGGCGGATACTGCTGTAAATCTCCTCTAATAGTACGTGCCAACAGCAATGCTTGAATATAAGGAACCAATCCCCACTCTACCTTTTCCTTCACAAACGGATGTGTAATTTGTTCCTTTTTTCTTTGTTGCCACGCATTGAAAAACTGTCTTCTACCTATATCTGTGAGCAAAACAGCTTCGTCACCTTGCTTTTGAAAATGCCCCTCTTGAACAATCTGTTTGTTTATCAAGGTTAATACAAACCTATCTGACAAAATAGCACGAAATTCCTCCATCATATCCAAAGCAAGTGACATTCTACCCGGACGTTCTCTATGCATAAAGCCCACATAAGGATCTAATCCAACACTATATAAAGCATTTGCAACCTCATTTGTCAATATCGTATAAGAAAAAGACAATAATGCATTTACATTATCTGTAGGCGGTCTACGGTTTCGTCGTTTAAAATAGAAGTCATCTTTTTGATTAATTATCAAACCATCATACACTGAAAAATATCTGGAAGCCAATTCTCCCTCTATCCCCCGAAGATGTTCCAATGTTTCACTGTTTCTAACCTCTAAAAGACCTTTTTTTAATTCTTGAGATACAGTGCTAATTCTATCCACTTCTACTCTCAAAGCATGATCACGCAGTGTACGCTCCAAGTTCCATCGCGAATTATACACCTTACCCAATATCATATTTCTGGCATATTCACAGCTTCTCTGCTCCGAATCCGAAATTCGGTATTGCTCTTTCCTCAATAATACATTTCCATATTCTTTTCCTGTAACTCTCGAAAGAAATCTTCCTTGCGGAGAAAAAAAGCTTAGTCCAACTCCACGTTCACAGCAAGCTCCCATTAACGCTGGCGAGGCTCCCTTGTACGTAAAACACACTATATTTTCCAATGTATGCAACGGGTATCGTGCCAGTCTCTTTTTCTCATTTTGAACAACTACATTTTCCCCATCTAACGAAAGATAATTGTCTTCCGATATTATATATAACGTATTAAGAAGCCTTCTCAACTCAATCTCTCCCTCATCCGTTCTTGTAAATATACCTCTACTTTATCTACCTCCTGCACCTTAGGCAGACATAGGTTTTTCAACGAACAACCCGCGCATTTCTTATTTCTTTTACTCTTAGGTGTATGCCCCCTGAGGAATAATTGATGCATCTCCTCAGTAACTTCGTAAACCTTTTTCCTTAACGTTTCTAAAAAAAAGATTTCTTCACGTCTTCGACTTTCACCATAATAAATCGCCCCTTTATCTATTTGCGTTCCCAACATCTCCTCGAGGCATATCGCTTGCGCACATAATTGAAGTTTATCTTCATCACCGTCTTTATGCTTCCCGCGCTTATACTCTATAGGATATACTTTCCAAGTTCCATCATACCCCTTCAAAGATATTCCTGCATTATCCCTTTGAAATTCCACTACGTCGCAATGTCCTGATACACCCAACATAGCCGATGCTATCCTCAAGCCTCTAAACGTTATAATATTTCCTCTTTTTTCCACTAAAGCATCGTCATGCGACCGTTTATGAAAAAGATCCCCTGCGGTTGTTCGATAATTATCCTGCCACTGTTGTTCTATATGTATTAATGCCCATTGCCGTCTACAAAATGCAAAATGTTGAATACCAGAAAGCATCAAATAATCTTCTTCATTATATTCCTTCAATAACCTCCGGCTCCAATCCTTCCAAATTATTTATAACAATCTCATAGTCCTCTATGTTCCTCGGTACAGCATCCAAACTTTTCTTTCTTATTTTTATAGAATTATGCACCTTTGCAGCAGAATACTGTCCTATTTTATTATTATGCTTCCACCAGAACAGTTTTTTAACCTCCATGCTTCCGTCCGGTCTCGCTGATGAACTATCATTTATAAATAAGGTTCTCAAGCTTTCCTTCAATTTCTCTGCATCCTCTTCCGTGTAACCTGTCTTTTCCGCAAGTTGGACGTTAATAGAGCCTTTTACAACATATAAGCCAAAATCGACCATATGCTTCATTCCCATAGTATCAGAGCCCTTTTTGTCCCCCTCTTCTCCATTTACACTTTTAGTAATTTGCAGACTTTCGATATCTACAGTTGATACACTAATTGCCTGATGAATAGATACCGGTCCTCTAACACCAACCGAAACCCCATCCTTATCCTTAGACTTTGATTTGAAAGCAAATACCTGACCAAATGTTCTTACATCTATCCATTTTTCACATGCCAGTCTGGCATAATCCTCATTTGAAGTGTAATCTTTAATATTGCTTGTAGCCCTATCACTCAAGCTTTTACATCCATCATCGCTTCGGTCCTGTGATTGCACAAAAATTGTTTCTCCCATATCCTGCAAACGATTTCGTATTTTTCGCTTTATACATACATCTGATATTTCACCATATCCTTCATATGTAGTCCTTGGTCTATTACCATTCAATGGATCACCATTTGGATTTGCCTGTTTTGCCGTAATTAATAACATAAAATCAATCTTATTCTGTAAAATCCCCATATCTAATTTCCTCCATTACTTCTCTTCATTTATTATTGTTTTTTCACTATTCAATTCAGCTCGTTGCAGATAGTATCCCAGCAAGTAATTTTCATCTAATGGATTATTCAGCTTAGCCTCATCGCTATTCTCTATCTTTCTTACAATCTCCTGTATCAAGTTCCTATATTCTTCTCTTTTTTTAGGACTATAAATCTTGCTATAGTAAGGCACCAAAGCATCCTCCAATATCTTCCATGTAGTCAATGGATGATGCACAAACACCGTTTGATATCTCTTAGCATTTGGTTCCCTTTTCTCATCATAATACGTTATACGCTCAACCATTTCCGCAACTGCAAGCAAACGGCCAAACAAATAACTTCGATTTGTATTATTTTCATCTAATGTCATTATTTTATCCTCACTTTCTTGAACGTTTCTGTCTATTCGAGCACGCTCATTATCACTTTTACGTTTCTTTATAGCTGCACATGCAGTGGAAAGAATACTCTCATATACTTCTTTTGACTTATTTGAATATACCTGCGGTGATGAAGCTTTTTCGACCAATGCACGCACGATATCATACGGCAATGGTTGCTTGTCAAGCATACACCTCAAAAGCCTTTGTACCTGCTCCTTATATAACTTATCGTTCAACTGCATCCCACCGGTACCATCCGCTGTTCCATATGCATATTGAACAATTTCTTTCATACTTGGTGTTCTAACTTCCAAGTCTCTCTTACCGTTGACATATCGAGAAAAATACCACACAAATGACTGATACCACTCTTCTATTCTGCCATAAAAATCCGAACCTAACAGCTCATTGTAATAAGTAATTGACAATCTTCCGGTCGTCGCAGCATCCATCGCCATAACAACGATATCTTTTCGCTCACCAAGCTCCTGCCTGTAGCTCATTAAGGTTTTTGTTAATTTTTCCTTATACTCCAAGCCCGTGTGAGGAACTTCATCCTCAGCCTCCTCATCTTGAAAATATCGTTGTTGGAAAAGGTTTATCACTTTTTTTCCCTCCGGATTCCAGCACACAAAGGTTCTCTTATCAGTATTTCCTATAGTTACCCCCTGATTTGCTACAACCCAGTGCAATGCACTATGTGCCTTTTGAGAAACCTCATAGCTAACCGCACATGCCTCCTCCGGACTTAAAAATCGACCTCTGTATGTATATCCTATATTGTCATTTGCAGATATTAATTTTGCTCCATAATTTGCAGCCACTATCCCTTTGGGATGATTTGTAGCTATTACTCCTTCCTTAGAGCTGATATAACAAATATCACGTTTTCCTGACAATGTACTTAAAGCGTACTTAATATAGTTATCGATCACCTCCCTATCTCTCCATACCTCCTCGATCTGTCCAAACTCACCTAAAACTCTAAACCTGACCAACACCTTTTCATATGTTTGTCCTGATATCTTCTTAGAAGAAAAAACACCATCTTCTATCATGATTATCTTATGTTGAATTAAGTCTTTAATCATGCAGGTCTTCTCAATATAGTCATAAACTGACCGAATTTTGCTACAAGAAAAATCAGATTCACACCATAGCTTTAAAGCTTTTTTATAAGCCTCAAACTTTTGGGCAGAACGTGTTTTTTCTTTTTCATCCTTCAAATATTCACTATAATCTCCGGCAATATACGATAAAGTATCGCATAGAGCATGTGGTGCTATTCCGCTGGCTCTTCCGGCAGAGCTCTCTGTGACCGGTATCAAAGTTCTGCCATCTTCCTTTTCCAATACTTCTGCATTAATAAATTCGCCATCCTGATTTAAGGTAATCTCAAGCTGTGCAGTCGCATTCATATGCGCAATCATGCATAACGTTTCTTGCTCGCCAGTTTTTCCTACAACAGCCACATTATTTTCGTAGGTATTGTAGCACTTCTGCATCCAGCCCATATCACTCCACCTCCTTAAACTCACCTATACCTGTAAAGTTATGATATTCTTCGCCAAAATGCTTCATTTGCATATCTCTGACAACCCTTTGTACGCACTGCTCAGGTCTGTCAAACCTTATAATTCCTTTTTCCATCTTACAATGCCACAATCTCACAGTTAATTTCCCTTTTGTTTCATCAGAATATGCCTCGTCTGCATATGTTATGCCATGATACATGGTTCCAAAATCCAACATTTCCATATCGTCATAAAAACCTTTCCCCTCGCCATACACACAAGGTTCTACATATGCCTGACATTCTCTGGTTCCTAAATATATATCCCTTCGTCCTCCCCTTTCTATCATCCTCTTTGCTATATTATGATGCTTATTCTCATTTCTGTCTTTCTCCAAATCCGGTCTATTTTCATTCCACTCAAAATGCGCACGAACCTGATAACGACACTCTTTCAAATATGTGTAATAAGACAAATCATTTTTATTCGAATGATATTTTATCGGTCGTATCCCCTTAACCTCCATTTGAATCTGATTCATTACTCGAATTTCATCAATAATCCATACCAAGGTTGGCTTCCAATATACACTTTGCAATACTCCCTTCATTGCTTCATAAGTTGGAACCTGATATGTAAGCTTTTCTCCTCCCACTCTTGTTACCGGATCAGAAAATAATCCCCAATCGCCAACCACCTCAAATTCAACTATATTCTTGTGTTCCACATAATCAACCTCCTTATCACAAAATCGTCTCTCCCTCTATATCTAATCCCCATTGGGAATTATAGCATTGCTCATCCAACGAATATATTTTTCCCCAACCATATGAGTGCAGCATCCCCATTTCTTCTAATTTTTTTCTTTGATATTCAAATATGTGTATCGTATACTTTTTTGCTGTCTGTATAACACTTTCCGTGAACTCTATATCAACCCTCGCTCTTTCAGAGTTCAAATCAGCAATAAGCCTCTTTGCCTCCGAATTGTACGGAACTATTACATCTATCGTGTATTCATCAAATACACTAAAATAGGTGCCCGCCTCCTTGAAAGACTGATTCATAACATAATTATGCCATTTATGATTTTCATTGAAATTATATTCTCTTCTGCGAGAATTCTCTGCTAATAAATTATATAAAGTATCTTGAATTTCTTTTACATAATAATCATGTCTGTTACTTTCCTGATTTTTATATAGCCTTTGATAAAATCCGTTTACACTTTTTAGGCTTAACAAATCATCATCAAGCGCTTCAGGTTCTCTTTTATAAAGCTCCAGCAAGCTCAGAGTTGCTTTCTGCGCCTCCTTAATATCAGTAAGGAACCTCAATGATTCTTCTTCCTGGTTCAGATTCACAAGAAATACATCGCACAAACATTCGTACTCATTACCTCTATTACATCTTCCTGCTGCCTGAGCAACATTATCAATCCCCGCCAAAGCTCTGATAACACATTCGAAGCTGACATCAACTCCTGCTTCTATCACCTGAGTAGCCACGCAAACTGTTTTCCTCCCCGCTTTATTTTCCAAGGACTCAGTCATCCTGCTCATTATATCCAACCTATGCTCCTGACACATTGATGACGACAAATGATAAAGCATACAATTTTCATTATCTATAAAAACACTTAAATGCTGTATCAGTCTAAGTGCTACTTTTTTTGTATTACAAATAACTAAAACGGATGTTTTTTCCTTTATGCACTCCATGGTAAAATCTGCCAATTCAGGCAAATCCATACCATGGCTCGTTACCTTATTCACAATTCGTGTGCGTTTGAATTCTTTTTGTTCATCTAATGTCAATGATACCATACCTGCATTATCAGAATATTCTAAAGGTCTTTTTAAAGAACTATAGGCCGGCTGTGTGGCCGATGACAAAACTATACAGCATCTGCACACTCTATGCAAAAAATTCATAGCAACATTTAACATATTTAACATTTTAGTCGGAACGGATTGTACCTCGTCTATTAAAATAATGCTGTCACACAATGCCTGCATCCTACGAACTGCAGACATCCTTGCCGAAAATAGGGTGTCCAAAAATTGCACCATCGTTGTTATAATGATTGGTGAATGCCAATTACTTGTTAGAAGATCATTCATCTCCAATTCTTCTTCATCGATACTATCTTGAATAACATTAGAGTGATGCTCCAATATTATATTATCATCCTTTATATAGCGCCTTATCACTTGACTATTCTGTTCAAGTACCGTCAATAACGGAACAACAAATATAATTCGCTTTTTATTATATTTATGAGCATGAGTTAATGAATATCTCAGTACAGCAAGCGTTTTACCTCCACCTGTCGGAACGTCTAATCTATATATTCCATCGCCCTCAAGCGCTTTATTTTTACACTGCTCAGATATGTTACTTCTCACTTTATTAATTGCAGTAGTCTTTGACTCAGACTCCATCCGACTTAATTTTTCTTCGAAATACTCCTTCTGTTCCTTCCAAAACCTGCATCTTTCTTCGTCAGCAAATGACTCATATATGTCTTTTCTTTTTCTTTGTGTCATAAACTCCATCGTATCAATGCGATCAGCATCTACCAGTGCCGACAACACCAAGCGTGAAAGCAGTCCTAACTGAAAATTACAATTTTTCTTAATGCTGGTTACCTTGCACTCCAGTTCTTCTCCGGCCTTCACTAACAAATTTTCCAATTCACGCTCATTAATTACCTCAGAAAAATAATTTTTCACAGACTCATCATAAAATATTTCTTCCTTCGCACGAACCCGTCTTCCGTAAAGCGAATCAGCATCCTTTGTCAAGCAATCAGTAACTCCATGGTGACTGGCAATTACATATGCCATCAATTCTGACAACAACACGTTAAAAAAAGATTTTGGGAAATCTTCTTTTGTATAATCCATTTCCCCCGTCAATCCATATTTTTCCAAAATCCAGCAGGCTCCCATTGAAGAGTGGTTTACAGAACCTCTCACTGTCTTTTCACCTTGATATGAACGTTCCAGATATTCCAAATATTCTTTCTTCATCTTACCCATGTCATGTAAAATTCCCACAACATATGCAAAATTACCAAGATTAACACTCTCTAATTCCTCTGCCGCATATCGGGCTACATTCCTAAGATGCTCTATACAGGTTTGCTCTATTCGATTGCCGTCAATATTTGTTATGTGTGCCAAAAAATCCACTTTCTTCCCCCTTCAATATAATTCTAAAAAAAATTTTCATAAAAGCCAAGTTTTAACATTATACTACACTCAAGCTAAAATCATGTCACCTAAAACCACACAATTACGTCCCAGCTATATAAATGACAGTTTCTTATCCCTTGACATTTTGATCCATCTGTTTTTAATTTGCTTTCATGTAATGTATATATTAAAACCATTCTTTATTCTTGTCAAGTTTTTGTTTATTATTTTTTCATTTTATTGTATAATAAACAAGTCATGTTCGCATGTGGATTGAAATATGTATTGTATTTATGGGATTCGGCTCATCATTTATTTGGTGAGCCATTTCTTTATTCACGTACATTTGTGCCATCTTTCTTGATTTCACTGACAACAATTACAAAATGCTTTCCCATAATCTTTGCTTTTTTTATGATACGTTAAATGATATATTTGTAACAATTATACAGCATTTATGTGTCCAATAAACGCCCCTCGCACCCCGAACTTTTGTTCTTGTCAATAATAAAAAATATCGTAAAGTTAATTCCGAAATTCCCTTTTCCTTCAAAACTATATCTTACTTAGCAAATATAAATCATGGCAGGTAATCCGAAGACTACCTGCCATTTAAAATACTCTGTGTTAAATTAAAATTATTCAAACTCGCAAGGTTTGATGTGACTTCATTTGATTTTTAATCTTTTCCTATACTCTACAATTCAGAAAACAATGATTTTTTCACCCATTATTTCTAGTTTCACACTTTTTTAGTACCAATCCAGTACCAAAGATATTTTTCATCATTGTATGTAGTTCCGGTGGCTTGCAGGTTATTTGCATTATTCAGAGAATAATCGTCTGATGGTTTGCAAGTCCACATAGAAATTATAAATGGTAGACAAGCGTTTGGCAAGGGGAAGTTTCACCAGCTAAATACAAATTTAGTTTATACCTATTTGATACAATCCTTCAGTTCTTTAATAAACATTTCAACTTCATCATTCATTTCTGTCATTATTATATAAAAATTCCTAACTAATGTTTTACCATCGACAACTAAATATTTTCTTAATTCTTCAAACCAATCATGATAATCATAACCATCAATTGTTGCCAACATAGTAATAATTTGTCCTTTATCCCTTCCCATTATGTTACAAAACTTATCTACATTTATCTCGCTATGCAAATAATCCCTATACAATTCTTCCAAAGGCTTATTACCCGGTAAAAATAACCAATTCCAATTTAATTTTTTCGTATTCAGACGTTCTCTCATATCGCCATCATATACACCGATAATATTATATTTCATTTTGTCACTGGTAGGAAACTCTAACCGTTGACTTATAGCATTTTCTCCACCATTCGCCACATCAATTGTATACTTTTTTAAAACATAGGGTGCCTTATCCTCTAAAATGATTGATAAAAAATCACACGCAACTCTGTCTTCCACAAACAGAACACCCATATTATTCTGTTTGATACCTAATATATCCTCTGCCATCATACTATCACTCGGTTTAATAATCGTAGCCATATTCCCAATCCTACTAATTATCCTTATATTTTCATTCCTTATATGCTCTAACAGATACGGTGAATGCGTGGTCAAAATAATCTGCAATCCTTTTTCTGCTATCTTTTTTCCCAAATAATTTGAAAAATGCATTTGAGAACTTATACTTATATATGTTTCAGGTTCTTCAATAATTACAATTGTATCCGAATTACATTTATTTATGCACCAAAACAAATAAAAAAGGAAATGCTCACCTTTTCCCATACTACGGGAATCATACTCAATTTGATCTATTTCCACCTCAAAATATGGTACTGTTCCCAATCCCTCAATATCTTCAAATTCCCATATTTTACATTTTTCATATTTCTTTCCTGTCAAATAACTGATTTCTTCAACTTCTTCTTGTGATAGTTCATAATCCTCATTTTGTTCTAACAAATCTTCGAAATTTGCCTGTTTTATATTAAATTCTTGTATTTTGGTATTTTCATCACAATCCAAATATTTTATATATTCTAAATCACCACCTTTATCACTAAACTGCTCACCTACAATATTTGAACACATTAATTGCTTATTATTATATTCAAATCTTCCATTTATGTTAGCTGAAGTTAATTTATGTAAATCGCTATCGCTTAGCTGGACACCTATTATAGATTTTATTGCTGAAATTATGGTGCTTTTACCTGCTCCATTAAGACCACATATCGCTGTAATACCCTTAGAAAAAGACATTGTCTGTAATTCGTTATATCCATTAAGTTGTATCTCCATTAAGCTATTGGTATACTTCCTTCTATACACTTTTTCCCAATAATCTGTCTCTTTTGCTTTTCTCATTAAAATCTTTCCCCCCAATTATATAATTCAGCTACCTTCTCAAGTGTATAATTGAAATTCTCATATTCGCCAAATATATCAACTGCGTATCTCAAAACTTCAGTATCCTGTCCCAAAAGCATATCTCGAAATAGTGTAATAATAATATCTCTATATATAATCGAAAGTGCATCAGTACTTCCCATACTAGCACGCTGATTAAAAGTATTCAACATAATCTCAAAGAATGGAATTTTTTTCTGCATTTCAGCAAATTTTTTTTCATATTTATTTTCAACCTTTTTGTATTTTCCTTTAATATAAGCTCTACAAAACTCTAAAGTCCCCATCGTTTGCTGTATATCTGAGATTTCTAATTCTAAATTCTCACGAATATATACAAACCAACTAAATGTTGTCGCTTTATTAAATGAAAACTTAAAATCATTCCACCCTATAACACATTTCATAAATTTTGTTATAGTCTCATCTGCAATTTCTATACACTCGTCTGAAAACGGAGACGCCTGCCTATACTTAACTGATATATCATTAGAAGTAATTTTTTTCTTAAGTGTTCCCACTTCAATTGCAAAACAAAATTTAGATATTATTTCATCATAAGCAAGTCTCGAATTTGAAAACCCTATCGTTTCTTTTTTTGCACCTAATTCCACAAATCTATTCGCCAACTGCCGCACTTGATCTCTAGTGACACCCACATACGCATTTCTCTGCTCTGCAGAGGTTAAAGATGTTGGTTGATTTAAGCGATAGAATAATTCTGCCGGTTCCTGCGCTTTATATTCTGTCAGTCTAATAATTACAATACTATATTGTCTAAACTGCCTTTGCCATTTTAATGAAAGATCCTTGTAATATTTTCCATCTAATTCTATAATCTCTTCATCTTGCGGAAGAATAGTTCCATCAATGCAAATTTCATTGTTATAAAAATCACGTATCGCTGCTAATCTCTGCTGTCCATCTAATACTTCATCAACGGACTCCTTATTATGTATAACGTGTATTGGCGGAATTTTCCAGCCTCTCAAAATAGAATCAATCAACTTCTGCTTTTTTTGAAGTGTCCAAATTTCTCCCCTTTGAAAATCAGGCTGTAAATCTATATCCTTATTTGCTATTCTGTTTACAATTGTTTCTATTTCTAAATCCGTTGATTCGCATTTCATTTTTTTCCATTCTCCAATCTTCTTAAAATACTTTTCAGTAGCAACAATTGATAATCTCTGTTCACTAAAACTGGAACTTTACATCTTCGGCACAACCGAACTCCAATCTGGTATATTCTTTGTCATATCCCATTTACCAACACGCATTTTCTTGATTTTCTTACCATCTCCAAAATCCAGTAAATCTTCTCGCTTAAATGACACTATCAATTTACGCAAACTACCCAAATCTGCTGATGTCAAGAGAAATGCTTCCTCAGGATCTACAAGTTTGCAATATGCCCATAGTTGTCCTAGATCACGCAATGTTAATTTCGTTTTCTTGGCTTCGATAAAGAATAACTTTGCTTTTTCTTGCTTTCTTGCAATTCCGAGCACATCAATCTGTATATCCACACCATTTGCCATTTCATTGACTATATCATACTTCGCCAATGCTCTATCCAAACGCTCACTGTGAGTGTCTGCCACTATAATTTGATATCCTTTGTATTTGTCTGTTAAGTACTGCTCCAGCCATTTTCTCATTGGCTCATACAATTCTTCCTCTAACATTTCAATCCTCTTTATATCCTAAATCTTCTGCAATTTCTTTCCATGAATCATAATGTTTTCCACGAATTTCTTCTGGGATAAAATCGTCATTTTCCCCTGGGTGAATAGGCTTGTTTTTCTTCTTACCTGTTAATTCCCAGTAATATCTATGAGTCACATCACTTGTTCTTTTCCCTTGACTTTCAATAAATATCATATGTTCATTTGCAAAATGATCTAAGGCTTCTTTTTTATGTAATACTGCAAATCCTATAGGCTGATACTCCACCGCCCAAACCTTTACCTGATGCTCTTTCTTCCAAAAATCCGGTTTTCCTTCATTATACTTTTTCAAGTTTCCATCTCTCATATTAGGATGTCCCCAATCAATATTCTGAACTGGAATATCAACACTCTTCAACAAATTACAAAAATCTGATACCAATCCCCAATTCTGCGGTATTTCAAAATATACTCTATGTGCCTCTTTATTGAAGAAATAATTACTTCTCCTAATATAGCCTGTTACATCCGCAAAACCCTTTATGAACTGTTTTCTCTCATCAAGTGTAAATCCAAACACTTCTGAAGAAATCCTGACATTATCATGTGATGTAGCAGCACCAATATATCTCATAATCTCACGCATAAGGTAATCTTCATTTGGCTTTCTGAACGAAACATAAGATACATTTGCACTTTGACTAAATGTAAGACTTGTCCCAAGTAATGGTTCCAACACTTCTCTTATATCTGTAACACTTGCCTTTACATAGATACCCACATCTCTCTGAAATTCCGTTTCCAATTTTTTATGCGGTATCTCGATAGCAACTGTTGTTTCAGACGGTCCTCTCTGCACTTCCCCGTTGCCTGTTATCATTCCCAATAAATATGCCATTTCATTATTCATTCACGTCACCTTCTATCTTAAATGTAGCTTCTTTCATCTTTTCCGGTTTAAAAAAAGTATCATATGGTGAAACAAACACCATAGCTTCTGGACTTTCATTTCCAAGTAATTTTTCAAGATAATCTATTTTTATCAAATAATAATTTTCTGCTTCATCCCTCATTTTTTTCATTTCATTTGAGGTCATTACAAACAATCCATTCTTTCTTTTGCTGGATTTCACCTCAATATATAATTCTCTGTCAGGTAAGAATACAACTATGTCACAGCCTTGTCCAACTGATTTATCTACCCATTCTTCCCCTATACGGACACCTTTATTAAACCACTCTACCGTATATTGTTCTGCTGCAATACCAAGTGTTTTAAGCAAATCCTCATCTTTTGCAATAAGCATTTTATATATGTAGTTTTCTCCAAGCCAGCCTAAATTAAAAAGCTGCTCTCTTGTAAAACTACTTTTTTCTTCTCCACTATGCTTAGTTTTTCTTACTTTTGATTTTATGCTTGTCTTTGGCTGTACTAAATCAGGATTCGGAAGATTATCTTCTTTCATTTTCTCTGCAAGATGATTGAGAAAATCCGAATACACACTGAACCCCTTCTCAAAACTTCTAATATAATTATCACCCTTTGCTCTAACTAAGTGACGTATATGGGTTTCATCCTGTAGTTCCTTTGTAAACCTAAAACCGTACTCCTTAACCAATTCCGCAATGAAGCTTGTATCATTAATACGATTCCTATATTTTTCATCCAACTGTTCCAACAAGAAATCCGGACAACCTTCTGTGTCATTTAAATAAATGCGAAATTGATAACCAAACTTACTTTTTGCCTTGGTAACATAAGGAAATTCCATTGAATATTTATCCCGATATTCTTCTTTAAACTTTTCTAATCTATCCGCCGGAACAGTTGCTTCAATCATATCTATAACGCCTGGCTTTGCCAAATATCCTATCGCTTCAAACTTATCTTCATCCGACTTCCATTCAATTTTACTCAACAGAACCACCTCATTTCTTTATCTAAGCATCAACTATGCATAACAATATTCTTCACCATACCATTTTTTCGCACTAATTTTTCGCATTTCCTTCTCAATATGGTCTTTGTCATTTACCGTCAGCTGATATATTTCGTATACAATATCATTTAATTCTTCATTCAGTTTGAACCATTCTGCATCCATATACTCTACTTCTTCCATTCTGTTAACAATGTCAACAACTTTTTCAAATGCTTCATCATCAACAACAATAGGAATGTCATTCAAATATTTAGCATCGGTATGAATCGTCAAGCGTGAATTATTGAATCCGAAACGAATAAGGAAATAATTGCATACCCTTGAATGCAACAATCCAAGTATATATTTACACATCTTTGTATTTTCAAGTTTCACTGTCGTTACAGTTTCTGAAGGTTTTAAATTACCACCAAAGCTTGCTGTAATCCCTGCTTCTGCACTAAATATATTCTGAATAAATATTTGATTCCCCTCTTCCGGAACTTCTAAATCCTTAAATCCAAATTTGCGAATCTGCTTTCCACGAATTGCATCTTTTGACTTATCTCGTCCTCTTCTGATATTTTCCGCACAAACCTCTGCCAACTGTCCATATGACCCCTTCAGCTTATCATAAATAGGTACTTCATTATTATCCGTAAAAACAATTATCTCATTGGTATAGTAATCCTGTGCCACCTCTGACATAAATTCAATTTTACCCTTGTTATACTGATAAAATCGAATTTTATTATCCTCTTTGTAACTGTTCTGAAATGTCAAGACAATCTGTTCCCCTCGAACAGTTTTAAAATGAATTCCTAATTCAATTACTGAAACTAATCTTTTTTCCTTAAGCAATGTTTGTCGCAACATCTTATATGAAGATATATGTAACAAATTTTTAGGTATTATAAAAGAAACATATCCTTCTTCCTTTACAATCTCAAACGAACGATATATTGCAGCAACAAACAAATTACTTCCAGAATCCCTTACAATTTTCATAAATTCCGGTGTCGTTGCAATATCTACATCTTTACCCAAT
The DNA here is from genome assembly GCA_964553965.1 of uncultured Bacteroides sp. GTDB lineage: Bacteria > Bacillota > Clostridia > Lachnospirales > Lachnospiraceae > Coprococcus_C. Next base: position 8,401 of record CAZKMB010000001.1, on the reverse strand, counting down.
GGTGCATATGGAGGATTACCAATCACATAATCAAACTTTGTTTTCTTAACTTTTTTAAGGACTTCCTGACCACTTTTACCTAATGTATCCATACAAAAAATACTCTCAAGTCTTGTTAATTCCTTACATTTCTTAACTGTCTTTAAATCGAAATCACAGCCTGTAATATCTGTATAATCTTTTTGCTTCAAGCAGTGGAGAAAGCTTCCTGTCCCGCAACTCGGATCAATAATTGAAGCAGTCTTTGGAATATCAAGAAAATCTATAATTGCATTTGCCAACTCCACATCTGTATAAAAAATTCCGTTATTCTTTTTGTATTCTTCATCCAAAGAATTTTCATATGATAAACTATTTTCTGAAAACATATTACTCTTCTTCATAATAATTCTCCCATATTTCATTTGCTATTGCCTCTGCCATCAATGGTGGTACAGCATTTCCAATCTGACTCCTAATGTAAAATTTACTTCCATAAAATACAAAGTTATCATCAAAACTCTGTATCCTTGCCGCTTCTCTTGGTGTTATTGCCCGATTCAATTCCGGGTGAGAATTAGTACCATTCGATGGTGTATCAAACCTTGTATCTATTGTCGGTGAAACTGCATCCCATACTAATCGTCCCCAGGTTGTATTAAACTTCTGTTTTCCTCTCATTTCTTCTGGCAAATATTCCTTTCCCTTTTCAGGCGGAATCATAGCAAGTTTTTTTAATGCAACATCCGAATGCGCTGATGCCTTATGATTATATAATTTTTTACTATTTCTCCTCATCATACGTTGATAATCTGTTTGAGCCTCTGTTATATAGTCTAATTCAAAATCGCCTTCTGCCGATTCAAGGTATGCTAAATCAGAAATAGCCTCTCTTACTGTAATAACCTCATCTGTTCCAAGAGGCAAAGGGATTTTTTTACTTTTAGAACATATAAAAATTGCTCTTTCCCTTCCTTGCGGAACACCAAATCTTTTAGCATTTAAAATCCCATAGGACACTTTATATCCTAACTTTTCAATATAATTTAAAATCTCATCTTTAAACCATCCTCCTGCCGTTGATAAAAGACTTTTTACATTTTCAATAACAAACACTTCTGGCTGCACTTCTTCAACTATATGCAAATATTCTTTAAACAGGTAATTTCTTGGGTCATCCAGACCCAATTTTTTCCCTTTCATTGAAAACCCCTGACATGGTGGTCCACCTATTATCATATTAACCTTTTCTGTCTTTGATTTACTAATAATATCATTTTTTATTTCTTCATCTGTGATATCACCAGTAACAACGATTGTTTCCGGCATATTTTTTTTAAATGTATCTGCTGCTTTTTCATTAAAATCCAATGCTACCACAGTCTTAAAATGTTTGTTTCTATGCATTCCATAGGAAAAACCGCCTGCACCACAAAACAAGTCTAATATCCTAAATTCAGCGATTTCATTCATAGTAATTCCACCTTCAAATATATTTCCATTTGTATCTTATTTCATATTAACACAAATAACTGTCCAATATTCAGTACTCACTCTGCTTTTTGGTTACACTTTTCTAAATCTTTTACGATTAACTCTAATGTGCTTGAATTATTTAACACTTGCTTTCCCAAAAACAACTCTGGCTTATCACAATTTCTAAAACTTCCACTTAGCCAATTATTTTTATTCGCAAATTTAACATAGTAATACCTTTTGTTTCTTTTATCATATAGGAAAAGCACATAATCTTCGCAATCTTTTTCTAAAGTATCATACCATACTCGCTTCATTTTGAATGTATTACCATCATTAATCCAAAACAAAACATTTGTATTTCCAACCTTAAATATATTTATACTCTTTTCTGCTTTAATCTTAGTATATTCTATCTTGTGCTTATCTAATAATTCTATAATCGTCATTTCAAAAATATCCTTCCATATTTCTTATTTCATTGTATTCAAATGAATAAAAAAACCCAAAATAATTCTATCATATTTTGCAAAATTTCTCTACAATAAAATGGTTACATTTTAGTGAACTTTGTCTAATTTTCAAAAGATTACATAGCACTATAGCAAGGAGCATTGGACTATCGTCCTCTGCCCCTTTCCTCATTCTTCCTGTCAGTCTCCTTCTCCATCTGCATTTCCACAGTCTTATCATAAATCCTCTGATAATCCTCATACATCTCATCCATTGACTGCTGGACTCCAACAGCCTTCATCACAGCAGAATACAGTTTCAAATTATAATTACTATCCTCCACTTGAAATTGAAACAGCACTGCTTTTTCTTTATCTGTAAGACTACTGTATGAAACCTCCAACTTCACCATAGCCTTTAAGATTTCAACTACACGCAATCCGGTTACATATTTCTCCATTCCCTCATATAAAACCTTTGCCTCTTCCATAATCTCATCAATACCAGCTTTGTGTCCCATTTCATAAAACATTACCTGTACCACATTCACTACTGTATCAAAGCTACGCATACCGACAAATCCAGTCGCCTTTGCTTTTTCTTCCGGTGTCATCTGACAGTACATTTCATAGGTCAGTTTATTTTGTGTGATATTGTTGTCTGTCGCAGCGTCTCCCGTTACTGTGTCTTCCGTTACTACATTTCCCATCACCACCTTACCTGTAACAACTTCTTCCATTGCCACCCTCATCGGCTCTGCTTCCATTTCAGTCACATCAACCACTGGCTCTGTCATAACAGCATCTGATACCAGTTCCCCATAAATATCTTCGTACTTACCTTTCACGACATCACTAATATCACTTTTATCTACACATAAAACGGAATTACTTTCTTTGCCTGCATTTTCATAAAAATCTGTACTGTCTGTCTTTTCTTCCATATCATACAGATTTTCTTCATATGGCTTATCCTCATACAATTCTTCCAACGAATTATATGATACAGTAGCATCTTTACTGCTATCCTCCCACACTCTTTCGTCCTTTTCACAGGAATACTCCGGCATTTCCACTGTATTGCTTATCTGTTCTTCCATATCCGCAATATCATTCCCAACTGTATACAGCTTCTCTCTCAGGCACTCATCCACAAGCTTCAGATTTTGCTTAATTTCCCGTTTTTCCTGTTTCAGCAAATCAAGTTCCGACTGCACATCCATATGCCATATCTGATACTGTCGAATGTCTTCCTCTGTATTACAAGCCCGCTTTTTCACTGAATTCTGCCGATACAGTTCCTTCTGCCTTGCCTGAATATTTTCCTGCCGCATTTCCTTTTTGACCTTATACCGAAGCAAATCCTCTATCGTTTTAATATCATTTTTCACAATAAACAGATATTCTTCCTGCAGCTGGTGAAATCTCTGCAATTCCTTGGCATAATATGCCGAACCCACCTGAAAACGCTTCTGCTCCACCATACGCAGACGATAGATTTTTCCATAGTATTTTCTCTGATAAGGTGTAAGATTGATTCTTTTGATATATTCCGGATTTCCCACATAAAATTTCGGTCTGCCCGCTCCGGTATCAAGATAATATTTAAAAGTCCTCTCATCAAATCTGTCATCCAGCTCCTGCAGGGAATGATACCATTTTCTCCCCGGCACCCTTACGGACATATACTTTCCTGGTTCAAATTCATAGCCAAGTCGCTGCATAAGAAACTTAAAATGTTCCTCACTGCCTGCGTGCCGCATACAGAATAATGCATCCTCTAAAATCATTTCCTTTAACTTCTGCTCAAGCTCCCACTCTTTTCTGGAAAGGTTTTTGGGATTTTTCGCATATTCAGCAGGCATAACAGATAAACCAAGTTCCTCACAAAGTCTGTTTGTCAGAGGCTGTAACACACGCTTCCAGTTGCCTTTTGGCGAATTATATTTATGCCCGGTTATCAGACTGACACTGTTCCATACAATGTGACCATGACAATGCTCTTTATCCGTATGAACCGCATACACGACCTCGTATTCGCCAAGATGCTCCTCCGCAAATCTCCTTGTCACCTCCATTGCCTGCTCCGGTGTTGCCTCGCCCTTCGGAAATGAAATCACGATGTGGTAGCCCTGTCTTTTTCCAGATTTCTCAAACATCTGCTTCGTATCCATCATCTGCATAAAGGCGGTGTCCGGCAGGCAGTTGATACTGCCCACCAAAACCTTTTCATTTGTTTTATCCGGATTCTGAATATAACCTATTGCATGCTCTAAATGTGCCGCAGGATTCCCTGCATTTGCCGCATTTATGTTGAGGATTTTCGTAATCGCCATACCTCAAGCACCTCCCCTAACAGCACCTTTATCTCCTGCAGCAATGCCGACAGCTTATCCATTTCACTGAAATAAATGCTGCCCTGACTGTTGGCATAATGTGCAATCTGATTGATATTTGTCGCTATTCCCGATATCTGACGGATGAGCCTTGCCCGGTCTGTCGGAAATTCCTTATCAATCCCGCCTGCACCACGCACCAGCTCACGCAGATATTTACTTCTGTCCACACCGGACTGCTTCACATCCCACTCAAGCTTCCGGTAATCCGCCTCAGAAAGCTTGAAGGAAATCTTATACTCCTTTAAATCAGAGCGGTATTTTCTCTTTCCATCTGCCATACGCATTTTCTCCTCTCCTGAATCTGTTTCCATAAAAAATCACATTTCTTTTTATCAGTCCCATGACCAACAACTCCTTTTCTAAAATTTGGGTAACTATTCAGAGCCATGCAAATTTATAAAAAAGACCGAGCAAGCTTGCTTGCAGAGGGCTGTTTTCATAAATTCATATGGCGAGAAGCCATACATTCGCAAAATGAAAGCCACAAAGCGGCGATTTTGCGAATGGGCTCTGAATAGTTACAGATTTTGTTTTAATACAACCTTCACATTGCTCATTACCGTACAAGCATGAAGTTTGTAGTGTTCACTTGTTTTGCAAGATGCGGAAAAAGTCGGACTTTTTCCCGAAAAAAATATATGCCTGACCGGCATACATTTTTTTCGTCTTGGCAGGAGCACCTGCACCCATATAGTTACTGCTATCAGATGTGATAGCAGATTTAATGATATTGATATCTTTCCGGCATTTTCTGATATCATCGAAGGATTTTTCTTCCCTTTTTGATATCAGAAATACCGATGTTGATATCATACAGCCACTTTCTTCTTATGAGAAAAAGCTGTCCAAATCCAGCATGTCATTTGCCACAACATCCCTTTCCACTCCATCTTTTTCCACAACATTTTCATCTCCGCTTCCGGCATTCATCATGCTTTCACTTTCGTCAGTTCCATTTGTGGTAGTTACTGCCAATTGTGCTACAGGCAATCCGTTTACATTTCCTGTCGCTACATCAAAACCATTTACTCCCTGCAGTGCTTTTTCTATCTGTCCTGCCACTGCCACCTGAATATACGATGTCAGCATCAAGGGAAGTTTTTCCTCTATAACAGCTTCCACTGCACCGACAACCCGCTCAATAAAAGCTTCTTCCTCAAATTCCTTATCCCTCTCTGCAGCTTTACCCGTAAGAGTTTGTTGCATATTCTCTTCCGTCTCAGCCTGAGTATCTTCATTCAATTTCTTATCTCCATAACGATTGATTGCCGCAATCACAAACTCCTGTATGGATGAAGCTTTATCTGCCGAAACCTTACCCAAAATCTCAAACGCTTTCACATGCTCCGGTTTATCCGCATAGAATCTGATGATTTTCTGTTCTATATTTTTCATCATCCACCTGCTTTCCGATTATCCGGCAAGATGATTTTTCTTTCTTCTAAGAGCTACATAGCAGAAGTATTCATAACCTTTTGCATTTGCGTGGATATCAAAGTCAAAGGTGATTCTGTTTTTGTCAAAGCTTCCAAAATGCTCCAGCAGCTTTGCCCCACCGCCCAGGACATACATTTTCATCGTCTTCTCGTTGTATCCGAAATCCAGTATCTTCGCTTCCAGCTCCTCAACATATCTCTTTGCCACAATTTCTATCAGACGCTCGTATTCCGGGTCAATGTCTGCACTATGGTTCATCAAAAATGTGTTAATCACTGAATCCGGTATATCTTCCTGAAACCTGTCTAAAAGTATCTGATGAATTTTCAGGGCACACTGTCTTACGCCATACAGCTCCGTCCACATTTTATTTTCCACTGCCCTGCCATCCTGCAAAAACATGGCATTCATCGTTCCATTGCCGATATCCACAATCATATTCAGTCCCTTAAATTCCGGAAGCTTCTCCGCAACCGCCGCATAACACTGTGGCATGACACTGCAGCCAGCGATTTCCACCTCAAACCTTCTTCCCTTATACACAAATCTGATTTCGGGATTCTGTAATAAATATGCCTGAAAGGACTCCTTCTGTGAATCCATCCATTTGAGCGGTACTCCAACTGCGAGATGAATCCTCTCACTTCTGACATTTCTTAAATACAGCTCCTTTGCAATCGCTGCTACCGTCAGTATATAAAAATCATCATCCGCCACCTTGTCCTTCGTATAATTTTTATGCCCCTGGTCCAGCACATAATATTTTCCTTCATAATAAAGGTAATCCGTACTCATTACCGGCTCCGTATCCCTTACCACAAATCCGTTGCTGAATACTGTATTGGCTGTTTTTATATTTCCATACCCATGATCCACAGCCAGAATCAAGGTTCCATCAATCCTAAGTTCTCTCATAATTTCCAATCTCCTTTTCATCGTTTTTCTTTATTCTGCCTTCACGCAGTTCCTTATTTTTTATAATTGCTTCTCGTCCGTCCCGGATAATGATTTCCTGTGCCGCTTCCCATTTCTGCCTCTGTGCTGCCACTGACAACAGAAAATCTTCCCTCTGTTCAGATGAAGCACCCATACTGCTTACTATCTCATCCTCAAGCTCACCGGCATACTCCTGAAATTCCATAGCCTTTTCAACCAGTGTTCCCTCTAACAGATACTTTCTGTGAAGCAGCCTGTCCAACTCAAACAGCCAAGTTATCCACATCCTTCCATACTTACCCAAGCCTGTAATTTTGGCATCATCACTCACTCCAAGAACGGGATAAAAGATGCCATCTCTTTCTTCATATCTGACACCCATTTTTTCAAATATTGTCTGCTCATTCATCGTCATTGCCACCTTTCATATCTTCCTCTGCACCAAGAATCGTAAGTATATGCTTCAGCGGAACCAGCAGCTCCTCTAAATCAACCTCGTTTCTATGCTCCTCTTCCAAAAACTGCAGTTCCTCAAGCATTGTTTCAAGATGAATCTGCACCTTCTTCGCAACCTTTCTGCCGCCTACAACCCTAACCTCGTGATTTAACAGCGACTGGATAATATAATCCTGCTTTGACAATCCGCTTAAGCCCACCTTCACATTCAGCTCCTCTGCTTCCTCCGGTGACATACGAAATGCCACAACAACATTTCTCCATCTGTTTTTTGCATCCATTCTTTTTTCGCTCATATCAGCCACGCTCCTTTTCCTAAATTTGATGCAGCCATTGAATTTCCATCTTCGCAACTACAAATAACTGCATTTTAATAATTTTCAGTTTCATAATCATTACAGAACCTTCAACAAAGCCTTTTAGCCATGCAATTTTTAATCAGATTTTCGCAGTCTAATCTCTTCTCTGCAATATCCACAGCCACAATGCCCACATCGTGACTGTAGATATTTTCTATTTTTTACACTGCCCGGTATTTCTCAATACTTAAAACCTTACCGTTTCCACCTGACACTGTGTTTTTTCCAATATTTGCAGCATCCAAGTCAATCATTTCAGCACTTTCTTCCATATCATCAGCAACAATTCCTACAACAGTTTTACTACTGTCGCCAAATATATCTATATCACCAGCCACTTTAATCTCATCACCTGAACCATCCATATCATCCTCAAATTCCGCATTGACCTCATCCAGCCTGTCTGCCATTGCCACCTGCTTTGACGGAAACAGATGAGAGTAGCGATAAGTAATGTCGATACTTTCGTGTCCCACCCTGTCTGCAATCGCAACAGCCGAGAAGCCTAAGTCGATGAGATGCGAAATGTGGCTGTGCCTCAGGTCATGAATTCGTATCTTCTTCACCCCTGCCGCCTTTGAGCCACGCTCCATCTCATGATGGAGAAAACTCTTTGTCACCGGAAACAGTCTCTCCGTCGGCTTCTGGTCATACAGCATTGCAAAATACTCCTGCATTTCTTCCATCAGAAACCTCGGCAGCTTAATGGTGCGGTTGCTTTTCGGTGTCTTTGGTGTGGTGATAAAATCCTGCCCCTGAAGTCTCTGATACGATTTATTGATACGCACCGTACATTTTTCTGTGCAGAAATCTTCCATCGTGACCGCCAGAAGCTCGCCCAGACGCATGCCAGTCCAGTACAGCATTTCAAATGCATAAAATGACATTGGCTTGTCCATCACTGCCT